>CAUSVT010000014.1:0-2663 GCA_963535375.1 uncultured Candidatus Saccharibacteria bacterium | reverse complement strand
CCGTGACTCAGTTTCAGGACAGGGCCGTCACGGAGTGGGGAAAAGTCGCCTTCGATGACCTGCCACGGACCGATGTTGACGGTCACGACGAAGCGACGAACAGCCCTACTCGTGGACGCGGCAGCTTCGCAAGGGCCATGCGAGCCGTAGCGCTCGCAAAGGAAGCTGGCATCCCCTTCAGAGTGATGCAGGTGCTGACCCGCTCGACGGCGGATACCGCCACGGAGTTTTATGATCACTTCGCCGCGATAGGTTGCTCGCCTGGGTTCTTCATGATTAAATAGGTTGCCGACACCGAACGCCCGACGACGGAACAGCTTCGACGACTGCTGGACCATGTGTTTACCAAGACGGGAGATGTGCATTCCGTGCTGGACACGGTCAAGTTCGCGGATAACATGCAATTCGAGACGACCGGATATCCTGTAGCCCATTGCGGCGCAGGAATATCAGCGATCTGTGTTGATACTGATGGAAGCGTGTACCCATGTGTTAAGCGCACAGATAGAGCGGACCGTATCTGCAATCTGTTGGATGCCGACACGATCGCCACCTTGTCTGCTCATGCACAACGACTGATTCGGAAAGAGTTGGTGTTCAGTAAGCCGGTGTGTCAAGACTGTCGACTGGCAGCCCTTTGTGGAGGGGGTTGTCGCGCGGAAGAGGACTCAAATGGATACCCGTGTCAGGCTGGCTGCGACTACTTCGCGCTAGCTGTGGCCTTTTATGCAGAGCATGTCTCATCAGCGCCGAGTCGCTAACCTTCTTCTCCTAGCGACAGTTGCCGCTTCGATTAGCGATCTGCTGTTGGACTTGCAGGTCGCTTGGTCTCTAGCGTCCAACCTCGGTTCTGTGCTCGCCCCAGCGACAGTGCTGGCCTCATCGCTCCTCTTCAGGGCGGCCATGTCGGTCGTGGTTGGTGGCATTGTCGACCGATATGCGCCCCGTACGACCATGCTGCTGGGCTTGATAGGGTCGCTCTTGCTGCTCCTTGCGTTCTTGGCGTTCGTTCCGATCATCCTGACGAACTTACTTGCCGCAGTTGTCTTCGTTCTCGCGAACGATTTCTGTCAGTCGATATTCCGACGATCAAGCCTGATCATGGCCTCCCGGTCACTCCAGACAGAGGTGTTCATCAAATTCCAAGCCAGGACTGGCGTTGCTGGCCGCCTGGTAGGTACTGCAGGCCTCTTGTCATCGGGAGTGCTCATAGCTTTTGTGAGCGTCTCGGTGGTCGTCATGATTGTCGCCTTCGGATACATGTGTGCTGCGGTGGCGTGCTTCTTTGCGACCCCGGGAGCGACGAGAGATGCTGGGAAACCGAGGGAGCGCCTGACACTCGCTGGAGACTTACGCTTGGTAGGCAGCCTCCTGATGAGGAGCAGGTTTCTTCGTGGTTTCACACTTGTACTCTTCGTAGCGAATCTTGCATATGGTTTCGTTCCTCAGCTGCTACCACTGGCCTTGTCGATAGATGAATCCGTGCAAAGTCTCACGATGATACGCGCTGGAATTGCAGTGGGAGAAATCATTGGACTGGTTATTGTGGAACGTTTCTCCCGGCATGTCGGTCGACTATTCCGATTGAGCATGATTGGAGGTGGAGCCTCTGTAGTCTTAGCTACCGCCGGGGTTCCGATGTGGCTAGTCGTAGGAGCGTTTCTACTGTATGGAGTCTTCGACGCCCTAAGTCAGCCGCTGTTCAGCTATGCGGTCAAACAGATTGACGAGGAGCATAGAGCCCGCGTGCTGGGCGGGATTGATGCCATCGTGCTGCTCTCTCCGAGCGTTGGACTATTCATAGGGTCTTGGTTAGCGGAAGGTGGAGTGTTGCTGTCCGGGGTCTTCGTTTGCTTAATCTTTGTCGTCTGCCTTCTGATAGTTCACCGTAATCCTGTGTTGTCCAGTCCGAAGCTGGAGCGGGAGTAACTTTCAATGTCTAACCCCATTCTGTCATGCGAGCTACGATGGCTAGCCAGCATTGGATGCCATGTTGAGACTGATTCGATGGGCCTTATATCTGTTTGTCGCGCTGACCTTCAGGCAACCGACTTCAACTTCAAGGTCCTTTCGCGAGAGGTGGCACTCGAGAATCTCCCGCCCGGGTGCTTTCGGGTCTCCTCCTTGGATAGCACGTCTGGGCGGATCGCGATTTGGTTGATGGCGCACAGGTCTTCTGTGGAGGTTGAATATGATGTGAATCTACTCCGCGTGTCTCCGCCACTGTCGTCTTCGGATGACCATCTGCGGGTTGAGTACGCAGACTGGAGAGGTAATGGGGCAACGTCGGCCGTAGATGAACGCGAGTTCTATCATTTTCTGAGTGACGATAGCACAGCTGTCGCGTGGTACTCGTTAGTTCGTTCCGAGGAAGTCGCGGGAGTGTTCGACGTCGGAGTCCGCGAAGACCGACGCGGCTTGGGCATAGGAACAGCTATGATGGGTTCCATCGGTTCAAGAACCCCCTTGTTCGTGCAAACGTGGTCGTCAAATCGGTCCGCACTGGGCTGCTATTCAGCGGCAGGATATGTGCTGTTGGAGCGCCTTGTTCGCGTAGTCCTGTAGACGACAGAGCCTGGCAGCTTTCGAGGCTCTTCGGACCTGACCGTGGGGTGAGCGTGGATCCAGGAGCTGGCGTGTCGGCGGGGTGAAGGGGGTCGAGG
>CAUSVT010000013.1:0-2898 GCA_963535375.1 uncultured Candidatus Saccharibacteria bacterium | reverse complement strand
GTCAGCTCGTGTCGTGAGATGTTGGGTTAAGTCCCGCAACGAGCGCAACCCTTATCCTTACTTGCCAGCACTTTGGGTGGGAACTGTAAGGAGACTGCCGGTGACAAACCGGAGGAAGGTGGGGATGACGTCAAGTCATCATGGCCCTTACGGCCTGGGCTACACACGTGCTACAATGGTCGGTACAGACGGTAGCGAAGCCGCGAGGTGGAGCCAATCTGATAAAGCCGATCGTAGTCCGGATTGCAGTCTGCAACTCGACTGCATGAAGTCGGAATCGCTAGTAATCGCGAATCAGCATGTCGCGGTGAATACGTTCCCGGGTCTTGTACACACTGCCCGTCACACCATGGGAGTTTGTTGCACCAGAAGCAGGTAGCTTAACTTAGGAGGGCGCTTGCCACGGTGTGGCCGATGACTGGGGTGAAGTCGTAACAAGGTAACCGTAGGGGAACCTGCGGTTGGATCACCTCCTTTAAATGACAGGTGACAAGACACTCGCACAAACTATCTTTGAAAGCAAGCTACGAGAAGGGTCTGTAGCTCAGTTGGTTAGAGCGCACCCCTGATAAGGGTGAGGTCAGAAGTTCAAATCTTCTCAGACCCACCAAGAAGGGGCCATAGCTCAGCTGGGAGAGCGCCTGCTTTGCACGCAGGAGGTCAGGAGTTCGATCCTCCTTGGCTCCACCATTTGAAACGTAGTTTGCTAAAGAAAGCAGAAAATTGAACATGAAGCTAAAGCTGATGTAAGAACACAGATGGAGCACATGGTGTTCAATTTTTTGTTGTCTTAGGACAATGATCTATAACAACCGGAAACATTCAATTTAAACAACTAAATTGAGTAGCTGAGAAAAACAAGACGTTGTTACTTATGTTTTCCTCTGCGTAGCCAACAGATGATGAGAGAGCAAGGCGAAAGCCAAGTATAGTTTCATAATCTGAAAACGTAGAGTAGTAAAGAGAGAACAGCACAACCGAAAGATAACTTGAGGTTGTATGATCAAGTGAATAAGTGCACACGGTGGATGCCTTGGCGACAACAGGCGAAGAAGGACGTGGAAATCTGCGAAAAGCCCCGGGAAGCTGATAACAAGCAATGATCCGGGGATCTCCGAATGGGGCAACCCGACCTTAGGGTCATCCGTAGTTGAATACATAGACTGCGGAAGCGAACCGGGAGAACTGAAACATCTAAGTACCCCGAGGAAAAGAAATCAACCGAGATTCCGCAAGTAGCGGCGAGCGAACGCGGAGAAGCCCAATTAAGTTGCGTATGAGTTAGTAGAACATCCTGGGAAGGGTGGCCATAGAGGGTGATAGCCCCGTATACGAAAGCCATACACAATGAATCGAGTAGGGCGGGACACGTGAAATCCTGTCTGAAGATGGGGGGACCATCCTCCAAGGCTAAATACTCGTTGTCGACCGATAGTGAACCAGTACCGTGAGGGAAAGGCGAAAAGAACCCTGGTGAAGGGAGTGAAATAGAACCTGAAACCGTGTGCATACAAGCAGTCAGAGCATATGAAGATATGTGATGGCGTACCTTTTGTATAATGGGTCAGCGAGTTACATTCAGTGGCGAGGTTAACCGAATAGGGGAGCCGTAGCGAAAGCGAGTCTTAATAGGGCGATAAGTCTCTGGGTGTAGACCCGAAACCGGGCGATCTATCCATGGGCAGGTTGAAGGTTGAGTAACATCAACTGGAGGACCGAACCCACGCATGTTGAAAAATGCGGGGATGACCTGTGGATAGGAGTGAAAGGCTAAACAAGCTCGGAGATAGCTGGTTCTCCCCGAAAACTATTGAGGTAGTGCCTTGTAGATTGACTTACGGGGGTAGAGCACTGTTTCGGCTAGGGGGTCATACCGACTTACCAACCCGATGCAAACTCCGAATACCGTAAAGTTTTACTACAGGAGACACACGGCGGGTGCTAACGTCCGTCGTGAAGAGGGAAACAACCCAGACCGCCAGCTAAGGTCCCGAAATGACAGTTCAGTGGGAAACGAAGTGGGAAGGCTTAGACAGCTAGGAGGTTGGCTTAGAAGCAGCCATCCTTTAAAGAAAGCGTAATAGCTCACTAGTCGAGTCGTCCTGCGCGGAAGATTTACCGGGGCTAAACTGTCTACCGAAGCTGCGGATTTGCATGAAGATGCAAGTGGTAGGGGAGCGTTGTGTAAGCCGAAGAAGGTGTGTTGAGAAGCATGCTGGAGGTATCACAAGTGCGAATGCTGACATGAGTAACGATAATGCGGGTGAAAAACCCGCACACCGAAAACCCAAGGTTTCCTGCGCAACGCTAATCGGCGCAGGGTGAGTCGGCCCCTAAGGCGAGGCGGAAACGCGTAGTCGATGGGAAACAGGTTAATATTCCTGTACTGATCATAATTGCGATGGGGGGACGGAGAAAGCTAGGCCAGCACACTGTTGGATGTGTGTTTAAGCGCGTAGGTTGGGGACTTAGGCAAATCCGGGTTCCTAAGACTGAAACGTGATGACGAGTTTCTACGGAAACGAAGTGGTTGATGCTCTGCTTCCAGGAAAAGCCTCTAAGCTTCAGATTATGACAACCGTACCCCAAACCGACACAGGTGGGTAGGAAGAGAATTCCAAGGTGCTTGAGAGAACTCGGGTAAAGGAACTCGGCAAAATGATACCGTAACTTCGGGATAAGGTATGCCTCTGATGGTGAATAGCTGTTGGAGGCCGCAGAGAATAGGCCGCTGCGACTGTTTATCAAAAACACAGCACTCTGCAAACACGCAAGTGGACGTATAGGGTGTGACGCCTGCCCGGTGCCGGAAGGTTAATTGATGGGGTGCAAGCTCTTGATCGAAGCCCCGGTAAACGGCGGCCGTAACTATAACGGTCCTAAGGTAGCGAAATTCCT
>CAUSVT010000012.1:0-3426 GCA_963535375.1 uncultured Candidatus Saccharibacteria bacterium | reverse complement strand
AACTCTCTTGAAAAGTAAGCCTTCGGCCTATTAGTACCAGTCAACTCCACGAGTCTTCAGTCCCCGCTTCCATACCCGGCCTATCAACCTCATCATCTATAAGGAGCCTCACACACCAAAAGTGCCAGGAAATCTCATCTCGAAACAGGCTTCCCGCTTAGATGCTTTCAGCGGTTATCCCTCCCGAACGTAGCCAATCAGCCATGCACCTGGCGGTACAACTGACATACCAGAGGTTCGTCCGTCCCGGTCCTCTCGTACTAAGGACAGCCTTTCTCAAATTTCCAACGCGCGCAGCGGATAGGGACCGAACTGTCTCACGACGTTCTGAACCCAGCTCGCGTACCGCTTTAATGGGCGAACAGCCCAACCCTTGGGACCGACTCCAGCCCCAGGATGCGACGAGCCGACATCGAGGTGCCAAACCATGCCGTCGATATGGACTCTTGGGCAAGATCAGCCTGTTATCCCCGAGGTACCTTTTATCCGTTGAGCGACGGCCGTTCCACAACGTACCGCCGGATCACTAGTCCCGACTTTCGTCCCTGCTCGACCTGCCAGTCTCACAGTCAAGCTCCCTTGTGCACTTACACTCAACACCTGATTGCCAACCAGGCTGAGGGAACCTTTGGGCGCCTCCGTTACACTTTAGGAGGCAACCGCCCCAGTTAAACTACCCATCAGGCACTGTCCCTGAACCAGATCATGGCCCGAAGTTAGACATCCAGATTGACCAGAGTGGTATTTCAACAACGACTCCACACAAACTAGCGTCCATGCTTCACAGTCTCCCACCTATCCTACACAAGCCAAACCAAACACCAATACCAAACTATAGTAAAGGTCACGGGGTCTTTCCGTCCTGCTGCGCGAAACGAGCATCTTTACTCGTACTGCAATTTCGCCGAGTTCATGGTTGAGACAGTAGGGAAGTCGTTACTCCATTCGTGCAGGTCGGAACTTACCCGACAAGGAATTTCGCTACCTTAGGATGGTTATAGTTACCACCGCCGTTTACTGGGGCTTAAATTCTCAGCTTCGCCCAAAAAGAGCTAACCAATCCTCTTAACCTTCCAGCACCGGGCAGGAGTCAGTCCGTATACATCGTCTTACGACTTCGCACGGACCTGTGTTTTTGATAAACAGTCGCTTCCCCCTGGTCTCTGCGACCCATACACGCTCCAGGCAGCAAGTGCCCATCACGCTCAAGGTCCCCCTTCTCCCGAAGTTACGGGGGCATTTTGCCGAGTTCCTTAACCATGATTCTCTCGATCGCCTTAGTATTCTCTACCTGATCACCTGTGTCGGTTTCGGGTACGGGCAGCTCAAACCTCACGCCGATGCTTTTCTCGGCAGCATAGGATCACCAAATCCCCCAAAAACGGGGTCCCATCACGTCTCAGGCACACAGCCGGCGCATTTAACAACCGACAACCCTACACGCTTAGACCACGACAACCATCGCGTGGCTTGGCTACCTTCCTGCGTCACACCTGTTAACACGTTTACCTCCAAAGATCGGGTCCCACAACCCACACAACACACAAACAAAAGCCTGCACATCATGCTTCGCATGGTTAGCATCACAATATCAGTATGGGCGGTTTTTCACCGGTACGGGAATATCAACCCGTTATCCATCGACTACGCCTGTCGGCCTCGCCTTAGGCCCCGACTAACCCAGGGCAGATTAACTTGACCCTGGAACCCTTGATCATCCGGCGGATGAGTTTCTCACTCATCTTTCGCTACTCATGCCTGCATTCTCACTCGCATAGCCTCCACCACTGGTTTACACCGCAGCTTCACCGGCCACACGACGCTCCCCTACCCAACAACCCCAAAGGGTCATTGCCACAACTTCGGCGGTGTACTTGAGCCCCGCTACATTATCGGCGCAGAATCACTTGACCAGTGAGCTGTTACGCACTCTTTCAAGGATGGCTGCTTCTAAGCCAACCTCCTGGTTGTCTAAGCAACTCCACATCCTTTCCCACTTAGCACACGCTTAGGGGCCTTAGTTGGTGGTCTGGGCTGTTTCCCTCTCGACAATGAAGCTTATCCCCCACTGTCTCACTGCTACGCTCTCACTTACCGGCATTCGGAGTTTAGCTGACGTCAGTAACCCGTGAAGGCCCATCGGCCATCCAGTAGCTCTACCTCCGGCAAGAAACACGTAACGCTGCACCTAAATGCATTTCGGGGAGAACCAGCTATCACAGAGTTTGATTGGCCTTTCACCCCTATCCACAGCTCATCCCCTCCATTTTCAACTGAAGTGGGTTCGGTCCTCCACGACGTCTTACCGTCGCTTCAACCTGGCCATGGATAGATCACTCCGCTTCGGGTCTAGGTCATGCCACTCAAACGCCCTATTCAGACTCGCTTTCGCTACGGATACCCCACACGGGTTAACCTCGCGACATAACACTAACTCGCAGGCTCATTCTTCAAAAGGCACGCTGTCACCCCAAAAGGCTCCAACGGCTTGTAAGCACACGGTTTCAGGTACTATTTCACTCCCCTCCCGGGGTACTTTTCACCATTCCCTCACGGTACTGATACACTATCGGTCACCAAGGAGTATTTAGGCTTAGCAGATGGTCCTGCCAGATTCACACGGAATTCCACGAGTCCCGTGCTACTTGGGAAAACGAAAAACGAGTGACAGACATACGCCTACAGGAGTATCACCCTCTACGCTCCGGCTTTCCAACCGATTCAACTTCATCCATCAATTTATAACTCGCCGGCCCGTCAACAGCCAGACCACAACGCATCCCACAACCCCCGCACCGCAACACCTGTCAGCTATCACACGGCACAGGTTTAGCCTCATCCACTTTCGCTCGCCACTACTCACGGAATCACTATTGTTTTCTCTTCCTACGGGTACTGAGATGTTTCACTTCCCCGCGTTCCCTCCAACTACCCTATACATTCAGGCAGAGGTCACCGGACACAACTCCGGAATCAAGGTTACCCCATTCGGAAATCCCAGGATCAAAACTCGTTTACCAACTCCCCTGGGCTTATCGCAGGTTACAACGTCCTTCATCGGCTCTTGGTGCCAAGGCATCCACCGATCGCACTAAGTAGCTTGCCAAAAAACCAACAACAAAAACTACAAAGATGCTCGCGTCCACTATAAAGTTCTCAAAACACACACCCCAAAACCCCCCAGCCACAAACAGCAGCCAGAAGACCCGGGGCCCACAGAGAAACCAACAGCCACAAAACGGCCACCGACCCCTCAAAACCCAACAACGCGCCACCACAAAAACATGGTAAAAGCCAATGTTCCACCCAGAAACCAAAAACATGACCGGCCCCCAGAAACAAAAACCAGGAACAAACCAGCCACAAATACCATTCGGCTCCTTAGAAAGGAGGTGATCCAGCCGCACCTTCCGGTACGGCTACCTT
>CAUSVT010000011.1:0-5192 GCA_963535375.1 uncultured Candidatus Saccharibacteria bacterium | reverse complement strand
ACGACTACGTCGTCGCCCTGCGCGCCGTGCAAACCAGCGATTTCATGACCGCCGACTGGGCCGAACTGCCGTATGCGCTGCTGAAAAAGGTGTCGTCGCGAATCATCAACGAAGTGCGCGGGATTAATCGCGTGACTTATGACGTTTCCAGCAAACCGCCGGCGACGATTGAGTGGGAGTGAGAGGAAGTGAAAACTACTTTGCTTTTATTTAAAACCAGGACAATGTTGGTGCTTAGCTGCAGCCCTAATAAAGAATAACGATTTTTGGGGAAGGGGTTTTTATGAAAAGAGAAAGCAGATCAGGGAAAGAGCAGTCTTCTTCGACGAAGGCATCTATGCGCGCAACGCCTGAAACTATTGGGCAACCGTCTGCTACTATTCCTGTAGAGATCAGTACGCGTTTTCTTGAGCACTTCAGTGAATTCATGTACTCCTCGCCCCAGAAGGCATTTGAAGAGTTGATCTCCAATGGTTGGGATGCACTAGCGGATTATGTTGACGTTCGAATTCCGACTGACTTAACGAACCCATCGGCTACGCTTAGTGTGCTTGATAATGGGGAATCAATGGATGAAGATGGGCTACGACAACTCTGGCATATCGCCTTCTCACAAAAGCGAAATACTCCGAAAAAATCTGGACGAAAGATAATAGGTCGATTTGGAATCGGGAAACTCGCTACGTATGTTCTGGCGAGCAAACTCACTTACATCTGTAAGGCATCAGACGGAAAAATTCGACGTGTGACGATGGACTACGATGTCGTCGATCAAAAGAAGGAAAACGCCGATAATGGCCAGGATAGTCTCATTAGTAATCTAAAACTTGATGTCTTTGAAGTAACTGAGGCTGAAGTGGAGGCTGCACTTCGAGAAGTATATGACGGTCAAGTCACTTTAAGCCTAATTAAGTCCGGCATCCCACATCCAGATGGCGCATTAGGCGACGACGAGTTCAGAGCCCCCGTCGACGTATTCAAGAGGCCTACCAAGGATACTTGGACGCTCGTCATTCTTTCAGGATTAAAACAAACAGGGCGTGAACTTAAAGTTGGTGTGCTTCGTCGAATGTTACAGGCAGCGCTTCCATTCCGCAGTTCGATGGCCATTTGCATAAATGGCGATCTACTCTCTTCGTCGAAAGTCGACTCTCCTATATCTCAGCAATGGATTATTGGAAAAGATTTGACATTTAAATCTATTAGCTTAGAAGAGATCAATTCGAAAGATCAGGAAGAGGAGTCAACAATTCCCCTAGAAAGCAATAATGACCCATGCCCGCACATTGAAATTCCAGGCATTGGAAAGGTGACAGGAACGATTACTCTTTTTGAAAATAAGATAAGTGGAGGGAAAAGTGATGAACATGGATCATCAAATGGATTTCATGTAAATGTTCTTGGGCGCTTGATTAACCAAAGCGACCCTAGTTTTGGCGAAGAAAACTTAAGCCATGCAGCTTGGGCCCGATTCAGAATGGCTGTACGGGCAGATGGTTTAAATACTCTGCTTACGACCGATCGTGAGAAGTTTAAGGTGTGCCGTGAACTCAAGGTTTTCCGCGCTTTCCTGCGTCGTGCCTTTAACATGGCCCGCACACACTACGACTCCGATGTAAATGTAGCCATGCCTGATGGTGGAGATGTGCTCGTCAAGTCATTAGGTGTGATGTCACTTAGTCCATTGCGTAATGTTGTTTCGGAGACATTGAAGGGGCATTCTCCTATCCGGGATCTTTTCGATGAAACTGGAATTCAAGACCGGAGTGCAAAACTTCAGTCTTGGAGGGAAAATACATCTGAAAATATCAAAAATGCATTAAGAGATGTTAAGTACGAAGCCAGCGGTGACGAAGGCTTTGTTAAGTTTCGGTTTTCCGACAACTCTATCGTAGTCAATAAAGATCACCCATTCGTAGCGGAACATTCCAGAACAAAAGCTGAAAAAGAACTTTTGCGAACGATCGCGATGGTGAATTTGCTCAGTGATATTTATGCACTAGACATCGGCATAGCTCCATTGGCACTGCAGGAAATCAGAAACTATCGAGATAAATTACTTCGTTTTCGCGCAATGCAGCAACGTCGATCAGGAACGTATATAGCCAAGCTTCTACTCCAGATGCAAAACGATAGCGTAAACAGTAAGCATCTTGAGGCCGTTCTTTCAGACGCGTTGCGATACCTTGGTTTTCAGGTACAAGACTTGGCCAAGCCGGGTGAACCTGAAGGCGTCGCCAGCGCGTTTTCAACACCATCTAATGCGGTTGCAACCGAAGAGAATCCGAAACCACCACTGTATAGCTTTACATTTGACGCCAAATCTTCGAAGAAGGACGTTGCTGCAACGAACAACATCAATTTGGCCGGTATCGTAGAACATCGCGAACGATACAAGGCAAACTATGCGCTCGTTGTAGCACCTGGGTTCAGCGACGGTGCCTTGGTAACCCGGTGTGAACAGCAAAAAGTAACACCGATGATGGCGTCTGATCTTGGGAAGTTAATGGAGTACACAGTAGCACACGGCGCTATTCCAGTAACAAAACTACGAGAGATTTTTGAGATTTATGACCCTAAAAAGGTTTCGGTATGGATTAATAACCTGCAAATGTGGATAAAAGCAAAACGCCCACTGACCCTTGATATTTTCTTGAAGGCTTTGGAAAGCCTCAAAGGCCAAGTGCCGGATGTACTGCCAGCAGGAACGCTTGCGCTCGTCTGCCGTAGCACCTTAAATGCAGTAAGCGTTACTGATAAAGATGTGATTGATCTTGCACGTGGTTTGTCAATATTGATTCCAGACCTCGTAGGTATCGATAACGACAAGATTGTTGTCAACGCAAGTGCTGAAAAAGTTGCAGCAGCGGTAGCGTCGCAGCTTGAAAAGCTTCACGATGGTGAACCAGTGGAGAGAGGCTATAATGCAGAGCAAAAAGAAAATTAAGCCAATACATCCGTTTCCGGCACGAATGGCGCCAGAGCTTGCCATTGATGCATTACACCTTCTTTCGAAAGGCAGTCTTGTGCTTGATCCAATGGCAGGATCTGGTACGGTATTGCGACATGCTGCAGCACTTGGACACACGTGCATAGGGCGGGATCTTGACCCATTGGCTGTGCTTATGGCTCGTGCCTGGAACACCGCATTTGATCGTGAAAAACTCCAGAAAAAACTAAACGTATTTAAGAAACGTATAGCAAAACTTTCGGATGCCATCCATTTGCCATGGATTGATGAGGATGAAGAAACTAGTGTATTTGTCAATTATTGGTTTGCCGAACGGCAACGGCAGGAGCTGCGTCGAATAGCTTTTGTTCTTGCGGAATTAGGTCACTGCGAACAGGCTTGCGATGCTGAACTAGATATTCTCCGTGTTGCTTTGAGTCGAATCATTATCACTAAAAACCAAGGTGCATCGCTTGCCAGGGATACTTCTCATAGTCGTCCGCACCGAGTCGCACTTGAATCGGACTATGAAGTTTGGGCAGGCTTTGAACGTTCTGTTCATCAGATACAAAATATTTTGGAGCAATCCCCTCCGACGGGTGGCGTCGAGATTATTAGGGGCGATTCACGATCTCTTGATTTGGCTAAGTCGAGTGTTGATTTAGTTTTGACTTCACCGCCTTATCTAAATGCCATTGACTATATGCGTGGACATCGCATGTCGCTTGTTTGGCTTGGGTATAGCCTTGGAAGTCTTAGGATGATTCGATCGACAAGCATTGGTGCAGAGCGAAGTCCTGATAATAACTCCACGGCATCGCCATTTGAAGACGTTAGTGATAGTATGTGTGACAAAGCAAACTTGACTTCGAGACACGCCGCTATGGTTAGACGCTATGCAGAAGATATTTATCGCATGATGTCTGAAGTATCACGCGTATTAAAACCTGATGGTCGTGCTGTATTAATAGTCGGGAACTCATGTTTAAAAGGGAATTTTATTAAAAGCTCTGCTGGTGTGGCGAGAGCAGGAGAGATGGTTGGGTTAAGGCTGAATCGCGAAATTGAGCGCGAAATTCCCAATAAAAATCGCTACTTGCCACTGCCGACACAATCGAGTGCTCCGCTCGGTGGACGAATGAGAACGGAGTCTATCTTAACATTTGAACCTGTATAAAAATTCACATTTGTTTTATTTAACCTTGAACCCAAAATAGCAAGCATCTATGCGCATAGTTAAAATCAGACAAGCCATTATCAAGTTCACTGCGTGATCTTTTGATAGGGTGGAGCTTCCATTTGTTTTCTAGCGATTTTTAACGATAAAAAAATTACGTTCAAACAGTTTGCACCATGACCCGGCGTTAGCAGCGAACCAATCCTGCACGATGTAAAAGCTTAGTGACAGTGTATTGAAAAATGATTGAGAGATATTTGGCTAATTTATTGATATTAATATAAATCAAGTATATACATTGATTTACAATCTTTTTACTCAACTCTACCACCGACAACAATGTACCCCCCCGCCTTGTTATTGATGGCCACATAAGCATTCTGCCCCTCACTACAAAGACGGTGGCGTTCCAGGCGAGGTGGGCATGGATAGTGATGTCGAAGTCTTGTAGGCGATTAAACGGGCGTATTGCACCTCGACGCTTTCATAGCCCTAGACTTCATGGTGACCGAAAGTGCAGGTTCCTGCCGCAAACGAGCAAGCTAGGCCACAGCATCCGAATACAGAGGCAATTGCTCTTCAATTGGCGGCTTTTGAAATGCAGGCCCAAGCGGTGGGTAATGGGGTTGCCACTGGCTTGGCGTGCAGCGCGCAGGGCTTGCGTCAGCTGCGGTGCGTGGGCGAGCGCTAAAAATCGGCATCGCGAACTTCTCGCGCAATCACGCCATCAAGCGCAGGCGGGGCCAGTGGTGGCAAGGCGGCCAGCAGACGGCCGGTGCGCCCGATCCACGCAGACAAACCATTCGTGCGATTGGTTCAAAGACGAAGTGCGCGAACTGGGCGTGGCCTTGGGCTTCCCCTCGGCGCGGCCTATCGCACCCCTTCCCCGGCTTAGGCTTGGGCGCGCGCACCTCGGGCGAAAAAGCGCGTGGCGTTGCCAGCACAAGCAGCCTGCGACGATTGAGCAGGAGCCAATCTGCGTTCAGCCTTGCGACAATCGCCGTTTTTCAAACCACTTCTTGCAACATGAACAAACGTTCGTTTTCCCGCGTTTTGCTCGGCGCC
>CAUSVT010000010.1:0-5284 GCA_963535375.1 uncultured Candidatus Saccharibacteria bacterium | reverse complement strand
GGTTTTGGTTCTTGGTTTGCCCAATCACTCCAAAATTGCCGCGTTGCGCTTTCAGGAGCTATTGTAGGTTTATCAAGTTTAATTCTTGTAGGAAGTAAAATTGAATCTCCTAATAGCAATGCTTCACCTAAATCAAGCAATGGCAAAATATCTGTAATTCCTACCATTGATTCAGGTAACAACCGTTTCACAACACTTTGATCTTGATCATTTGTTAAGCGAAGAACCAAGAAATTATTGCACTGGCTAAGGATTGTCCGGCTAACATCTGAAGGGCGTTGGCTAACAACTAATAAAGATACGCCGTATTTTCTACCTTCTTTTGCAATGCGTTCAAAGGCTTCTAATGCTCGTTTTTCTGCTACCTCTGCTGCATCACGAACTGGGAGATATAAATGCGCTTCATCGCAAACAATCGTTAATGGGTGTCGTGCATCTTTATCCATCCAGAATTGAATGTTATATAACAAGCGAGCAAGAACACCTGTAATAATTGGCAATACATCTGATGGAACTTCAGAGAAATCAATGATTTTAATGCCCCTTTGGCTCTCTGAAACAGCAAACAGTTTCATCAACATATTTTCTAGCCAACCGTAGGCATTACATTCTTCGGGAGGCTGAAACATAAACCCACAACGTCTATCATCAATTTTGGCTTTCAGACGACCTATGAATCTAGTTAATCTACCGTTCCAATCACCTTTTACCTCTCCTCTTGCTCCTTGCTTCATACCAGTATCATCTCTATTTAGATACTCCAGCAAAGAACTAATGTTATATGGAATCGGTGAATCAACTGTAAATGTCTCAAGAACTTCCGTTTTTCCTTCACTTTGTAAGGTCCGTTCTTTTAAAGTACGGACATGTTCGGTAAACCTTGCTGCCTGATTTGGTGCATTATCATCACTACGATCAAGAATCAAAGCCAGCATTTCTTCTCTATTTAACAACCAGTAGGGTATAAACAAGCTATTCGGATTTGAACCGTCTAAATCACCCGGCCCTGCAATATGATATTGCTGTGCAATTGGTTTGTCTCCTTCGCACAAAGTTGAGTATTCTCCGTGCATATCGAACACAATAAGATTAGCCGACTTTAATGCGGCTGCTCTTTCTAGAATCAAAGCAACAGACCAGCTTTTACCAGAGCCGGTACTGCCTAAAATAGCGGCATGCCGTTGAAAGAACTTATCGCCATTTGCCACAGCTACTGCCGTTTCATCAGCCATAAAATGACCTAATGTCAATCGCTCATTTTCTGCTACATTGGCTGATAGCAGATTCATAAATAATTGCAGATTGCTGCCACTGAGATGAAAGCAAGTTTTATCAATTTGAGGAAAGCAATCTGCTCCTCGTTTAAATGTATTGCTCAAGCTGCCATCAACTGTTCTATAAGTCCCAATCAAAACAGCTCTAATAAAATCATCTTGGCTTTCTCCTAACGGAATTGAACCGTCATCAGATGTGTCATCCAAAAGTAATTTTTCACTAATCGATCGCGTTACCCGTTCAATGATTCCAATAAGGAACTCATTAGCTGTTCTACCATTGATTGCAATCAAATTACCAACAGCAATACTAGTCATTTGTCCATGCTCTTCGACAGAAATCAAAACCCGACTTGTATCTACCGTTACCACTCTTCCGAGCTGATCTTTAGCGTCAAAATTTAATTTTTTAATTTCCATTTTCCAAAACCTCTTTCACAAAATATTCAATATCCCACCAGTCAACATTAGAAATAATCTCTTCTCCCGAGTTACTAATAACGGCAGTGCCTTGTGGATTTTCATTAAAAATAAGAGCCTTGCAATTTGATGATTCACAGACTACTTTTCGAGCATTATCTGACAACCCCCTTGTTAATATTAAAGTTTTGATACCGCTTTTAATCTTAGTGGTCAGATGCGTTTGAAGATGATCATCATTGAAACCATAGCCAATACATAAAATTGCAGAAGCGCTATCAATTGCTCTATTCCCTTGTTCTCGATGAACATCAAATGGCTGCCCATAACCTTTTTTATACTTACCAACACCAGGTGTAATAATTAACGGCTCTTCCATTGCGCCTATGCAACTAGTCATTGGAGTATTTCCAGCCATGAACCAATCTAAACTGCCATGTGGTTTATAAATTTTGATATGATTTCGATAAACAAGTCTTGGCGTTTTTCCTTTTGCAACAACCTTTTCAACTAATAATTTTTCACTCAAATTAGGGTTATGCTTCCCCCAATATCGTCCAACCATCATCGAATCAACGCCCCAATCCTCATACTCTGCCGCAAACTCAATCAATCTATCGTAATTTGTTGTAATTACACGAACCATTTTAGGAGTACAGGATGAAATATGAGGAAATAAATAGGAAAACTTGAGCTTTTTATTTTCAGAAATACATCTATTAATTGCTTTTTGTTCTTCATTTAAAACATATTTAGCCGTTATTTTGATTATTACTGATTCGATTGCATCATTAGCTGGATGCTTTAATAAAGCACCTTCTAATCCGTCTGATTCAAGGCAGGCTGCAATCTCATGCCAAATTTTCAAGTTTTCATTGGAAATTTTGCTAGGCATCTCTTGTTTCAATTTCTCACCTAGATGCCACATGCTAGGCAAGCCTTCCGCACAAGATAGACCTGAACCAACAATAATTACTAACTTATCTGTAAAAATCGTCTGTAACCATCTTTTTAAATTATCAAGTTCTGTGTTGTTCATTTTTTTATGCTTTCTCCAGCATCTATTTTTATGTTGATAGCATATTACTCTTGCGCACTCAAAAATAAACTTATAAAGGAGTCATATTACTTTCTCTCTATAGACCAGACTCAAAATACTAAACCCCCCCTCAAAAAATCCACATCCTCCCAACTCAGCCCCGTCACTTTGTCATACAAATCCAGCTCAATCAGTGCATAAAACTATTTACCAAAGCTTATTTCATCGATTGATTCGATACATCCAGCTTTATATAAAGCAGCGAAGTCTCTTTCGGGGGTTTGAGCGGCGTAAGGTTGCAGTTTGTGAATAGTCCGCCGATGTGGTCGGCGTGGCGCGGATTGTCGATGAAGCGTCCAGCCTCATCATCGAACGGAATGATGAGCGACCGCATACGGCCTGATTATACAGAAATTATCGGCAATGGTTTGAAATAGGGAATATAAGTCTTGCCTGGCGTTGTGGTGCATTTGCAGGATTTGTTTGTGATCCAGTTCTTCGCCTTCTAGGTCGTAAAGCTCTTTAAAAGGGGCAGCGGCTTGGGTGGCAAGTTCGGGCGGAGCTTACCATTTATTTTCGGATGCGAATATCCATACAAAGCTGTTTTCAGACGGCCTTTTGCCTTCGCGGCTGCAGCGTCCGGCGGCTTGGGCAACGCTGCCTAAGCCTGCTTCGGCGCGCATCACCAGCGGAAAATCCACATCAACGCTGGCTTCGATGAGAGAGGTGGTGATAACGCGGCAGGGTTCGCCGTTTTTCAAACCGGCTATCGGATGACGTCGAACTGCTGACTGCGGTGTTTGGCGCGCATTAAGGCAGTCAGGTGGAACGTGCTGTCAAGGTGTTTGACTTGATCGTACAGGCTGCGGGCATGGCGGCGGTTGTGACGATGGCGAGCATTTGCGGGTGTTCGCCGAGTTTGGCGAGCAGGTCGGCATCGGTTTGCGTGCCGATGTGTTGCTCGGTGGTGCGGCGCAGTTTGTCAAAAAGTGCGGTTGATTTCAGGGCTATTCCACGTACATTTTTGAAGCCGCGATAGAAGCCATTTTCGGCTTGCACGGCAGGCTGGGTGGCGGTGCACATGACAACAGAACAGCGGTAGTTCTGCGCCAATTCTTTGATGGCTTGCATGAGGGGCAGCGCAAAATTGAGCAGCAGCATTTGCGCTTCGTCGAAAATAATGATGGAGCCTGCATGTTGTGCAGTTTGCGGCAGCGCGGGAAGATGCCGGCAAAAAAGGGTTCAAAGAATTGCACGGCGGTGGTAACGACAATGGGCGCGTTCCAATTTTCCGAAGCGAGGCGCAGCTTGTCTTTGGTGGCTTCGCCTTGCAGTTTGCCGTCGTCGAAGGCGCTGTGGTGTTCCAACACGGCTTGTTCACCCAATTCGCCAAAAGCTTTACGGAACTTGGCGGCGTTTTATTCGATGATGCCGGTGAACGAAATGACGTAAATCACGCGTCGCATATCGTGCCGTTTGGCGTGTTCTAGCGCAAACGCCATGGAAGTGAAGGTTTTGCCGCTGCCGGTAAGGACGGTGAGCGTAAACAGCCCTTGCGGTTGTGCGGCTTGATTGACGGCATGATCAGGAATTTCGCTACGCAGGCGGTTTAAGATGGCGTTGCGTTTTCGGCTTTGGCTTGTTGCGAGGCTTGGGCGATACATCGTCTGAAAGCGTTGATGAATTGATTGAAATTTTGTTGTAGGGCGTTTAGATCAGGATAGTCACCGCGTTCAACCGCCTTGTTTTCTAGATTTGAGTAAAAGGCTTCTATGGCGAGGTAATTGGCATCAGCCAAGCAGAAATAGAGTATTCGGGTAAAAAATGCGTAGGAAAATAAGGATGGTGGGCATCGGCTAAGTGGCGGTGCGCGCAGGGTTTCAGGCAGGCTGATTTCCTGCCGCCAGCTTGCTGATGGCGTTTTTTCCCCAGCGTTCGAAAGCGATTTTTGCACTGGCGGCGGCGTGATCGATTGGTTGGGCGCCATCATGCAGCCGCTCATCAAATTCAGGCGTGTATTTACCCAGGTCATGCAGTTGCCCCGTGCAAGAGGCTATTTCTCTTGCCCCGAAAATTTCGGCAAATTTCCCTGTCATTTCGCCAACACGGAGTACGTGGCTTTGCATGGTTTGCCAGTTGGCCGTGGGCTGCTGAATGAGCGGAATAGGGGTGCCGCGCTGTATCAGAGATGCCTGTGTGCTGACATGGCCTGCATGATGAATTTCCCTATGCGCGGCAGTGGCTGACAGCGCTTGAGCGCTATCTATTAGCTCTTTTATTCATAGCATGACGTCCTAGTGAAACGGGCGCAAATGCCGTTTTGTGCCTATTAGATTTGCTCTTCTTTTTGGTTCGCCCCGGCAAGGGGTGCCTGCTTGCAGGCGTTCACTCGGCCAGCGCCTGTTGCTGGAGTGCGGCGAGTTCAGCGGTGCCTTTGACGGCCAGGGTGAGCAGGGCGTCCATTTCGGATCGGGTGAAGGGGGCGCCTTCGGCGGCGCCCTGGATTTCGACGTAGCGGCCGTCGGCGGTCATGATGACGTTCATGTCGGTG
>CAUSVT010000009.1:0-5331 GCA_963535375.1 uncultured Candidatus Saccharibacteria bacterium | reverse complement strand
GTTCCGAATCGGTTGTTTCCAGATCCATGTCTTCGTAGTCATGGATCGACAGGGACGGGAGTTTCGCGTCGAACCGGGCGTCGGATTGTTCCTTCTCCGCAGGGCTCGCCGTTTCCTGGATGCGGGTGAGTTCGCGGAGCCTGTCTTCGAGTCGGCGTTGGCGGCGTTCCAGCGACCGCAGGATCGCTTCCGGGCTGGAGGCGAGGCGGCGTTGCAGAACGGTCAGGGCGAATCCGACGTTGTTTCCGCGTTTCCTGTCACCCGCCTGGGAGATGCATTCGGCGCGTCCCATTTCCGTGCGCACGTACTCGGTGACGAGATCGTAGAGTTCCCGTTCGGCCGGGCTCAGTTCGTAGGCCACCGTGTAGGCGCGGCGTTCCGGGAACAACGGTTTGCCCTCGAAGGTGAGCAGGTCCTCCTTGACCATGCGGCGCATGAGGCCTTTCGTGTCGGTACGGTGCACCCCCTGACGGTACTGGCCCTCGAAACGGTCCCGGTCCAGCAGCGACATGAACAGCTGGAAATCCTCTTCTTTTCCCGCGTGCGGGGTGGCGGTCATCAGCAGGAGATTGTGTGCGGTTTCCGAGAGCAGCCTGCCCAGCCTGAAACGTTTCGTCTCGGACACCTCACCCGCCCAGGATGAATAGTGGGCGGACATGCGGTGTGCCTCGTCGACCACGGCGACGTCCCAGTTCACCTCGGAGAGCTGTTCCATCAGGTCTTCGTTGCGGGAGACCTGATCCATTCGCACGATCAGCCGGTTGTGTTCGGCAAAGACGTTGCGGCCGTGGGCGTCGTCGATCATCTGGCGGTTGAAAACCTCGAAACGCAGGTCGAACTTGGTGGCCAGTTCCTCGCGCCACTGCTCCACCAACCCGCCGGGAGCGACGACGATCGCTCGTTCGCAATCGGAACGCAGGATCAGTTCCTTGATGTAGAGGCCGGCCATGATCGTCTTCCCGGCGCCCGGGTCGTCGGCCAGCAGGAACCGCAACGGGAGACGCGGAAGCAGTTCCTCGTACACGGCGCGGATCTGATGCGGCAGCGGGTCCACATCCGAGCTGTTGACCGCGACCATCGGGTCATACAGGGCGGCGTACTTGATGCGCAACGCCTCCGCGGCAAGCCGGAACTCGTCCGGATCGCCGTCGAACGCCGGAGCGGATTCGAGATCACCCACCGGTTCGAGATCAGCCGCGTCGGCCTCCGTGACCATGCGGCCGCCACTGGCCCCGGACTCGTCCCGGTAGAAGACCTCCACCAGCGTCGGATCCATTACCTCGACGGCGATCACGGTGACCGTCTGCCCCGGAACCAAGCCGCGGAGTCGCTGCCCCGGGCGCAGGGCGGCCAGACCGGATGTGGTCTCTGCCCCGGTCACAGGACGCCTCCCTCCGGTTTCCTCCCGCCGACGATCGTGCGCGGGGAATCCATCATCGGGGTGACCAGCGCACACCCCCGAATAGTAGCGGGTGGTGGCTGGGCAGGTCGATGCGGCATCCCCTGCCCCGGGCGCGTGAAGTAACGACCCGACCGACAGCCATCTGTCCAGAGCAAACATGTCATGGCCTTTCTAGCCTGCTGCCACAAATTTGACCCAGACCACACCCTCCTTAGCACTAATCATTATGAACACAAGAAGGCCTATCCACAGCTAATTCTAGGCAAATTATCAATCAGAAAAAATTCAAATCTGCATTCAATCAAAGATAGACGCGAATAAACCTCAATTTTTGAAGCATCAGATTGCCGGCAATCCTGACCAGATTTTCACACAATAAATTTTGATGAATCATCACCCCGCCTCAGGCGAATGTAAACAAATATCAAAAATTGTTTCCCCCAAGCATTGAGAAATATCGTTGCGTCATGACTTGGTTCTTTTGGTCTCTTCGAGCGACATACCATTGCCAAATGATCGTCGCCAGCGAGATTATACTTTCCGCCCCTGCAGCTGCCATAGGTCCATAAGGGGCGGTTATGAATGGAGCAGCGACACCTAGAGCAGCAGGTAAAGCAGAGTTTTTTAAGATGTCGCGGAAAGTCGCCCGCTTGGCAGTTTCACGCAGAATTCTCGATTCTTCCCGCATCGCCTCCTCGAAGGCTGAACGAGCCGACGAGGCCATTTCGCCGACCTCTTTGGATAAATTCAGCCTATCCAGAGCTTTCCTTAGACCGTGACGAAAAGCTTCAAAAGAGTCTTCTCGACGGAGCGCCAATACATCCGGAATGGTTAACCTTCGGGTATCGAGATTCGGAACCAAACCGAGCTCAAACGTCGCGACATGGCGGCCAGGGCCCAAGGAGGCCTCTAACCCAATGGTGAGCAGCCTCTCAGCGATATGTTGCTCAATCTTACCCGAAAAAGCAAGATCGCATGAGGGGTCAAGTGCAGCAACGGCAAATTGCCATGAGACTTCTATCACGGCAGCCGCAAGCCTTTCCACATATTTAATTGCCTTAGCGCGAGTGTCGGGTCTTCTGACCTTAAATCCGAAACCTTGATACATTTTTTGGATTTCGAATGCACAAATGGACTCAGCTGCTTTCTGGGACTCGGGAATGAATGCAGCTTGTTCCACCAAGTTTGTAAAAACGCCTAGGTCAGGATCGATTCCCAAAACATTTAGAACGGTAGAACGATGCACTTCCCTCAAGGGCGGGCGCAGTGAGGTTAAGCGCAATACCCCGGATGTGATTAACGGCTCAATTTGCGCCACCTCCTCCATGATTACATTCAAGAAAGAAAGAGCCCTTTCATATCCTCGCGCGGCAAGAAGTTGGTGGAGGGTTTCCAAAGGATCGGCTATAACTATGCCGTCATGAATCAGCAGGAGCGCTAACGTACGAGGTAATATGTCCTTGGACCCTGAGCCCAAAAGGGCTCTACCGCTGTAGTTGTGATGGCTCATAAGAGGCCAAATCTCTTGAGAAGAGATCTTGTTGACCGCAATTTCTTCCAATACCACTTCCCGCGCCATTATTATAGAAACAAGATCTTCTTTTGTAAGTCTTCTACCACAACTCACTATCTCAGACGGAGAATTTCCTACCGCATCTTCGATCAAGTCAATTATCGTATAATATCGAGCCATAGGAATTCCTTCAATAGCAATTTCAGCCGCCTCCGGATAACCTTTACCTAATGAACACAAGCAAGGGCAGTTTATCTATTTCAAGTTAATTTAAATAATCAAGCACAGAGCCTTGAAAAGTAATCTCTTATCACAAATACCGCCGCCCAGCAATGTCATGGGAATAGCAACGGCATTTGCCTCGAAGAAACTTGCTCACCGACTATACGTTTACCAACAAAACCTCCCGGAGAGAGCAAAACCAAGGCATCGAAAGAAATAAATCTTCAAGAGTGTACAAAAAGGAATAACTAAATGCCATTAAGGATTTTTAGACGTTTGATTACATTCGCTTTAAGCTCCATCAGGCCCTGCTCGTTTGCCAGATATTTAATATTCCGGAGATGCCTGAGATCAAATGGAACATCTTCCGGATTTTGAGTAATCAAAATGACTTCACGTCCGAGCGTATGAGCTATTCCCGTCTCGTAAAATACGTTTGGATTTTTACCGGTCAGATCTGCCACGACTACTTGTGCGCGACATATCAGACTTGCTATGTCTTGCATAATGGAATTATTTTCCCAAATGTCATCGACGCGCACACAGTCCATTCCTACTTCACTTGATGCTTCTTTCAGAGTTTTATATGTCTCATCATACTTACGATCAAAGGGCATCATTACTGCTACAAGATTTTCTCGTATTCTATTCTTGGGCAGAGAAAACACCTGCGGTGAGATCATTGGTGCAAGCAGAGGTGCAAGTACACGGTATAGATCGACCTCTTTGACTGCCCAGTGCGTACGGTTCAATTCCCAGTTGTTGGTAATCCCGAGCTTCGCATCAAGTTCGTGAACTTCGACAGTCGGAATAGGAGCAAAACCTTCCAAGGGGATAAACCTGAATCCATACTTTCGGCCGCTAGGAATGATATCTTCGACATAGCCTACCTGTGCCATCTGCGGCGAGTCGTAGTCCTTCTTTTCAGGCATCATAAGTGTAGGCAATCTAGATATCCTAAATATATCGATCTTACCCTGTGGCGCCACATACTCCTTGACGCTTGAATCAGTATATTCAAGGATTCGGTTAACCTCTAGTGACCCGTCAAAGTATCCGATTAGAAGGTTGTACATGCGTCCCTACTCACAACTTGGTAGACGTGTAGTATACTACTCAAGCCGTATAAACGCCACTTTCACAAGAAAGATCGCCCATAAGAACGAGACTTATTCATCGGCGGCGCGCCCGCCAGCAGACCCCTTAGTCAGCACACGGTCAAAGTGGTCTGCGAATAAACCTCACAATTTTTACTTTTCTCTTCATGTGACGATAAGTAAATTTTACACTAAGGACACTTAATCAGTTCAATTTCTTACTCAAACGCATCGTCATTGACGAGAATAATTAATCTAATTTATGCATCAGACGAGGTCTTCAGTCGCTGTCTTCTCGGTCTATGCTGGCGCTTATGATTAGAGCAACTACTTGCAAAAGATACCTATTCTGTCAACGGCAAAGGGCAAGTTCCTGAAACATTTGTGGAGCTAAGGGGATTCGAACCCCTGGCCTCTTCCATGCCATGGAAGCGCGCTACCAACTGCGCCATAGCCCCGTGTCTCGCGACTCCTTGAACTTACCGGAGCCGCGGGCGGTGCGCAAGCCGCGGGTCAGGGAAGCTGTCTCGCCGGGGTGTTGTAGGCGGCGAGTCTGGGCTTTTCTCCCCCGATCACCAGCGAGTAGGTGATGTTGCCCGGGATGCTGAGGATGTCGTCGATGCCCATGAAGGCGCTGACCACCTTGGACAGCAGCAGACCATGGGTGACGATCAGCACCTGCTGTCCCTCGTGTCTTTCCGCGATCTCCCGCACCGACTCCAATGCCCGGGCGGTCATCTCCGCCAGGGTTTCGCCCGTCGCCGAGCGTTGGAAATCGACCCCGTGAGTGTAGAAGTCGATGAAGCCGGGGAACACGCGGATCACCTCGGCGGTGGTCATGCCGCTCCAGCTGCCGACGTTGATCTCCCGCAGCCGGGCATCCGGCACCACGTCGAGTCCGTGGGGTTCCGCGACCATGTGGGCGGTGCGGAGGGCCCGTTTCAGGTCAGATGTGTAGCAGGCCTCGAAATCCCAGTCCGCGAAGAACCGGGCCGCCTCCTCGGCTTGCTTCTCCCCCACCTCGTCGAGTTCGACGTCCGCCTGTCCCTGCAGTTTTCCGAGCTCGTTCCATTCCGTGCGACCGTGCCGCAGGAACA
>CAUSVT010000008.1:0-13950 GCA_963535375.1 uncultured Candidatus Saccharibacteria bacterium | reverse complement strand
TCATCAGCTATGCCACGTTCTGCGCGAGACAGCGTGCTGAGATCGTTGACGATGCGTGCCAGGAACATGATTTGTTTGTGAGCTTCGGCAAGCGAATCGTCTAATTTGTCGGTCATGCCGCGGTGCATCATGAGCTGAACGTTGGAGAGTGAGGCTTCGGCGATGGTGATGGGAGTGCGTAGTTCGTGGCTGATCACACTGATGAATTCATCGCGCTCTTCTTCTAGACTTTTGACTCGAGTGATGTCGCGCAAAATGAGCACATAGCCGTCCGAAGTGAGTGTGTCGCTGCCGCCCTGTACTGGTGCAAAGGTGGCTGACAAGCGCACGCGGTCACCGCCTTCGAGGGGCATGATGATATCGTCACGGGTACGAATGGCTGGTGATTTTCGCAGCTCTTTGAATACAGGGACTGGCTGTTTGTCGTTGGTCTCAAAATTTAATAGCTCATCAATGTGTACGCCTTGGATGCTGGCGTTGGTGTCAAGCAGACTCAAAGCGGCGGCGTTGTAGAGGCCGATGATGCCGTGGGCGTCCATGCTGATGATGGCGTCGGTGAGGTTGTTGACTAGCGTCAATACGCGGTCGCGTTCCAGCCGTTCACGGGAACGACTACGTCGTAGCTCTTGGCGTGACTGGTGTCGTCCACGATAGGCGATGACGACGACTGCTAGAAACATCAGCCATGATATGACAAGTAAAATGATGATGGCATAGATAAGATTCCCTCCCTGCATATGTACCAGTATACCATAAGCATTATACGTGTGGAGTGTATTTTTTCAGGGCGTCGCGGTGTCGTTTATAGTGCGGGTCGATGGCGGCTACCTCATGCCAAAATGCTTGCGAATGATTCATCTGGCGCGTGTGGCACAGTTCGTGGATGAGGACGTAGTCCAATAGTTCAAACGGTAGATTCATGAGGGCGATATTTAGGCTGATAGTACCGTTTGAGGAACAACTGCCCCAGCGACTGGACGAATGTGTGAGTCGGGTTTTGTCGTAGTGAAAGCCGTGTTGCTCTGCTAAGAATTTGAGGCGGCGCGGCAAATAGCTTTTAGCTTCTTTGCGCAGGGCTTTGACGACGTGGTCGCGAATGGATTGTTGAAATATGGGGTCGGTGAAATCTTGCTCGTCCGTTACCCTGACGATGATGGTAGTTCCGACGGTTTTGACAGCGGGTGCTCCCTGCTCCACTAGTAGGTTGTGACTTTTGCCAATTTGTTGAGGTGTACCGTATGGAAAATCACCTTGCTGTTCGGTGATGAGTTGGTGGATACTGCGGCGTGACTGTTTGACGAGGAGTTTGGCGGAAGCCAGTGGCGCGTGAAGCGGCATGGTGATGCGGATGCGACCGTTTGGGGCGATACGCAAACTGACACGACTAGCTAGTGCGCGCCTGGTGACAGTGATCTCGCCAAATTCAGAGTCAGTGATGGTTGGCATTGAGCCCTCGTTTATCCAACTCGACCGCGTCCGCCGATGAATCGTGGCTGAGTGCGTATGGAAGCAGCTGGACGGGTGGCGTCGCTGAGTTTTTTCAAAAGCGTTTTTGCCTGTGTGTTGTAAGTGTGGCGGCCGCTGATAACCATGTATGGCTCACTGGCGTGTGGTGGCGAGAAGGTTCGTAATTTCTGTTCAAATAGGGCCTCATCGCCGTTGTGCGAGCGTAGCCACCTGGCTCTGGACATAGCAGGATCGGTCTGCACCCACACGAACAGTGGTTTAAATCCAGCTTCACGAGCGACTTTGGCGATGTGGGAACGCCAAGCGCGCTTTTCGGTGTTACCATCAAAGATGATCGTCTGTTTGGGCTTGAGTAATTCTCGAAGCAAATCGATTGCAGCTTTGTGAATCAGTGTGTCATCGCTTGATAATTCTCGCAGCGTATCACTGCTTAACATTGGCGCATTGAACATTTTGGCAAATTCAGTCGCAAACTGTGTTTTTCCCGCCCCCGGTGCGCCGACCATGATAATCAAGTGCGGCGAAGATAACTGCAATGGTTTCATGAAATCAGTATACCATACGCCTGGTTAGAAAAAAACAGAGGGAAAACCTCTGCTATTTCACGGCTCTATGGCAGGGGAGACAGGACTCGAACCTGCGACACCCGGTTTTGGAGACCGGTGCTCTACCAACTGAGCTACTCCCCTGTGTCTTGGCGTTATTTTACATGATTTTTTTGTCTTCGGCAACTCATTTTGGGTGATTTGAAGAGGCTATCTGACAGGTCGCTGCGTGAAATACTCCTGAAAAACCGTGAAAAACTATTGAAAAAACATAAGCATCGTTTTATGATAAATAGTAGGTATGAAAATATTGATGCTTGGGTGGGAATTACCTCCGCATAATAGCGGAGGGTTAGGCGTCGCATGTTATCAGATGTCACGGGCACTAGCTGACTGTGGTGTGGATATCGACTTTGTTGTGCCCTACTCTGCCGAGCATCCGAATATTGATTTCATGAATGTGCACGCAGCAACGCATTTGGAGGCATCAAAAGATGGTTTTGGCGCCTATGATGATTTGGGCACTTCGGACAAGCAAGCGCATGATTGCGGACTAAGCGGTATGCGGGCGGTGCAGCGACGATATAACTGCTTTGTGAAAGAATTTGTCAAACAGCATCCTCCAGACGCTATTCACGCTCACGACTGGTTGACCATGGAAGCGGGCATCATCGCTAAACAGCAGTGCAATGCACCGCTGATCGTGCATGTGCATGCGACCGAATTTGACCGTTCTGGTGAGAATGAAGGCAACCCGTTGGTGCATGAGATTGAGCAGCAAGGGCTGTTGATGGCTGACCGAATCATTGCAGTGAGCCACATTACCAAAGACATCATTGTCAAGAATTATCACATTCCACCAGAGAAAATCGAGGTTGTCTACAATGCCATTGACCTGGATGAACTGCCACCACACGAATACGACCAAGGAACCTATCAATACTTGGAAGACTTGAAAAAAGAAGGTTATATCATCGTTGGCGCACTGACTAGATTGACAGTGCAAAAAGGTTTGACCTATCTGATTCGGGCGGTGGCCGAGGCTATCAACCAGCACCAAAAAATCGCGTTACTGCTGAGTGGTAGTGGCGAGCAGCGCGACGAACTGGTTGCTTTGGCAGCGCACCTGGGCATTAGTGACAAAGTGGTCTTTACGGGTTTTGTGCGCGGTCGGCAGTGGCGCGATGCCTATCATCTGATCGACGTATTTGTCATGAGTTCAGTGTCAGAACCGTTTGGACTGACGGCGTTAGAAGCGGCGCATCATGACACAGCCCTTCTCATCAGTCGTCAGTCTGGTGTCGGCGAAGTGCTTCATAACATTTTACGATTTGACTATTGGGATACTAACAAATTGGCACGACAAATTGTCATGCTGGCGCGCTCGCCTGCTCTTTTGGAGATTCTCAAGGAAGATGTCAAAACAGAATATGCCCAACTGTCCTGGCATGACGCGGCTGAACACTGTTTGAAATTATACAAACAGGCTCAATCAAAAGGCGGTGGCGCATGAGTCGTCCAGTAGTCACCCTGTACCTGCACGCCCATCAGCCATGGCGCGTCCGCAGCTATGGCGCACTTGACACTGCCAACCGTCATGATTATTTCAGCGGTGACGGCGACCAAGACAATAAAGAGATCTTTCTCAAAGTGGCAAACAAATCGTACCGACCGATGAACGCACTACTGGAAAAGTTGTTGCATGAACATCCAGGGTTTTGTTTGTCGCTGAGTTTGTCTGGAGTATTTTTGGAGCAAGCTGAGCAATTCGCGCCAGATGTGATTGAGAGTTTTCAGCGACTCGTGAAAACAGGACGCGTGGAGCTACTGGCTAGCCCCTACCATCACAGCCTGGCCTTTTTCTACGATCAGTCTGAATTTGAGGCGCAAATTGCTCTCCATGCTGAGAAAATCAAACAGCTATTTGGCGTTTCGCCCAACGTTTTGGCAAACACTGAGTTGGCATACAATGATGAGCTTGGGGCCTGGGCAGAAGCACGCGGGTATGACGGTGTGCTAGCTGAAGGCTGGGACAAAGTATTGGGTTGGCGCAGCCCGAATTATGTGTATCAACCAAAAGGCGCCACGCACACAAGGTTACTCCTAAAGAATTATCGCTTGAGTGACGACATCGCCTTTCGTTTTAGTAACAAAAAGTGGAGTGGCTGGCCACTGACGGCTGAAACCTACAGCTCATGGCTCACAGCATCGGGCGGTCCATTGGTCAACTTGTTTATGGACTATGAAACGTTTGGCGAGCATCAATGGAAAGAACACGGTATATTCACCTTCTTTGAGCGGTTTGTTGGGAAATGGATAACAGCTGGCGGTCAGTTTAATACGGTGTCGCAAGCTCTATCGAACGCACCAGTCGGAGACGTGAGTATGCCGGAAACTATCACTTGGGCCGACAGCGAGAGAGATTTGACGGCGTGGAATGGCAATGCTTTGCAACAAGAAGCTCTGCGCTATCTGTATCAGCTGGCGCCGCGAGTACTGGCGTCTGGCGATTCTCAGTTGATTAGCGATTGGCGTAATTTGCAAACCTCTGATCATTACTACTACATGTGCACCAAGTGGGCGTCTGACGGCGATGTTCATGCTTACTTTAGCCCGTATAATTCACCATACGAAGCTTCGCTGTATGTGATGAATGCTTTGCGGGATATCTATTGGCGCTCGAGGCATGCTCATTCAACAATATAAAACCCACGGTTGTACACGTGGGTTTTTAATGATACGCGTGATAAGAAACTAGCTTTTACGAGCTTTAACTTCGTTACGACCAAGGTTTTTCTTGGTTTCGGTGTAGGTCGCGTGCTGACGAGCGATTGGGTCGTATTTACGCAGCGTCAACCTACCCTGGCCCTTAGTGGTGCGGTTTTGTGTATTGATTGTCGTGTAGTAAGTTCGGTGCTTGCTTTTGTTGCTGACCAAACCGATCAACTTGCGTTTCGTATTCTTCTTTGCCATAGTTTCCCTTTAACAATTTGTACTTAAACTTCGATTATACAATATAACAGATTATGCAAATTAGTTCAAGCAATTATCAAATGTTCATTCATTGTGCTTCTGTAAAATATATGATACGGTAGTAATAGTAAGATATAACGCATCAGGTGGAGATGATGCAGTAAGGAGTGAGGGTATGGCTAGACAGTCGTGGAAAACATATATAGCTCGCTTGAAGCAAGCAGTGGCGACATCAAAACAAGCAACCGTAAAACATTTGGGCATCGGTATGATGGTGATGGCTATGGTGCTGCAGTCGGTAGTCTTCTTCCAGGATTACGCACAAGCCGCGTCAGACGATATGATCCAAGGCGGTGTCGGCAGCAAAGAAGCAATTTTGGCGCATTATGACAAAAATACCAACAATTTCCGCGACGTACTAACCTACAATGGCATCACCAGAGCAGAATTGGCGAATATTTCTAGCACCAAGGTGCGTTATGAGGTTGACTCCTCTGCTCAGTCATGGGGTTGGACTTCACGGTTTTCTGAGGCTCAGGGTCAAAAAGCCCACACGGTTGCCGGACGCACCATTTACTCTCGTCCGCAGAAGTTGTGGGACAGTAGTTGGTACATGGGCTGGGAAGGCAGTTCGGCTACTCGAGGTAAATTCCGCATCATGTCTTCTTGCGGTAACTTGTTGACCTATAGCGTGCCACAGGCTGTTCCGGTGACGCCAACACCGCAGCCGCAGCCAAAACCAGAGCCTAAGCCACAGCCAGTTGCTACTTGTGACAGCTTGACCATCACTCAACTGTCACGCAACCGCTATCACATGAGTGCCAAGGCGTCAGCCAAAAATGGTGCCACCATCCAATCAATCTACATCCGGGTGTATGACCCATCAGGCAAACTTGTTGACGCTGGTGGTGTGACCGGTGACCAAACTGGTATGGGTGTTGAACTCAAGACGCCAGGTACCTACAAAGTTCAAGCAACAGCAGTTACCAGTATTGGCGAAGTAACCAGCCCTAATTGTACGGGTAGCTTTACCATCACTGAGGAAACCAAGCCAGAAGAGCCAAAGCCATCAGTCAGTATCACAAAAACAGTCAACAAACAGGAACACGCCAAGGTGGCGGTCAATACTGATTTCACCTATGAAATTACCGTCAAAAACACTGGTAAGGTAGACTTGAAAGATGTTGTCGTCAGTGACACTGCACCAAAAGAAGTGACTCTGTCAAACAGCAGTGCTGGTAAGGTTGATGGTGCTAAGTGGACACACACCATCGCTAACTTGCCTGCTGGTCAGTCACAAACATTCTCATTGACCGCTAAGTATGCGAAGTTCGTTGAGGGCAAGCAGAAGAACACTGCTTGTGTCGACACGCCAACTATCACGGGTTCTCCAGATGCTTGTGACGAAGCGACAACCGAAACGTACACGGTGACCACGCCTCCGATAAATCCACCAACTCAGCCAACGCCAAATGAGCCAAATAAGCCAACTCAGCCGACACCTACGCCATCAGTACCGAATGAGCCAAATAAGCCAACGCCGACTGAGCCGACGACACCACCAACCACCAATCAAACAACACCTCCTGCTACCATACCGCAGCCGCAGCCAACTCCTACTGCGCCAACCACTAAGGAATTGCCTCTCACTGGTACTCTGAACACCGCTAGCGGCATCTTGGGACTTGGTGGACTGGTGAGCGTAACATGCGCTTATGTGATGAGCCGTCGCAGCTTGCGCTAAGCAATAGATAACAATATAAACACGATAAAATCCGCGCCACAGAACCGGCGCGGATTTATTGTTGGCGGGCGAACAGTTACCGATAGTTGCCAAAGCTCAACGGAAAATCAAAATCTGCTTGATTGAGCGTAGCCATGACGGATTGTAGCTCATCCTTGCTGTTTGAGGTACAGCGCACGCTGTCGCCTTGAATCTGGGTTTTTACCTTAGGATGTGCTTCTTTCAGGAGCTTGGTGATCTTTTTGGCGTTTTCTTGGCTGAGACCGTCTTTGAACGGTACATCTTGCCAGGCACGCATGTTGGTGGCATTGTGCGCCCCGTCAAGATCGAGCACCTTGCTGGTCATGTTGCGTTTGGCGAGCTGCCGACCGATCATATCAATGATTGATTGCACCTGAAATTCATCGGCGCCAATGACCTTAAAGCCCTTTTTATCTGGTAGCCATTCGACATCAGCTGGCGTCCCCTTAAAATCAAAGCGGTTGGCGATTTCCCGCACCACCAATTGATGAACGTTATTCATCTCTGGTTTATTAAACGTGCTTTCTATATCAAAACTAAATTGAGCCATAATTCCTCCTGATAGTTATTATAACAAATGCTTTTCACCGAGGGGATAATTTGTTATAATCAGCTGTGAGTATGACGCCGCGATAGCTCAGTTGGTAGAGCGCATCCATGGTAAGGATGAGGTCTCGGGTTCAAGCCCCGATCGTGGCTCCAGAATAGATTTTGCAGAAAAGGCCGCTATGTGAGCGACCTTTTTGATTTGCGGTGGATAGAAAGCCTTATTTTTTGCTTCGTTTGGCTGTCTTTTTGGCCTCGTGCTTTGGTAGGATTGGCGCGATGAATGCGTCGAGTAGCGCCCAGACGACGCCGTTGAAGATGTATACGACGGCGGTAAAGGCAGCGATGATCATGAGCACCCGTCCAAAGTCACTATTTAACAGAGACAAAAAGCCTGCTACCACTGCTAGTGAGATGATGATTAGAAAATACGCCTGTTGTAGCTTGGTGCGCTGGTTTTTGTTGCTATTCCATTCGGTCAGAAATTGTTTGAATAATAAGAACATGACTAGATTATAGCATGTATATTGTGTTTAGTCAATGGATGGCGGCTCACATGCTGGAGCCATGGGTAATCAAAAACCGCCTCATGGCGAGACGGTGTTTGATTGGTACCGGAAGTAGGACTCGAACCTACGAAGCCTTACGGCGGGAGATTTACAGTCTCCTGTGATTGCCACTACACGATTCCGGCGTGTGTTTGGAGCCGCTTCTCGGGCTCGAACCGAGGACCTACGGTTTACAAAACCGTTGCTCTAGCCAACTGAGCTAAAGCGGCACTGCTGTGATTATAGCAAAAAAAAATAGGCTAAGCAACTACATTACCAACTTTTTGGGCTGTTTTGGTTGACGGCGCTGACGCGGTACGGCACCGTGACTGTCTGGGACTAACATGGCGGCAGCTTTTTTGCGTAGTCCGGAGGCCAGCTCTGCTTGCCCGTTGTTGTCGTAAGCTTCAGCCAGAACAGTGAGTGTCTGTGGAATTGGGTCAAGTTCGACTGCTTTTTCTAGTGCAGCGATCATCTTTTTGCCATTGCCCATTTTCTCTTGGACTTTGGCGTAGGCGATGTAGCGCGCTGCCAAATCATCCTCCATCTCGAGGGCTTGCTCGAAGGCTAGCGCTGCTTTAGGATAGTTCTTCGTTTCGTAATAAATCAAACCGACATTGTGCAGGCTGGAAGCGCTTGGTTCTAAACTCTGAGCGATTTCGAAACATTCAATAGCGTCTTTGTAGGCCTGCTGTTTGGCATACAAAATACCCAGGCGGTTGTATGCGGTGGCGTTTTTCTCATCGACACGCAAAATTGTCAACAGTGCCTTCTCTGCCCTGAGATATTTGTTGTCGCGAATGGATTCTTGCGCAATAGCCCACAACTGATCTAATTTTTCAGAAATCTTGGCTGGAAAATCTGCAGAATTTTCTTCGGAAGGTTTGTAGGTGATTGCCCAAATGATAATTGCTAAAATGAATATCAAACTTAACATATCTGCTTAATTATAGCACAATTTTCAATAAAGCGAGGCGCGTATTGCCATTTGCTAGGAGAGACTTCTCGGCTTCTAGTACTTTTTGGAGCAATTGACGCATGGCTGGCGACTGGGCAGCATGTTTTAGCTGGAAATGGATGAAGCGCAGGAGAATGTCGATGAGCTGGAGGGCGCTTGACCGATCGGTGTAGCGCATGGCGCATTTTAGGGACGCGTAGGAGCTGGGATGTTCCAAAATGTGCTTGGCGTCAGCGGCGATGGCTTGGCGCTCTGCTAGTTTTGTAGTGTCGTGGCTCAGTTCGGTGATGAGGAGCGGTAGACCAGCCGCCAGGAACGATATCTGACGCTTTTCTTGGGGTGTCAGGGCGGTTTTTTCCAGTAGCTGAGCGTCTTGACTGGCGGTGGTGCGGTGGAGTATCAGCTGCTGGCAGCGGGACTGGATGGTCGGGAGGAGATCTGTGCTCGTCTCGGCGATCAATAGAAAATGAGTATTGGGATTTGGCTCTTCGAGTGTTTTGAGCAATGCGTTTTGTGCGGACTCGGTCATGAGGTTGGCTGGGTTGATGATGACGACGCGGCGGACAGAGCTATAGGTGCGTAGCATGGCCGTTAGGTCGCGGATTTGTTCAGTTGAGATGGTGTTTTTCTGTGGGAGCGGACTGACGGTCAGGACGTCTGACTTGCAGTGATGTGCCAGGTGGCGGGCTACCCCTGCTCCGTCTAGGCCGGGTTCAGCAATAATCATCAATGATTGCGGCAAGCGGTTTGCTAATTGCTCTACCGTGGCTTGGTCGGTAGTGGAAATGAGAGGCGGCTGGCTCATTGATAGCTCGGTTCTTTGGTGTTTTGGGTGTAATCAGGAAATAGCTCAGTAAATACACTGGGGACAGCCGCTTCAAAGGTTTTTCGTTCACCTGATGGCAACGTGATTTCTAGCTGGTGGGCATGGAGCATCAGACGGCTGGCGTTTGGCTTGCCGTAGACGCGGTCACCGAGAATTGGTGCGTTTAGGTATGCCATGTGAACGCGGAGTTGGTGGGTGCGGCCAGTGGTAGGGTTAAGTTCAATCAGCGCCTGATTGTCAGTTGCTGCCAGTACGCGGTAGGTCGTCTGGGCGGGTTTGCCATTCGGGTCAACGCGGAAGGTGCTGGGCGTGGACGGGTTGCGGCCAATCGGTAGGTCGATTTTTGCGGCGGCTAATTTTGGTACGCCGTCGGTCACTGCGAGGTAGGTTTTTTTGGCGGTACGCTGGGCGAATTGCGGCTGTAAATGAGCGGCGGCGTCAGCAGTTTTCGCGATGATCAGTATGCCCGAAGTGTCGCGGTCGAGCCGATGGACGATACCTGGTCGGTCGGTGTCCGAGGCAAACGAAGTCTTGGGGCGAATAATTTCCGCTACTGTTGGCTCGGTCGATAGTCCGCCTTTGGCGTGCGTCAGGAGACCGCTAGGTTTATTTACCACTATCACGTCATCGTCTTCGTACAACACTGGCAGCTCTGCACTGGCCTGCTCCTGCTCTGGCAGCTTGACGACAATTTCATCGGTCTCGTCAACCTCGAACTTTGGCGCCGTCACCACGCGCTGGTTGACCGAAATGTAACCGGCTTTGATGTATTTTTGCCAGAGGCTGCGCGAAATTGACGGGTCAAATGTCGTGGACAAGTGGATGTCCAGGCGCTGTTTGGTCGGTACAATTCGAAACATCATGACAAACTTGCCTTGAAACGGCGTCTCGGTGAAATTCGGGTCAAGCGGATTTGGCAACATCTCAGCGTTGGCGGGCTTATCGGGCCATAATTCATCAATTAATTCCTCGTCAACAATCGAGCCGTAGAGCACGGCGAAGTGCTGTTTGTTCAGGATGAATTCTGCCAGCACGTGCGATTCGTTGGTCTGGACTTTTAGGTGGCGCAGGGCTTTGACGGGCGTGTTGTCATCCGCCAGTTGGTACAGTCTGGCGATCTTGAGGACGGTGCGCGGTGAAATTTTCACGCGAGCGTTCCTATCTCCGTAGCCCCACGGCTGTTTGGACGCGGTGCAAAGTTTCGTTAGCGACGAGGTTCATATCGTGCTCGCTGGATTCCAGCTTACTTTCAATTGCCTGCTCATCAACTGCCGCCAGGCGCGCTTGGAAATTCGCCAAGAATTCGGCTACTTCATCAGCCACGATTCGCTTGAAATCGCCGTAGCGCTCCATACCGACGTATTCGCCGATGGTTTGCTCCAAGCTGACGTCTCGTCCAGCGTCTTGGCGTACCAGCGTCAAAATCTCCAGTAGATTGGAAATGCCCGGCTGGTTGTCGCGGTCGTACTGCACCTTGCCTAGCGAATCAGTGGTGGCGCTCATGATTTTTTTGTGGGCTATCTGCGGCTCGTCGCCGAGGAAGATGACACCCTTGCCGCTGTCGTCGGATTTACTCATCTTTTTGGTCGGGTTCATCAGATCTTTGATCCTAAGGCCTTGGTCGTTGCCGAAGAATTGATGCTGCTGGGCGACTGGTTTGGGTATGACAAATAGATCGCCAAATTTGCGGTTCATTCGCTCGGCGATGTCGCGGGTAAATTCTAGGTGCTGCGTCTGGTCATCGCCAACCGGCACGTAGCTGGCGCCGTAGAGCAAGATGTCGGCGGCCATCAGGACTGGGTAGTTGAAGAGGCCGACGGAGACTTCTTTTTCGAAAGTTAGCTCGTTGTATAGTTGCATAAGTTCCATTCTTCCCAGAATGTTATCGTCATTTTTTTGCGCATCAAGAGCTTTTTTGATTCTCTCGGCGACACTGCGAATATCTATCTTACCACCCTTATCCTTAAACTGTGTCATCCGGCTCATCTCGCCAAACCCGGTGAAGCAATCCAAGATCCACGCCAGCTCACTGTGGGCTGGGACGCGGCTTTGGCGGTACAAATGAATCGCCTCGTTGTCTAGCGGCAGTCCCGCGGCCGTGTAAATCCGGGCATTGCTGAGGATACTGTCATACAACTTGCTGTGGTCAATTGGCGTGGTGAAGCTGTGAAGATCGGGGATAAACAGATTGATGTCAAAATCGGCCGAGCGGCGCTTTGCCATATCGACAATCGGCAAAATGGCACCAAAATAATTGCCAATGTGAATATCGTTGTTGGCGCGCACGCCGGTGAGGATGACGGGTTTACTCATAGTCCTATTATACCATTGATTCGGCGAGAGGTGTTTTATGAACTGCCGCAACAAAAAACGCCTCAGTTAGCTTGCCCGGCATCAGGCGCAGACAGCCGCTTAGGTCATGCGTAAGAACGCGGTTGTTCCACGATTGAACAGCAGAAACACGATCTGGCAGTGGTGCGATGGTAATCGGCACGAGCTCAGCATCAGACTGACGGCGCAGCAGCCAATCGACAACGACTTCGTTTTCCTCTGGCGCCATGGTACAGGTGCTGTAAACAAGCGTGCCGCCAGGTTTTAACAGTTGCCAAGCCTCGAGATGAGGCGCTTTTGTAGGTCACTCAGTCTCCGGATATGCGCCACCGACCAGCTGTCAAACAACGGAGCATCGCTGGCGTTCAGGCTCATCAGCCCTTCGCCAGAACACGGAGCGTCGAGAAGGATTTTGTCAAAGGCCTCTAGTTGACGACGGGAAATATGCCGAGCGTCGGCTAGCATGAACTCGGCCGGGGTGTTGAGGCGTTTGAGGTTCGTCTGGAGCTTCATCAGGCGCGGCTTGGAATTGTCATTACACACCAGGTTGGCTCGACCGCCGGCCATGGCTTGCATGTGGCTGGATTTACCGCCGGGTGCAGCGCACAGGTCGAGGATGCGCTCGCCCGCCTCAGGTGCAAGCGCTAACACTGGTAGCCAGCTGGCGGCATTTTGGATGTAGCCGCGTCCGCTGTCAGTCAGCTGCTGATAATCAGCGAGGCGCTCCGGGATAATTTCATAGCCATTTGGACACCAGGCAACCTGGCGGCTCAGCAATTCGGGGGCAACTTCCTCATCGACCAGCGGATTGAGGCGAAAACTCTGGGTGCGGGTTTGTGCTAGTTTCGCCTCAACCTCAGCTCGAGGTAGACCGCTCCACTGCATCGTACGATTGATCCAAAGCTCACGCTTTCTCTGGCGCTCTTGAGCTGGATCTTTACGCTTGGCCATAGTCGTCTCCGATGGCGTGCCGATTGATCGCTTGAGCGACAACTTGGCCGTAGTGTTTGTCGATCTCATGACTTGCTAACATTTTAGTGACAGCGATGTGCTTTTGTTTTGCTAATTTTCGTAGGTTTTTGTTGATGATGACGGGGTCAAATTGCCCATAAAATATCTCAACCGGCATCGTCAATTCGGCAATTTCCGTCAGCGCCTTTTGGTTGATGATGGCTGCGTCTAAGGTGTCGAGAAAGATTTGCAAGTTTGACTCATCGACGAGAAAGCCAGGGTTGAATAGCTTGTATTTTCTGGCAAAATCACTGGCGATCACCTTGCCGAGCGCTGGCTTATCGATAATTTTTTGGTATAGGCTGCGCAGTTGGCGCTCAGCTAAACGATCTTTGCCTTGTTGGTGATACAGCGGCGGGCTACACAGGATGAGCGAATCGATCAACGAAGGATAATATCGGGCGGTGTGTACCGCTACGAGCGCCCCTAAGCTATGACCGACCAAAATGATTCGTCCGTCAACCTTTTGCTGCGCCAAGGTTGCGACTAGTGAATCGACCTGTGTCTTAACATCATAGGTCTTCCAGTGCGGCCGCGGCGAATTGCCAAAACCGAGTAAATCGACCGCTAGTACGCGAGTTGATTTATCAATCTTACGGCGCCCTACAACTCGCTTCCACATGGCTGACGAGCTCCCGATGCCATGAATCAATACGACAGTGGCGCGAGGCTGTTTCGGTGTTTGAAAATCATGCACGTATAGTTTATACGGGACACGCAGCCAGCGATGGATGAGTCGGTCAAACATTATATTAAGTATACTATGAAAATACCCCGCCTGTACATGACGGAGTATTTTCGAGAATTGGTTTCTCCTCTGTTTTAACGCTTGGAGAACTGTTCGCGCTTGCGGGCGGAACGTAGACCGTATTTCTTGCGCTCTTTCTCGCGCGGGTCACGCTTGAGCAGCTCAGCCTTCTTCAAAACTGGGCGCAGATCAGCGTGAGCAGCCGTCAATGCTTTGGCGATACCAAGCTTGA
>CAUSVT010000007.1:0-28739 GCA_963535375.1 uncultured Candidatus Saccharibacteria bacterium | reverse complement strand
GCATCGTCAACGATCTCAGCACGCTGTCTCGCGCAGAACGTGGCATAGCTGATGAATCAGAGCTCATCAACGTCACTGAACTGGCCGAAAAACTCCGCCACGAATACGAGCCGCAAGCCACAGAAAAGAAATTGGCATTCAACTTGGACGTCAGAGCAGGCGTTGGCAATGTCAATGTCTCTCGACTATACCTTGAAGAATTATTACAAAATTTCATCACCAACGCCATCAAATACACCCAAAAAGGCTCGGTCACCCTCATCATGAAGCGCAGCGCTGGCAAAGTATACTTTGGCGTCAAGGACACTGGTATCGGCATCGGGCGCAGTGATCAGAAAAAAATCTTTGACCGTTTCTTCCGCGCCGAAGATTACCGCACCCGCGAAACCAGTGGCACTGGACTAGGGCTCTACGTGGCGGCCAAGCTAGCCCGCAAGCTCGGCTGCACCATCAAACTGGAAAGTCGTCTCAATCACGGATCAACCTTCAGCTTCAGCCTGCCACCGGCAAAGCCCGCCAAAAAGCGATAATACCGCTCACACTTGCAATGCATGCATTTTTTGTGCTAAGCTATACTTGACAGTCTGTGAAAAACAGACTTTTTAATTTGGGAGAAACACATGGCAGAAAAGGGTAAGCAGACAGGGAAAACCACCGTACGCCGCATCAAGGCAACGGATAATTCCCCTAAAAAAACCGTCAAAAAGAAACCAACCACCAAACCAGCACGCGCTATTCAAAAGACTGAAGCAGATTCAGGCATGCGCGACTCATTTGTTGGTTATTTCAAGGGAGCATGGGCTGAACTAAAAATGGTTCGCTGGCCGACCCGCGCCAACACTTGGATCATGACTGGCACCGTGATTGGCTTTACGTTGCTGCTTACCACATTGATTTTATTACTTGACGCTGGATTTAACTGGGTCTTTGAGCAAATTTTGAAATAAAGGTAAAAGGAGTTTTTTATGGCAAATAATCGTTACGACTCAACCCGTCAGTGGTACGCTATTCACACCTATTCTGGCTACGAAGAAAAGGTAGCAGAATCCATTCGTCAGCGCATCAACGGTGTTGACATGGCAGACAAAATTTTCGACGTCATGGTCCCGAAAGAAAAACAAATCCAAATTAAAAACGGCAAACGCAAAGTCGTTGAAGCCAAAATCTTCCAGGGCTATGTGTTGGTGGAGATGAATTTGACTGATGAGACGTGGTACATCATCCGCAACACGCCTGGCGTGACTGGATTTGTCGGCGCCGACACCACGCCAACACCCGTTTCTGACAAAGAAATTGCCAAAATCAAAAAGCGCATGGGCGTCGAAGAGCCAAAGCATCAGATTGATTTCTCAGAGGGCGAAGTTGTTTCCATCACCGATGGTCCGTTCAAAGGCTTTGACGGTGCGATCGCCGAAATCGACCCAATCAAAGGCAAAATCCGTGTCATGGTCAGCATGTTTGGACGTGACACTCCAGTTGAACTTGACGCGTTGCAGGTGAAAAAAGTCTAACGCGCGGGACCAGACAGTCCAATTTATCAATTATTATCAAAAGGGTGGAGAGGTTTTACCATGAGTACACTAGAAATGCCACAACCCAGTGATGATAACTCCAATAATAACGAAAATATTGTACAGCCCAGTGACGACGCTGCCCAGGAGGCTACCAAACCCTCAGAAGAATGGTTAGAAGCACTGGGTGAGCCTGATGGCAATGAGTTAGCAGATGCCTCTCGTAAACATCTAGTCGCCATAAATAGTTTAATCACAACCTTTGGAAAACTATCTGCCAACCAGACTATTGATGAGCAACAGCGTGTCTTAAATAAGTCCAGCACCTTATTAAATATGCAGTATCTCCCAGCACTACGAGAACTTGCCACCCATTATTTACAAGACTTACCGACAACGCCAAAGCAAAAGGAATCTTTGCTCGCTTGGTTTGCCGATCTGATGGAAAGCGATAGACAGGCGGTTATGGCTGCAGCACATACCATCGCTCCAGACAGTATTCCAGAAAAGCAGGCAGACATACCAGCGCAAGCTAAACTACATGTAAACCAACTGTACGAGGAGTCCATGGAAGAGTGTGAAGAAGACCTCTCACGTATGCCTGCTTATTTTGCTGCCAATTTTGCAATATCCCTGGGGCAACACCAGGCCAATATGATAAATTCCACATACGACAGCTTACCTGTCGCATCAAAAGAGGCGCAGGCACCAGAGGACGATACTCCTCCACCTGAAATTCCAACCAGCCTTGAAATCAAAGACCCCAAAATAGCTCGCATGTTGATGCTCTCAGAAATTGGCAAAGAAGCCGTCAAAGCCTTGACTATCGCTGGCGGCGTGGCAGGCGGCATCATTATCGGCAACGCAGTCACGCACTTTTTCTCACGCAATAAATAATGCATCGCGCATCAAACTACCAAACATCTTTAGCTTGCACCACTTCACTGGTGTGTGCCAGATAGTGCTGCAGTAGAAAAATGATCAACGCCACGGTGATAAACACCAATAAAATGATCACTACCCAGAGATTACCCATCTGCAAAATACCAGCCAGCAAAACCGGCACTGTCGCCACGCCACAAGCCAGCACTTTGCCTACCAACAACGTCACCAAGGTGACGGGACACTGACAAAACCGCACTGACCGCTTCAACATCCGCGAACCGCCGCGTCCCAGCCAATAAGTGAGAGCCGTCAGGCTAATGACGAGTACCAAGGCCGTGGCAATCCCCAACGCAGCGCTCAACAGCTGAGCCATCAACGGCTCTGGCTCCGTCGGCGCTGTCTGCATCAACGGTTCTGCGGTGCGCAGATTGATTGATAGTCCAAAGAACTTACCGCGACGAATCAGCCACACTACAGCAGACAAAGAGATGATTGCGTAAACAAATAGGAGCAATGTGTAGCCCACCGCACCAAACGCGTTGATGATGCGCTTAATAGGGAGCGGGCCTCGCACGTTCATGCTTGAATTATACCACACTTTTTTGTATAATACCTATGTTACGCACACTTTCAATACGCTTCAACTAATTTTGAAAGGGTTTATCATCATGGCAAAGAAAGTCATCGGAAATCTAAAACTACGTATTCCAGCTGGTCGCGCGACTGCTGGGCCTCCAGTTGGTTCAACCTTGGGTCAGTGGGGACTAAACATGATGGATTTCATCAATCCATTTAACGACGCCACCAAAGATTTGATGGGCAAAGACGTCATCGTACACATTCAAGTGTTTGAAGACCGCACCTTTGCATGGAAATCATTGGGTCAGCCAGTGGACGATATGATCCGCGAAAAAGCTGGCATCCAAAAGGGTAGCGGCAAACCACATACCGACAAGGTTGGTAAAATCACCCGCGCTCAGCTGGAAGAAATCGCTGAGATCAAAAAAGACCAACTCAACGCCATCGACACAGAGGGCGCCGTCAAAATCATCGCCGGTACTGCTCGCAGCATGGGTGTTGAAGTCACTGACTAATCAGTTTCTCGCGTCAACTATAGATTACTCTCGCTCAGGCGGGAGTAATTGTATGTTATGGCTAAATATGATATAATATGGGTATGGATCTGGCAGAATTTGCAAAGCTATCAACAGAGAACAAAAGAGGGCTCAAAGACACCATCAAATCCGTTGTCGGTGCAGTAGCCATTACCTCTGCTTTGTTCATTCCGCCAGCGATCATACTGAAGGAAGCGGCCGATACCGCCGCTAATTCTATTCACATCAACACCGAACCTACCGCAACACCTTCAGCTGAGCAAATATCATCAACTCAAGAACCAGACCAAACACCACCGCCAGCTCCCAGAGGCTTTTTGCAAACTATCATCGACAATCTTGGCGGTTAACCACCAGTGAAATAATTCAATGTTCATCACCAACACCATATCAGACCCTAGTGTGTCAGAGGCACTTACCAGTGCCAAATTGGTCGTCCTCAGAACCGACACCATCTACGGCATCGTCGCTTCCGCTGCCAACTGTCGCGCCATGGAACGCCTTTACCGCGCCAAGCACCGCCCAGCTAACGAATCATGCATCATCCTGGTCGCTGATATCTTCGACATCCCGGGTTTAACTGCTACTCAACATCAGCACTACCTACAGCTGAATGCCGAGCGACCAACCAGCATCGTTGTACCAGCCAGCAACGATTTTCCGCACACCGCCCACCAAAACGGCACACTAGCTTTTCGACTGGTCACCGGCAATTTAGCACGTCTCATCCACCAAACCGGCCCCTTGTTGGCACCCAGCGCTAACCCAGCTGGCATGCCACCAGCAAAAAACATCACCGAAGCCATCAAGTACTTCGGTGATATAGTAAGTGTCTATGTCGACGGTGGAGAAGTGACGTCTGCAGTCGCGTCACGCATCATCAAGCTGCAGGACGGCGACATCGTCACTATTCGCGCTTAGTACGCCCTACATCTGTACAAACGGACGCGCCAGCTCGATGTCAGGACGCAGCTCTGAGATACGCATCAGCTCATTGTACTTAGCGATGCGCTCCGAACGAGACATTGAACCAGTCTTGATCTGTCCAGTTCCCAGGCCAACCGCCAAGTGGGCGATGGTAGTATCTTCCGTCTCGCCAGAACGGTGGCTCATCACCGTGTTCCAACCAGCTTCTTTGGCCATCTTGACTGCGGCGATAGTCTCGGTCAACGTGCCGATTTGGTTTGGCTTGATGAGGATGGCGTTGCCAGCTTTTTGCTCAATGGCTTGCTCCAAGCGTTCAACATTAGTGACCAACAAGTCGTCACCAACCAACTGCGTGGTGCCGCCCAGTTCCAGCGTCAGCTTCTGCCAACCACGCCAGGCTTCTTCGTTCAACCCATCTTCGATGGAAACGATTGGGTATTGTGCGCGCAGTTCCTTATACATTTTGATCATCTGGTCAGTGTCTAGCACACGGTTTTCTGTGGACAAATTGTACTGTTCCGTCTGGCTCTGATAAAACTCACTGGCAGCCACGTCAAGCGCAAAGGCAAAGTCACGCTCCAACAAGTATCCAGCCTGTTCGATGGCTCGACTGAGCAGGGTGATCGGCTCAGAGTTACCGTAACGAACGCGAGGTGCATAGCCACCTTCATCACCCACAGTCGTTGGGTAGCCCTCTTGTTTGAGAACTTTCGCTAACACGTGAAATACTTCGGCGCTCATGGTCACTGCGTCTTGGATAGTTGACGCGCCAACGGGGATGATCATATACTCCTGAATATCCGTTGCGCCCAGTGCGTGCTGACCGCCGTTCATGACATTGACCATCGGCATCGGGAAGCTCATCTGTGGATTGCCAGCCAGGGTGTTGATGTAGGTAAACAGCGCCACGCCACGTGACGCTGCTGCTGCTTTGGCAGTCGCCAGGCTGACTGCCAAGATAGCGTTCGCGCCTAAACGACCCTTGTTTGGCGTTTCGTCTAGGGTGATCATCTTTTGGTCGATAGCTTCTTGGTCAAACGGACTCATACCGCGTAGTGCATCAGCGATTTCCGTATTAACATTTTCAACTGCCTTCAAAACACCCTTACCGCCAAATGGCAGCTCATCGTCTCGCAACTCTACCGCCTCATGAGACCCAGTACTCGCTCCAGACGGCACCGCCGCCCGACCAAAACAGCCGTCACTCAATATGACATCTGCTTCAACCGTTGGATTACCCCGGGAATCTAAAATTTGACGTGCTCTGATGTGTGTAATTGTGATAAAGTCCATATGATCTATTGTATCAGACCACGCGATAGACCACTAACTGTAGTGTACGTCAGCAAATCCTGTCTCACCTGAATGGGTTATTATACCCGACATACAGCTAGTTACTGTCACCGTCTTACCATCCCGTGAACCGCGCATCTTAAGAGGCCCTGCGCAGTGACTGGTAAGACGGTCTACGCCAGCTTGTAATTTAGCTGACTGCCTGTCAAAGCTGTCTAATATCTCCATGACCTCTCTTTGTTTATGGGCTGTAGCACTAGTAGCCATTTGACCTATCTGGTCATCTGTCAATGACACCAAGGCCTCATGGCCCGCCTCTCTCATCATCAGTAAACGCTGTTTTACTTGTTCAGTATCTATACTCAGGCCTTCTTGTACTTCTTGGCGCATACAAGCTATTCCCCCAAGATTGTGCTTTAGCACTGGACAATCTCGACACTTCCTAGGGACCGTAGCCATATCTTCGCCAGTTAGACCTGCACCAGTCATAATGTCATCAAAGGTCGCATCTACGTTTGCTTCATCATGCCCACCAGGTGTGAAATTGCTCTTCTCGCGTTCCATAGTAATTACACATATTATCACATTGTTGCCAAACACGCAACTATTCCATTAAATGAGCTCACTACTATTGATTTTTCTGCAATTCACTGGTATAATATATGTACATGAGCGAAGCACCATTTACCAGTCCCCAAAAGCGACCAATTGATTTGGACGGTCTGATGGGCATGGCTTACACTACCTTGGATGTACCAGACGAGGCATTACAGACAACCCTGAACCATCAACTATTCACCCCTGACTTACTGAGCAAGCCGGTTGACATCACCGCCATAACCTCTCACACTAACAGCGAAGGCGAACCTATATTAGGCGTCGAACAATACTCAGAGGCAGTCGCACGGTTTGAAGTCAGCTCAGAGCTAGGCGAGCGCACAGTACGTTTGGCGCTCGACAACGGCGATAGTTTGGAATTGTCTCACATTATGGAGATTCGCCAACAAGAACCAGAGGAGCCGTCGGATTACGCCGAGCTGATTTATGATACTGGTGGGCTAGTCAACCGAGTGTTATCGAGGGAATCATTCAGCAAGCTTAACTCCGAACAACAGCAGCTCATCATACAACGACTCACCGAAAAAGCCACCACGGAGTTTGATGAGCTACTTGCCGACTCGGAGCATTGTCAAGCCATAGTCGACATATTTAAGCAAACCGAGCCAATCATCGCTGACAAACTCGCTGTATTTGTACCTATTGTTTTAGAAGACGGGGAAGCGAAGCTACTGCCCAAACTTCATATCGAAATGACTCACGGTGCAACAAAGACCATCGTACCGTTTGATCAGCTAGCAGATATCGACCTCATCTACCCTGAACAAAAAAACGACGACCAGTCAGTTGACTACCTGGCGACTTTTCAGGACGAATGGCGTAGTCAATCAATCCAGGCTACCGAATATCTACTTAACGATCGCGTCACTGATTTGAGTCAGCGCAACATCTCAGCTGAACGCGTCACTAAACTAATGCAAGCCGAGGCCTCAGAGCTATGCGCCCAGCTCATGGCTGATGAGAATTTTTTGACAGAACATATGCTTAAACCAGGCAAGTTTTATGTTGACGGGATATTCTACACCGACAACAACGGTGAATGGCAGGAGATGTTTGACGACCATACCATCAATGCCAAGCCAGAGCTGCACTGTGAGGAAGTATCCGGACAGTGGCGATTTGGACTACGACTCGTCCCGATAGATGACAGCTCACGAGCGGACCTGTTTGTGGTGCCTAACAACACCTTCGTCACAGCCTTTCGGCGTTCGACACACGAGCCTCATTGAAAACAGTCACCAAAACTGATATAATCAGCAAGAATAACAATCAATGTTGGGAGGTGAATTCGGAGGAACCGAGCACCGATTGCACCACAGAAAGGATATCACTCATGGCCAAAAAAGCCGAGTTGCTGGAAAAAGCAGCAGAACTAAACTTAGAGGTCAGCGAAAAGAACACCATCGCTGAAATCGAAGCTGCCATCGCGGGCGCTGAAAAACACGAAGTTCGCGAAGCACACGTCGCCAAAGCAGGCAAGCGCAGCCAAAAAGCTTTGGACGAAGCTGAAGCTAAAGCAGAGAAGGAAGCTCGCAAAGAAGCAGGTGACACCACTCCACAGGACGAAGACGCTGAAGCACACATCAAAAAGGGTCCAAAGCCAGTCACTCGACCACGCCTAGAGCGCCGCGGCAAAAAATACCAAGAAGCTGCCAAAAAGATTGAGAAAAATAAGGTTTACACTCTGGAAGAAGCCTTGAAGCTGGCGACCGAGACCAGCCCAGTCAAATTTGACGCGTCAGTGGAACTGCACGTTCGGCTCGGCGTTGACCCACGCCAGGCAGACCAGAACATTCGCTCGACCGTGTCACTACCTCACGGTACCGGTAAAGACGTACGCGTCGCAGTATTTGCGCCAGAAGAAGAGCACGCCGCTGCCAAAAAAGCTGGCGCCGACATCATCGGTGATGAAGAATTCTTGAAGCAGCTAGACAAAGAAGAGCTGAACTTTGACATTTTGGTAGCAACGCCACAGTACATGCCAAAACTTGGTAAATACGCTCGCTTGCTCGGTCCACGTGGTTTGATGCCAAATCCAAAGTCTGGCACCGTAGCAACAGACGTGGCGACTGCCGTCACCGAAGCCAAAGCTGGTAAGGTGGAGTACCGTGTCGATAAACAAGCCATCGTTCACTTGAGCGTCGGTAAGGTGTCGTTTGGTGCAGACAAATTGCAAGACAACGCCCGCGCATTTTTGAGCAGCCTGAACGCCCAAAAACCAAGCAGTCTCAAAGGCGCCTACGTCAAAAGTGTTGCTGTGACTACTACCATGGGTCCTGGTATCAAAGCTGAAAACAACCTCTAGACATAGTTAATCTCGCAGTTTAACCCATCAAATCCCGCCGATCATGGCGGGATTTTTACTGGGGTGACGTCGCCGAGGTAGCCGTGGGGGTATTGCATTTTTCTACATTTTATGCTAGAATACTAAAGCCCAGTTGGATGCTGATGTGCTAGAGTCCTTTTTGATTCGCTTGCCAGCCCAGCTGGACGCGAACCGAAATGTACTTTAACATCTGTATCCTTTCATCCCTATATTTAGGAGATTCCCGTGTCATTCAGGAGACGTGGCGGGCTGGTAGCGCTGTTTGCGCTGTTAGCCTTGACTCTTGGCTTCTCGGGGGCAGCAGCTGCTGCCCCCGAGAGCACCGACACGACGACAACAACGTCGTCGTGCACCCCGCGACCCATTGGGTCGGAAGAAGTGAGTGCGGAGTACATCCGCACTCTCGATGGACGCGACTTCGCGGCTTACAAAGCCGTGGAGTTCGGGTTTGGCCTGGCCCTCAGCGAGGGTCACTGCGCGGGTGATAGCATCACCTTCACCCCACCGCAAGAACTGGGAAGTAATGGCTCCCCAGTAGACTTGACCACAGACGGCGGCGAGGTCATTGCCCACGCCGTCTACGCCGACGGCAAGGTCAGCGTTACGCTGACTGATGCCGTTGAGGACCCCTCGAAGCACAGTTTCGAGGGGTTCGCGTACTGGCGGGTGTCCATGAAGGACACCTTGGTCCCCGGGGAGACCCGGGACCTCATCTGGGAAATCGACGGCCAGATCCGTCGGACCCAGATTTATGTCGCCCAGTGTCCAGGCTGCGAGCAGCCTGGACCTGGAACTTCCAAGTGGGGGGTTGTCCATCAGGACAACCCCTCCCGAGTCACAGTGACGGTGGTTTTACCCACCGCCACCCAGGACAACCAAGAGTTCCTGGTCCGGGATGTGCTGACATCTCCAGGTCAGGAGTTTGCTTGCCCTGCGCCAGCGGGGCAAGCCGCTGTGTACAGCACGGCAGGTGTCTGGGGTCAGCCCCAGTACACCCACCGTATTCCCGTTACGGTAGTGGAGTGCACCTCCACTACCGTAACCATCAAGGTTCAGCTCAACACAGACGAAAAGGCTCGTTTTGAGTTGTCTCTGTCCGTGGATCCGGGCGATCCGGGTCCATGGACCGACTCCGTTACCATCACTTCCCAGGAGAAAACCTGGGACACCTCCGCCACCGTGCGGAGGTCAGAGGCAGGAGGTGGCGCAAGCTACCTCCTGAAACCGGAGCCGACACCAGAACCTACGCCGACTCCAAGTCCGGAGCCGACGCCATCGGTAACCCCGTCGCCCAGCCCGACGGACACACCGTCGCCGACACCCTCGGCAACTCCGGAGGTTACACCTTCGCCGACCCCGTCAGTGACACCAAGTGTAACGCCGACGCCGGAGCCAACCCCGACGGTAACCCCGTCGCCCAGCGCAACGGCAACCCCAACACCGAGGGCCACGCCTTCGGTGCCAGCGCCCGCAGCCTCTCCGACCCCTACGCGGGGTCAGGAGGTCGTGACTCCCCCTCAGCCGCCGCACAAGCGGCCGGGAGGGGGGCTGGCGCACACCGGCACCAACGGCGACCTGCTGATTAAGATATCAGCAGGTCTGGTTATCGTAGGCCTAGGCTTCGGCGGTTTCGTCGAGGCTCAGCGGCGTCGCTCCCACAAGGAGTGACATACCGGCCGAGGGATGCTAGTCGTCATAGCTAGCATCCCTCGGTGAGAGGACACAGGATACAGAGAGAAAGGAGGTTCGCCCGCCCGCTCCACTACGGAGCGGGCTTTCTCTTTGGTTTGATATAATCTGCCTGTTGCATTTCGTTGTCATTTCTGCTACAATGGTGAAGAACATTACCAAAGACAGCGGCGATCTGGCTGATAAACAGATGTAAATATGCCGCCGAGGGATGAAACGAACAGTTTTATTTGACGTCTTTGGTAGTGCGAGAATCAAAGACGTTTTTGTTTGCTCGGCTAATGCCCAGAAAACGAGAACCAGATTTTCCATTACCGCACGTTAACAAATCGGTCGAATCACCCAAGAACCAATCAAAGAAAGGATTTTTATGGCAATTTCACGCGATAAAAAACAAACTTTGGTTGCTGAACTAACCGAGCTTCTGAAAGACGCTAAAGGTACAGCATTTGCGCGGTACCAGGGGCTGAGCGTGGCTGAACTACAAGAGCTGCGCAAGGCTGCCCGCGAGGCAAACGTGGTCATCAAGGTGGTTAAAAACCGCTTGGTACGCGTAGCACTAGAGGGCGTCGACACCTACAAAGAAACCGATACCGACCTCCTGGTTGACCAATTGGTCTACGCCATCAGTGCGGAAGACGAGGTCATGCCAGCGAAAGTTTTGGACACGTTTGCAAAGACGCATCCAGCACTGCAGTTGGCTGGTGGTTTCTCAGGTGAAGGCCTCAGCATCAACGAAGCTGACATCAAAGCACTGGCGGGTCTACCAAGCAAAGACCAGCTTGTCGCCGAAGTGGTGGCACAACTGTTGTCACCAGTCCACGACACTGTGGGCGCGCTGGGCGGCAATTTGCACGGACTTTTGGACGGCATCGAAGCCAAAGCTGCGGCTTAAGTTTAGCAATCAATTAATAATCTAAGGAGACATATCATGGCTGATATTAAGAAATTGGCTGAAGAACTGACCAAATTGACAGTTCTGGAAGTTAACGAATTGAAAAACCACTTGAAAGAAGAGTACGGCATCGAGCCAGCTGCTGCAGCTGTCGCTGTTGCTGGTCCAGCTGCTGGCGGTGACGCTGCTGCAGCTGACGAAAAAACTGAGTTCACCGTCACCTTGAAAGACGCTGGTGCTCAGAAAGTTGCAGTCATCAAGGCTGTCAAAGAAATCACTGGCCTGGGTCTGGGTGAAGCTAAAGCTATCGTTGATGGCGCACCAGCACCAGTCAAGGAAAAAGTTTCAAAAGACGAAGCTGAAGCTGCTAAGAAGACTCTGGAAGACGCTGGCGCTAGCGTCGAGCTCAGCTAATTTCATTCTGAACATAACGCCAATTTGTTTTCGAAATCACTATACCGCTCTATATCATGGGCGGTATTTTGATTGCAAGGGTAAAATTTGCAACAGTTTTGCGAGCACCCCTTAAAATGCTGTGGAAATCTGAAATAACTTGCTTATGCAAGCCTTGACCGAACCTTTTTCCTATGCTATATATAGAACGAGAACTATCAAAAATAGACAGGGAAATGCGAGAATCACTATGTCTGAACTACCAGAAAAACAAGTAAAGCGGCTTCGCTCATTGATACAAGAGGCAGAAACTAATTTGGCAGCGGCAAAAGAACTATTGATCAGCATCATCGGTGATGACGGTCAAGTCGTTACACCAAAAACCTTGACTGAAGACGTAACCGGCAAGGTCGTCGAGGGCGTGTTTGACGGTCAGACCATGCTTGGCCCAGACGGCAAAAATTACCCAATCCCAGCCAACTACGCCTCAAAATCAAAGCTGGTTGAGGGCGACATCTTGAAATTGACCATCGCTGATGATGGCAGCTTCATCTACAAGCAAATCGGTCCAGTAGCGCGCAAACAAGTCATCGGTACACTGGTACAACATGACGGCGTTTACTATGTTGAAGCTAATGGCCGCGAGTATCGCATTTTGCTCGCCAGTGTCACGTTCTTCCGCATCAACATTGGCGACCAAGTCACCATCATTGTGCCAGAGGACAATCCTGACGCTACGTGGGCAGCCGTCGAAGCAGCGTTGTAGACTATTTCTGCACTTGAAGCCGTCCGCGCAGTTGCCGGGCGGTTTTTGATATAATGAAGCTATGCCTGAGGAGTTTTTACTAAGCTACGCTAGCTTTGACGCTGAGAATCGGCCATTTTTGGAGTGGCAGGTTGATGGCAAGACTGAGCGTGGTGATGTTGTGGGGCGGGAGTTGTCGCTGATGTTTGATGTTTCGACCAAATATTGTACGGGCTGGGTGGATTTTGAGAATCACTGTAGCCAGGCTTGTCCTGACGGCGCGACGGTCGATGAGAAATATGAAAATTGCTTGAAATGCCGTAACCGAACTGGATTTAATCCAGCGTTTTATCACGCCGATTCGGTGTCGGCGCAGCAGGAAAAAATCAATCAAACTCCACATTTTTTGTATTTGGCGTATTTTTCACCAGAGGTGATCAAAGTTGGCATTTCACAGGAGGAGCGTGGTATTCGGCGGCTGCTAGAACAGGGGGCACGCGTGGCATTGAAACTGGAGACGTTCGCTTCGGCGTTGATCGCCCGGCAATATGAGGCGAAGATTGCCAAGCTGGATGGCATCATGGAAACAGTGGCCGCCAGTAAAAAACTAGGACTAATTAAGCAGCCATTGAATACTACGGCAGCAGAACAGACTTTGGCTGATGCGTTGATGCGCATCCACCGCCAGTTGGGGCTGGATTTTCCAAACCGAACGCTCATCACGTGCGAAGATTATTTTCACACGGACGGCCGAGACTTCAGTAGTGTGATTGATATGACAGGAAATAAGGTCTTAGCTGGCACGGTTGTTAGCGTCATTGGCTCGGTGCTCATCACTGAATATGACGGGCAGCTACTGGCGTATAACGTGAAAAAGTTCATCGGCTACCGAGCGCAGGCGACGCAAGGGGTGGTTGACCTTGAGATACCTAACACGCAGCTGACATTATTTTGACAGAACATGGTATAATATCAAAAAACGGAGTTTATATATGAGCAGTGACCACGCGATGAAAAGGATTTTTATTTATGGCGATTCTAACGTCTGGGGAGACACGTTTGTGGGGCCGCGAGTGCGGTATAGTGACCGATGGGTCAACCGTCTAAAGCGAGAATTACGAGGCAAAGCGCACATCATCGCAAATGGGCTATCGGGCCGTGTAGCGGGAGATTTCTGTAAGGCAAAGCCGTACAAAAATGGTAAACATGCGTTTGCAGAAGCTTTACAACAGGCGGGCAATGTGGACATCGCCATCATCGCCCTTGGCACTAACGATTTACAACAGCAATATAGTAGGACGGCGCAAGCTATCATCCACGATTTGACAGATTATCAAAAACTGGCTCACGGTGCTGAGGTTATATATATCTTACCGCCAGCATTTTCGACCGGTGAAGATTCCGGTCCAGAGTTCACCGAACAATCAGAAGAAATACGACAAGAAATCTTGAGAGATAAAGATTCGCTTGGTGAGTATATTGAGCTGCCGTTCATACCACTGTCGGATGGTATTCATTTTTCAGCAAAAGGACATCGCTTAGTGGCGCGCGCTGTTAAGCAAGCTTTGAAAGCGAGGCAGATGTGAACGAGGGAAAGAAGCCACTCTTACAGACCATAGGGCGGGAAATGGCCATTACTACTCATGGCTTTGACGACATACCAGAAGGCCCGAATGTATTCGTCGCCAATCATGCTTGCATGCGCGATATCTTTGCCATACCAGCAAGTCTACCGGAGGATTGTGACGTTGTCATTAGCTCACGATTGGCGTATAAAAATAGTTCTGTGGACACGGCAGTGCGGCGACTAATGATAGAAAATGCGCTGCATACGATACCACTTGAAGTACATGGCGGAAAAGAATATTTGAAAACTGGGCTCGAAATGGCCAGACGCGCGTTACTTGACGGACGCTCACTGCTCATCTTTCCAGAAGGTGCATACACAGGTGACGCTCAGGTAACCAAAGGGCGAACGGGTGCGTCACGAATTTTATTTGACGCAAATGTAGGGGGGGTGGAGCCTAACTTATTGCCAGTAGGTATTCGCTACGAGCCGTGGCCTACTGATCTGGATGCATACATGCCACAAGATGAGCAAATCCACGTTGCTCTGGGTGATCCTATCGACTATACAGCAGCGTATAGAAATTATACCGCTTCGACAGACCGTGAGTCTCGACGCCAGGCCCTACGTGCACCGATAGACATGGCCATGCGAGCTATCGCAGAAGCGACTAACCTGCCGTACATCGATGAGCCGATAGAACTATGGCCAAGAAAGACCATGATTTTAGAAAGTGGCGAAGAAGTGCCCATCCCTAACCGCTAAGTAGCTTCCTTATCCCGCACTTTGCGCTATAATACATAAGTAATGAGTCAAGCACTGTACCGCAAATATCGCAGTCGTAGCTTGGACGAGGTGTTGGGGCAAGATCACGTGACCAACATTTTGCGCCGAGCCTTGGAGCAGGGGAAAATCGCCCATGCGTATTTACTGACGGGTCCGCGCGGCGTGGGAAAAACCAGCGTGGCGCGCATTTTGGCGCATGAGATCAATCAGTTGCCATACAATGAGGAAGCCTCGCACCTGGATATCATTGAAATTGATGCCGCCAGCAACAACGGCGTCGACGACATCCGCGCCCTGCGCGAAAAAGCCCAAGTCGCGCCGGTTTCCGCGCCAAAGAAAATCTACATCATCGACGAAGTCCACATGTTGTCCAAACCTGCCTTCAACGCGCTGCTGAAGACTCTGGAGGAACCGCCAGCGCACGTAGTATTCATCTTGGCGACCACCGACGCCGACAAATTGCCCGCCACCATCCTCAGTCGCGTCCAACAGTTTTTCTTTCACCCCATCTCAGTCGACGTCATGGCACGCCAGCTGACGGCCATCGCCGAAAAAGAGGGCTTTGCCATCGAGGCGGACGCCGCACGACTAATCGCTGAACGTTCGCGCGGTGGATTTCGCGATGGCATCAGTATGCTCGATCAACTATCAATTTTAGCTACACCCGACCAGCCACTGACTACCGCCATGGTTACGGAATACTTAGGCTTGAGCGACGCAGCCACGCTAGAAGAACTCCTTGATGTGTATCAATCAGAGGATACTGCGCGCATCCTTAGCATTCTGCAAGAGCTAGAGCAAAGTGGCATCAGCCCGACTGTGGTGTCACACCAGCTATTGTCAATCGCTCGCGCCAGACTTCGCACAAATCCAGAGCTTGTTGAGCTCATCCAGCAGCTCATCGAAGTTGATCGCCACCCACACCCCGACCTGAAATTATTGACTATTTTCATGAAACATCACGCTCAACCAGCCGCGCCAAAGAAAACGGTCGCTCAAGCTGCCACCGCAACGCCAACCGTCATCTCGACACCAGTCAAGCCAACCCCATCGGCAAAAAAATCACCGAAAAATCAAAACGTCAAGTCAACTGAACCAGCCCAAAAAACGTCCGAAAGCCAAGATACCAAGCCAGCTCAGCCAGCTAAAAAGTCGTCCACGAAACCACGTAAATCTGATGCGCCACTGGAGCTAGATTGGCAAAAGGTGATCGAACAAGCCAAGGAGAAATCAGTCGGCCTATCATCACTGCTCCAGAAAAGTCAGTGGGCGTTTGACGGAGATAAACTAACTATTTTTGCGGGCAGTGCATTTTACAAGAAAAAATTGGATGATGCCAAAAATCGGCCGCTACTGGCAGAAATCATCACCGCAGAGGTGGGGATGGAGCTAGAAATTGATATAATCGGAGAGAAGAAACCACCTGAAGACGAAAAATTGGCGGAAATCGCTGCTATGATGGGCGGTGGCGAAGAAGTGAAGTTGGAGGAATTATAAATGAGTGAAGCAAGTCAACATACATCATCTGGTAAATTACCGCCCCAAAATTTGGATGCCGAAAAGAGTTTGCTGGGTGCGATATTGATCGACGAAGAAGTCTTGGCGGATGCAACTGAGCACGTGCATCCTGCTGATTTTTATGATAAAAATCATGGACTGATTTTTGCGGGTATGATGCGCCTGTTTGAAAAGCACAAGCCAGTCGACCTATTGACCTTGACTGATGAGCTCAAGCGTAAGGATGAATTGGAGCTCATTGGCGGCTCGGCGTATCTGACAGAGCTCACCAACTATGTACCGACCGCTGCGCACGCTGAAGCATACGCCGAGATGGTGGCGCAAAAAGCCGTACGACGCCGACTCATCAAAGCCAGCGCTGACATCACTGAGCTTGGCTATGACGAATCGACAACCACTCAGGAACTATTGGAGAAGGCCGAAGCTGAACTATTTAGCGTCTCCGACCAATCGCTCAAACAAGATCTGATCAGCCTGGAAAATATTCTGACTGACAGCTTTGACCGAATCGAAGAGCTACATCGTAACAAAGACACACTCCGTGGCATTCGCACTGGTTACCGCGACCTCGACAACATGACCGCCGGACTGCAGCGTTCCGACTTGATCATCCTGGCGGCTCGCCCAGCCATGGGTAAGACCACACTGGTGACCAACTTGGCGTACAACGTGGCGACAATTGAGAAAAAGCCGGTGCTGTTTTTCAGCCTCGAGATGAGTAAAGAACAATTGGTCGACCGCATGCTGGCGGACGCTTCAGGAGTTGACAGCTGGAATATTCGCACCGGAAACCTGAGTGATAATGATTTTGCCAAATTGTCTGAAGCTATGGGCGAGATGGCCGAAGCGCCGATTTACATCGATGATACACCGGGCCTCAGCATTTTGGAGATGCGCACCAAAGCTCGCCGCCTGGCACATGAAGGCGAAATTGGCCTGATCATCGTCGACTACTTGCAGCTGATGCAGGCCACCAACAATCACAACGGCAACCGCGTCCAGGAAGTGTCGGAAATTTCCCGCGGCCTGAAGTTGATCGCTCGTGAGCTTAACGTGCCGCTGATCGCCCTGAGTCAGCTGAGCCGTTCCGTCGAGTCGCGCACGCCACCAATTCCACAGCTGGCCGACCTGCGTGAGTCCGGCTCCATTGAGCAGGACGCCGACATCGTTAGCTTTATCTACCGCCCAGGCTACTACGAGCCAGACAACCCAGAAGTTCAAAATATCACCGACCTCATCATCGCTAAGCACCGTAACGGTCCTGTCGGCAAAGTTCAGTTATACTTCCACCCAGAACGCCTCCGTTTCATGAGCCTCGACAGACGACACGATTAACAAACCATGCTATAATAAACCGCAGTGAAAAAGAAAACTCTGTCTCATCTGTTTCTTTACCGTTGGCGCTATCTTTGGGGCTACAGTGCTTTGATATTAATATTTTCTGCAGTCATTAGCGTGGCGTTATTGTACGCGCCAGGTGGCATCAGTCAGTCAGAAATTAACATGGTCGCACGAACCAATTTGCTCATGGAAGGCAATTGGTCCATCGTCAATCTGCCACTACACGCGTTCCAAGCGGCACTGTTCTTGCTATTTGGTGTCAGCACACTCACCATCAAGTTACCAGCCGTCACACTGATGTGTTTGGCAGCTCTGGCACTCTTTTTCCTCCTCAGGCACTGGTTCAAACCAGGTATCGCCGTGTTGTCACTTTCTCTCATGATTGCCACTGGTCAATTTATCTACCTAGCGCAAAGCTTCACGCCTGGCATCATCTACATCACCACGGCGTCATTGATTTTGCTGTTCGCTAGCCTCATCATCCAAAAAGCCAAATTCGCCCAACTCTGGAAAATCCTCCTCGCCGCCGTCATGGCCGCTAGCCTATACACGCCATTTTTCTGGTACCTCAACCTTGGTCTCATCTTGGTAGCATTATTGCACCCATACACACGCTACATCATCGTGTCACGAAAATATCGCGCCAGCTGGATGCCAGCATTCATCGTCTTTCTGCTGGTAAGCGCGCCGCTAGTGTATTTCTGCCTGAAAAATCACAGCTTCTTGCTGGACGTGTCAGGCTGGTCGTCACTCAACTTTGATGTCTTAGCAAACCTCAAAATTATCGTTCGAACCTATCTCTGGCCAGTGCCATACATCTCCAACGGGCAAGTGCTGCCAGCTATCGACGTCAGCACCGTAGCGCTAATGTTCCTTGGCATGATCATCACTTTCCGCAACTGGCACACCGCTCGGTCCTACGTGGTCAACATTTGGCTATTTTTGTCATTGCCGCTACTCGCCCTGGCGCCTCAAGTCAACATGATCATATCTGTGCCGATGTTTATCTTGTTGGCTACTGGCGTAGAACGACTGCTGTACGAGTGGTATCGATTATTCCCAAAGAACCCATACGCGCGCGGCACTGGACTCGTATTGATGATCATCTTGGTCGGTGTCATGACCCTGAGTGGTGTCAATCGATACGTCCACAGTTACCACGATCTACCCGACGCCGTGCGCGAACATTCCAAAGATTTGAGTCTTGTGCGTGACACACTACTGCGCGACGCCGCAAACAAGAAATATATATTCGTCGTAGCAGCTGCCGAAAAACCGCTGTACGACGCCTTGTCCAACCACATGAATAAGCATAATAGAGCAATATCCATCAGCGACGGCCTGCCAGCAGAGGGTGCTCAAGAAGAAGTAGTCGTCACGCGTGCTGCTCGCCAAAATATCACTGGCATCCCAGGAACTATCACGCGCGTCATCACCAATGATTGGGCTGAGGCGGGCGATCGGTTTTATGTCTACAAACTTAGTGAATAATGCGGTATAATAAGTGAGTTAATTGAAGGAGGAACATTATGGCTTTTGATCAGGTGAAAATGCTGCAACAGCTACGTAAAGCACAAAAACAACTCGGTAAAGAAATCATCGAAGTAGAGGCTGGCGACGGTGCAGTCATCGTTCAGATCACTGGTGAATTGAAAATCAAATCAGTCAAGATTAATCCTGATATGGTAGATCTAGACAACATCGAACAGCTTGAGCACTGGATTCAAATTGCGGTGCGTGACGGCTTGGCAAAAGCTCAAGAAGTTGCTGCTGAAACAATGAAGCCATTGATGGGCGGCTTGGGTAACCTGGGCATCTAATCTCAATAATGAGTGCTCATATTTTGCCAAAAGCGCTGACAGCGTTGATTGATGAATTTGGTAATCTACCGGGAGTTGGTCCGCGAACTGCCGAACGCTACGCTTATGCTGCTTTGCGGCGCGAGCCAGGACAATCCAAAAGGTTAGCTCAAGCTCTAAATGAGTTGCATCAACGCGTCAAAACGTGTCCGGTGACCTTTGCGCTGATTGACGATGGCGATGACGTATCGCCGCTTTATGCTGACAGCCGCCGCAATCGCCAGCTCATCTGCGTCGTCGAAGAGCCATTAGATATCATGGCGCTGGAACGAACTGGTCAGTTTGACGGCACCTACCACGTGCTAGGTGGAGCGATTTCGCCAATTGACGGCATCGGACCAGAGCAGCTGCACATTCCCGAACTGATTGAGCGCATCAAGAATGACGGCGTCACTGAGATCATCATCGCCACCAATGCCTCAGTAGAAGGTGAATCGACCGCGCTGTTTCTGCAGCGATACATCCAAGAAGCTGGGTTGACGCTGACTGTTTCGCGACTGGCTCGCGGCATCCCTGTGGGAGTCGACCTAGAATACGCTGATCAGATCACGTTGTCGCACGCACTCGAAGGCCGACGCACCTTGTCTTAGTTTTATTAGCATAAGCGACATGCTATACTAATCATATGGAAAAGCCTCGAATTCCTCAGGATAAACTCATCAATCACTCTAAATTTAAAGCGTTCACTCAGTGGGTCCACAAACACCATTTGGCATTGGCACTCGTCGTAGGCGCGGCGGTTGTTGCGATTATCTTCATCATCGCCATGTATTCCGTCCAATCAGACAGCGGTTCGCCATTTTTTGCTGGCACAAAAAAGCCAAAAGAGAAGTTCTATTCGGCACTGACCGGCCTGGAAGTAGCTGACGCAAATGCCGTCAAAGCTCCCGTCGCTGGTGTAATCGTTGAGAACAGCCCTAACGCGCGACCACAGTCTGGACTATCAAAAGCTGGCATCGTCTATGAAGCCGTGGCTGAAGGTGGAATTACTCGTTTCTTCGCCTTGTACCAGGGAAACAAGCCAGCCAAAATTGGCCCAGTGCGCAGCTTGCGCTTGTACTATCTGCAGTGGTCAACGCCGTACAAAGCCTCAATTTTCCATGTTGGCGGTAGTGCAAACGCTTTGAGTACAGTTCGTAACGGCAAATATCACGATATCGACGAGTTCAGCAATGGCAACTCATACTGGCGGGCCAATGATCGACGCGCGCCACACAATGCCTACACCTCAGGCGAGAAAATTGACCAAACCAACTCTGCCAAAGGTCACAACGAATCAGTATTCACTGGGTTCAAGCGTGCCGATGGCAAGCCTGCCGAAACGCCAAATGCGACTCAAATTGCCATCAATTTCAGTAGTCCGCTATTTAACACCAATTACACCTACAACAAAGATTCTAATACCTACGCTCGCACACTAGCAGGGCAGCCACACAATGACGCCGAGGCTGGGCAAATTACACCAAACAGCATCGTAGCACTGGAAGTGAACGTCGAACATCGCCCAGGCAGCCGCGAAGGGTACGAGGATGTCATCACTGTTGGCACTGGCAAAGCGTATATTTTCCAAAACGGCGTTGTGGCTCAAGCCACCTGGAAGCGTGACAACGAAAGTGCCGAATTGAAATTGGTCGACGCCGCCGGCAAAGACATCGCGTTGAACCGCGGCCAGACGTGGATCGCCGCCTTTACACCGGGGCGAGGAAGTATTGCATGGCAGTAACCCGTCGCCGATCGATTCGCGACTACAATCGATATTACATGCGTCGGTCGGTATTGCTATTGTTGCTGCCTGTCGGCGTCGCTGCTGCTTTTGCGACCATCACTCATCTCATATTGACGAACCTGGCGGCCGTTGAAGTTAATTGGTATATCATCATCCTGCTCGGCGCAGTCGGAGGCATCATCGGCGCCATCACCATCACACCATTCATTAGCAAACCGATGCGTGACGTCCTCTACGCCGCAGCCTACAAAACAGGGGAGCTGACCGCCGAAAAGCCAGCCAAGATCAACTCGCCAGCACACGCACGCACTGGTTTTCAGACTGTGCTTGAGGCTATATATACCAACGGCGCGCCAGCCAAGCCAACTGCCAAAAAAGCTTCATCTCAACTTGACGCCATCATTCAGTCGTTCAATCACACGCCGTGCGGCATCGTCGTATTGGACCACCAAAAAAACATCATCTTTGCCAATGAGACCGCGCCTGTGGTCTCCGACATGGACGGCGTACTGACGTTGGGGCTAGACTTTATTGATGAAATTTCCATCAATGAGTGGATCCAAGAAGTCGCCAAAGACAACATCACCGCTCACCACCAGTGGACACGCGTACCAGCTCAATCCAAAACCCCCGCGCCACAAAAGTTCTATGACGTCAGCGCTTCCTACGAAAAAGGAGCAACTGGCGAAACGGTCATTATCCTCTTTGATCGCTCAGCCAAATACTTGCCTGAGGAAGAAGACCTCAATTTCATCGCCTTTGCAGCGCACGAACTCCGTGGACCCATTACCGTCATTCGCGGCTACTTGGACATCTTGGAGCACGAACTTCACGACCGCCTGCGGGATGATGAGCCACAATTGTTCAATCGTCTGACCGTTTCCGCTAATCGCTTGTCCAGCTATATCAATAACATCCTCAACGTCTCAAAATTCGATCGGCACCACTTGTACGTGCATCTGCGCGAAGACACGTTGGAAGCCATTTACGCCACCATCGCTGACGACATGCAGCTGCGCGCCTCAGCCCAGCACCGCATGTTGAATGTATCCATCCCCAGCGATTTACCGACCGTAGCAGCCGACCGTGGTAGCATTGGGGAAGTGATTTCCAACCTCATCGACAATGCCATCAAATACAGCTTCGAAGGCGGAGTTGTCCAAGTTTCTGCCGTGCAAAAAGGCGAATTTGTAGAAGTTTCCGTCTCAGACAACGGCGTCGGCATGCCAGCTGGTGTGATCAAAAACCTCTTTCGCAAATTTTACCGCTCACACCGATCACGCGAGACAGTGGCCGGCACTGGTATCGGCCTATACATCTGTAAAGCCTTTGTCGAGTCACACGGCGGCAGCATCTCCGCACGCAGCCAAGAGAACCAGGGCTCAATTTTTTCTTTCACCATCCCCGTCTATGCCTCGGTGAAAGAAAAATTATTAGAAGACGGCCAGCTAAACAATCGGCTCATTCGCACTGACGGCGGGTGGATAAAAAATCACAAAATGTATAGGGAGTAATCATGGCGATCAAAACAATTTTATGCATCGAAGACGACAGATTTATCGGCGAAATGTACGTGCGCAGCCTGGAGCGTGCTGGCTACACCGTCACCTGGATGGTGGACGGTAACGACGGTTTGGTGGCGGCGCGTAACCAACCGTACGACTTGATCATTTTGGACTTGATGTTGCCAGAACAGCGTGGCGATCAGATCTTGGACGCCCTCAGAAACGGCGAAACTGATCTGGTGCCTAACAGCAAGATCCTCATCATGACCAACTTTGAGCAAGACGACCAGTCCAAGTCGCAGCTACTGCCTAGAATCGACGGCTACCTCATCAAAGCCGACATCACGCCTCGAAAACTACTGGAGGTGATTGAGCAGCTGGGCGAGTAGCTAAAAGTATGCTATAACAACCATAGATGAGATGACTGGCTGAAAATAAATAATGGATAATATTTAGCCCCAGCATGAAAATGATGTGCACCATGTTTTGGGCTATTTTGACTTATATGTAGTTACTATTTTCTCATCTTATTATCACAGGCTAATATCATAACTGTTTAGCTCTTTTTGTTTTGCGTAATTTTGCAAACAGATATACAGCTAATATAATGACTAGCACGCTACCTAGTGTAAGTCCTCCTATAGCTATCAAACTATTAGTTTCTTGCTGTTTCTGTTGTAAGGCGAGCTGCTGCTCTTTTAGCTTCGTGTCCGCTTTATTTTTTTCTGTACGGCTTTTATGTTCTTCATTTTCCTCAAGGCTTGACATATTTTTGACAGCTCCACCATATACTCGATCAAATGTTTCTTCATCCACTACTTATACTCCTCTCCGAATTAAAACAACACCGTAAGGTATCTAGTCTATTCACAAATCAAGTTTTGCCCTAAACATTAATGCAAGTCGTTTTACGGGCAAAACTACAAACACAACCAGCGCCTTCCGATTTGGCATATATATTAAACCGTTATCATTATACCAAACATCTTTGTAAAAAGTATGCTCATGTTGCCAAAGCCACCAGAGCTGCAGGATACCGGTTTTATACTGTAATTTAACAGATGCGCTTCAGCCCGTCTCTCAATTTTATGGATAAATTTGCCCGCATATGGCAAGATTTTGAGCATGTTTACAGATTGAAGGATAAACAAAAAAGACTCCAAAGAGCCTCTTGATTCTATATTGGTGACCTCACGGGGAATCGAACCCCGGTTGCCGGGATGAGAACCCGGTGTCCTAACCGCTAGACGATGAGGCCAGTACTAAGCATCATACCACGACGTAGCCGCTTTTGTCTATACCGCCGCGCCAGCCAACAGAGACGCGCTTGCGTTTTACCACCGTTTGACGCTATACTTAATATCATGAAAGAATCGAGGGTGGGGCAGTCTGACAGAACATTTTCCAAATTTTGGCTGCGCCGTCTCAGCAAAGCCTCGCTACTAGTCAATCTCTTCATTCTCCTCACGTACGCATCAGCTCGCTTTTTGCCTGGCAATTATCGCTTTACTATTGGTGATTCAGTGACCAACCTAGCCGCCGCCATCAGCGTATTGTCCGCAGTTTGGGCGCTTGGTCTCTGTGTTTGGACGCCCAAAAAACAACGCGCCTACCTGGCATGCGCCACCTATGCGTCGCTCATCATCACCATCGCCACACTCATCGCCACCAGCGGCGGCATCTATTCTCCATTTACCAGCCTCTGGCTCATGGTGACCGTTTTTGCTGCGGTATTTGGGTTGTGGCTGACTGGCGGTATCATCTTGCTGGTCGTGGCGCACATCGCCATGATTCATTTCGAAACACCACTGACGCTGGAACAGATAACCATCAGCGCGGTGCTTGGCATCATGCCACTCGTCCTAAGCATCGTTCTATGGCGATACCAACCGCAGAAAAAACTCGACGATCGATTTACTGAACTGGAAAATAGGCTAACCTCCGCCGAGGGTAAATCTGATGTTGTCATCAATACCATCGACGACGGCGTGATGGCTATTTCCAATGACGGCATCATTGAGCTCATCAATCCAGCCGCGCAACAGATGATCGGCTGGGACAAAGGCGACGCTTTGGGTTTAAGTTGGCAGAGCGTCCTCAAACTGGTGCTCAAGGACGGATCTGACATCCCAGAGGGCAAACATCCCGTTGCTCAAGCATTGTCTTCAAACCAGCCCACCCACAGCGACAACCTATTTCTCAAAACCTCTTCAGACAAACGACTGCCGATCACTATCGTCAGTTCTCCCATAGGCCCACAAAAAGAAGGCGTCATCATCGTGTTTCGCGACATCTCCAAAGAGCGCGCCGAGGAGCGAGAACAAGCCGAGTTCATCTCCACTGCCAGCCACGAAATGCGCACGCCTGTGGCTTCCATCGAGGGGTATCTGGGTCTGGCGCTCAACCCAGCCACCGCCCAAATTGACGACAAAGCACGCGACTTCATCACCAAAGCGCACGCCTCCGCTCAACACCTGGGCCGGTTATTTCAAGACCTGCTGGATATCAGTAGAGCCGAGGACGGACGCCTCAAAGATGAACCAAAGCTATTCAACGTAACTGATTTTGTGGCAGACATCTTTGAGGGTCTGGCGCACAAAGCCGCCGAGAAAAATCTGCTCTATTCGTTTCGGCCGCACGCGCTAGCCAAAGACTCCGCTGACCAACATCTGCAGCCCATTTATTACGCCTTTGTTGACCCCGACCATTTCCGGGAAATTACCGCCAACCTCATAGAAAACGCCATTAAATACACCAAAGAAGGCGAGGTGGTGGTTGACGTCACTGGCGACTCGTCAAAGGTGGTTGTCAGTGTGATGGACTCTGGCCTAGGCATCCCCGCAGAAGACGTGCCGCATCTTTTCCAAAAGTTTTATCGGGTTGACAATTCAGCCACTCGCGAAATCGGCGGTACTGGTCTGGGACTGTACCTGTCCCGCCGACTCGCCGAAAGCATGTCGGGCGATTTACGTGTCGAGAGCGAGTACGGTAAGGGAAGCACTTTCTTTCTGGAAATACCGCGAATTTCCAAAGAGGAAGCCGCTCACAAAGAAGCATCCTTGCAGCCAGCATCAGTTCAGTACCATCAACCGCAAACTCCAGTAGCTTCTGTCGTCACACCCGCTGAGCCGCCAGTGACACCTCAGTCTCAGCAACCGATAGAACAGCCTCCGCAGCTAACTGAACCTGCCCCGGTCACTGAGCCACCTGTCCAGCCCAACCAGCCACTACAGCCGCAACCAACACCAACCAGCCCAGAACACGCCACGCTTGCCGACATCGAACATCATCTAGAGACCAGCCGTCGCGCCATCAGCATACCGCGGAGAACCAATAATTCATAAAAGCATAAGAATGATAGCAATTTTAATAATAATATCGTATAGTAGGTAGTAGATATGACAAAAATTTTACTCGTTGAAGATGACAAAAGTTTACGCGAAATCTATGGCGTACGATTATTAGCAGAAGGATACGATATCGTGTCCGCAGGTGATGGCGAAGAAGCGCTCGCCATGGCCATCAAAGAACGCCCAGCGCTCATCCTGAGTGACGTGATGATGCCGAAAATTTCTGGCTTTGACATGCTGGATATTTTGCGGTCTGCCACCGAAACCAAAGACATCAAAGTGATCATCATGACCGCCTTGTCCTCAGAAGACCAACGAGCTCGTGGTGAACAATTAGGCGCCGACCGCTATCTTGTGAAATCCCAAGTTGGCATCGAAGACGTCGTACGCACGGTCCACGAAGTTTTGGGCGATGTTCCGGGACTTACGCCAGCGCCGCAACCGCAACCAGCCGCCCAGCCAGCAGCACCTCAGCCAGCGCCAGCTATGCCACAGTCACCGCAAATGCCGCCGGTCCGGCCTGATGTCTCAGCATTGTCACCACAGCCAACATTGCAAGCTGCTGCACCAGCGCCAGCTACCTTGCCGCAACCAACTGCGCCTTTCTCATCTTCAGCACCGCGCCCTGCCAACTTAGGTGAGCGTGTCATCCGCCCGCTTGAAGGTGCCAGCCTGACGCCGACAGAAGATGTCGCCAAGCTCATGGAACAAGAATTAGAAGGTATTCCAAATCTTAAACCACAGTCAGTCACACCTGACAACACTCCAGAGGAAACAGCACCAGCTCCGCAAACTGATAAAACTCCAGAAGAGACCATTCCAACGTTGACAGCTGCCCCAGCTCCTGAAACTCCAGCAGAGCCTACTCACATTCCCGTGACGACACCAGTGCTTCAAGCTCCACAAAGCTTGCAAAGTGCCGCCACTCCAGGACAACCAGCTCCAACTATTCCAGCAGTACCGGTAATCAGTCCAGCTCCGCAAGCGCCAACAAACGCTGCGCCGACTCATACGCCACCAGCTCCAGTCCTGCATCCGCTTCCGTCTCAGCCGCCACAACCGCCGCAAACTCCTCCACCAGCACAACCACAAGCATAAATGTCAGACAATACCACACCGACTCATGAACCCGCCCAGCGCCTCAACAAATTCGTGGCGCTGGCGCTTGGTGTATCGCGCCGCCAGGCTGACGAGCTGATCGAACAGGGCAGGGTCACCGTGAACGACCAGCCCGCCAAACTCGGCCAACGCATCACCACCACCGACATCATTCGCCACGGCAACAAACGACTCACCGCCCAAACCCACCAGCTCATTCTCCTCCACAAACCCGTCGGCTACCTCTGTTCGCGTGCCTCTCAGGGCGGCGTACCGACTATTTACGAATTATTACCGAAAGACCTCCATCACCTCAAGCCCGTCGGTCGCCTCGACAAAGACAGTTCTGGGCTCATCCTCCTCACCAACGACGGGGATTTTGCCCATCAAATGACACACCCATCGTTTTATAAAATCAAGCGCTATCTCGTGACGCTCGACCAGCCGCTGCAGCCGCTCCACCGGCAAATGATCAATGACTTTGGCGTGCAACTACCTGACGGGCCCAGTCGCTTGACGCTCGAACGCCAGCACGACGGCGACGACCACCGCTGGATCGTCCAGATGAGCGAAGGTCGCAACCGCCAAATCCGCCGCACCTTTGCTGCCCTCGGCTACACTGTTGCCAAGCTCCACCGCACAGACTTTGGCAATTACGCCCTTGGTAACATCAAACGCGGGGAATTCCAAGAAAGTAATTTGACAGCAGATCAATAATTGGTATATCGTATAGATATTAGGAGGACATACCATGCGAGAAGGTAACAGATTTTCAATCGAAACTAATGTCGAGTCATTGCAGAAAAAAGTAGGAGTCGTGCTCGGCACAGTAGCCAGCGCTGCACTGGCTTTATCAGGCTGCGGTGCACCAATATCAGAAACAGCACCAACGGCAACTACAGAAGGATCCACAATCAGCCCGGAGCTAGACTCAACCAACCAGTCCAATATCGATTGGCAGACTGTTGACCAGAACTGTCTTGATGAACCTGACTGCAAGCGTGCAATATCATCCGTAGAGAAAGGTTGTGATGGTACCACGCTACTATACAAATATTATAATTACTACGGGCAAGGTGGCATAACAGCAGTTCCTAACAGTCCCGAGTGCACCGCTTCACCAACACCAGAAAGCAGCCCAACACCAGCCGCTACCGCAACGCCCACTCCAATAGGCTAAGGTCAGCCCCATTTCGCATACCGCTCATCCTCGCCAAATCCCCGCGCCTCTGGTATAATAGGCGTAATTATGTCTCATAAATTACCCACCGTCGCCATCATCGGACAAGCTAACGTTGGCAAAAGTTCATTGTTCAATCGCTTGACGCGCGCCCGCACCGCCATCGTCGCCCGCGAAGCCGGCACCACCCGCGACAACGTCGTCGGCAAAGTTTCATATAAGCGCCGCACTTCATCTCTCGAGGAGGCTGTGACTGACGCGAGCACAACCGCCGAATTCTGGCTCATCGACACCGCCGGCCTCAAACCCGCTGAAGACGAATTCGAAGCCACCATCCAAGACCAAATCGCTGACGCCTCCGCCGCGGCCGACGTCATCCTCGTTATGGTCGACTCCACCGTCTACCCATCAG
>CAUSVT010000006.1:0-47447 GCA_963535375.1 uncultured Candidatus Saccharibacteria bacterium | reverse complement strand
TGGAAGATGAAATCGGTGCGGTGATCCTCGGCGGTGAAGAAAAAGTCAAGGCTGGCGCCAGCGTCCGCCGCAAGGGTGCGGTGCTGGATGTGCCAGTTGGCGAGGAGCTGCTCGGCCGCGTGGTTGACCCGCTCGGTCGGCCGCTGGATGGCGGACCAGCTATCAAGACCAAAAAACGTGGGCTGATTGAGCGCCCAGCCATCGGCGTGATGGGCCGCAAGTCGGTGCACGAGCCGCTGATGACTGGTATCATGTCAATTGACGCCATGTTCCCAATCGGTCGCGGGCAGCGCGAGCTGATCATCGGTGACCGCCAGACAGGAAAGACGGCCATTGCCATCGACACCATGATCAACCAGGCGCGGCAAAAGACCGGCGTGGTCAACGTTTACGTGGCGATTGGACAGAAATTATCAAAGATTGCCCGGTTGGTTGATCGCCTGAAAGAAGAAGGCGTGATGGAACAAACCATCGTGGTGGCGACCAGCCCGTCGGACGCGGCTTCCCTGCTGTATCTGGCACCATATGCTGGTACGGCCATGGGTGAATATTTCCGTGACAACGGCGGCCACGCGCTGATGATTTATGACGATTTGACCAAGCACGCCGTGGCGTATCGTCAGATGTCGCTGTTGCTCCGTCGTCCACCAGGACGTGAGGCCTACCCGGGTGATGTCTTCTACCTACACTCTCGCCTGCTGGAGCGTTCAGCCAAGTTGTCAGATGAATTGGGTGCTGGCTCACTGACTGCCTTGCCGATCATCGAGACGCAGGCTGGTGACATCTCAGCATACATCCCGACCAACGTTATTTCCATCACCGACGGTCAGATTTTTCTAGAGACTGACTTGTTCTACCAAGGTATTCGCCCGGCGATTTCTGCCGGTCTATCGGTCTCCCGTGTCGGTGGTGCTGCTCAGACCAAGGCGGTTAAATCAGTTGGTGGTAACCTGAAGCTCGGTCTTTCACAGTTCCGTGAATTGGCATCATTTGCACAATTTGGCTCAGATCTGGATGATGCAACCAAGGCGCAAATTGACCGTGGTCAGCGCCTAACTGAGCTACTGAAGCAGCCGCAGTACCAGCCGATGAGCGTGTGGGAGCAATTTGTCAGTATCCACGCAGTAACCAGCGGTGCCTTTGACGATGTGCCGGTCGCTAAAATTAAGGAAGCACAGGCTGCCCTATTGACGCAACTTTGGAATAACGCTAAAGACGCAATGCGTGAACTTAATAAGGGTGCAAAGCCAACTGACGAGCAACTCCAGGTCATTGACGAGGCAACGCAGGTGGCAGCGAAAGGATTTGAGGAGTAATCCATGCCGAGTACTCGTGCGCTGAAAAATCGCATTCGCTCGGTGGACTCGACCAAGCAGATCACCAAGGCGATGCAATTGGTGGCGGCCAGTAAAATGCGTCGTTCGCAAGAAGCGGACAAGGCCTCGGCTCCTTATACTATGGCGGCTGAAGAGTTGCTGAGTTACTTGGCGAGCCAAGGTGCGACGGATAATCACCCAATGTTCAAGCGCCGCAAAATCACTAAGCGCTTGATTATCGTCATCGCCAGCGACAAAGGCCTTGCTGGTGCGTATAACACTAACGTCTTGAAGAAATATCTGGAGTTACTGAAGCGTGATGATGAGCGCGGCATTGAGAATTTGACCTTGACAGTTGGCCGCCGGGCTTCGCAGTTCGCCTCGCGCCTGAAAGACACTGAAGTGGTCGGTAGTTATGATAATTTGCCAGACCAACCGACGGGGCTGACCTTTCACACGATTTTAAACACTGCCATCAGTATGTTTGAGAATGGTGAAGTTGACGCCGTGACGCTGGTATATACGCGTTTTGTGAATAGCATGGTGCAGACAGCGGAGTTGTCGCGGTTATTGCCAGCGGGAACCAAAGCCTTGATCGACCCAAGTGAAGTTTCGAACACGGTTTCCGACGCCAAGTACGAGCCAAGCATCCCAGAAGTACTGGACGCCGTCGCCTACCGTCTGACGGGCGCGCGACTGTTTCAAGCGCTATTGGACGCTCGTGCTAGTGAGCACTCTATGCGGATGATGGCCATGAAGAATGCAACGGATAATGCTTCTGATCTGGTGGACGATCTGACACTGGCGATGAACAAGGCTCGTCAGGGTGCGATTACCCAGGAATTGGCAGAGATTTCTGGCGGTGTGGAGGCGATGGAACAATGATAATCCTAGTTTCAGCATCGATGCGTCATACAGATAAATTTGCTGCGCTGCAGGATTCGTTGGAAGCGGCAGGTCATCAAGCTATATTGCCGCAGACTGAGGAAGGCCTGACGAAGCGGCAGTATATTGATGAACACATGAGCCGATTGCAAGGCAGTGATGCTTTGCTGCTGGCGAATTTTGATGATGAACGTGGCAATGGCTATATTGGTGCGTCGTGTTTCTTTGAGGCTGGCTGGGCATTTGCGCTCGGAAAGCCAGTGTACGCGCTACACCCAATTGACGCAAAGTCGTCCTTTGCTGAAGATTTGATGGCAATTGACTGTCAAGTGATAAATGGAGATATGAGCAAGATTAAAGGAGGAAATGATGAGTAAAACACTAGGAAAAATTATTCAAATCGTTGGCGTGGTGGTCGATGTGGAATTTCCACGCGACGTTAAATTACCGGCAATTTACGATGCGCTGCATGTCAAGAACGGCAAAGAGACCTTGGTGCTGGAAGTAGCGCAGCACCTCGACGAGCACACGGTGCGAACGATTGCGCTGTCGTCGACTGACGGCTTGGCTCGCGGTGCGGAAGTGGTGGCGACTGGTGCGCCGATTTCTGTGCCAGTGGGCGCCGAGACTCAAGGGCGCATGTTCAACGTGGTTGGTGAAGCGATTGACGAGAAACCGCAGCCAAAGGGCAAAACCGCACCAATTCACCGCCCTGCTCCAGATCTTTCCGAGCAGTCAAACAAGACGGAGATTTTGGAAACCGGCATCAAGGTTGTTGACCTGATCGCCCCGCTGGCCAAAGGTGGTAAAGCTGGTCTGTTCGCCGGTGCTGGTGTCGGTAAAACTGTCCTAATCACCGAGCTGATCAATAACATTGCCAAGTTCCACTCTGGTAACTCGGTGTTTGCTGGCGTCGGTGAGCGTACTCGCGAAGGAAATGACCTGTACTACGAAATGGAAGAAGCTGGTGTGTTGGACAAGACTTCGCTGGTGTTTGGTCAGATGAATGAGCCGCCTGGAGCGCGTTTGCGCGTGGCATTGTCGGGTTTGGCGATGGCTGAAGCCTTTCGTGACGAAGGCAAAGACGTGCTGCTGTTTATCGACAATATTTACCGCTACACCCAGGCTGGTGCTGAGGTGTCAGCGTTGCTGGGCCGACTGCCAAGCGCCGTGGGTTATCAGCCGAACTTGCAGCAAGAAATGGGTGCCCTGCAGGAGCGCATTACCTCGACGAAAAAGGGTTCGATCACCTCTGTTCAGGCGGTGTATGTGCCAGCTGACGACTTGACCGACCCAGCGCCAGCGACGACCTTCGCCCACCTGGACGCCACCATCGTGATGAACCGTGCTTTGACAGAAATTGGTATCTATCCGGCCGTTGACGTGTTGGATTCCAGTTCTAATTCGCTCGATCCAGAAATTGTCGGTGAGGAACATTACCGCGTGGCGCGCGAAGTGCAGCGAGTGCTGCAGCAGTATAAAGAGTTGCAGGATATCATTGCCATCCTCGGTATGGAAGAATTGTCAGACGACCAGAAGCAGATCGTCGCTCGGGCTCGCCGCATCCAGCGCTTCCTGGCGCAGCCATTCCACGTGGCTGAGAAGTTTACTGGTAACCCAGGCGTGTACGTCAAATTAGAGGACACCATCCGCGACGCTGCCGACATTTTGGCTGGTAAATACGACGACAAGCCGGAAAGCTGGTTCTATATGGTGCAAGGCACATTGGCCGACCAGGTAGCCCGCGACGCTGAAAGCGCAAAGCAACCAGAGGCAAAGAAGGACTAGCCTGATGAATTTGAAGCTAGTAACGCTCGGTGGTGTCAAGCTCGATGAGGCGGTCTATTCGGTAACCATCCCGACCATTGACGGCGAAATTTCGGTGCTACCGAGCCACGAGCCGCTGGTGACGGTGGCGAGGGACGGCGTCATCACTGTCCGTCGCACCAAGGAGACGCAGGAAGAAGAATTCTTTGCTATCTCCGGCGGTGTGGTAGAGATTGATCAAACGGGTGTGCGGATTTTGGTTGACGAGGCTGACCATGGTGACGACATCATCGAGGCGGAAACCCAGGCGGCACTAGAGCGAGCCATCGCAGCGCGTGACAACGCCGACGACCAAATAGAGCGCGAAAAAGCCAAACAGCTCATCGACCGACACTTGGTGCGGCTGAAGGTGGCTGATCTGCAGCGGCACAAGCGACGACGCTAGTAGCGATCGTTCATCACATCATTAATGTTGATAGCTAGGCAGGCGATGATTTTACGCATCGTCTGTCTTTTGCTGTGAGGAAATATATTGTCAATCTGATCATGATATGGCCGCAGGAATAAATCTTCGACCTGCTCTTCTGTTGGGTAGGGCGTCTGCTTGCCATATCGTGATAGCGAGCTTAGATATAACGACAAATCTTCGCTAAATTTATATGGGTCGTTTTGTTTCTTTACACTAGTCAGGTCGATAATACGTGGCTGCTGGGTTATATCATAGGCTGTGTTCTTGACTTGAAAATCACCATGATGCAATCCTCGGTCATGGAGTATTATGAGGCTTTGTGCCGCTATACCGAGTGTTAGAGATATACTAGAATCAGCAGGTCTTTGGCGCTCGTTATTTCCCCATAGAATGTTATCACAGCTTGTCACGCCTTGTTCAACTTTGTTATAGTGCAGATTTTATTTTTGCCCTGCTCATCTTCTTTTCGTAAAAAGCCGATTGGCTCGAATGTTACATGTCCGCCCTCATTGAGTTTTATGGCTGTACGATAATCACGCGTGGCTAGCCATTCGACATCAAAAGGCTTGATGGCAACTGGTTGAGTGCTGAGTATCTCATTATCGCCTAATGTAGACAGGTCTGCGAAATGTACTTTTTGTACGCTATTATCGCGTCCTGTTTCGTAATCTTCTCTTGGGCTAAGCATGGCGGCTGTCGTTGAAGAGTCTACGGTTTCATGATTGTCAGAAACTAATAACAGATGATCCATTGGTAGTTGCTGTAATCGGGGCGTTAAGCCCTTTGTTGTTTGCTCGGGATTGATAGATGATAATGGAACTCTGCTAATTTCATCCATATTACTATTATACCATAAGCATTATATTTTTTCAAGCAATTTGCGTATAGCGCTAAGACTCTAATTAATACTAATCTAAATAGCGACGTCTTCCGTCGTCTCTTCTCTGTCTTCAGCGATGCCAAAAGTAACAGCCACGAATAGAGACAGAACTACTACAAACCCTGAGATGATGGCGATAGCTTTTGATGTTTCAAATGAAATAGCGTTATTTGTATACACGGATAAGGTTGAAAAGGTCTCTATGTCGCTAAAATCAGGCATTGCAAGGCCGCAGATAAATAATGAGATTGACATGACGATAAAGGAAACACGTACTATTGTGGTGAGATGGTCTTTTGATGCATGACGTTTTTTCATTTGTCGGGAGATGATTGCAACACAGATACAGCTAACGATAAGCGCCCACGGGCCAAGTAGTGCTAGTACCCAACCGCCGACGCCAGTAATGAATCCACGTGCGAGCGAGAACCAGATAGCACTTACCCATAATGCTATGACGATCCATCTGTCTATAGTCTGTTGTTTTTGTAGTTTTTGTTTTTTTGTTGTCATGTCAATAAGTATAATGTGGACGATCGTTGTGTGCAAGTATTGATCGCACCTCGTCGGTCGTCTTGGTATGCATCAGCTGGTCGCGCAGTTCCTTGGCACCATCGAAGTCGCGGATGTAGATTTTGAAGAAGCGTTTGAGGGTTTCGTAGGGGCGGCCGAGGGTTGATTGGTAGTGGTTGAAGAGGTCGAGGTGGTAGTATAGTAAGGCAATTAGTTCAGACTTGTGATGAATAGTTGAACTGTCCTCTGTCTCGGAGGACTCTTTACGGGTGGCTTCGCCAGCCCGTGGCGTTCGGCTGACGGAGCTTGACGCGCCCGTCACAGCTTCCTCGACTGAGGATAGTTCAATTGCCCTCCTAAAGCAAAACGGATTGCTGAAAATTCCCCGTCCGATCATGACGCCGTTGAGGCCTGGGTGGGCTCTGACTAATTCTTTGCCGTGGGTTCGGTCGCGGACGTCGCCGTTGATAGTCAAGAGAGTTTGCGGAGCGATTTCATCGCGTAGTTTGACGATGTCGTCGATAAGCTCGTAGTGCGCTGGAACTTTGCTCATTTCTTTTTTAGTGCGGAGGTGGATGGTCAGGTTGGTGAGGTCCTGCTCAAGTAACGTCGTCAGCCATTCTCGCCATTCGTCAACATACGTGTAGCCCAGCCTGGTTTTGACGCTGACCGGTAACCCAGCAGTTTTGGCGGCGGCGATGGCGGCAACTGCTACGTCGGGTCGGCGAATCAGCGCTGCGCCCCCGCTTTTAATGGCGGATTTGGCGGGACAGCCCATGTTGATGTCGATGCCGTCAAAGCCGAGCTTGGCACAGTGAGCGGCAAATTGCTCCATATCGCCTGGCTCGCCGCCCCAGATTTGGGCGACTAGTGGATGTTCGTCGTCAGTTTTGACGAGCCGCCCAGCGATGGCTTTATCACCAGCGTGCACCCAGCCGGTCGCATTGGCAAACTCCGTGAAAAACACGTCGGGCGCGCCCGCCTGTTTCACGACATGACGAAACACCACGTCAGTGACGGCTTCCATGGGTGCCAAGATGAAAAACGGCTGCGGTAGGTTGTCCCAAAATGATGTCATCTCTGTTATTTTACCACAAAAAAGGAGAAAACCCCTCACTCTCGCCATTGAGAATGAGGGGCGCTGGTGGGCTCAAGCGGTTCTGCTCGGAGTTGATCTCGACGGTGAGAAAAACTGCCACGAGTGAATCTCGCGAACCCGGGGAGGGAGAGATGACACGCCATTGTGCCATCTCAGTGGATGTGACGGGAGTCGAACCCGCGAGACGGTGGACTTCGAATGCCCTGTCTCCCAAACCTGGCACACCCTGACCATTCTGTGTTGAAAACATTGGTCTTCTCGATGTAGCGGTATACACCTGCTTTGCTTTGTTGTACGCCATTGGACCACAAAACAAAGATGAGAAGCCAATGAAACTCGGGTGGAGTGGCGGAAACACCCAAGTTTTTTCGCTTACATACGGCTTCACACGGGTGATGAGTCCGTGTGACTGCGCATGCAACCGCGACGGCGGACACAGCGGGACTCGAACCCGCAACCTCCCGTTGCGCCGACACCGTTGTCGACGTGGGCGCTCTGCCGATTAGAGCTATATGTCCTGTGATTCTTTTCTGGGCTACCAGCTGGGTGAATCACCCCAGGGGCGGACAGACGCCCTTTGCTGACCGTGGAGGTCAGTGGTTTCGGGGTCGCACAAACCCCGACTGTCTTTACGGGCTTGTTACACCATGAAGTGTCCGCAATAGGGGCACTTAAATTGCTTACCAGCGTCACTGGGGCGCCGGTAGGCAACGTGCCGATCCTTGCCATTACATGTCATGGTGGTGGTATACTCTCCATAGCAACTGATAGATGCTACAGGGTAAGAGAAAAACACCAAGGGTCTCACCCCCTTTCTGCCGCGAGTTGCGGCATAGAAAAAGAGCTAACTCCCCTCTCGAACCATGCTTTTGTGCGAAGCATGGTCAGGATTTGATGCCATTTGCGGCGTCAAATCGAGAGATTAGCTCCACGAACAAAAGCTAATGAACATCATAACATGAACTGTAAAAAATAGCAACAATATATGGAAAATAATTTATATTTCCTCTGTCAATAAGTCCTTTTCGAACTGCAGCATACCTTTGTAGTCTGCGGAATATCCAGAGATGTCTGGCAGGTCCAGGGTGGTGATTTTACGCCAGACGACGCCGACAAGCCGAGCAAATTCAGCTAATTCCTCCTCGGAGAACGTATTTTCCAGGCTGAGAATATCGCCAGTTTTGGTGTCCGGCTCGACAAATTGCAGGCGGGCGCCGGTGAAGGTGAAATTGCTATAATCACGAGATGATTTGACCAAGAGTTGGTAGAATATCAACTGCTGGCGGTATTTGTGGAGCTTGATTTTTTCATAATCAGACGTGCCCTTCCAGGAGTGCGATGGTTTGCCAGTCTTGTAGTCGGTGACGTAGATAGTCTTCGTGGTTTTGTCTATATCGACCAGGTCCAGCTTTCCTGTCAGCTGCGCTTGGCCGACGAAGGAATTTTGATTGGCAAAATTAAGTTCAGCCAGCTGTTGCTGGGTGAAGCTGCTCTGTTTGGCGTCCAAAAAAGCAGCCAGGACCGATTGGCCTTTGTCTGTGAATAGTTTGGTGTCATCTGGTGACAGATGTTGCGCTGCCAAGATTTGAGCGTATAAGCGCATAATCTCTGAGCGTGGTGGCAAGTTTCCATCCGCGACGAACCTATCGTGCAGTTGTTGTAGGCAGGTGTGAACAGCGGTTCCGTAGGCAGCGGATGGGCTTTTGGCTTGCGGGAAATGAAGCAAATTATTTAACAAAAATCCTTGAGGGCCGCCATGTGAGACGTCGAGGAAATTGTTTAGATGGGTGGCGGACAGTTTATAGTGCTGTAAGATTGGCGTCAAGACTTCCTGTAGCACTCCGTTGTGCGGCTCGGTCAACTTGGCACGCCAATCAGTCAGGAGTGACTCAGTTGCGTCAGCAGTCTCAGGGGTCTCAATGGTTGACGTGTCTAACTCCAGAGAGCTTAGGAAGCTGGCGATCAAATTGTCTTTGCCACTAGTGTCTGTGAGGCTGTGGCTGATGTGTAGAGTTTGCTTGGCGCGAGTCATGGCGACGAAGAATAGACGCAGGCGCTCATCGTAGTTGTTGCCTGCTGGCTGGAGCTGTAGGTTGGCTGGATAGCGGATGAGCCGGCTGCGTGCACGGACTTTCTCGCCCCACATGTTGTCAGTCGCGCCGATGATGAATACGTGCGGAAATTCCAAGCCCTTTGATTTGTGGGCGGTCATGAGATTGATCGAGCCTGATTTGTGTTCGGCGGCTGGTCTGATGCTGGTGAGGCGGGTATTGGTCAAATGATGAAGATTAATAAACTGGAGAAGCTGTGTCAAGGTTGGCGTTGTGTCTGTGTAGTGGTCACGTAATTTCTGGCGCAAGGTGCGCAGCGCTTCTAGGGTGGTGAGGTAGGCTTCTGGGTCTGACTGTAATTTTTCTGGTGAGAAATAATAGGTGTAGAGGGCGCGGTTGGTGGCGGTTTCGGTGAGGCCTAGTAGCTCGTCGATGTGTTCTTCGAGCGTGAGGTTGGGAGTATTTTTGGCTTGCTCTAGCAACCACTGAGCCAATGGCTCGAACGTTGTTTGAGCGAGCATGGCTTCCAGCCAGAACTGTCGGTTGCGCCAGGCTGCCAGGCTTAATTTCCAGATGTCCGTGGCGGCAAAGCCAAATGCTGGGTGCGCCAGTAACTCTGGCAGCAAGCTGTTGGTAGTGGTCAGGTCATTGTCGTGAAGTGAGATGACGATGCGGGCTACGAGCTCCAGTGCTTTGACGCTGTCTAGTTCCAGGATATCGTCATGATGCTCATAGTTGACGCTGATGTTATTTTGGTAGAGATGAGGCAAGAGTTCAATCAGTTCGTGATGCCGGCGGGATATGACGGCGATGTCTTCAGGCGGTGTGCCTGAGGCGATGAATTTTGCGATTTGTTTAGCAACACCTGCCCTTTCATCCAGCGGCGTCATGAAGCGACTAAGGTTCACCGTGGCACCTGATGATGAAGCGTGGGCGGTGAGTTGTTTGGATAGGTCGGGAATGGTGTTTTCCAGGCGGTCGCTACCTTGGGTGATGACGCTGCGGGCGGTGGTGAGGATTTGCTCTGCCGAGCGGTAGTTGTCGGTCAGGACGATGACGGCTGGGTCATGATAGTGCTGACGGAAGCGCTGGATATTGCCGACATTGGCGCCTTGGAAGCTAAAAATGGCCTGGTCGTCGTCGCCGACTGCCATGATGTTTGGCTCAGGCTCGTCGCCAGTCAGATTAAATAATAGTTGTAGTTGTGCTAGGTTGGTGTCCTGAAATTCGTCAACCATGATGAACTGGTATTGTTCCTGGAGGTTTGCCCTTAGATCTGGCTGGTGTTTGCAGGCATCTAGTACATTTAAAATCATGTCGTCATAGTCAAACAATCCGCGCTGTGCCAGTGCGCTGCGGTATTGGTCGTACACGTGAGTGACGGCACGCAGTTTAGTGATTGATTCACTGTCCTTTAAGACAAACTCCCCTGCTGCATTCTTCTTACACCACGCATTTTTCCAGGCGGTGATGGGTTTGGTGCTGTCATTCTCCAAGGCCTCTTGTGCGGTATTGGCCATGCTGAGCGCTAGCACGTTGGCGTATGGTGTGATGGCTGTTGGCAGAGACTGTGGGGCGATGGTTGCTGCTACCTCTGCGGCGTTGGCAAATGCTGGGATAGTTGATTTTTTGATGGTGGTTTGGAAAAGCTGCGCGATGGCCTCGGAAATTGCTGTGACCGTTTGTTCCACATCGTCCAAAATGTGTTGTATCTCTTCAGAGGTCAGACCGTTGCTTTTGAATTCGGAAATAGTTTTGAGCGTTTCTTTGAGGTAGATAAATTCATCATTATTTTTGGCGTTGAGCGGATTGTCCCAGCTCATGGCTTCGAAAATTTCTTGTAGAATCTGTTGCTGTGTCAGCTCGTCAGTCGGCTGCCGATCTGCGCCGCGGAAGAAATATTGTCGGTTGGTGTTGATAATTTCTGAGCCGAAGCTGTGGAAGGTGTGAATGGCTACTTTGTAGGCATCTTCGCCGATGATTTGCTGCAATCGCTGGCGCATATTGACCGCACCCGAATCAGTAAAGGTTAGGCATAAGATATTGTTTGGCAAGGTGTCAGTTTGGCGCAATATGTGGGCAGCTCGCATGCTCAAGAGCTCAGTTTTGCCAGTGCCAGGACCTGCGATAACCAACAACGGTCCGTGAATTTTGTCGACAGCAGAACGTTGATTGGCGTTGAGGCTGGCGTAGCGTGTAGAAAAATCCATACTTACAGTATACGCGTGCGATTGAAAATGGTAAAATAAAGCCATGAAGCCTACAGTGACCGCGTCGGAGTTGGAAGCATTAATCAGCGAAGCGTTTGATGTTGATGTCTCAGTCAAGCGATTTATCTTGCCGTTGGCTGACGTTGGCCGTACGGCTCAAGCGACGGTATTTATGGCATCGAACAATCAGTTGCTACTCTATTTGCGCGCGTCGTCTAACATGACGCTGGCGGATGTCAAGAAAATAGCAGTGCGCATGGGACTCAGGTTGGACGAGTTCTATCCGCCTAAATACCAACCGGATTATTTTGATATCCTTGGTCGTCAAAAATTTCAAGAAGTATTCCCTGGCATGACGGTACAGTCCGAGGAGGATTTGATTTTTTACCGAACCTTGGCGCCATATAACCCTGCCCTGGCAGTGGTTTCAGAGATCAAAAATGGTGAAATCCATCAGTTTGATCCTGACGTTCACGGCGAATGGCGAGTGGGTGCACGGTTTGCTTACAGGAAGGTCCGCGCCAAGTAATGAACGGCTACTGGGAAATTATTCGTCGTAATTTGTTTTCGCCGATTGTTATTGCGATTTTCCTGCTGGCGGGTGCGTTGATTTATGCTCGGGAGTACCGCGATGCGTGGTTCATCTCAGTGGTGATTGTGGTAAATTCGTTGATTGGTATCGTCCAGGAAATTCGCGCCAAACGGGCGCTCAAGAGACTAGAGTTGATGAGTCAACCGCGGGCACGGCTGTTGTCGGCTGATGGTTCTATGACGGAAGTGGCGTATGATGCGTTACAGGTTGGTGACAAGATTCAGCTGATCGCTGGTGATGAAGTGCCAGCAGACGTGGAGATGCTGGAGGTCAAAGGCTTGGAACTAAACGAAAGTATGTTGACTGGCGAATCAGCGGCGGTAGAAAAAAGCGTTGGCGACGCAGCTTGGGCAGCAACTACTGTGTTGGCTGGCTCTGGCGAAGCTCGCGTAACGGCAGTTGGTGCGGACACGAAAGCTGGTGTCATCAGTCAAGTGCTGAAACAGTACAAGCCAGAGCTAACTCCCCTGCAGCGGGCGATTCAGCGCGCCATTAGCTTTTTGACGTTTGGTGCGTTTGGGCTGGCAGCGTTGATTTTCATCGCTTACATGACATCTGGTCAGGACTCGGTGCAGATATTAAAAACTATCACCTCGGCGGCCGTGACCGTTGTGCCAGAGGGTTTGCTGCTGGCAAGTTCATTGCTCTTGGCATTTGGTTCGATCAAATTAGCGCAAGCTAGAGTCTTGCCACAAAAATTGTCAGCTATCGAAGCCATGGCGCTGCTCAACTTGTTGTGTGTCGACAAAACCGGCACGCTCACCAGTGACGAAGTGACGTTGGAAAAAATCGTTGCTTTGGGTAGTGGCGATCAATCAGACGAAATGCTTTCGAAAATTGTCGCCTTGATCGCGGAGCAAACCAGTGGTGGCAATATCACTGGTCAAGCTATCTTGGAAGCAGCCACGCCGCTCAAGGACGCCAAGATTATTGACGTTATGGCGTTCTCGTCGGCGCGCAAAATGGCGGGTCTGCGGTTTGAGTCTGAGGGCAAAATCCACACGGTTGTCATGGGTGCACCAGAGTTTGTTACAGAATTGGCGCCAGTTGATGCAATGGGCCAGCGTCAAATTAACGAATGGGCTGACGCGGGCCTGCGTGTATTGCTACTGGCTGAATTTGATGATTCTCGGAGTGCTCTGAAGGACTTGCCTGCTGGGTCTGGCCGTGCCATCGGTGCGGTGATTTTGCGCAATGCGCTGCGCGATGGTGTCCAGAAAACCGTTCAATTTTTGCAAGACCAAGGCGTCAGTATCCGGGTAATATCTGGCGACAACCCACGGACCGTGCAGTTCATCGCCTCGGCGGCTGGCATCAACAATTCTGACAAAGCCATCACTGGTGCGGCGCTGGCTGCGTTGAGTGACAAAGATTTTATCAAGGCGGCCGACGAACATGTCATATTTGCTCGGGTGCATCCAGAGCAGAAAGAGCGGTTGATTGCGCACTACAAAAGCCAGGCCTTGTTCACGGGCATGGTCGGTGACGGCGTCAATGACGCGCTGGCGCTCAAAAAGGCTGATCTTGGCGTGGCTATGCACGCGGGCGCACCAGCGTCGCGTCGCGTCTCAGACATTATCTTGTTGAACAATTCATTCACGTCTCTGCCGCTCGGTATGCGGCTAGGCAACCGAATCATGCAAGCGATTGAGGTGATCGCTACCCTGTTCTTCCACAAAATTATTTATGGCGTGGTGCTGTTGATGTGTACGTTGTCGCTGGGTATGCTTTATCCATATCAGCCGCGTCATATCACCTTTATGAATATTTTCCTGGTGACACTGCCGACTTTGATGTGGACATTTTTCCCGCCTGTGCCAAACCACCGCATCAATCCTCGCCTGTTTTGGCGTCACACACTGATGAACGTGATACCCATCGCGCTGATCACAGGACTGACAGTGGCGTTTACCTATTGGATCGGCTCTGTCATCTTCCCTGATCGTCCGGAGGAAGTTGCCACCATGACGGTACTGACGGCGACGTTCTATGGCGTCTATCTGGTATTTTTGGTCGGGCCAATGCTGGGCGTTACCTTAACGCGCAACGCTAGAAAAGCACGCCTGTTGTACATGCTGGCAGTGAGTATTGTGGCGGCCGGTAGCTTTGGTATCGGTCCACTCCGCCGATTCTTTGACTTTACCAAGCCAGACATCATCGTTCTGTTGCCAGCGCTTGGTGTCATCGTCCTGGCGGCAATCTTACAGTGGTGGCTCGCACTGCGCGCTGGCATAAAAGTCAGATCTTCGCGGTCTTAATGCGGCATCTTGTCCAAAACCACCAGATTCTCAATGTGTGGTGTGCGCGGGAAGAAATTGTAACCCTGATGATGCACAATGTGATAGTTCTCGCTGAGCAAAGCAACGTCTCGAGCTTGGGTAACGGGGTTGCAACTCAGGTAGACGATTCGCGGCGGTAATTGTTCCAACAAGCGATCGACGACGTCTGCATGCAAGCCAGCTCGTGGCGGATCGACGATGATGAGATTGTCAGGATTGATATAATCAAGGGCCTGTTCACTGGCTGCCAAGATGGCTTTGGCATTGTGCTCGCGTCCCAAAGTGTGAATATTTCGCTGCATTTCCTGGACGGCATGTTCGTTGACTTCCACCAGAGTAACCTTTTCTCCGCCGATGGTGAGACCGATAGTGCCAACACCCGAATACATATCGACAGTTGCTGGAGCGTTATTTGACTCTACTGACGCGGTACGAATCCACGCTGCCATGTCGGTGAGTGCTTGTTTATACACTGGCAAATTGACCTGGAAAAATCCTTCAGCGACATAGCGAAACGGAACGCCCAGCACTTTGTCAGTGAGAACGGTGTCACCAAACGCCGCTAGCCGTTCGGTGATGACACTGGCGGGGCTTTTGGGGTTGGAATAGATGATTTCGCCGCCTTGGGCTGACAGGTTGGCTGTTTCCTCCGCGGTGATGACATCTTCCAAGCGGTCTTTGAGGTACAATTGCCAAATGCACTTTCCTGACCGGTTGCATCTGATGAGTAGTGTTTTCAGGTTGCGTGCGGTGACTGGTTTGGTACGCAGTAAGTCGCGAATTTCTACGGCTAATGTGTTGATCTCGGGGCGAGCGAGTGAGGTGCCGTCGACGGTGATTTTACCCTTTGAGCCGCGCCGGAAAAACGCCAGATCAAGCGTGTCGACTCCTGAGTCTGGGTCGGTGTCGCCGTACCAGCTGTATTCAACTTTGTTACGATACGCCAGTTGCTGCTCGTCCGTATAGACCGTCGGCGCAGTCGGCAAGGTAACGTGATGTAGTTCAAACGCTTCGGCGATTAGCTGGGCTTTGTATTGCTGCTCTGCTGAAAAGTTCATGATTTGCCAGGGGCTGGTGCTCAGGTAGCTGTCTGGATCAACTGGAGTGATGCGCTCAGGGCTGGCGTGATGAACTTCGGTTACGACGCCTTCGACGAACTTTGATTTTTTCTTGGTCACCCTGATAGTCACTTGTTCGCCTGGCAATCCACCCCATACAAATGCTTTACGGCCATCTGCCAGCGTGCCGATGGTCTGGCCGCCGCCCACGATGTTTTCCAGGGTTAAGGTTGCAGTCTGCGCTTTCTTCATTGCCCTATTGTACCCCAAACCAGGCGCATTTGGAAAATGGCTAAACACCGGAACAATGTACGCTTAGAAATCGCAATTCTCAGCGGCTGGCGCTGGTGTGTTCCACCACATCGCCAGGATGCCTTTGCCGACGCGACATTTGGTGCCGTTAGCTCGGTACATCAGTAGCCCATAGCGATTGTCAGGGCTTTTGTTGACAGTGTATTCGTAGTGCTTACCACGCCAGTCTGTCGGTAATTCTTTGAGATATTTTGGTACTAATAATGGGTTGAGCTCGCCAGCGTCGCACGTCCGGTTGGTCGCCGAGCTGTATTTACTGCAGGACGCAGGCCACGGATATTCTCCATTTTGGCTGTAATATTCTTCGACGGCGTTTTGGATGGTTAATAATTCAGTCTTGCTCTCATTGTTAATGGCGTCTTCGCGGGCGGTGCGCCACGCCAGACCACCGAGGGTCATCAAGATGCCGAGGACCAAGACGACTACCAATACTTCGACGATTGTAAAACCATAGTGCTTATGCATAGTTTGATTATACGGCGGTGTTGGCAGATTGGCAAGCTTGGTATCTCTGCCCTGATGTGGTACAATGTTAGACGTAGTTGCGCTCACGCGTTGCTCATATTGGGCCGTCGCCAAGTGGTAAGGCACCAGGTTTTGGTCCTGGCATTCGGGGGTTCGAATCCCTCCGGCCCAGCCATATACGATATTATTATTTATGATTTAATTGAACTCACCTCTGTTTTCCTAGAAAATATTGTTCAATAAAATGCCAGCGATCCTCGTCGCTTGTTAATTCGGTAAAGAATCTTTCCATAAGACGGCACGATTCTTTGTGCTTATAGTCAACCAGACTAACAGTTTTACTTGTATATGATTTATTACGCACTATTTTTTCAATAGCGCTAGGGCTGTTGACACGTATGAAGAATTCTGGATCATTACCAGCAGATATTTTTACGTCCGCAAGCTCCAGTACTTCTAAAAGCTGCGCTAATAAAAGATCCAGACTACCCTTTAAGTCAGCACCTGTAAATCGTACAGTCTGTGTTGATTCTGGTGGCAGAGATCTATAAGCAGAGCCGACCATTCGTTTTATTCGTGTTTCATAAGTTGTATTTTGAATATTCCATTTATCAGTCTGGCTGTTGTATGTTGCAAATGGGCTTTGAATAAAATTACTAATGGGTACGCGATTTAGGATATGAATGATTGATTGTGCCAACATGTCAGCTATATAGGGCTTTTTAACGGTAGTCTTTTCACGAATACGCTTCGCTAATTCTTTGATAGTAAAATGCTTATTGCTTTGATGAAGTTCATCAAGAATTCCCTGTAAACTATTCATAGTAGCAGTTAATCTATTGTTTATTTCACTAAACTTAACATCGCCTCCATTGATTTGAATAATTGATCTTGCGACTAGCTTTTCACCTACTCTAAAATCCCTGTCTAATGTATTAGAAAAGAAATTATGCTTAAAACTAGCAAACGACATATCTTTGTACTTATTTTCCCACAACTTCTTAAAATCGAGTACAAAAGTATCACCAGGTGAATGTATGGTTGTTAGTAGGCCATCTTTTATAGTTTCTACTTTGCGAGGTAAATTAAGTTTCTTAAAGAACTGCCATACTGCAAACCGCTTCAATGTGTCTATCATTTCATCATTGACCAGAAAATAGCCATTAGTAAACATACTCCTTGGCTTAAATATCAGTGGTATGTAATTAGATTGGCTTTGTATCTCAAAGTCTTTTTTAATGATAAGTAAGGCAGTTTTTAATTTTGCGTCAATTTCATGTGGCGGTACATCGTTAAAGATATATGAGAATTCCATAGGAGATACAAGGAAGTTACGCTTATTTTTACGGCGATAGGTGTCAAAAATCTTTTCTAAAACAGCTATAATTTGCCAGTGTTTAATACTGGACATGCCGTATAACTGATTTATATAGCGGAAATCTTCTTTATAAAAATCTGTTGCCGCTACGCCAGTCATGCCATTTTTGCGAGCGGCACGACCGATCTCCTGCACATAATCGGCGATGTTGCCAGTTGGAGCAAAATGGTACACATTTCTAATGTCGTCAATATCAATTCCCATACCAAATGCTTTTGTCGCTATAACGACATTCTCTTCACCAGTTTTGATCTTTTCCAGGGTTTCATTTTTTTCACCCGCTGACATTCCACCATAATATTTACCAACTTTGGTCTGGTCATCCATTCTTGTCATAAGATCAGCAATATGGCTAGTATATGGTACATAGACAAGAGTTTTATCCTTTGTTTTTTATCCTTTGTTTATTTCTTTGGCGGCAGTATCAAGCTTTTCCTCTTTATAGGCGTGGTCTTTTGTGTGATGACGAATATCAAACACGATATCATCTCGCTTTACATTACCAATAAATTTTTCTGCAGTCATTTTTAGTGATTCAACAATATCGGAATACATATTGTCATCACCACCAAATGTTGATGTTGCTGTAAAAGTAGCGATTGGAAAATGATGGTCACTCTTTTCACTGTTGCGTAGTTTGGCTATAAAATCACCCAAGTACCAATAATCAGGACGGAAACTTTTACCCCAAGTCGCTACAATGTGTGATTCGTCAACTACGACTAAACCAATTTTACGTTCGCCAATAAGATTTGTGATATCGGTGTTTGAAAGTAGTGATTCTGGCGATAGGTATAGTATTGATATCTCGCCGTTTTTGACTCTCTCTAAGATCTGTTCTTTTTCTATTGGCGTATAATCAGAATTAATGGTTGCCGCTTTTTCGGTCAGCGCTTTAATGTTTACTACTTGGTCGTTCATCAAGCCTATCAAAGGGGTAATCACAATTGTCAGTAAGTTATACTTTTCAGCAATATATACTGCCGGTATTTGAAACATTACAGATTTACCAGAACCAGTGGGAGCTGTTACAAAGATGTCTCGAAAAGATTCTTCTTTTTGCGCCAGTTCAACATTTTTAACAATCTTATCTACGATTACTGATTGATTAATATCAATCAGCTTATTTCCTTCATACGGGTCTTCGTATACTTTTAGGTCTTTAAATTTAAAACTGCTATTTTTTCGTTTCAGAATGGTTTCATACTGTCTGTAATCATTATCGCCAACTTTGTAAGTTGGTGTCGAGTACTCGCGAGTAGATATTTTGATACCTAATGATTTGAGTGATTTTGCCAGATTTTTAATTTTTGCGTCTTGATTATCGCTTGTTTTTAAAATTATTATTTCATTTGTACTTTTGCTGATAATTTCTTTAACTAATATTGCAAATGAGATATTATCGCTTTCTTCTGGCATCCTAACAACTTTATCATTATCACCGACAGAGATTTTTGGCAGCAGTTCAGATATCTTAATCTTCGTGATTTTTTTATCAGATATATCATTATAAACGACAAACGCTTGATTGTTATTTATTGCAATATCGCCATAATACAGCTGAATGATATTATCTGTGTCGGCGTTATATTTTAAATATTTCTCAGAAGCGTTCACAGACTCAAAGTCAGGATAATAATTAAAGAATAGATCGTTTTCAATTATCTTGATTGTATAGTTTGTAAAGTCCTTTATACCACCAATATTCTGATTTATGTCAAGAAAAATCAGATCCTCATACCAAGCGAAGAGCGTCTCATCGCTTAATAGTAGCTTTCGGAGGTTATTCTGTGAGTCAAAATTTGTCTCTGTAACAACTTTATTTTTTAGGAATAAGAAGTCCAGCTGGTCTAACTGGTCAGATATAAAATTAAATCCCTTGAGAATATATAGCGTTTGTTTTTCATCGAGCCCTTTTATTGTCTTAACTATTTCACTTAAAATACTAGCGTGGTTCATGATAACAATTATATCGCGTTATTGTTAGGAAAAACAGAGGTAATTCCAGCTAAACCATAAGGCGATATTGTCATGTATTTAAGTAGGCTATGCTTCTGGAACTTGATCTAAGGTGACCCTATCTATCCTTTACTCTTCCTTGTCAAATACTTATGCCATTCAGAGACGACAATTGGGATTATAAATGATGCCAGGCTGATGATGATCATGTCATTGAGGGCGACGTGTGCGATGTGCAGGACTTCGCCAAGGGGCCCAAAGAAGACCAGGATTTGCAGGACGATGGATAGGCTCATGCCAGCGTAGAAGCTCTTGTTCATGACTTTCAGGCGTTTCAACAGTGACTCGTCATCAGAGCGAGCGTTGAAGGCATTGGCCCACTGGCTGACCACCAGGGCGATGAAGGCCATGGTTTGGGCGTACGCATGTCCTTGCCGTTGCTCGAAGAATATGTAAACTGCCAAGGCGATGGCTGACATGGTGCCAGCGACGATAACCATTCGCCAGACCATCATGTGGTTTAAAATTGGAGTATCTGGCTTTTCGGGCGGACGATTCATCACCCCCTTCTCTGTTGGCTCCAGGCCAAGCGGGATGACCATTGAGGTGTCAGTGACTAGGTTGACCCACAAGATTTGCACTGGCTCCAGCGGTGTTTTGATGCTAATCAGCAGCGCACCGACCATAGTAATGAGCTCGCCGGTGTTGGTCGACAGTAGGTAGAACAACATACGGCGAACATTGGCGATGATAGTTCGCCCTTCGCGCATGGCGTCGATGATAGTTTTGAAATTATCGTCCAGCAAAATGATAGCTCCAGCGTCACGCGCAATGTGCGAGCCCGAACCCATGGCCACGCCAATGTGAGCATTGCTGAGCGCTGGCACGTCATTGACGCCGTCTCCTGTCATGGCGGTGATGTGATGCTTTTTGAGGATAGTGAGTAAGCGGTACTTTTGTTCGGGGATGACGCGCGAAAAGACTTTGGTCCGTTCGACGATTGGATCGAGCTGCTCATCTGTCAGTTTATTCATCTGTCGGCAGTCAAACACCTCGTCACGATCTTTAACCATGCCCAATTGGTGTCCGATTTGGTAGGCTGTTTCAAAATGATCGCCGGTGATCATGCGTACGGACACGCCGGCTTTCAGGGCAGCGCGAATTGCTCGAGGTGCTTCTGGGCGCAAGACGTCGCTGACTGCCACAAAGCCTTCAAAGGTTAATTTCTTGCCTTTCAATTCGTAAAATTCATGAACTGGATGTGCTGACGTGTAGGACGCCAGGCCGATGACTCGCTGTCCCTTGGCAGCGAATGCTTCCAGGGCTGCTAGAGCTTGTTTTTTGACAGCGGCGGTTACTTTGCAGGCTGCCAAAATCTGCTCAGGCGCGCCTTTGAGGTACAGCTGAAAATCCTTGCCATGATGCCACACCGCAGCGGACATACTGAAATCTTGGTTAAATGGTAGTTCACGAAATGGCGAGTTTTTGACCTGGACGCCATGTGTGCGCACAAATTCTTCCAGTGCAATATCAAGCGGGTCGTGGCTTTTGGCGTCGCCACGGTTGATGGTGCGGGCGATGATATCGATGACGGCTGCATCATTAGGTGACCAAGTTTCTTGGACGGTCAATTTGTTTTTGGTCAGCGTGCCAGTTTTGTCTGTGGCGATGGTAGTGATGACGCCGATGGTCTCGATGGCTCGCATCTGATGTACCAAAGCTTTTTTGGCAGCCATGCGTCGCATACCCAGAACTAGCACAACAGATATGGCAATTGGTAGACTCTCGGGAACGGCGCTGACAGCCAGGGCCATGACAAAGCGCAGGCTCTCCAGAACGTCCATACCGCGCAGCAGACTGAGCCCAAAAGCTACGACGCTGACGGCGGCAACAACAGCGATGATTCTGGTGATCAAAACGTCGATTTTTTGCTGGACGGGACTTTGGGTATTTTGTCGTTTTGACAGCGTGGCAAGGTTACCAAACTCGGTGTTGTTGCCAGTGGTCACCACGACGCCAGTTCCGGTGCCGCTGATGATGAATGAGCCTTGAAACAACATGTTGGTTTGCTCATACAATTCTTTGTGGCCCTCGAGTACGTCAGGTTTTTTGCTGATGGGCAATGATTCACCGGTCAATTGTGATTCGTCGACCCGCAAGTTGGCTGTTCGGAGGAGTCTGATGTCTGCTGGTATTTTTTCGCCTTCAGCCAGGGTGATGATGTCGCCAGGTACCAGCTGTGAAGCGTCAACGCGAGCCGTGTGATTGCCGCGTAGTACGTCAACCTTTTGTACGCTGCGTTTGGATAGGCTGCGGAGAACCCGGTCAGTCGAAAACCGCTGGACGTAGAAGATGACTGCTGAGATGGCGATGATTACCAAAATGATGACCGCGTCAATGTGATCGCCGTGCCACAAACTGATGGCTGCAGCCACTCCTAGCACCAGCATGAAAATATCCAAAAACGGTTCTACGATCTTTTTCCAGAGCGGCTCGGATTCGATTTTGATAACGTTGATACCGTACTGCTTTTGGCGACGCTTAACTTCTCTGACCGTCAACCCACATTCATTTGTGCGTAATTTTTTCAGGGTTTCGTGAGCGGGCGTGGCGTAAAATGTCATACTTCACAGTATAAAGCAAAAAGCATAAGCGGTCTAATTCTTACTGCACGTATTTTTTGGCGCGAGCTTTGTCAACCTGGACTGTTTCGAAGACGGTTTTGGCCATTTGGTCAAAGGCATTCTTGCCCTCGGCGTTGTAGCGGCCAGTCCCTTGTAGTATCACGCCGTCCTTTTCAAAGTAGTAAAAGAAGGTGACGTAGCTTGTCGGGTCACTTTGTGGCGCGGTGTGTCGTACTTCTTTGGAATTATACTTGGTGATTTGGTCGTATTTGTGGGTGCCAGCCTTTACATAATAATCATCTGCAGTCGCCTGCTCTAATGTTTTAGAGGTGGAAACAGGACGAACTGTGAGGCTGATTTGAACATTGTTTCTGGTGCCAACAAAGGTGATTTTGTCATCAGCACTGGACCGTTGCGTGATGCTAAAGCCGTCGATTTCATTAGCGAACTTGTTTACCTTCACGATTTCTCGGTCATCTGAAGTGTATTCTTGGTCGGGCGCTTGGTAATTACTGTCGTACCTGACAGACTTGACCAGTGATTGGATGCTGGATGATTCAAACAAGGTTTTACTACCTGAAGCATTGCTGATATTTTCAATGTCTAGGTGGAGTTCGTACCATTCTTGGTCACGCTGAACCAGTGGTATTTTGACGATGTAGTGATATGAATTGTCATCATAGGCGTAGCCTCCCAGTGCGCCAGTGGCTTTGTCGGCTTTGAGCTCGGTGAAGTTGCCTCGTTTCTTGGCTGCCTCGAGGTCATTGGCGTGGCTGGCTTTACTAACCTGCGCGATTTTGGCAGTGATGGTGTACGTTTCGCCCTTGTCTTTGATGGTCATGGTTGGAAAGCGCGGACGCTCTTCGCTCTTGATCTCGTACGAATACTGGTCTTTCGGCAGCAACATAGTAGCAGCGATATTGTAGCCGTCAGAGGCAAAATGGACCGTGTTGGCAGCCAGACGCTGATTGATCTGCTCTTTTTGATAGTGATTATAAAATATGATTCCAAGGACGCTGACTGCAATGACAAATAAGCCAATGAAAACGCCAATAAAGATTTGTTGTTTTTGCCTTCTACGCATAAGCGGTATTATATTTTGTTTATGCTAAATTGTCAATCGCACCAAAAGAGCTTCCGCCATGATGACGGAAGCTGAAGGGGGCGTGGTGGTTCGTAGTTATCGGATAGCGACCAGCTGGGCGCGCTGCAATTTGACGCCAGCGCACCAGGAAACGGTGTCTTTGGGGCGCTTGTCTAGTAGGCTGCGACCCAACGGGCTGTCTATGGATATGCGGCCATCTGTCGGATTGGCCTCCAGACTGTCGACTAGTATGTAGTGAAGCATGCGACCTTGCTGATCGACTAAGTCAACGATTGAGCCCAGAGCGACGCGTAAGCGGTCGCGTTTGCGTGGTAGCGGTTTGGCATTCTTTAGCATGTGGCGTAAATTCGCCAATTTGCCACTGACCAGTTCCAGGTTCATGATGACTTCATTGCGCTGCAATTTATCGTCGCGGGATTTAGCGCGACCGATTTCACGCAAGGTGAACTGGAGCGTTTTTTCTTGTGCTTCTAACTGAGAAATTTCTTTGTGTAATTCTTTAAAGCCTTTTTGACTGAGATGCGTCGTTCGTACATTACTCATAGTACCCCTTTCCCGGTTGCTTACCCAACCGACACTATCTAGTACATCATGCCTACCTGAAAAATACCTGAAATTTATCGTTTTGGCAGCGAAAGTGTAAATGTTGTGACTTTTTCAGGAGTGGAACGTGCAGAAATATGCCCACCCAAAGCACGCGTTAGTTGATGCGCTAGGCTGAGCCCCAGCCCGTAACTATTGGCGTGTTGCTGCCCGCTGTAAAATCGTTCAAATATGTGCGGCAGATCTTTGGCGTTGATACCTGGGCCGCGGTTAGTAACGGTGATGATGACGGTCGTCTTGAGAGGTTTGATGGTGAGGCTAATGGGTGAAGTATCGGGGCTGTGCTTGACCGCATTGTCCAAAAGCACTGCAATCACTTCTCGTACTGCTGGTCGGTTCATGGTCACCGCCAAGTCGTCGGGGGCGTGCAGCGTCACCCGCTCCTTGCCTGGCCTGGAATTGATCAGATTATTAGTTAGTTCCACGAGATCAAATTTTTCGATGTTGGACGAGAGCTGCCGTTCGCTGTGGGATAATTCTAAAAGCATGGTGGCAAGCTCGTTCAGACGATTAATCTCCTCAAGGTTGCTTGCCAAGGTTTGTCGCAACTCGGACTTGGGCGTTTTGGGATTGTGCAACGCCAGCTCGGCCTCAGCTTTCATGATGGCCAGTGGTGTGCGTAGCTGATGGCTGGCGTTAGCGACAAAGCGTGATTGGGCTTGATGGGCAGCTTCGATTGGCTCTAAGGTACGCTGTGCCAACAGATAAGCGATAACCCCACCGCCGAGCAAGACCACCAAGTTGAGATACGCCAAGCTGATGATGAGATTGGTGTCGGTGGCCTCCATCTGCTCGCTCAGTGGTTTGTCCAGTGAGTTGCCGCTGACTAGTCCACGCTTGACGGCGAAACCTTGCAAGCGAGCGTCAATTTCCGAACGCGCAATATTAAAGATGATGCCGCTAAACAGTAGACTGACCATCATCAATATCAACAGATACCAGCTGGCTAGTTTGATGGTGGCGGAGGTGAATAATTTCACGTAATCGCCTCCACTTTATAACCAAAGCCACGCACGGTGTGAATCAGTGGCCGGCGAAACGGCTTGTCGATTTTCTTGCGCAGCTGCTTGATGTAGGCCTCGACGTTGTTGGGTAGAATATCAGCATCAAAATCCCAAACATGGGCGATGAGCGTTTCTTTACTCAAGGTCTGGCCAGGATGGCGCATCAGATACTCCAACAGTGCGAACTCTTTAGCGGTCAGTTCAATGGTTTTACCACTGCGTTTGACAGTGCGCTGGGTCTGGTTGAGTGTCAGATCGGCAACGGTCAATTCGTCATCATGTGTCAAAGGCGGCCGCCTCAGGAGTGCCCTGACGCGGGCAGTTAGCTCATCAATGGCAAACGGCTTGACCAGGTAGTCATCAGCTCCAATATCCAAACCAAACGCTTTGTCTTCGGTCGTGCCAAGCGCCGTGAGTAGCAAAATAGGCATTGTTTTGTTGGCTTGACGCAGTGAGGTGATGATATCGGTGCCGCTTTTGCCTGGTAGCATGCGGTCCAGCACGAGTAAATCATATGGCTCAGTTTCTGCCATAGCCAATCCCTCTTCTCCGTCATGAACCATGTCGACGGCGTGACCTTCTGACCGCAGCGCCGCCGCGATGACTCGAGCAATTTTTCTTTCGTCTTCGACGACCAATAGTCTCATATGTCCATTATACCTTGGTTTTCTGAAAAAGCCCTGAATGCTATAATTGATGGTGACAATAACCAAGGAGGTGTATGGGTAAAGAGGTAAATCCCATTATTCAAATTAAAAACTTTAGTATGAAGTTTGGCACCAAAACGGTCATCAAAGATTTGAGCTTTGAAGTGATGCGGGGCGAAGTGTTCGGATTTTTGGGTAGCAATGGTTCAGGAAAAACCACGACGCTCAGGGCGCTGCTGGGGTTATACGAGCCAACGGCTGGTGAGCTGCTAGTTGATGGCAAACCGTATGCAGTTGAAGATGGCGTCAAGCTAGGCTATCTCCCGGAAGAGCGCGGTTTGTACAAAAAAGAAAAAGTCATTGACACGATGATTTACTTTGGTCGCTTGAAAGGTCTGAGCCAGGAAGAGGCTCGCGATTTTTCAATCAAGTATTTGGAGCGAGTTGGCTTGAGCGATAAGGCAAAAACGCGGCTGGATAAATTATCAGGTGGTCAGCAGCAAAAAATTCAGCTGGGCGTTACTATCATGGGCGACCCAGAACTGCTCATTTTGGACGAGCCAACCAAGGGTTTTGACCCAGTCAACCGCCGACTACTGATGAATATCATTGAAGAGCGACAAAAAGCCGGCGCCACCGTGGTGTTCGTGACCCATCAAATGGAAGAAGTCGAGCGCTTGTGCGACAGAGTAGTTCTCCTGAAAGATGGCAATGCAGTAGAATACGGCACCGTGGCGGATATCAGAAAGAAATATGGCGGTAAGAGTCTGGATGATATTTTTGTGAAGATTTACGGCGGCGAGGAAAAGGAGGCGGTCAATGCGTAACATGTACAATTTGGGAACGGTGGTTAAATTTGAGATCATGCGCATGCTGAAGAAATTCAGCTTTTGGGCAATGGCACTCGGCTTCCCGCTGATGTTTGCTGCTATTTTCGGCATCGTCTTTTGGTCAAATCAAGCCACTATGGAAGCTACCAAAAAGCTTCAAGAACAAGATTTCAAAGTAGCTATCGTTGACGACTCAGGCGTTGTTAACTCACAATTGGCTAAGCAGATGAAGCTGGAAAAATTAAGTAGCAAAGACCAAGGTATTCAGCGTGTCAAAGACGGCAGTTTGGACGGATTTATTTACTTCCCTGCTAACTTGGAACAGAACGCCGTACAGACCTATGGTAAAGATGTCGGTATGTTCCAAAATAGCCGCTATTCTGCGGTGGCTGAGACGTTGTTGACGGCTTCAATTGAGGGGAAAATAGATCCACAGTCCAAGGCGATTTTGCAAAAGAAAGTGAAAACGGAAACGACTACCTACCGTAACGGTGTTGAATTTGACGGCGTGAAGGAAATGATTGTACCGGGCTTTTTCTTGGTGCTGTTCTATATGCTGATCGCCTTCTTTGGTGGGCAGATGCTCAACAGTACGGTGGAAGAAAAAGAAAACCGTACAGTGGAGATGCTACTGACGACAGTCAAGGCTAAGACGTTGATCACCGGAAAGATTTTGGCGATGATTTCACTGGCGCTGATTCAGGGGCTGGTCATCATTGTACCGGTATTGGTGTTGTACTTCACCTTAGGTCAAAAGCTGCATATACCATCGTTGGATTTGAGCAATTTGGTATTCGACCCAGTGAGAATTGGCATCGCTCTGGGGGTATTTGCCACAGGATTTATGATGTTTACCGGTCTGTTGGTTGCGGTTGGCGCCATGATGCCAACCGCCAAAGAAGCATCCTCCTGGTTTACTATTGTCATCCTTGCCCTATTTGCTCCACTGTATGGTGCTAGTGCATTTGTATCATATCCAGATTCACCATTTGTGCAGTTTTTCAGCTATTTCCCATTGACTGCACCAATTCCACTACTGCTCCGCAATGCCGTCGGTAACTTGCCAGTTCACGAGGCGGTTATCGCCGTGGCTATTTTGGCAGCCAGTGCCTTTGTGGCGGTTGTGGTGGCGGTCAAACTGTTTCGCTACGGTGCCATGCAGTATGACAGCAAATTGTCGCTGTCGGTCTTGCGTGCTCGGCGTGATGAGGCGGCAAAAAGCTAATCATCAAATACACAGTATAATGCGAGGCGTTCAGTGGTTGGGCGCCTCGCGTTGCTTGCGCTACTCGGTATAAGATTGTACAATGTTACCTATGAAAGTACGTATTGAAATAGACACAAAAACATTTGTGCGGTTCTGGCTGGTGGTGATTGGTTTTGGGCTGGCAGGAGTAGCAATTTATTCGGCAAAGAGTGCGCTGATTCTCCTTGGTATCTCCTTGTTCTTGGCTCTGGCTTTGAACCGGCCCGTTTCGGCCCTGGCAAAGCTGCTGCCTGGCAAAAGCCGCCTGGGCGGTACAGCGTTGGCATACGTTATGTTGGTGACGCTACTGGGCTGTGTAGCGTGGTTTGCAGTGCCGCCAATTGTCCAGCAGTCCGCCAAGTTTGTTGAGAGTGTGCCAGGCTTGGTTGATCAAGCTGGTTCGCAGTGGCACGGCATCAATGAGCTAATCGATAAAAATGGCTGGCGCCCACAGGTTGACGCGACATTAAACAACTTAAAACAACAGGCTTCATCGTGGGCAGCCAGTGCTGGCACCAACTTGATTTCAAGTGTAGGTTCGCTGGCGTCATTCCTTGGCTCTCTGTTCTTGGTGCTGGTTTTGTCATTTTTGATGCTACTGGAAGGTCCAACATGGATGAAGCGCTTGTGGGGACTCTACAACGACCAAAGCAAGATGGAAAATCACCAAAAGTTGGCTGGACAGATGTACAATGTGGTCACAGGGTATGTATCTGGACAATTGACAGTGTCAGGTATCGACGCTGTGCTGTCGGGTGTGGTGGTGTTCTGTTTGAGCTTGGCGTTTCCAGCTATTGACTCGAACTTGGCAATGTTGACCGTCATGGTTACCTTTATCTTGACGCTTATCCCGATGTTTGGCGCTACCCTAGCCGGCCTGCTGATTGCGTTGCTATTGTCCTTTAACAACGTCACCGCTGGTATCATCTACGCTGCCTACTTCATCATCTACCAGCAGATTGAGAACAATTTCATTGCGCCGTCAATTCAGTCAAAGAAATTAGAGCTTTCGGCGCTGATGGTGTTGTCATCAGTGACCATTGGTCTTTATGTTGGTGGGCTATTGGGAAGCTTGATCGCTATCCCAGCTGCCGGTGTGGTCAAGGTCTTACTAGAAAACTACCTAGAGCAAGCCAAGAAGAATCGCCTTGAAAGTAAAAAGTCGCTCAACAAGCTTGTGAAGAAAATCAAAAACGAAGATTAATTAGTGCACTTCATGAGGTTAGCCCGCTTGGTTATTTTGGCGGGCTATCTCCATGCCCAAATGCTGCCGCGTGGCGTGTCGCGAATAGTGATGCCAGCTGCCAGTAGCTCATCGCGAATGCGGTCGGATTCTTGCCAGTCTTTCTCGGCGCGGGCGCTGCGGCGCTGGATGATCAATCTCTTCAGATCGTCGGTAATATCAGGGGTCGATTCCGCCAAATCCAGGCCCAGAACCTCGTCAATAATCTCAATCAATTGCAACAAACCGCCGTGATGGATTTTTTCTAACGGCGCATGATCTAGCCGTGAAAATGCTTCATCAATCAGTGCCATGGCCCCTGGTGTATCCAAATCATCATTCAGCTTTTCAACCAGCGCCTGCTGCGCCGCTAGCAGCGACACGGTGCCTTCCTGCTCATCTTTCTCGTCGTCATCATCCAGCGTGTCGTGCGTCTGGTGTCGCAGCGCCGCATAGCCGCGCCAATGATCTAGCCGCGCCTGGGCTGCCTCTAAAATCTCCCAGGTAAAATTACCTTCGGTTTGATAATGCTTGCTGAGGATCGCTAGCTTAAAGGCCATTGGACTAAAACCGCGGGCGGTGATGCCACTGAGGGTAATGATGTTGCCGAGCGACTTACTCATCTTGCGGCCATCCACCTTTATGTGGTTATTGTGCAGCCAGATGTGGGCAAATTGCTGTCCGGTCAAACTCTCACTCTGAGCAATTTCGTTGGTGTGATGCACCGGAATATGATCGATGCCGCCAGTGTGAATGTCAATTGCATCACCCAGCGTCTCCCGAGCGATGGTCGAGCATTCTAAGTGCCAACCTGGAAAACCGACTCCCCACGGGCTGTCCCATTCCATGTCACGCTTGGCGTCTGTTGGTGAAAATTTCCAGACGGCGAAGTCGGTGATGTTGCGTTTGCCCTCGACACTGACCCGGGCGCCGGCCTCCAGTCCGGCTACGTCCAGCCGCGCGAGTTTGCCATAATCCGGCAGCCGCGACGTATCAAAATACATGCCATCACCATCGATTTTATATAACAATCCCTTCTCGTCTAGCCCGCGGGCAAAGTCGATTTGCTGTTGGATGTAGTCTGTTGCCCGCACCAAATGGTCAGGCCGCACCAGCTTCAGCACCTCGTAGGCTTCGTGATCAGCGATGGCGATGTACTGCTCGGCGACGTCCCAAGCGGTTTTGCCCTCGCGGCGGGCGCCCTTCTCCATCTTATCCTCGCCATTATCATCATCGCTGGTCAAATGCCCAACGTCGGTGATATTTTGCGTGCGAATCACTGAGATATCTTGCCAGCGCAGCAACCGCACCAACACATCCCAGTAGATATAGCCAACCCAGTTGCCAATGTGCGGCTGCGAATACACCGTCAGCCCGCAGGTGTACATGCGAACCGTCTGCCCGTCGAGCGGCTGGAGTTCATCTTTGTGGCGCGTGAGGGTGTTGTAGAGCTGTATCATCAACTCTATTGTACGGCAGACAGGCCGCTTTTTCAAAGTTCGCTTTCGTCGTTTCCGACTCATCAGCACAGACACACATCCATGGAGCGAACTGACAAGCAGGAGAATAATATTGCGGCAGAGAGACCGCCAAGAATTCGGCGGCTTGTCAGCTCGGGGTCAGAAGTTGAGGTACTCTTTGTGCCTTACAGCATAAAGAGTGTAGCTTCCTTTGGAAGATAACATCTTCCTGAACTCCTCCTTTGTGTCTACGCATAGAAGCATTTCCTCAGAGGAAACCCTTAAGTGCGCAAGTAAGTGCTCGTCATTATGTAAGTATCGACATGCCTCTTTGTACGTTAAAGTTCCTAATCTTCTTCCGACCCAGTTCTTAACTAGATGAATGGATGTATATTTCGTACCCATTGTACCACTCTCTCCTCATCCAGGCGGAGTGCCTGTGCTTTCTTGCAAAAACACTGCTCAGCACCCGGATGGCGCGTGAGCAAGATGAGGTTTCATGGCGCCATTTTTACTGCGAAATACCACCACAAAATCTCACCTTGCCCTATTCTCAACTGCTTGTCAATATACAACTTTTGGACAAAGTCACAAGACTTCGTCAACAAAAGTCTACTATTTTTATATCACTAATAGTATAAAATGTCAATGGTTACCATCAAAGCTATAGTTCTACTCCCCTGTTGAATACAACATAAGCATTGACAATATAAACAATATAGTGCATAATACCGTAACTGATGAGTGAGCGAGATCCTGATGGTACACCACCCACGCGGCGGATGTGCACCCGATTAACAACCTGGCAGAGCTTGGGCGTATTCAGGACCGGCTGGTAGAAACGCTGGACCGTCCTGAAATCACCGACAAACTGGGAGGCTTGGCACTGGAACTTTCCGAGGTTGCTCAACAGCTACATCCTGTTATGTACAATAAGGCTGGCATTATTAGTGCCGATGAGTTGTTGGCGTCTGACCCGAACAGCATTCCGCTAGTTGGAAACACAAAATTTACCTCGCACTTTAAGCTTGCACCAACACCCATGCAATTTGAAGCCATCAACAAAAAGCTAACTAGCGATGAATGTGGTCAAATATTAATTCCTCAGCTAGAGAGTGTGTTAGATAGTAAATATAATAGCGAGATGATGAAGGTTGATCGTCCAAGTCTAGCTACATGTTGCGCAGTGACAAAATATTTTAATCTTACTAAAGACGATATTTCTCATGTTGCAGGTCGGCCTTTTATAGGCATGAACTCTACTGACATTGAACCAATCGACATTGCGGTTATGGTCCATGAAGCAACGCACGCGTTGGACCATACAAAAGACCCATTGCTTTACGTTTGTGACAAAAAAGACCTGTCAGCTACCATATTGGTAGATTTCAGGTCTCACCTCAAGCTTACCCGTGAACTAAAGGCGTACGCGGTTAGCGACTGTGTCGAGCAGTACCTTGCTGAAACCCACGGGTCAATGGAGCGCGCTATGTTAGCATCTCGCAGAGTTGAAGCTATCCGTCAGGAGGTCAATGGCCCTGTGACTGCAAAAGATGCCTTTGCGGTGCATGATGATTTGGTGAAGCGTTTGATTGCAGCAGGCTTGGGCCATATTTATCAATAGATCTTACGTCTTGAACATTACACTTGACAAAATACCAAGTATAATGTATAATACGAAGATAGCTATGAGAGACGAACTGTACATCATTAACCCACCAACCTCTAGCTATGATAATCCTATCTCGCTAGATTCTTTAAAGTACATGAAAGATAAACTATTAGGTGCTTTAGAGAATCCTGAGATACTTGATAAGCTGGGAGCGGTAGCCCTAGGGTTATATGACACGGCTCAAATGCTGGAGCCTATGGAATGGGTTGAGGGTGAAGAACTAGGAGATAGTCATCCTGACTCTGATTGGACGGATAAAAATATTATACCGCTTATTGGTTGTGATAAGTTTGTTATCTCTGGAAAACAGATGTCTCATATGCCAGTCCAAAAAGCTAAAATAGACGAGGCTCTCGCCGGCGACAAGTATGCCGGAGTGTATGGTAATGAAATATATGATCAGATAAAGGCCTCGCCTGTTATGACAAAAGAGGCAGGAAAGCTCACCGGATCTTGTCATACCAGTTTCTCCATGGTAACTGACATGGACCTTTATATATATTCTCGTCCTGTTGTCAGCGTAGCTAATAGTGGACTTATGGCTATCAATGTCGCCACTTTGTCTCACGAGACAGATCATGCGCGTGATTATGTTATGGACCCAGTTGTGGAGATATATCCCAAAGATGACCGAGCAAGACTCTGCTCTGAGCTGCGAGCCTATGCCGTAGGCAAGGTATTTCAGGATCATTTAGTGCATGAGAGCGGGCTGATGTTGAGATACCCTAGTTTGTCCGATCGAGTAGAAAAGGTACGAAGAGAGGTCAATGGTCCCGTGACTGCAAAAGATGCCTTTGCGGTGCATGAGGGCATAATTCAGCGCTTGGAGCAAGCGGGCCTGAGTTATATATATCGATAGAACTTAGGTAAACTAATAAGTACTTTTAGTATTTTATCCTTGTATGTTTCGCTTGTACCTTGCTTGAGATGTAGGTTTACAGCATATTTTGGCTTTCCAATATCCACTATTAGTTTTTGGTTATGCAAAAGGGATCTTTTATATGCTTGAGTAGATGCTATATTTTGGGCCAGTAATCTAATTATCACAATATAATTAAATATCTAATATCTCAACAAGTTCTCCGTTCTTCTGCTTCAATTCAATTTTCTGAATTATTTCTTCTCCAAGATATTTAGTAAAGTCGCTTAATTTTGATGAAACTTCGAATATAATATTATGTTTAATATCCTCCGGATTGAATGTTGAACTATAATTTTCTCTACTTGACCAATAATTCCAATTTACCTCTGTTCTTTCGTAATAAACATAATTTTGCTTTTTAGTAATATATATCCTTTTATTAGTCAATATCTTTCCATTTTTAGATTTAAAGATATCAGAATATAACTTTAATCCGTCAAATTGCTTATATTCTCTAATTTTATTATTTGAAACATTAAGTTTTATTTCTTCATAATCCATAATCTGTCCTCCATAAATTTGTTAGCCCATATTGGATAATATTATACCATTTTTAAGATATTTTTCTATATCTGCTCTCTGTGGCGCTTGAACTCATTTATCACTTTGCGATACATGGGAATATAATGCAGCGCTTGGAGCAAGCGGGTCTGAGTTATATTTATCGATAGATCTTACTCGAGTCTTATTTTACTAAGTAGATTGGCGACTATACTTGTGTTTGCTAATTTCTTCCAGGTTTGTTCACCGATGATTATGCCGAGCTCTGAAATATATATACCAATAATAGAACAAAACGTCAATAGATTTTTGTCAATATTATGTTATAAAAATATCGTGGCCCCTGTTGCGAGACGTTGGTAAAGCATGCTGCTAACTGCTGAAATATTGTAATAAGTGCTAGTTCTGTCGTACCTCTTCCAAAGCACGGCTAGTCGCCTCGACCAGCTCCCGTACGATTTGATCGTACTCTTCGTATACGCGAAACCCAGCCGCATACGGATGGCCCCCGCCGCCGAAGTAGCCAGCCACGGTGTCGGCGATTGGTAGGTTGCCGCGCAGGCGGGCGGTCAGCTTGCCGTCGGGGTAGGTTTTGATGACACAGCTGAGCGCCACGCCCTCGACTAGTCGTAGTTCGTCGCCGATCAGCGCGCCGGGGTTGTAGGCGTCGCTGTAGGCTTGAATTTCCTCAAACGGCACGTGTACCAGCGCCAATTGTCCGTCCAGTAAATATTCGATTCGCTCAATCAGCTTGCCTTTGTATGCCAAGATTTCCGGCGATTTTTTCATAAATTCGCGCCGCCGCTCTTCGATTTCGGCATTGGAGGCGCCAAGCTCGGTCAATTCACCGGCCACGTGAAAGGTCGACGCAGTGGTGTTTGGTGTGGTGAGGCCCAGGCTATCAGACATGATGGCGATGAGGAGGTTCTCGGCGGCTTGCTGGTTGATAGTCCAGCCGGCGTGGGTGAACAATTGGTATAGTAATTCCCCGGTGGCCACCACCGTGTCAGAGAGCATGGTATACTCAAAGCTCAGCGTTGACTCGGTGGTGTGATGGTCGATAACCAAGACTGGGTGCGTCTCTAAAAAGTGCCGCACGCCTGGCGTTTCCAGGACCTTACTAAGCAACACATCAGCGCTGGTATCCACGATGATAGCCAGGTCGGCATGGGCTGGAAAATCGCCAACTACCCGGTCCCAGCCGCGGATGTAGCGCAGATATTTGGGGATATCAACTGGGCAACACAGTGTCACGGTCTTACCCAAATCACTCAGCACTTCCTCCAGCGCCAAGCTAGAACCCAGGCTGTCACCGTCAGGATTTTCAGCTTGGATGATGACGATGTTGTTGGCGGATTGGATGAGTTGTTGGGCGGTATCAAACATGCTCTTATTATAACAGACGAGGTTTTTACTGAGAGAGTGATAATATGTGATAAATGCCACTATTATTGACAAAAAATAAAGTTTATGATAATATTGACACATAAGGTCCGAGGTGAGGATCAAAAGAAGAGGAGTTTTTATGAATAAATTTAAGAAAATCGGTGTTGCTATCTCTTTGGGGATTGCTCTCATCGGTGGTGTTTGGATGGCGACTCCATCTAAGGCTGCCAACTGTAGTAACTTTAATGTTGTCCACTGTGGTACCAATTCTCTGTCAGAATTGAAATCAGCATATGCTCGTCCAGAGATCAAATCATTGTACAACCAATGGTACATCAATGACGAGATGGTACAAGGCGGTTCAAACATGCGTGAGGGTGTGGTTGACGCTAATGGAAACATTACTGTCGATGGTCGTGTTGTTGCCACCAATGCAGTAACTGTCCAGGCAAAAGCTGGTACTCGCCAGGTGACGCCTTCTCGTCAGTATAGCGCTGCTGGCCACACGTATTACCAATACACAACTGGTCAGAGCTTTATTGACGGTATTACACGGTACAAAATTTATGCTTGGTTTGACAATGATGGCAAGTTTATCACTGGTGTCATCAAGGATTGTGGTAACCCAGTCTGGGGTCCTCCTACAACTCCTCCAGCAAAACCTGTGTTGACCTGTGATGCGATGCAAAAAACTGCAGTGTCTCGTGATACCTTCAAGTTTAGCACCAAAGCGACTGCTAAGGGTGGCGCTAGTGTCACCAGCTACACCTACAACTTTGGTGACGGCACCGCTAAAACAACTACCTCATCTGAAATTCAACACACATACGCAAAAGCTGGTAACTATAAAGTTACCGTTACGGTGAATGGTAAAGAAGGCTCCAATGTTCAAAAAACTAGCCAAAACTGTCAGACGACTGTTACGGTTAATCCTGAGCCTACCATGGAAGTCTGCCGATTATCCGACAAGAAGTACCCAGTAACTATCAAGGCTTCAGAATTTGACGCTAAGAAGCATTCAAAGAACCCGAACGACTGTAAGGAAGCTCCAGCTAAGATCAAGGTTTGTGTCATCGAAACGAAAGAGATTCGTGAGATTAAAAAAGAAGAGTTTACTGAGTCAAAGCACACGACTGACATGAGTAAATGTCAACCAACACCAACGACTCCTACTCCTCCAACAACTCCTGAATTGCCACGGACTGGTACTGAGAACATGGTTGTTTCAGTACTGGGACTCGGTGGATTGACTACGGCAGCTGTCGCTTACGTCATCAGTCGCCGCCGTTTGTAAACGATCGACAATGAAAGAAATACTCGCTTGATATCGAGCGGGTATTTTGATTAGTTAGTTTTTCTTGCGAGCTGTGGGCTTTTTGGTGGAAGTTTTTGGCTTGGTTGCAGTGCGGCCGCGGCGAGCGGGCTTGGCGGGAGTGGCTTTGAGGAGTTCTAGAGCTTGCTCATGGGTGATAGCTTTAGGGTCGGTATCTTTAGGGATTTTAGCGTTTTTAGTGCCGTCAGTGATGTATGGACCAAAGCGGCCGTTGAGAACTTTGACGCCATCGCCAAAGTCAGCGATGTTTTTCTCGGCTTCGGCCTGGAGTTTAGCGGTGTAAAGTTCGCGAGCTTTCTCTAGGGTGATGGTGTGCGGATCTTCGGGCTTGATGGAGACGAAGAGCTTACCAACTTGGATGTACGGGCCAAAGCGACCGATATTGGCTTTGATGTCTTGACCGTCTTCGGTTTGGCCAACGACACGCGGTAATTTGAACATTTCGAGTGCTTGCTCTAGGGTGACCGTTTCGATTTTCGCACCTTTTGGTAGCGGTGCAAAGCGTGGCTTGTCCTCATCGTCAGTGGTGCCCAGTTGTAACATTGGGCCAAAGCGGCTGAAGCGTGCTAAGATTGGCTTACCAGATTTTGGATCAATGCCGACTTCGCGGTTAGCACCGACTTTGCTACGGTCGATACCGCCTGACTGTTCGATCAATTTGTGAAATGGCGTGTAAAATCCGTGCAGCATGGCGCTTTTGGCCAGATCAGCTGCAGCGATTTTATCAAATTCAGTTTCGACGTTGGCGGTGAAATCATAGTCAATGATTTGCGTAAAATGGTCGGTCAAAAAGTCGGCGATCAGTTCCCCGCTGGGTGTTGGGATCAGTTTGCCGCGGGTGGAACCGGTTTTTTCCTGAACGATGTCGCGACTGACTTCCTCGCCGTTGTAACTGAGGACGATGACGTCGTGCGGCTGGCCTTCACTATCGCCTTTTTCGACGTAGCCGCGGGTTTGGACGGTGTCGATGATGGTAGCGTAAGTGCTTGGCCGGCCGATGCCGAGATCTTCGAGTTTTTTGACGAGCGAACCTTCGGTGTATCTGCTCGGCGGCCGGGCGAAGGTTTGGCGGGCGGTGATGTCGTGGGTTTCGAGGGTGTCGCCGGTGTGGAGCTTTGGCAAGAGTTCGTCTTTGCCGCCGCCATAGACACGCAAGAATCCGTCAAAGGTGATGACTTCGCCTTTGGCTTCAAAATGTAACTTGTTATTTCCTTGAATATCTATGGAAATTGTCGTCTTCTCTAATTTCGCTGGTGACATTTGCGATGCCAGGGTGCGGCGGCGGATCAGGTCGTAGAGTTTTTGGCCGTACTCGTTGGAGGTGACGGTTTCGCGGGTGATGTCGGTTGGGCGGATGGCCTCGTGGGCTTCCTGGGCGGAGGCGGATTTGGTCTTGAATTTGCGGACGGTGGAGTAATCCGGGCCGTACAGCCGCTTGATAAAATCAGTTGCGCTGGCGATGGCCTGCCCGCTCAAATTGACTGAGTCGGTACGCATGTAAGTGATCTTACCATCCTGGTAGAGCCGCTGCGCTGAAGCCATGGTGGCTTTGGAACTAAAGCCAAGCTTGGCGTTGGCCTCCTGCTGCAGAGTCGAGGTCGTAAACGGCGCGGCTGGATTGCGAGTGCCAGGCGTCTTGGAGATGTCGCTGACGGTGAATGTGGCTGTTTTGAGGCTAGTTAAGAATTCGTGGGCGGCTGCTTCAGAGTCAAATTTTTGGTTGAGCTCGGCTTTGAATTCTTGGTTGTCGTGAATGAATACGGCGGTCACCTTGAACTGTGAACTGCCTGCAAATTTCATAATTTCTCGTTCGCGCTCGACTAGCAGTCGCACTGCCGGGCTCTGAACGCGGCCAGCCGACTTACCGCCTGGCACTTTTTGCCAGACCACTGGGCTGAGCTCAAAGCCAACCAATCGGTCGAGGATTTGCCGTGCCTGCTGAGCTTGCACCAGATTCATATCAACAGTACGCGGGTTTTTGATGGCATTGGTGATAGCGTCTTTGGTGATCTCGTGAAAAACGATACGCTTGGTCGTCTCAATCGGCAAATCTAACACTTTACAGAGATGCCAAGCAATCGCCTCCCCTTCGCGGTCTTCATCGGTGGCCAGCCAGACATTGTCTTTGCCGACGGCCTTGACGTTTTTCTTCAGCTCGGTGATGACTTTCTTTTTCTCAGGATCGACTTCGTAGACAGCAAAAAAATCATTCGCCACATCAATCGGCGGCGTGCCGTCCTTGGTTTTTTTGACAATTGAGCGAATATGTCCCACGCTTGATAAAACATGAAAATCCTTGCCCAAATATTTCTCAATGGTTTTGGCTTTAGCTGGTGACTCGACGATGACGAGATTTTTCATAACTTTATATTATACCATATCGGACGACCCATCAAATAATGGCCGTTTGAGCGTGGCGGTTTCTGCGCTATTTCTGGTTACTATCCATCAGATCGCGGGCGCGCTTAACGTATTGTCCAGCCGCTACTCCTGCCACAGGAAGATAGCCGGCAAAGCTCAGTGTACCTAGCCCCTTCAGTGCCTTGGCGGTTTTCTGATAACCCAAGGACTCTGCTGACTTGCCGATGATGAGTAATGTCGTGGTTGCTGCGAGTAGTGCGCTGCTGACTCGTCCTGCTTGAGTTGGGCGAAGTGGCTCGCGTTCATCAGGGAGTTGCTTGTGTTTGCATTCGGCAACAGCGGTAGCAATGGCTTTTGTTGATTCTAGGCCAGCAATTGTCGCCACCATGGCTTTTGATGTGGGGTCCTCTTGTGATAACTTCAGTAGTGCTGCTGCTCCAACGATTTTATCCCTGATGGGGTCTAGCTTGATGCCTAATTTTGACTGTTGGTTAAGGGCCCTCGCCAGTGAACCATCGACTTTGTCTGACAACTCACCAGCAACTAGTGCTGCCATGCCCTTGAGGGAGTCGGCATGCTTGATACCGTATAGGCTGAGCATCGCACCTGCTACCGTCACACCGTTCGGTAGTGTTATTATGTCGTCTGAGACAGGTTGTTCTTCTGGGGACTTGGTGGGACGAAACTGTGGTTGATGTTCTGCATTCATTGACAATATAATAACACTATGGTGAAGTATATTCAAGCATAGGCTTTATCGTAGCGTCCAGTTGTTTGCCCCGAGTGGCTTGATCACGCCATTAATCTCCAACATGGTGAGTGCGGTGGCAAAATCAGCTGCTGGCAGTCCGGATTGTTTTTGTAGCTCATCGCCGTCACGTACGCCATTTTTGATGAGCTTGGCGATGGTAATTTCAGCTGGTGTAGAACCAATTGGCAATGCGCATTGGGTGGGCTGGGTGGATTTCCAAGTTGGCGCAATGGCGTTCAAAATATCCTTGGCTGAGAGCGCTGGATTGGCACCTTGAAGCAGCAGGTTGTTACACCCTGCGGATAATGGGCTGGTGATGTTGCCGGGAACGACAAACACGTCACGCCCCTGCTCGAGGGCGTATGCTGCGGTATTGAGCGTACCGCTACGTTCAGCCGCTTCGGTGATGATGATAGCGTCTGCCAGCCCGCTAACCAGGCGGTTTCTTTGCAAAAAGCTCCATTTGCGTATTTTCATGCCGTCGCCGCGCATCCATTCTGACAGGACTGCGCCGCCCTGTTTGATGATGTTTTCTGCTAATCCTCGGTTGCTGCGCGGTGCAATATCTGGGAGCTCTGACGTGACGATGCCAATGACCGTGCCACCAGCATTGAGAGCTGCGGTCTGGGCAATGCTATCAACGCCAAGTGCTAGTCCACTGATGATAATCACCCCGGCTTGTGCCAGGTCTGTGGCTAACCGTTCGGTAACCTCGCGTCCATAGCTGCTTGGTTTGCGTGTACCGACGATCGCGACTCGAGGAGCCTGGCTATCTGGGAGTTTTCCCATAAAACATAACCTTTTTGGCGGCTTGGCAATATTGACCAACCTCTTGGTGAAAATATGCTCCTCTGGTAGTACTGTATTGATTTCCATGACTTTTATTGCAAAAAGTATTGACACTATGTCAAATCTTTGCTATAATGATACACGATTGGTTGATCAGCGAGTTCAACCAAATGCACCTTATACCCCCTATTCTAACTATATGTTAGGTTGCGCGCAATGGCATTAAGTATCTTACCCTCCACTTTTTGCGTTAAACGTTACGCGCATACTAACCCCTTTAACTGCCCTTTTGATTAAGGCGACCTCTGTTTCATGGTGAGTACGCACTGTATTGACGATTCGTCAGGCGCCGGTCTTTTGGAGTTTTGACCGCAGACGCTTTGCCATGACATGGAAGCTCGGGTGGGTTGAAGGGTAACAAAGCACCAGGTGATGCCCACCCTTACCTGGTGCTTTTTTAGTTGGGAAATTATTTTATTTCGTTTGGTGTTTTTGACAATTTTTACAAATGCCTTCTAGTTCAAAGTGGTGTTTGACGACGGTAAACTGATGTTTGCGGCTGAGATAGCCGACAAGCTGCTCCAATTCTGGTGTTTGGATAGGCTCAGCGTTTTGACAGCGGATACAGTAGAGATGGTGATGATGCGGAATAAACGGCTCAGCGAGCTCGTAGTAGTTTTTCCAGCCAATAGCAATGGCGCTGACGATGTGTAGCTGATCAAAGGTAACAAGGGTGCGGTAGACGCTGGCTCGGTCAACGTTTTTGCACTTTTTGGCAATATCACTAATGGTTAGTGGAACAGCTGACTGCTGCAATACCCCAAATACTTGCTGGCGTGGTTTCGTCAGGCGCAGGTTGTGCTGTTTAAGCAGTTCGTCTATTGTCATATTGTTGCAATTATATCATTTATTGCGACAAATTTGCAATAAATGAGAGGGTTTGGCATTATGAAAAGCTATGGATATAGCGATTAGAACAGTAATGAATTTGCATGAGTTTGCGCCATCACCAGATGTGAATGCGGCTTTTTCTGGTTTGGTGGCGGCAGTCGTGCAGGCAGCAGCTTTACCGAGTTGGTGCAATGAGGAGGTGCGTCGCGAAGTGCAACGCCGTTGCTCCCTGTCGGAGTCAGAGATGGAAATGTATTGGTCGCGGCGAATTGCCAGCTCAGCCCGTCCGCAGCAAGAGCTGGAAAAGTTTTGGTATATTGATAATTACCGCGAGCTGGTGCGGCGTGAAGTTGGTCTACTGGGTGGCTCGGGTTTGATGTTGAGTGACAGTAGTCGCGTGGCGATGATCGGCAGCGGTCCCCTGCCTTTGACTGCTTGGTGCTTGTGGCGCCAGACAGGCGCGGCGGTTGACTTGGTGGACGTGGCGCCAACTGCTTTGGCACAGTCGCGCGAGCTGGCACGGGCGATTGACTGGCCGGTTGGCGAGTGTTTGTTGGCGGACGGAGCGGCGGTAGCTTTGCCAGATAATGCTTACGACGTGATTTATGTGGCTGGGCTGGCGGGCGATTCGGCTGAAGCCAAACAGCAAATTATTGATAATATTTTGCCAGCGCTCCGGCCTGGCGGACGGATCATTGTGCGCGGTGCGCATGGTGCGAAAACGTTGCTATACCCAGCGCTTGACCCGAACGGTTTGCAGCGCGTGCAGTTGCTGGTCGAGTATAATCCTGACGACGATATCATTAACTCAGTATATGTGTATAAGAAAGGCTAATTATGAATGATAAGATTGCGTTATATCTTGTGAATGGTGCGCTGGGTGCCGGCAAAACCACGCTGGTTGATTTTTTGGTGCAGCAACCGGAGTTTGCTGGCGCGCGAGTGATTGAAAATGAATTTGCGTCGGAAAGTATTGATAGCTGTACATTAGCGCAACGCGTTGATGAACTAGCGACAATTGCTGGCGAGTGTATCTGTTGTAGCAGTGGCGAAGAGTTAGTTGATATCTTGCACAATTTTGCAATAAGCGAACGAGCACCAGTGATTATTGAGTCAACTGGTGTCGCTAATACTCTGCGGGTGGTTGAGAAATTACTGGCTGGTGATGTCTTTGAGCAGTATGATTTGCAGCAGTCGTTGTATGTTGTGGATGGAGCTGAAGCCAGGGCTGATGGCCTGGCGGAGGCTTTGCTAGTGGAAGCTCGGGCGGCGGACATGGTATTGATCAGCAAGCTGGATTTACTGGCTGAAAATGATTGCCGGCAGCTAATTGAAACATTGTTGCAACAAGGATTAACGAAGGTTGTGAGGATGGATCACGGCAAATTTGATCTGGTTCAGCTTGGTGACAAGTCGCACATTTTGGATTATTTACTACTGCATGAGCCTGTGAAAAACGCAGTTGAGAATGCTTTGAATTATAGCGTGATTGATGTGGCTGAATTGGCTATTAGTGCTGAGAAGATTGAGAAGATCTGGGCTAGTTTGCGAGATAAATATGCTTTGCGGCGCATGAAAGGCGCGGTTGCTGATGGTGACGAGATATTTCACATCGAAGCAACGCCGCAGCAAATACAAGTCACGCGCGGTACCACTGACGAGTCATTAAAATTGGTTGTCATTGGTGAGCGGGCACGTGAGATTACGCGCGCAGTAATTATGAAGGAGTTGGGATGATGGAAGGTACGAATAGCGCGAGAGCGGCGGTTGATAAGCTGCTTGATATGTATGATGAGTATAAGGCTTTGATAGCAAAGATTGCTGCTGCGGAGCGCCGTTTGGCATTGGCGAAATTGAAGAATAGCGGTGGCGAACAGATACGGATAGAGCTGGACGACTTACGGCATAGCCAGCAGCAACTGTCTGATGATATGACGTTTGATGCGCCACTAGTTTGGGTGATGTACAAGTTCGAGGCCTACCAGGATGAGGCGCAGCCGATTCAAACCATGCACGATTTTCGCTTGCACTGCTCGAAGCCTGGCTATATTTGCACTAAACGCTTCACATTTTTAAATGCACACTTGTGCAATAATGGGCAATGTCCCCTGACGGATAACGAACGATACCCCGACAAAATGTTACTTAGTGAGATTTTTCCGCTCCTTGGCGAAATTGAACAAGATGAAGCTTTCTTGTCCAGTTGGCGCGCGCATGAGTACTATCAGGAGGATGGAATTGTCAAAAAATGGCAGGACTATGCGGGCTGTGCGACATAACTTATAACCTGCCAACTAAGTACAGATGATTCTATGTAGATATGCTATACTAAAGCAATATGAAACATCTCTGGCGTTCACATCATCCATTTCGAATCTTTTGGTTTTCAGCACTATTGACATTGATTTTGGGCGGTTTGACGTTCATGCACTTGGGCCTTGGTGGCCTCTGGCTATTTGCTATTTTGGTGGTGTTGGAAGTGACGTTTAGCTTTGACAACGCGGTGATTAACAGCAAAGTATTGGCTGGCATGAGTTCGGCATGGCAAAAAGTATTTTTGACGGTTGGGATTTTTGTGGCGGTGTTTGTGGTGCGGTTTATTTTGCCAATTTTCATCGTTATGGTGGCGAGTGGTCATGGTTTTCCTGAGGTGGTCGACCTGGCTATCAATAAGCCGACTGAGTATGGTCACATCTTGCACGAGGCGTCACCAATGATTGACGCGTTTGGCGGTGCGTTTTTGATCATGATCGGCCTGAGCTATTTTATCGATTATAACAAGCGTATCCACTGGGTCAGTCATGTTGAGCCGTGGCTGGCTAAGGCTGGGCGATTTGAAAACTTCAAAGTTTGTTTGATGTTGGCGGTGGCGACGATCTTGTATTTTACAGTGGAGCCAGCACATCAGTCGCTGATTTTGATTTCATCTATCCTGGGGATTATGCTGCACATCGGGCTGGAATTGTTTGGCTCATTTTTCCACGAGGAAGATGCTCAATCTATTAAGATCAAGACTGGCTGGGCGGCATTTGCAAGTTTGTTGTACCTTGAAGTGTTGGACGCTAGCTTTAGTTTTGACGGCGTCATCGGTGCGTTTGCTATCACCAGTAGTGTCCTGTTGATTGTGGCTGGGCTGGCGGCTGGCGCTGTTTGGGTACGGTCGCTGACAGTGTATCTGCTGCGCACGGGCGTACTCAGTAAATATAAGTATTTGGAAAATGGTGCACACTGGGCGATTACGGCGCTTGGTATGATGATGATCGCGAAGCTGTTTCATCTGGAGTTACCAGAATGGGCGACAGGCGGCCTGGGGTTGTTGTTTGTGAGCTTGGCGGTCGGCAGTAGTGTTTTGGAGGCACGATCTATCAGGCTGCGAGAAGCAGCAGCAAAAATCAAACGCCGAAAACGATAAGCGTTTTGCAACGTTGTTGCAATTAGAGTTTGATACTCAACGGCTCAATAGTGCTGTCGAGGAATGCTTTGGTTAGTTTGATCGACTCGGGGATTGTCCAATCGCGGAGAATGGGGCGTTCGTCGGCGTTGAACTTGCTGAGGACAAAGTCGACATCACCGATTTGCCGGCGTAGCAAGTTATCGGTGCCGATGCGGATGTGCCAAAACTCACTGCCAACGTGTCGATGCAGTGATTTTAAACCGTTATTGCCAGCACTTTCGCCGCCCTTGCGGACGCGAATTTTGCCAAAATCAAGTGCCGTATCGTCATGGATGATCAGCAGATCATCGAGCGTTACCTTATAAAAATCCATGAGCGCTCGCGCTGCGATGCCAACTTCGTTATAATATGTCGTTGGCTTGACAAGCAGGATTTTTTCTCCAGACATGGTCAATTCGGCAATATCAGAAGAGAATTTGGGCTTATTGCTAAATTGTGCACCCTGCTCCGCCGCTAACTGGTCGGCCACCAAAAAGCCAGCGTTATGCCGCGTGTACGTGTATTTGTCGCCAGGATTACCGAGGGCTAGAATGACTTTCATACCTTCAGTATATCACCTTGGCTGGGATGGCGTATAATAGAGATATGGCAAAGCGCGATGATGATTTGGAATTTAGTATCAATGCAGCGTTTGACGAGGCGCGGACGGTTGTCGACAAGGTGCCGCTGTATCTGGTGAATGGCTCGCTCGGCGCTGGTAAGACGAGCGTGCTGGAATTCTTATTGCGACAACGTGACTATAAGGGTGCGCGAGTGATTGAAAATGAATATGCCAACGAAAATGTCGATGGCTACCGGCTGGAGGGGTTGGCGGACATGGTGACGACCTTGGCTGGCGACTGTGTTTGCTGTGGCTCGGAGGATGCGCTGACCAAGATGCTGATGGACTTTAGCCGCTATTCCCCTGCGCCAGTGTTCATCGAGGCGACGGGTGTGGCGCGGACCATGAATTTGGTGGAGCGACTGATCAGCGCCAAGATGTTTGCCAAGTACGAACTGATGCAGAGTTTTTACGTGATCGATGCGTATGAGATTTTACGCGGTGTTGAGCCAGCGCACGAAATTGAATTGCAAGCGGCGGATGTGATTTTGGTGACCAAGGAAGACTTACTGAAGGACAGTGAGCGAGCTGAATATGAAATAAAACGCCGCGCCCTGCCCTACGCCAAGGTTTTAAGCGCGCCGCACGGTCAGTTTGACCTCAGTAAAATCACCACGCCGTCGGGGCTGTTGGCGTTTTTTGACCAGTATGATGGCGAGTTGGCGGTGCCGGATAACCCAACCTATAGCGTGGTTGATTTATCAACCACTACCGTTAGTGAAGCGGTGTTTGAAAAGCTGTGGCCAGAGCTGTTTGCCGCATATGGTCTCAGGCGGTTGAAAGGTTGTTTTGTGAACGACCGTGGTGAGCGGCGGCACATTGAGGCGACGCAGTATCAGATTGAGATTCGCCATACGCATTCGGACGAGGCAGCGAAAATTGTGCTGATCGGTGAGCGAGCAGATGAAATTACGCGCGATATTTTACACGCGCACATTCTCATGTATGGTGGATGATTAGCTTTCGTCTGCGGTATCTGGGCTGTCGGCGGTGACGGTTAGGTAAAAATCACCGCTTGGCTCTTTCTGGTCTCCGGGCATGAAGGTGATGACAAAACCTTCGTTTTTTAGTTCAGTGAATAATGATGCACGAGCCGCAACCTTGCCAACTGCTTCTAGAAGCTTCTGAACGTTTTGTTCTTGTTCTTCTAATGTTGCTGGATCCCCTCCTGCCATTTTTAACATCTTAGCGCCAATGATAGCCTCGCTGAAATTTTGATATTCTCCATCACCAGGTTCTGCAGTAATGGACACGGTTGCTTTTGTGCAGCCAGTAGCTTCAGGCATATCAATAACTGGCGAGGACATACCAGCGCGCTTAAGTAGTGGTGTATGATTACTGGTGTCTCCTATGTAGAGATCGACGTTCACTCTTGCTTCTTCGTCTTCGCCGCCTGGTCGCTCTACGGTGATATCTCCGACTGCGCCGATACGCATAGTGCCGAGGGTGGACTCATTAGTGCCGAGGGTGGATTCAAAGAGAGGTGTTATAGCTACACAAAAGGTAGTTGTTTCGGGGTCTATGATATCAGCGGGAGTTGTTAACAGATCTTTTGCGGGGTATGTGTCTGGAGTATTGTTCATAACTTTTAATTATATCACTAATAATACAAAATGTCAATAAATGCTGCTAAGGTCGTGGCTTGCATCATTTATATGCCCTTTTCGGCATTTTTGGCCTGTTTGTAGGCTTTGGTGACGGGAGCCAGGCCGCGGGCGATGCGTTCGCGGTTGGCTTTCAGCTGCTTTTCGTCGCGGAAAGATAGTTTAATGGGCGTCCCCGCAAAGTTGAAAGCTTCGCGTAAAGTTCGCTCCAAGTAGCGTTTGTAGCTCCAGTGGACGAATTTGAGGTTGCTGCCGTAGATGACGAACCATGGCGGTGCGATGTCGGTCTGGACGATGTAGCGGAGCTTTGGATGTGAGTTCTTTAGGCCGGCTGGCGGATGAGCGGCGACGGCTTTTTGTAAGAGGTCGTTGAGTACGCGGGTTTTGCATTCTTGGCGACGGCGTTTGTAAATATCAAGGGCTAGGTCGAACAATTTGGCGACATTCTGCCCAGTGACTGATGAGGTGAAGATCAGCGGCGCGTAGGGCGTGAATTTGAAATGATAGCTGATTTGCGGCGCTAGCTCGTCGCGGGTGTAGGCGTCTTTACCTTCGACAGAGTCCCATTTGCTGACAACGAGGACTAGTCCCTTGCCTGCCTCGTCGATGATACCTGCCAGTCGTTGGTCTAGCCCGACGTTTAATTCGTTGACGTCCATCAACAGGAAGCAGATGTCGGCTTCGTTGATGGCCTGCATGGTACGTAAGACCGAGAACTTTTCGATACCGGTTTCTTGCTTGCCCTGGCGGCGGATGCCAGCGGTGTCCAGTAGCTCGATGGTCTGGCCGTGATAGCGGACTTGGACGCGGTTGACGTCGCGGGTGGTGCCAGCGACGTTGGCGACGATGGCTTGCTGCTTGCCTGCTAGGGTGTTGAACAGGTTGCTTTTGCCGACATTTGGCCGGCCAATGAGGGCGACGCGGATGATGTCGTCTGGCGTGGTGTCGGTAGCTGGCGGGATGAGCTGGGCGATGTTGTCAAGTAGCTCAGAGATGCCGATGTTGTGCTCAGCAGAGGTTTTGATGATGGTTTTGATGCCGAGGCGCTTGAATTCGTCGGTGTGGAGTGAGCCTTTGAGGTCAGCTTTGTTGGCGATGAGCAGGACGGGCTTGCCGCTTTTGAGGGCTTTTTTGGCCAGTTGGCGGTCAGCGTCTGATGGGTAGACGGTGGAGTCGACCATAACGAGGATGACGTCGGCCGCGGCGGA
>CAUSVT010000005.1:0-48290 GCA_963535375.1 uncultured Candidatus Saccharibacteria bacterium | reverse complement strand
AGGCCGGTTCTTTCTCGGCGTTGGCGATGGCGGTGCGGAGGGCAGACAGGTCAGGCTTTGGCAGTGTTGCAGTCACGTGTAGTGTTCCAGAGAAAGCAAACGGCTTACCATTGATAGTTATTTGCTTATTCCAGTTAGCCTGCAGTGCGTGCGGCTGCCCGTCATATATTGGCGCTGCGACTTTTAATTTACCGCTTACTTCATTGACCAAAGTAGCTGTATTTTCAATAGTAACTGGTGCGCCAGAGGCATCCTTTAATGGTGAGTTAAATACCTCAGACTCAGTAGTCATACTACCTTGCTGGTTTTCTAGCTTCAAAGAGGTGAGGCGATTTAAGCCGGCCAAAGGCTGTGCATTCATGACCGTACTATAGTCTAACCGCAGTTCAGTAAGTTGAGTCATTCGTCCAATTGCAGTAATCTCATCCTCGCTCAATTGTCCCCCAGTCAAGCGCAAAGAGGTCAGAGCTGGAGCACCAACAAGAGATTGAGCATTGACAACTTTAGTCTTTCGACCATAGTCATAGAAAGAAATTTTCTTTAATGAGTTCTTACTACCTGCAAATGTTGATAGGTCTAACGTCTGATTGGTACCGCTCATCGAGATTTGCTCGAGCTTGTTCAGAGACGACAAAGGACTATAGTTCGCAACAACATTTTCCGACAAGTTCACACTACGCAGCTCAGACAAGCCAGCCAGCGGTTGGATATCAGCAACCTTGTTGCCTGACAGCTGTAATGCGCGCAGTTTAGTTAGGCCAGAGAGCGGCTGTAAATTGGTAATTGCGTGATTGCCAAGTGATAGTTCAGTCGCATTTTTAGCGTACTCCAGACCAGTCAAATCCTTAATCCTCTGGTCTTCCGTGATATTGCCAGTATTATCGACATACATGCGATCAATGGTTAGCATTTCTTGAGCAGTAATCGCTTGAGTATCGCTACGGGTTTTCCCTGAGATTTCAGCTAACCTCTTGTTCAACAACTGGCGCAACCTGGCATCAGGGATGTTAACACCCTGCGCTGCCGGAGGTTGTGGAGGTGTCGGAGAATTGGTTGAGTCCATGTAGGCATTTACTAAAGCACCTCGGTTTACTGCCACGCCAGGTTTCACGTACTGACCGCTCGGGTCAATCGCCGATGCAACCTCAGCTGACAACGGCTTACCTGAGCTAATCGCCGGGCTGCCCGGCTTCAAGTTGTAGTTACTCTTGCGATAGTCAGTGTTCTGTTCAGCTTCTTTGATGAAGTATGGGTTATTGGCACGTGTACCAAACAGATCAAGAGAATGTGCGTCACGACCATCAATTGACGACCGAACGCGACTGTCCTTGGCGATGTCTTTCACGTTGGCAAACAGAATATCAAGACGATTCGGCACATCCGCTAAGTCCCAGGTCATAATCGTGCCTTCATTTTGCAAACTGCTGCGGTAGTAGGCGTTGTAGTCAAAGCCTTTGAACATGTCATTGGTATAGGTGCCAGGACCAGTATGGTTCGGCCCACCAGTACTTCTGACAGGGTAGGACCAAAGTGGCGCGCCAGTGTCACCAGAAATGACTGCGCGAGAGGAAATGATGTTATTGTACATCTCCAGGCCAGTCAGATTCCAACTCAAACCTTTACCAGCAGACCATGATTCAAGCGATTTACAAATTTGCGGGTTGTGAGCATCTCGCTCATTACAACCGTTCGTACGGGCATCCTCATTTAGCATGATCGGTCGGTTAGTTCGAGAGATAGTGTTGTTGTACACTTTAGAATTTGAACTACTTGAGACACTAATACCAGCACCCGAACCTTCAATGATGTTTGACGCGATGATCGTGCCGTCTGAAACCTCATCAAAGATCGCGGTAGTTGTGTTGATGAAGAAGTTATTAACAATTTTTGCTTTGATGCAGCCCTCATCGCACCAGACACCTGCCGTACCATTGCGCACATAATAGTCATTGCCGGTTGAAGCAGGATTCTTTGAGTTGTCAACCACATTACCTCGGAACGTAAAGTTCTCAATGTGCGTCACTTTTATCTCAGAAACAGTACACCACGCCAAACAGATTGAACCATTGGTCAGATAGTTCGCTGCGTTGTTCTCTGTAAAGATGTTATTTTCAAATGTTGTATTGTGCGCACGGTTAGCTCCTGCGCCATTACCACCATTGCCGATAAATTTGTTATTAACGATGCGCGCACCTTGTGCATCAGTATTGAAACCGACTGAGGAGCTTTGCGTAAAGATAGAGTCTTGGACGACTGAGCCACGACCATTTACCACGATCATACTGGTCCCAACCTGATCTTCGGCCAAGTCACGATCCCAAGACCAACTCTGTACTGGTGAGTACTGTGCAACATTGATAGCTTTCATCGTGAAATTAGAGCCATCATCAGCCTGACGACCACCAACAGAGAAAGCGCGTGCTCGGTTGGTAATCTCTGTAGTACCGCTAGATGGGTCAGAGCCAACATAATATGTCAAATCATCTTCTGTGCCGACGTTAAAGCCTGCGCGATTGTTGGTAGGGTCTTTTAGGGTAGTTGGATTCTTGTCTTCAACATAGAATTTACCAGGGCCAACCTTGCTTTTTGCATCGACTTGTTCCAGTGGTTGATCGTCGATAAACATCTGCTCTGGGTAAGCAGCCATACCTTCTTTGGATGGGTTGGGGTTGACCGTACAAACACGACAGAAATTACGGAATTTACCCGTCGTCTTCCACATGTTGCCTTCTTTAGTCCATCGATCTGCCGATACAATATCGCTACCCTTCATCCAGACTTCAGCATGAGGGGCAGCCTGGAACGTAATATTTTTCTTCGTGACAAAGAAATGAGGCTCTCGGTAAGCGCCGCTCTTGGCTACAACCGTTCCTCCATCAGAAACGGCCTGTAAGCCTCGCCTAAAGGTCGCGAACGGTCGCGCTTCGGTACCATTCCCAGAATTGTCATTACCATCTGGCGAAATCCATGCCACATTGGTTGTCGGCACTGGATAATTGGTATCCATCGCTTTATATTTTTTGTGGACACTAGCCGCTTGTGCCATAAATGGATGTGTCAAAACTAACGCAAAAACTATTACAGCTGCGGCTGCCGGTATTGCTAGTTTGGCGACACGTTGATTCCTTCTTGATATACGAAGACGTACCATCCCTATTTTTCCCCTCTCCTCAGTTGTGTGTATTAAAACTACCTGCCACCAGTGTAGCATGAGCGATTTCGTCCTGTCAAATTGTCAACTACTGTTTTTTGTCCTATAATGATTATCCATGATGCACGCTTTTGTAGACTTTATTATTCACTTTGGCATTATCGCCGTTTTATTTGTTGTATTTGCCGAGTCAGGTCTATTGTTTGGGTTTATTTTCCCTGGCGATAGTCTACTATTCACTGCTGGCTATATGATACAACAACACATTTTGCCAATTGACATTTCGATATTCGTGCTTTTACTTATCATCGCGGCCATTGCCGGAGACTCAGTCGGTTATACCTTCGGTCACAAGGTAGGCCGAAAACTGTTTGAACGAAAAAACTCGCGCTTATTCAAACGTAAGTATCTCATCCAAGCTGAGAAGTTTTATGAAAAACATGGCGCTATCACGGTGATTCTGGCGCGATTTGTACCAGTTGTGCGCACATTCGCCCCGATCGTAGCCGGCGCAGGCAAAATGCATTATCGAACTTTCTTATTGTTTAATGTCATTGGTGGCATCTTATGGGCTTCACTGTTCACCTACCTAGGCTTCTTTGCTGGCAAAGCGCTGACTGAAGCTGGCATCAATGTCGAGGTCGCTGCCCTGATCATCATTTTCCTGTCAGTCTTACCGATGGTTATTCACGCACTCAAGCAAGAGTCCACCAAGGCAGCCATCAAAAAACAATTGTCTGTTCTATTTTCAAAGAGCAAACAGCCGAAGCCGGCTACTAAAAAGCGCAAATAACATCCTTACATCTAACGAGGCTGCTCTATTTCAGCAGCGGCTTGAGGTACTTACCAGTAAACGACTCTGTGTTCTTGGTAATGTCTTCTGGCGTTCCGCTAGCAACCACCGTACCGCCACCCATACCACCTTCTGGGCCCATATCAATGATCCAATCTGCTGACTTGATGATGTCCAAATTGTGCTCAATCACGATCATACTGTTTCCACCTTCAACAAGCTTATGCAAAATCCCCAACAATCGCTTAACATCAGCCGAATGCAACCCGGTGGTTGGCTCATCCAAAATATACATAGTTTTGCCCGTTGAGCGTTTTGATAACTCAGTCGCTAATTTGATGCGCTGCGCTTCCCCACCAGAGAAGGTGGTTGCCGGCTGGCCCAAACGAATATAGCCCAGACCAACCTCCACTAACGTCTCAAGCTTCCGATGAATAGATGGGATACTGTCAAAGAATTCGGCAGCTTGTTCCACCGTCATTTCCAGCACATCAGAGATAGTGCGGTCTTTATAGGTAATTTCTAGCGCCTCACGGTCGTACCGCTTGCCTTTACACTCGTCACACATCACATACACGTCTGGCAAAAAGTGCATTTCAATTTTTATCACGCCATCACCCTGACAATTCTCACATCGGCCACCCTTGACATTAAAACTAAATCGGCCTGCCTTGTAGCCACGAACGTTAGCTTCTGGCGTGGCAGCAAATAATTCACGAATTGGCGTAAAAATACCCGTGTAGGTGGCTGGGTTGGAACGCGGTGTGCGACCAATTGGCGACTGGTCAATCACAATCGCTTTATCTAACAGTTTAATGCCGTCAATGCGGTCGTGCTTGCCTGGCACCGCTTGAGACCGGTTGAGGCGAGCTGCCAGCTCCCTCGCCACAATGTCATTAACCAAGGTTGACTTACCACTACCAGACACACCAGACACCACCGTCATTAATCCCAAAGGAAACGCCACGTCAATATTTTTCAAATTATTTTCCTGAGCACCACGCACTATGAGCTGCTGATCTTGATTTGGCTTCCTGCGCTTTTTTGGTACTGCAATTTTCTCTGCACCACTCAAGTACCGACCGGTGATGCTGTCTGGATTTTTCGCTACTTCCTCAGGCGCTCCCATGGCGACGATTTGCCCACCCTTTGAGCCAGCCCCTGGCCCCATGTCGACCAAAAAGTCACTTTGACGAATGGTATCTTCATCATGCTCCACTACCAGCACCGTATTACCAAGATCACGCAAGCGCTTCAGAGTATCAATCAATCTATCATTATCTCGCTGGTGCAACCCAATGGATGGCTCGTCCAGAACATACAGCACCCCCTGCAAACCGGAACCAATTTGCGTAGCCAGCCGAATGCGCTGAGCTTCTCCACCGCTCAAGGTGTTAGCTGCTCGGCCCAGCTCCAGATAGTTCAAACCAACATTACTCATGAAGCCCAACCGCGCGTTGATCTCCTTTAATATCAGCCGCGCGATCATCGTTTCCTGTTCCGTCAACTTCAGCTTGCGAGTAAACAAATCCAACGCATCGTCAACGCCCAAATCACAAATATCAACAATATTCAGCCCATGAACCGTCACCGCCAAGACCACTGGCTTGAGACGAGCGCCTTTACAAAGATAACAGGCTCGTTCGCGCATAAATCGTTCAATGTCTTTACGCATAAATTCGCTGTCAGTCTCACGATGTCGACGCTCCAGATTCGGAATAACTCCCTCGTAAGTCGTATCATAATGCCGGCCATTACCAAGCTCAATGCGATATTTCTGCGCCCCCGTGCCGTACAAAATTTTCTGTTTAGCCTCATTTGACAGTTTCTTAACAGGAGTTCGCATACTAAAATCATGAGCTTCTGCAACAGCTATGATTTTTTTCATATAGAAATTGTCGACATTGACACGGTTGTACGGTCTGATGGCTCCTTCAGCGATAGTCAAATTGTCATTAAACACCAGCTCCGGATCAATCTCCATGCGACTACCCAAACCAGTACAGCTTGGACAAGCTCCCTGGGGCGCGTTAAAACTAAACAGTCGTGGTTCCAGCTCAGGAATATCCTCTTCAGGATGATCAACACAGGCATACCGCTGCGAAAACGTTCGTACCTGATCGTCATCGGCGTCCAAAACTTCAACAATTCCCTGACCTAATTCTAAGGCTTGCTCCACACTCTGAGACAACCGACCAGTCAATTCACTGTTCAATGCCAAGCGGTCAACCACCAGCTCAATCGAGTGCTTGTAGCTCTTTTGCAGCTCTGGAAATTCGTCCAGGGCATACACCACGCCATCAACCCTAACACGAGCGTAACCCAGCCGACGGTATTGCTCGGGAATGTGCGCAAATTCACCTTTTTTATTTTTGACGATTGGCGCCAATAGTAAAATCCGGCGTCCGTCGTACTGCTTGATGATTTCTTGAATAATGGTTTCAGTGGTACGTCGCGAGACTTCTTTGCCACAAATTGGGCAGTGTGGCACACCAATGCGCGCAAACAACAGTCGCAAATAGTCGTAAATCTCAGTCACCGTCGCTACCGTTGAGCGTGGATTGCGGCTGGTTGATTTTTGGTCAATCGAAATAGCTGGACTCAAGCCATCGATGCTATCAACATCGGGTTTATCCATCGTTCCCAAAAACTGCCGAGCATACGAGTTCAAGCTCTCCATATAACGGCGCTGGCCCTCAGCATAAATCGTATCAAACGCCAGACTTGATTTGCCTGAACCACTCAGGCCAGTAATGACCACGAACTTATCGCGCGGCAATTCCACGCTAACATTTTTCAGATTGTGCTCGCGAGCACCTTTAACTCGAATAACCTCCGGCATAGCCGCTCTATTATACCGGTTTTTTATCTTTTTTTCCAGACATTGCCTAAAAATTGGATTATATATCACCACATATTGCTTATGATTGCAAGTCGAGCTTTTATCTGTTACAGTTACTATATATGCGAAGGCTGAGTGTTTACTTACTACTACTTGTTGGTGTGGTTTTCATCACACCAGTGCTATTTGACCAGCTTTGCATGTTCGTGTTTCTTGGCAAGCTTCCGTTTCTGAACGTTAATTTGTCAGCTACCTCCATGATCATTTTCTGGCTCGCCCTTGTGCCAATCTACCGCATTTTGCGAGCAGCCATTCCGGTATCATTTGACGATATCAAAGAACTCATCCAATACATTTCCCGAAAACACATAAACAACAGCGTGTTGTATCAAGACCATGACCTAACCTTGTTGTTTATCTATCTGGCGCATGAAGCCAAGAAGACCGAAATCAGCGAGCCAAACGCCCACGTAAGCGCCCAAAAGCTCGCTCCATCTTTAACCTAAACGATAGGCAGCACCGCTTCTGCCCACAACTGTAGTTCCTGTAAAATGAACTGCTGTTCGTCGGTCGCTGTCGGCGCCAAACGCTGCAAGGCTGCCATGAATTGTGGTAGTTGTGCCTGCAGGTATTGGGCCCGCCATGCTTCCCACTGCGCCAGATCATCTTCGCTGAGTGACCGCGGAAAGTTACGGGCTTTGTAGTGCAGCAGTAGTGGCGCCAACCGTTCGTCCTGAAACTCTGGATGAAAATCCGCCAGTTCACGCTCATCAGCATTGCGCACCGCTTCCACTCGCAAGCGATCACGGTCATTCAAAAAGCCGTCATATAATTGTGCTTCTGGATCGGGCAGTTTTTTGAAGGCTGGCTTGTTTTCAAAAATACTGCGCAGTTTTTTGGCAAAATCTGGGTTGTCCAGCAGTATATTTTGGTGCTTTTGCACCGTCTCTAGATCAAGTGAGATCTTCTGCCAGCCATCGCCTTGCTCCAGCACGCCCAGCGGCGCCACCGCCGGACAACGATTGTATTGTAATTCTTTGACCGGTAATTTGACGAAATCCTCAGCTTGCCGCTCCTCCCACGAAGCAAAGATTTTTGCCGACAATTCCTCTGTGTTCAGCCCAACAAACGGCGTCGGGTCATAACGCAGATCATAGACAACCACGCCGCCGTTTCGACTGGTTGTCAGCGGAAAGGCCACCGTAGTTTTAGCAAACTCTTTGTCGTAGCGCCCGCTAGCATAGACAAATGGTTTTTTGTCGTCCACGTTGACCAGCTGCTGGACTGATTTTTTGTCACGCATTTTCAGCAAGTAATCATACAGCTGCGGCTGTTTTTGCTTGATCAATTTCGTCACGGCAATCAGCGCCGTCACGTCCGCCAAGGCATCATGGGCATTCTCGTGCGCTATGCCATTAGCGCTAGTGATTAATTCCAAACGATTGCTTGGCTCGCCCTTAGCATCAAGCGGCCACTTGATTCCTTCCGGCCTCAGCGCTCTGGTCAATCGCACCACATCCAGCAAATCCCAACGCGAGCGACCATCTCTCCAGCTCCATTCGTACGGGTCATGAAAATTGCGCCACAACAAATGGCGGACAAATTCGTCGTCAAACCGAATGTTATTAAAACCAACCGCAATGGTGTCGGGCGTGAAAATTTCCTCACCCAACATCCGAGCAAACTGCGCCTCGGTGTAACCTTCCTCGACCGTTTTTTGCGGCGTAATACCCGTCACCATCAGCGCGTCAGGACTTGGCAAAGTATCATCATTCAGCGTCACCAATAGATTATACGGCTCACCAATCGGCTCGAGATTCATGTCCGTCCGCTGCCCAGCAAACTGCATAATGCGGTCTTGCCGCGGGTTTAGTCCGCTAGTTTCTAGGTCATAGAAGAAAAATGTTTGTGCCATGATTATTAATCGTTGTTAATTGCCGCTATCGCTTCTCGAGCAAGAAGTCGTTTAGCATACTCAGGACCAGGCATGAGATTTTTTTCTCCGTGCAACAAATTGTACACATCCAGCTTCAATGCCTTTGCAGCATCCGAGCGCGTATCATCTCTCCATTCCCTAATGATAGGTGAACGAAGAGCCTTGTCCACTGGCGCCTGAGGGTCAACCCACGCTTCTTTCAGTACCTCTTCTGGCACATGAATCCTACCGTCTTTCCAGCGCGATTCCAGATGGTTTAATGCAATCAACTGTTCAACGTTCTCCCCAAAATCATCAGATACATCAGGAGTGCGCAGCTCAGCACCCGCCAGGGCCAAATGCACATTGTACGCCCCGCCCAGCTTACGATAAATTTTCTTCAATTCTTCCGCGCTCAATGCAGGTTGTTCCTCTGGCCTCACATAGTCGGCCTTCGTTGCGTCAAGCCAGTCAGCATAATATCCAGCCGCTTTTTCAGAACCAAACTGTTTCTTCTTCAGGCCAGCCAATACATACTGTGTCAATTTGCCAACTGGCCCATCGAGCAGTGATGTAATTTCCCCCTTACGAACTTCTACCGCTAGGCGCCCGACGTATTCTCTAGGCTGATCTTTCAAATAATGATCACCGCTGAGCGGCTCCGCACCCCCCAACGCTCTGAGAATATCGTTCTGTGCGTCCTTAAAAGCCACATGCCTCCGGACGTTAGGGCCAAAATGATAACGACGTACCGCAGGAGCAAACGCAAGTTCCAACGAGGTCAACCCGACAGCCCCAACTGCCCCTACGGTGGCCTCTCGATTTGATTTATATGCAATTTTGTTTTCCAGTCGCCCGATCTCCCAATAGCTCGGTACAGTCATCTGCCGCTCTGTGTTACTACTACCCATGATACCTCCTCGTCTGATTAGCGATTTATATCTAATTATACCACTATTGACGATGTCAAGCTATTGCTCGACCAGCGTAAATGGCATCGATTCGCCAATCTGCACTACGGTCTCACCGACTGCGCCCTGACGGATGAGTTCGTGAGCGATGCCCATTTTTCGCATGATGTCGCGCAGGCGATTGACCGATTCAAATTGGTCAAAGTTTGTCCGGCGAGCAAACTTTTCAATTTTAGCCCCGTGGATAATGAAACTAACCGCATCTTCATCGCCTACATTGTCAGGTTTCACGTCAACCACCCGCTCTACCGTCCAGGCATCAGATGCTGCTTGTGCATCCAAAGCAATGACTGGCAACTCATCGCCTTCTTCTTCAATCAACTCAGCTTCCCGCGCTCGATAATCCGTAACCTCACGACGCAGTAGGCGTAGCAGCTCGGTCACGCCGGCATGTGTCTGCGAGGAAATCGCCAGCACTGGTGAACCGTTGGCTACATTTTGGAGTGCCGTTGATTGCATGGCAATAATCTCATCATCCAGTCCTTCACATTTCGTCAAAGCGATGATCTCTGGACGCGTCGCCAATTCTTCGGAATATTTTTCCAGCTCGCGGCGAATGGTCTGATATTTTTCCGCTGGGTCGTCACTATACGCGTCAATCATGTGCAGTAATACGGCCGTCCGCTCAACGTGGCGCAGGAACTGGTCGCCCAAGCCTTTACCCTCCGAAGCGCCTTCAATCAGCCCCGGAATATCAGCGATCAACACTGAACCGTCGTCCACATCCGCCACACCCAAATTTGGCGTCAAGGTCGTAAATTCATAATTGGCAATTTCTGGTCGGGCGTTAGAAACCACGCTCAAAAATGTCGATTTACCAGCGTTAGGGAAGCCAACCAAACCGACGTCGGCCAATAATTTCAACTCCAGCTCCGCTTCAAATTCTTCACCCGCCTCACCGAGTTCAGCAATCTTTGGCGCTTGGCGCGTGCTGGACGTAAAGTGCGCATTGCCAAAACCACCGTCACCACCGCGGGCAACGACTGCCTGCTGCTGGTCTACCGTCAAATCCGCCACCACCTTACCGTCACGCTTGACCAATGTGCCCATCGGCACTTTGACGACCAGCGGCGAACCGCTTTTGCCGCGCTTGTTGCGCTTGCTGCCGTCACCACCATGTTCCGCTTTCAGCTCTGGTTTATAGCGAAAGTTCAGCAGCGTATTTAAGTCTTTGGTCGCCAAAAACACCACATCACCGCCGCGGCCGCCGTCACCACCATCAGGACCACCCTTGTCAACATATTTCTCATGCCGAAAACTGACCGCGCCGTTGCCGCCCTTGCCAGCTCGTACTAACACTTTCGCTGTATCTACAAACATATCTTTATTATAACAAAACGCCCCTGAATATACAGGAGCGTTTGTGATTATCTTAGCGATAGATTAATGAATATAATTATAAGCGCCTGGGTTGGTCAACTCACGGTGAGTGATGACATTGTAGCCAGCGAAGTTCATGTCACTCACAAACACCCGACCGTTCTCAACCCTGTCAACGATTCCAACGTGTCCGTAGTAGCCACCTGAGCTCTGGAAGATAGCACCCGGAGCTGGTGTCTTATTGACCGTAAAGCCAGCAGCACGTGCACTCGCAGCCCAAGTATTGGCGTTACCCCAGAAGCTACCAATTGGACGACCAAGTGCCAAACGTCGCTCATATGAGTACCATGTACAGTTACCTGGTGCGTATCGGTTACCAACAGATGCAGCGACGTTACCGTAACTTACGCCACTATAACCAGAATGACTATTACTACTTCGTCCACCGCGCGGTGCGACATACCCTGGGCGCTCATTTTCTGGCAGTTCACCACCAGGCAAGACGATGCGCGTATTGACCGTTGGCTGTGCCACGCGATCCAGTGAGTTATACAATAAAACTCGCTCAGCATCAACTTTATACTTTGAAGCGATGGCGGCGACAGTATCACCCTCTTTAACAGTATAGACCACACCATCAACTTGTGGTACCAACAGTGTCTTACCCGGTTCAACAGCGTCAGAGGTCATATTGTTTGCCCAACGCAGCGTTTGAGTTGAAATCTTGAACTTAGCAGCAATTTTAGCTAAATCATCACCCGGCTTAGTAACATATTCAGTAATACCACGCTGAGACGACGTTTCCGGTTGGATAAGCTGCGGCTTAGAGATAACCTCTGCGTCAGTTTGAGCTAACTGCTTCTGAATTTGCAAAGAAGTAGTTGCTTCGCGCAAGTCACCAGCAGATGGTAAATCAGTAGCCTCTGCTAAACTAGCGACAGCGTCAGCCACCTCTAATTGATCGACTGACATTTTTTCCTTACTTGTGGTTGTAGACTTTGGATTTGGGTTAGCAACCTGAGACTCTTGGGCAGAAACCTCCACTCCAGTAACCCCGGTCCCCTGATGATAATTATTAATAGTCAAAAATGAAACAATAAGTGCAAATAGGGCTACATAGATAGAAGCTGACCGTACTCGCGCTAGACGACTCTGTCGAGTCTTTGATGTGTTACGAATAATCGTTCTCCTGCATTGACGTTACCGCCAGTGCTACTACCATAATGAGTCTTTCTTCTCGCAATAGAACAGGATACGTTGTCGACCTAATAATTAGTGATATTTCATAAACGATTAGTTTTGTGCTGTATCCGTACGACCGTTTTGGTAGGCTCAACCTCAGACAGCCAAAACAAAGTTAACTGTTCATGGTTAAGCTGACATCTATTATAGTCTATATTGACATTTAAGTCAAAACATTTTTAGAAAATACATTTTGTCAAGATTGCTGACATTTTTGATGACAATGCGCCTTGGTATTAGCAGTGTGCTCGGCATCTGTTTTAGCAAAATAGGTTACATTATCATCGCCACTGAGGAAAAAGAGGTAATCTGTCTGTGCCGGGTCGGCAACCGCATTCAGTGCACTTAGCCCAGGAGTAGCTATCGGTCCCGGCGGCAACCCTTTGTGCACGCGAGTATTGTATGGGGAGTCAAGCTGCGTATCACGAGTGACACCCATCTTGTCAGCAGCATACTGATAGGTCACATCCGACCCTAAGTTCATACCGGCTTTCATCCTGTTATAAAATACGCTAGCGATCTTTCGCTGATCTTCACAGACTTCGGTACCTACACCGCAGCCGATTGACTCTTTCTGAACGATGGAAGCGAGCGTTATACCCTGATAGAGCGTCAATCCGCGTTTTTTGAACTTTTCTTCCAAATTATTTTTTCTGGCTACTTGATCAAACTCTGCTAATGCACGCTGAATTGCTGATTTGGCGGTTGCATCACCACTCATGAAATACGTATCGCCATAGACAAAACCCTCCAGGTCAGCGCCTGTTGGCCGTGATTTGAATACATAGCTATCGTAGTCAGCCTTAAAGGCGGATTCAATATCGGCGTCGTTATATCCAGCTTTTTTGAGAGCGCTTTCGACTGAGCGGTAATCTTTTCCGCGTAACGTACCGTCAGGGTAGAAGCGAACAGCCACCTCATCAGATTGACCGTCGATCAGATGTTTGATGATCTCAGGTGTTGACTGCGATGGCTTAACAGCATACACGCCGACGTTAAAACGAGCATCAATTCGCTTCAATTTGATATAGCCCAAAAATGCATACCGACTGCGGATAAGTTTCTTTTCTTCCAGAGCAGATGCCACCTGAGGGGCTGTCATGCCGCTGGTGATATTGACCCGCGTTACTGTCTGGTCGCCTGCGTTTACCGCCGAAAGATTGTGTATATACCAACCAGCTCCAGCCGCAGCAGATAAACCGAGCACTGCCACCAAGCCAGCTACCACAATCATCCATTTTCTCGACTTACGAATCTGCATAGTGTACCTCCAAATAATCCTGCAAAATGATGCTGGCAGCCTCAGCGTCAATCTCACCTTTATCTTTAACGCGACCTAACCGACGTTCAGCTTCAACGCTACTGAGCGACTCATCTTGATAAACCAGCTCAGCATCAAGCTCAATCTCAGAAAAACCATCAACAAACTGCTCTACAAAAGCTGTCTGTTTGGTTGGTTCGCCCGACTGATTGCGCGGATAGCCGACAACGATGATATCAATATCATGACGTAATACTGTTTCCGCCAGTTTGGTAAAAATCTCATCGTTATTCTCCAACCAACCAAACGGCACAGCAATTCTGACTGAGGTATCAGCCATAGCCAAACCAATTCGTCGTTCACCGACGTCTAGTGCCAGCAAATTCTTACCGGCCATTATCCAATTTAAATTCTATACTAATATGTTTGTCATTATTTGGCACGGTGCGTACCCAAAACGGTGAGAATTTCGTGTCAACATCTTGCACGCCTTCGATTGATTCGAGGCTCGACTGAACATCACCATAGTTTCGGCCCTTGACCTGTTCTTTGACTTTATGTTCATCAATTTCTGGGCCAATCTTTGCGTTGGCCGTTAATCGAACCTGCACGGCATTGTTGCGCTCACTGTATTGCGCAAATTTTACCTCATTTGACCCATCATTATAGATCTTTTGGTTTTTCTTGCTGCCAATTTCTTTCTTGAGCGTGTCCTCTAAAAATTGTTTCATATCAGAGCGATCAATACCCTGCATGCTGGCTGTCACTGTTGTTTTCAACTGAACTGTACCGCTGGCTTCATGGTCAACCGCCACTGAAGGAGTAGGGTTTGAGCGAGCCTCTTGGTAGCTTTCATTGATGACGATGCTTGAAGATGGGAAGAGTGCCTTGACTGCTGATTGCAGTGAAGTATCTTTTTGGGCGTCAAGCTTAACTTTAGCTTTGGCAACATCATCAGCCGACACCACAGTCACTTCCCGACTCGAGCCGCCACTCATTGCGGTGCCCGCCGCCGAAAAGCCGCTCACATTTGAAGAGTAGCTTCGTGACGATAGATTGTATTCACTACCAACCTGAGTTGCTTGCACCTTGACGGTTGCCACCGATTGGATGACACCGCCAGGACCAATTGAGGTGCCCGACAAGCTGGCTGGCTCTGTGCTGACAAACGTATAATCGCCCGACGAGAAGGACGTTCCAGCCGGAATTGTTAGCGTCAAGCTTGATACCGATGTTCGAACAAGGTGCATCGTACCACTTGCTTTTTCACCAACTTTCTTCTTACCCGTAGGGGTGAAATCGACGGAAATATCTTTCTTTTGTTCTTGACGCAACGACTTGATGATATTGTTAGCAGCATCAACCTTTCCGTCCTGCTTTAATGTAACGGATTTATCAACCGTAGAAGTGGTCGTTTTAGCTGTAATCACGACTGTAGCATGTGGCGCAAACCAAATCGCCCAAACCATGAACAGAACAAATAGAACGATGCCGCCGCCAATCAAGACTAATTTTTTGCGGAAAACATTAAAATCTGGGACTTTTGGCTTGCCTTTACCTGCTGGCTTAGCAGGTTTTGCTGGCTTTGTTGGCTTTTCATCCTCGGCTATGGCTGCATCGATAGCATCATCAGCCTTATTTCGTGCTTTTGGCGTCGCCTTATCAGCCAATTCACCGACCGGTATCTCACTACCGTCAATCACATCATCGCCATCATCAACATCGATGGCTGGAATTTCCGCAATCTCTGGGCGAGACTGCAATGTCTTGGCCACTGGGATACGGGCTGCGGCTGCCAAACCACTGAGCGCCTGGTCACTGGTAATCAACACGATGCGCTTCTCGGCATTCTCCGCCGCACGATTTAACAATCTCATATTGACCGCGCTCTGCAATATACCAACCCGTTTAGGAGGCACCAATGCAACGATGCGCGCCTTTGAATCTTTTATCTTGCTGACGATGTTGGTGATATCGTCTTCAACATCGATATAGATAACGTCTTTGTTCATTTATATTTTAAGTAATCGATTAATTTTATCCATTAAGCCATGAGCATCTTGGCCACTTACCATTGTATCATATCCTACGCGTAGCAAGCCCATAGCAGTTACAAATGTGTGGTCGGTGATATCACCTGTTGTATCAGTAATACCAACCACCTCGGACGGTTTGATGCGCTGCACCACTGGTTTTTTCGTGAATGGTAACTCTTTGTACCATGGTTCATTGCCCAGGGCGTCAACCAATTTTTCTAAGCTGGCGCCTCCACCACACAGTAAAATCCTATTTGGCAAATGATCAACACTATCAAATTCGCTCAACGCCAATTCTACTCCAGATAGCCACACATCAAGCGTCTTATCAATCGCACTATCAAGTCGTTTCTTAACTGACGGTTTAACGTACTCGTGACCGAGGTTGAGCTTGAGTTTTTCAGCGTCTTTATAGCTGAGATCAAGCTCCGTGGCAATTGTTCTAGTGAAACTGCGACCACCGATGCCAAACATCCTGGTGCCTTCCACGCCACCGTCATTGACCACGGCAATGTCGGTCGTTCCACCACCAACGTCTGCTAAAATTGCAGTGAATGAACTATTGGCATCTGTTCCCAGCACGCTTCTACTGACCGCAAATGGCTCAGCCGCTACCGCTATCAGCTCTAGCGCCAACTCATCAGCCACCTTTTCCAGCGCACCGATATGCACCATTGGCGCAAACGCCGTATAGATCTGCACTGCCACGTCTTTGCCCTGAAAACCGATTGGATTTGACACCTTATAGCCATCAATGTGCAAGCTCACCAGGGCCGAGTTGACCAATTTCACTTCGACGTCTTCATTGCCAGTTTCCAGCGCGATCTGTGCTTGAGCTTTGCCTTGTGCTCGCTCCTGAACTTTTTCGATGATAAATTCCATCTCGGCAACGTCCAACGCTCGTTCTGGCTGCGGACGACGATAGCGGATGGTGTTCGTCATACCTTTGACCAATTCTCCAGCGATGCCAATCACGACGCGTCGCGCTTGGACACCCGCCTTTTCCTCAGCTTCCGCCAAGGCTGCTTCACAGTTGGCAACTACGCCAGATATGTCGGCGATCGCTCCAGAGTGCATATCACCCAATTCTTGCTGCTTGCGACCAACACCAATAACTTCAATGGCATCATTTCGCACTTCAGCGATCAAAGCCTTAACAGCTTCTGTACCAATATCTAGACTAACTAGTAGATCTCGTTCTTCTTTGTCGGTTTTTTTGAGCAAGTCTTTTAGTACCATACCCTAAATTATATACTGCTGATGCTTTTTGAGCAAACTTTATAGCCTATTTTAGTACGGCTTTTACGCGTCGCACACCGGCAGAGCTGGATTCTTCTTTGATTATCTTAAATCGTTTACCGTTTGGTGTGCCGTCATCATCCCGAGCCAATTGACCAGTGTGGTCCACGTGCGGACCACCGCAAATTTCGAAGCTGACTCGCTGGTCACCCTCTCCCATCTGATAAACCTTGACAGTATCGCCGTAGCGGTCACCAAAGGCACCAACCGCGCCCATGTTGAAAGCTTCCTCGGTTGGGTATTCAGTATAGCTAACAGGCAAGTCAGCGTCAATCCAAGTGTTAACTAGTCTCTCCACCTCGTCCAGCTGTTCACGCGTAACTTTGGCATCATTGTTAAAGTCAAACCGCAGACGTTCAGCAGTGATATTACTGCCGCGTTGCATGACGTGGTCGCCCAATACTCGCCTTAGTGCTGCGTACATCAGATGATTCGCCGTATGCAGTCGACGGTGTGCCATAGTCTGACCTTCCAGCCCACCTTTAAATGTACCTTTGGCAGCAGTTTGAGAACGCTTACGCTGCTCCGCCATACAGGCATCAAATTCCGCCTTCCAATCTGCCGCGAGCTGAATATGATGACGCTTGGCAATCTCGACACTCAGTTCATATGGGAAGCCATACGTATCATGCATGGTGAATATTTCTTGACCCGTCAATCCATCAGCAATAAAGCTCAACAAATGCTTCGTACCCTTAAGTAACGTACGAGCAAAGGCTTTTTCTTCTTTCATCAGTGTAATGATAATCTTGTCACGCTGTTCGGCCACCTCTGGGAAATCTTGAATATACAAATCAGCGATGACCGGCACAATTTCCTCGAAAAATGCATCCTGAATGCCCAACTCGTGCGCAAAACGAATCGCCCGGCGTAATAAGCGGCGCATCACATAGCCTTGCTCTTTGTTGCTCGGCACGCAGCCATCAACCGCCAGAAACGTCGCCGCTCGCAAATGGTCAGCGATCACCCGCATAGCCTCAGTATGCTCTTCGTATTGTTTGCCGCTCAGGTCTTGTAATTTTTCAATGATCGGCCACATCAAGCTAATCTTGAAAACGTCTGGATCATCGATAGCCGCCGCCGCGATACGCTCCAAACCCGAGCCATGGTCGATATTTGGTTTTTCTAATGGCTCAAACACGCCATCAGCCACCTTTTTGTAGGCCATAAAGACGTTATTGCCAATCTCCATAAAGCGTCCACAATCACAGTTTGGATGGCAATGCTCGCCAAAACGCGCGTCATGCTCAACCGAGGTGAACTCATAAAACATTTCGCTATCCGGCCCGCATGGATCCCCAATTGGCGTAGTTTCCGGCCCGCCATTGCGACTCCACCAGTTTTTGCTGCCATCATAGTAAAAAATCCGCTCACCTGGTTTAATACCGCGTGCATAGCCAGCTTCTTCTGAACCAATATCAGCCTGGCCGCTACTCAAGCCTGCTTTTTCGTATAGCTCCGCCCAAATTTCCGCCGCCTCAGTGTCTTTAGGGATATTATAGCGTTCATCGCCGATGTAACACGTAACATAAACGCGGTTCATGTCTAGTCCAACCTCTTCCGACAAGAATTGCCACATCCAATTGATCTGCTCTTTTTTGAAATAATCACCCAAACTCCAGTTACCGAGCATCTCAAAAAAGGTCGTGTGGCGATTGTCGCCAATGTCATCGATATCTTGGGCGCGCAAACATGTCTGGCTGTCAACGATACGATTACCCTCAGGATGTTTGGCCTCGCCCAACAGATAACTAATCATCGGCTGCATGCCAGAACCAGTAAACAGTGTAGTTGGGTCGTTATGCAGCACCAATGGCGCCCGATTCACAACAGCATGACCATTACTCTTATAAAAATCGAGGTATTTTTTGCGGATATCTTGAGCTTTCATATCTGTTAATTATAGCACAACATAAAATCGCCCCAAAACGAGACGATTTCAAATAACTCAAATGATTATTCAGCTGGTTCTTCTACTGGCTCTTCAGCTGGAGCTTCTTCTTTTGGCTGGTTTTTGCGCAATTTTTCTGGGTTACGGATGGCTTTGTGCTTGTCAGCAGCCGGCTCTTTGACCCACTTTGGTAATGTAACGCCAGCTTCTTTCAACAACTTAACAACACGTGGCGTTGGCTGAGCGCCATTGTCCAAATATTTTTGTGCTAATTCAACCTGAATATTTGCTACTTTAGTGTGTGGGTTGTAGCTACCAACATAGGCGACGACGCGACCGCTTGATGGGTGGCGCTGCGCTTCCTGTACAGCTAGACGGTAAACTGGGTAGCCCTTGCGACCCAAACGTTGCAAACGAATTGCTAACATATACTTATCTTATTCCTTCTCTTACACTCTTAGGTTAATTCTTATTCTGTACCAGTGTACACTATTTTACCGCATGCGTCAATCTGCTTGGATAATCCCACCGCCCAAGCATTCCTCGCCATCATATATCACAGCTGATTGACCTGGCGCGACGGCACGCTGTGGCTCAACCAGCTCCACTGCCACTTTCTCGCCAGCGTCGTTCATGTGCGCAACTTCCGCATCAATCAACGGCGCCCGGTGTCGCACCCGAACCTGATAGGTGCCGTCTTTTGGCGGCTGACCAATCCAATGGACGTCGGTCAACGTCAATTCTTTGCGCCACAGGTTCGCATTATCAATTGAGCGCGATACGTAAACTTCGTTCTTTGCCATGTCTTTACCGACGACATAATACGGCAAGCCACCACCAATATCCAATCCATGCCGCTGCCCCAAAGTGTAAAATATTGCCCCGTCATGCCGCCCAACAACCACGCCCGTTTGCTGATCGATGATATCGCCAGGGCTCGTCTCGACATATTCTGACAAAAACTCGCGAATCCCCACTTGCCCAACAAAGCAGATACCCATCGACTCCTTTTTGCTAGCGGTCCACAAGCCCCGCTCTTTGGCCATCTGACGCACCTCAGCTTTGGTAAAATCACCGAGCGGGAACATAGTCTTTGCCAACGCCTCCGACGTCACCCGGTAGAGGAAATAGGTTTGGTCTTTATTGTCATCGTGCGCCTGGAGCAAACACCCCTCGCTCGTCCTGGCATAATGCCCCGTCGCGATATACTCCGCACCCGCTGCAAACGCCGCCTCCAAAAACAACTTAAACTTCACCTCTTGATTGCACATCACATCAGGATTTGGTGTGCGACCCGCTTGGTATTCGCGGATCATATAGTCAACGACATTTTGCTTGTACTCTTTTTGAAAATCGAACACCTGAAAATCGATCCCCAGCCCCACCGCCACGCGCTTGGCATCAGCCACATCTTCTGCCCACGGACAATGCATGCCTGGCAGATCTTCCGACCAGTTTTTCATATACACGCCAGTCACCTCGTGGCCTTGCTCGACTAGTAGCGCTGCCGCCACTGACGAATCAACGCCACCCGACATACCGACGAACACCCGAGCCATCAGCGTGTTCCTCCGATGGTAAACAAGCCAATTTTGATCAATTCACCAACTGCCAACCACCAACCCCACGGCGTCAGCCACCACAAATCACCCCAATGTTTATCACGACTAACGGGGTGTGACAACACCTCCACACTAGGTAATTGCGCGGCAAATTCAGACCGGGCTCGTTGCATATGATAACCGCTCGTGACTAAGATGATGCGCTTCATTTTGCGAGCAGTGATGACTGACTTTACTTCAACTGCATTCTGTTTTGTCGTCTCAGAATGGTCTTCAATGATAATATTTTTATCTGGCACACCCTGCGACAATGCACGACGTTTCATAGCCTCAGCATTGGACAAGCCCGTCTTATCAGCTGCCGCACCCGACATGATGAGTAATGACGACCATTTCTGCTTATATAAGCGAATCGCTTCATCAGTTCGTGCATCAGTATCGCCACCAGAAACCGCCACAATGGCATCAGCCGTCGCACACTCACCAGAGCCAGGGCTAGGACACTTCGCCAAATCGTCTGGCGCTAGATACATTGTCAAGCCAATGATAATCACCACCACAACAACAGCCAGTCCAATCAATCGATGAATCATCGCATTCTCTCCTGCTCTTTTCGCACTGATTGGATGATCAGTTCGGCCGCTCGGATAACCGCTGCTTCATCATTTAACCTTCCAAGGGTGATGCGTAAACTGCCATCAATATCTGAGTCACTCAAACCGATAGCCGATAGCACATGCGAACGCGTACCGGAGTTGGCGGCACAGGCACTACCCGTCGCCACCATCACACCATGCATTTCCAACAAAAAAACCAGTCGTTCAGCATCCAAACCCGGAAAAGAAATATTCAAAAAATTTGCCAACGATTTTTTACGATCAGACGAAATAATCATTTCAGGTAGCTCAGCCTTGAGTTTCTGAATCATACCATCACGTAGTTCCTGTAGCCGCTTGACTTCAGCCTTGCGCCGTTTGGCAGCCAATTCCAAAGCCTCAGCAAAACCAACCACCCCAGCCACATTTTCCGTGCCACTGCGAAGACCCAGCTCCTGCCCACCCCCGACAATGGTCGGTGCAACATGTACGCCCGGGCGCACCCATAGCAAGCCAACCTGTTTTGGTCCGTAAACTTTTGCCGCACTGAGCGTCAGCAAATCAACGCCCAATCGTTTTACTTTTATGTCCAACGACGCTGCCGCCTGAGATGCATCGGTATGGAAATAGAGCGGCGTCTCTTCGCCAGCAGACCGACGCCGTTCCCGCTCTGTTTGAATGACGCGAGCAATATCTTCAATTGGTTGCACATAGCCTAGCTCATGATTTGCCAGAGCGATTGACACGAAGCCAACGTCTGGAGTGAGAGCTTGTTTCACTGCTTCTGGAAAAATCCTCCCCTTATGATCCGGCTGGATCAACACTGGCTTCGCGTAACGTCCAGCAGCCGACAAAACTGATGCATGTTCGATGATCGCAACTGCGCACGTTGTCTGCTGCGCCGCTTGAAACGCCAAATTAACCGACTCTGTAGCGCCAGCCGTCATCACTAATTCATCAGCAACAACACCCAAAACCTGGGCGATGCGCGTTTTGGCGGCTTGATAGTCACGCTTGACGGCAACACCAGCAGCATACGGACTGGATGGATTGAAAAATTTCTCAGAAAAATAGGGCTGCATCGCCTCAACCACCAACGGGTCCATCGGCGTTGCCGCCGCATGATCAAGATATATCAAATTATCATTCACTGTTATCTATTATACCATCTGCAAAGGTTTGCCAGTGTCTGGATCTTGTTTATATAATTTGCGCGAAACACGCTCATAATATTCTTTAACCGCCAACACAAAGTTGTGTAATTCCTCGCCTTCCAGGTAGCTGTACTGATAGTTTGGCTGGACCTTCAACACGCCCTTTTCCTGGATCTCATATTTGGTCGTCAATTCTTGCACTTTGCCATCAGCACCAACCACTTCTTCATACCAAATCCAGGTCTTCTTATCCAGGTTGAAAAATTCTCGGCGCTGCACATGCTCGGGCTTGTCACCAAAAATTGTCGCACCAATTTGGCTTTCCATCTGAATCAGTTGTCGCTCGGTCAGCGGCTTAGCTGGTCGGTCTTTACGCCGGATTCGCATCAACGGCTTCACCGACTCGTCTGCAAAAACCAGGCTTGCAGCTTTTTTAAGAATCTTACTCATATGCCAAACCTCCTTATGCTGCTAATTCAAAATCAGCTTTAGTTACAGAGTCAGTCTGTCGCATTTTGGCCAGATACTCACCAATTTCCTTAGAATATCGCACTGCTTCGACGGGGTCTTTGGGATGTTTAGGAAATTCAATCAATAATAGGCGTGGAGCTTCCATCGACTCGGCTAAGCTTGATGCCTCACTTTCACCGGTACTGCCACGCATGGCGGCACTTGATAGTGAACGAGTGTCAGCATTTTGATGCGTAGTAAGCTCGTCAGCAGTTTGATACGTAGCAAGCTCGTCAGCACGACCGACAGGAGTAGTCTCAAAATTCAGCGTCTTTGCCTTTTCCAAGGCAGCTTCCAACGCCGCATTAACTTCTTTGTCGTACGTACCCGTATTGTTTTCTCGCATATTTCTCCACTGTTACAAGCCAAAAAGTGTTACCGTGTTATCGATCGCTGCTTTTTCGAGGTCGTGAAGCGCTAGCTTGCGCTCCGCCGCCCAATACTTCGCCACCAACTCCACATATTCTGGCTTATTCATCTTACCACGAAATGGCTTTGGTGTCAAGAATGGCGCATCAGTTTCTAATAACAATCGCTCCAGTGGGATGGAGGCGAATAATTCTCGCTGTGTTTGGTCTTTGGTGAAGGTGCTAATGCCATTTAAACCAACGTAGAGTCCGCGGGCAAATCCCTTCTCTAAATTGGCGCGTGTATCAGTAAAGCTGTGTAGTACACCGCGCACGCCATGGAAATTATCAAAAATCGGCCAAAAATCATCCCACACCGACGGCTGGTCGAGCGCGCCATCGCGAATATGAAAACTAACCGGCAGATCATAATCCACCGCCAGCTGCAGCTGCGCCTCCAGCGCCTGAATTTGCACCTCGCGCGGACTGTGATTGTAATAATAATCAAGCCCAATCTCACCAATCGCCATAATCGGTGAATCCTCTGCCTTTTCTTTTACTAGCCGCTCTACCTCACTCCAGCCATCTTTGCTATCATGCGGATGAACGCCAACCGCCGCCCACACACAGTCGTGGTTTGCGGCAAACTCTACTGCCTGTCGACTACTGCGTTCATCGGTGCCAATACAGATCATACCGATGCCCGCTGCGATTGACTGCTGATATAGCTCCTCACGATTGTCCGCAAAAAATTCAGTGTCGTGCAGATGACAGTGTGAATCGATCAAACGCAAAGCTGTCGCCGTGTGATGCTCCACTACTGAATTCATAGTTATTTACCTTGAGTCTCTACTTTTGGCGCCCGCGGATCAGCTGTGTGCAAATATTTACGCGGGAACAGTGGCGTTAATTGTGACGGGACAACACCGCTAGCGAACATCTCGTGAATTTTCTCGGCGGTCTGCGGCATAAATGGTCGTAGCATATCAGACACTTGCAGCAACGTACCACAAGCATACGCTAAAATCTCGCCTAAGTGTGCTTCCGCTTCTGGGTCCTTAGCGCGCTTTTTGGCGACCTGCCACGGCTGGACACGCTCAATGTACTGATTTAGCGCACGGATAATTTGCCAAATTTCATCCATGGCCTGATTGAAAGCAAAGCTCTCCATGAAGTGGCGGTATGGGCCCATGTCGTGTTCAGCCTGCGGCGCATCGCCGATAACGCCGGCTTGGTATGACTGCACCATCTTGGCCACGCGCTGCACCAAATTACCCAGGTCATTACCCAGTTCGCCGTTATAGGCGGCTTCAAATTTCTCCCACGTAAAGTCGCCGTCGTCCTGAGTTGGCACGTGGCGCAGGAAATAATAGCGAAAGGCCTCGACACCGTAGTGCGGGATGATATCAGCTGGACCGACACCATTACCGAGGCTCTTACTCATCTTGGCGCCGCCAACGTTGATAAAGCCATGTACTAACAGCACTTTCGGCAGCGGTAAATCCAGCGCCATCAACATCGCCGGCCAAATCCCAGCGTGAAAACGAAGGATATCCTTGCCAATCACCTGCACATTTGCTGGCCAAAAACTCTGCCACTCTTCTGGACGATCAGGATAGCCGATGACCGTTATGTAATTGCTCAGTGCATCCAGCCAGACATACATCACCTGCGTATCATCGCCTGGCACTGGCACGCCCCAGCTGAGGTTTTTGCGCGGGCGCGAAATTGACACGTCTTTCAGGCCATCTTTCATCAATTCCAAAAACTCTTTTTTACGGAATTCTGGTACAATTTTCATTTTGCCCGACTCAATGGCCTGGCGAATGTTCTCCGAAAAAGCACTGGTTTTGAAATAATAATTTTCTTCGCTCAGCCGTTGATATGGCGTCTGGTGGTCAGGGCAAATGCCATTATTTTCAGTTGCTTCCTTGTCAGTAACGAACGCCTCACAACCTTGGCAGTACCAGCCCTCATACGTACTTTTGTAAATATAACCAGCCTCAGCAAGTTTTCGCCAAATGTATTGCACCGCGCCAACATGATGCGGATCAGTCGTGCGGATAAAATCCGTCGCTGAAATATTCAGCTCAGCGATCATGTTTTGAAAATTGCCGTGCATTTGGTCAACATAGGCCTGCGGTGTTTGGTTTTGACTGGCAGCTTTGGCAGCAATTTTATTGCCATGTTCATCTACGCCCGTCTGGAAACGCACCTCGCGGCCGTTTTGCCGCTGATACCGCGTCCACACATCCGCCAGCATATAGTCCATGGCGTGCCCGATGTGTGGCAAACCGTTGACATAAGGAATAGCAGTAGTGATATAGGCGTGTTGTTTAGTCATGCTACTCATTGTATCATTATCTGGAACAATTTTCACCGATATGCGTTCGCCGAAGGCTCACTCACGCATCATTACTACCACCGCAATTCGTCCCGCTGTATCGCCCGATGAGTGCGAAAAGTAATGTGGATTATCCGCAGTGTCAATTGGTGAGACGACAATATTATCAGCAGGAACGCCCGCTTGGATGGCCAACGAACGATTGAACCCTTGCATGTCCAGATAAATTCCGTCAGCCGTTTGACGATAGAAATTTTGCCAATTCGTATCATTTGTATGATCAAAATAATCCATACAGTAATTTTTCTGCGTGATGCTTGGCGACATCCAAATTTGCAGCTCTTTTGCCTGGCTGCCGCGCTCGACAAAATACCGAACTGCCCGAGACATTAACTGCGCAACCGTCGAATGCCGACCCAAATGCACCAACATCAGCGCCCGACGCTTTGGATCATAAATGACGGTGGCGATACAGTCCGCCACTGGCAAGAATAAACCGACACCAACCGCTTCGGTATAGAGCGCGTCAGCAAAAATCTCCTCGTTGTTGCGCTTGACCGTGTCAGTTTCAGTGACTTCGGCAATAGTATCAAACGTTTGTCCTTGATCATATGAAATCACGTGATAGACAGCGTCGTCATACTTAACACCAATCTGATCGCAAAACCGCCGCCGATTTTCCAGCACCTCAGCTACGTGGCGGCCGCGAATACGATTGAGCATAGTGCCGTCGTCTTTCGACGAAACCGCGACCAACAGGTCAGAAGGAAAACAAGTAGGCTGATCTGCCGCAATCATTATGCCCGCCACGCTTTCAGTAGCCGCTGCCAATCATCAATCGCCAAATCTTCGGCACGAGCATCAGGTGAAATGTCGGCTTTTTTTAGCAACTGTTCGGCGCCAGCTTTACTAACACCCAGTCCACCGCTCAGGCTAGAACGCAGTTTTTTACGCTTGGCCGAAAAACCGGCTTTGACGACACGGAAAAAGTCTTTTTGGTCTTCAAGAGCAACCAGTGGTTCGGTGCGGGTTCTCAATACCACCACCTGCGAATCAACTTTTGGCGGCGGCGTGAAGAACTGCCGCGATACTTCAATGTCTAGCTCTGCCTCGGCAAATAGCTGCGCGCTAACTGCCAAAATACTCATTTCGCCAGGCTCCGCCGCGATGCGCCGGGCGACTTCTTTTTGCACCAGCAACGCCGCCAAACTCGGCTTGTTTTCCGCCGTCATTAGTTTTTCGACAATTTTACTGGTGATATAGTACGGCACATTGGCGACTACTTTATAGCCCTTCGGCAGCTGATTTAGATCAAATTGCAAAATATCTTCGTTAATCACGTCCAGGTTTTTACCAGGAAACTGCCCCGGTAACTTGCGCGCCAAATCTGCGTCAAATTCTACCGTCACCACGCGCTCGGCTCGTGCTAATAACCGACTAGTCAAGGTGCCGAGCCCTGGCCCAATCTCCAACACCACATCATCCTTGCTCAGCTCCGCCGCCTCGGCAATTTCCACCAAAATCTCTGGGTCACGCAGCCAATGCTGACCTAACTCTTTTTTCGGTCCGCGAGCTGACGCCATCTAGCGACCATCTCCGTTCGTCCAGTCAGTCGCCAGGTCAAATCCATGTGGATGCCGAGCCGCAAAACCGCCAGTATCATACACTTTACCAGGCCCCATGCTGGTTTCCACCACCGAACAGCGCGGATAGTTACCATAATTTGCCGCTACTAAAATATAGCCATCTTTATCCACCTTGGCACCATCCGCCCGCACCGTATAACCACCGCCGCCGCAAGCATTGATGGCAACATTCATCGGCAGATCATAGTAGGTTTCGCGGTGCGATATGCCTTTGGAGTCGGTAAACTGCTGGGCGCTTTTGGCTTTGGTCAAGGCATTCGGCAGCCTGGCACCAACAATCTCTATCTGTACCACAGGCTGGTTGGTGATTTGCTCAGCAACTTTATTTTTCGCAACTTCCGTGCCGTCACCTTTTACCTTCACGCTATGCGTTACTTGCTTAGAACCGACAGCGCCCACCTGCTTCACCTGTTTGAAACCAACGGCGTGTGCGTAGCTTTTTGCTGACTGTATCTCAAACTGAACTGGTTCTTCGGTGATAACGGTATATTCGTGAATTGCTTCTCTTTCTGTAGCTTGGGCGGATTTTCTCTGAACTGATGATACCGCCAGAACGACAGTCAACGCGGTTGCGGCCATCAGCCCTGTTATCATCACTGCTACTTTTGGAGTTTTTAATAAGAACCAATACCGCTTCATCTATTTCCTAAAGGCTACCTGATATTACCGGTAGATGTCTTGTAGACCCATTCTTACCTTACAGCTTGGCCATGGCTGCCAACCACGAGCTTTGTATGTCTGCCATGCTTTTTCATCCTGCACTGATGGCGGCGCCTCAGAAGCTACCGAATAACCACCAAAGCCTCCCCAGGTGTGCTTGTCAAACTGATACGCGCCGTAGTAACCATTGCCGGTGTTTGATGTATAACTTCCTTCACAACTTCTCAGCCGCGCCAAAGCCTCAGAAAAACTACCAGAGAAGGTATTAGCACTCTTGGCGCCCACTATCTCAACGCGCTTCTTTGGCTCAACAGTTGTAACACTGGCGATGATACGGCGTGAAATTTCCTGACCATTTCTCATCTCAATCTCATAGGTAACGTTCTTTTTACCTGGTGCGCCAGCTTCTTTGACCTGTTTGAAGCCAGTCTCTCGGTTGGCATCTTTGACCTGTTCAACAGGGACGGCAATTTCTTCTTCAACAGTAACCGTCTGTTTGCCATTACGCCAAACACTGAGGTGCATACCAGCAGTGATAGGTGTTGATTCAGGAACAGACATGCCGTCATCTTTACCAAGCGTTATGTTTTTCTCACGCAACAATTCTCCGACCGTACGAGCCATCGTCCTGACCTCAGTGGTTTTGCCATAAAGCGTCAGTTGTAATGGTGTAGCTCGGTGAATTTTCAAAATAACATCAGCACCGTCCAGTAAAAAGTCGCTTGGAGGTTCGATGGTTGTCTTGTCCTCAGGGTAAACAGTCACGCCCGCAGCCTGTGCTATCAACGGTGTCGTCTGCTGGGCGGTCACCACACGAACTCGGTGCGTACCATCCGCCACTGTTACTGGCCGCGCACGATAGACGTTGACATTATATTTCGTGGACACCAGCTGGGTATCAAGGCTCGGCTCGACAACGTCATGCTTTTCATCAACTGAGATATCAGCCGCCTTCAAGGCCTCTTTGACCGTCCCGACAGTGGTGACGATAGATCGTTCCTGACCCCGATCATGAATAGTTACTACCTTTTCACCATTTGGAGCAGCTGTTGTTGACTCCTTGACCTGTTCTCGAGCCAGAGCATTGTCAACTAACTTCACGCTCGCAATCCCAAAGATAGCAATCGCTACGACTATCATCATTCGCGCTGTACTGTGGTGAATTTTCAGTCCAAATTTCATACTCATAGCGAAAAACGCTCTATTGATTATAGCAGAACTCGCTCATATTATCAACTAACTAGCACTTTTCTAATCGAGCAAACTCAACATTCAACTTCTTGGTTTTACCGTTTTCAAAAGCTACTACCACTGCTAAACCATCGACTTCTATGACCTCGCCGACGCCAAATTGCGGACTGCACACCCTATCGCCGACATCCAGACCGATTTCATCACTGTAAAATTCAGGTTCGGGGATAAAACTCGACGAAGCGGGTTTGTCCAATCCACCACTCAAAATTCCCATCTCATCCAAAAAGCGCGACGGCAGATTGTACGCTATTTGTCCAAATTGCGTCCTGGAACTGGCGCAAGTGATAAATAATTCCTGGCGAGCACGAGTGATGCCGACATAACAAAGTCGCCGTTCTTCTTCGACGTCCTCAGCTTTACCGCCGTCGAACACACGGGAGTGCGGTAATATCCCTTCCTCCAGGCCAGTCAGAAATACCACCGGAAATTCCAAACCTTTCGCGGCGTGCAGTGTCATCAGGGTGATTTGCTCTTGTGCTTGATCATCGCTAGCAGACATCAGCGCCATCTCTTCCAAAAACGTCGGTACGTCAACATAGGCTTTAGCCTCAGCCACCAGGACGCCCAGGTTTTCCATTTTTTCTTCTGATTGCACGCTGCCATCATTGATGAAGGTGCCGTAGCCCGTCTGGTCAATAATTTTTTCAATCACGTCAGCTGGCGCCTCGTCAATCGACTTTTGCAAATCACTGAGCAGCATCCCCAACTCGTGCAGCGAATGCCTAGCATGTGGCGTTAGCCCATGTGCCTCATTAACCGCCAATAGCCCGTCAATGACAGTCGTCCCTTGCTCATCATTCCACGCCAAAAATTTAGCCACACTCACCGCGCCAATACCTCGTTTTGGCACATTAACGATGCGTGAAAAACTCATCCTGTCACTTGGCTGATAGAGTAGCCGCAGATACGCCAAAACATCTTTGACGACCGCTCGATCCAAAAATCGCAATCCGCCCACAATTTTGTATGGCAAATAGTTTTGGCGCAGCGCCCGCTCAATTGCGTAACTTTGGGCATTAGTCCGATACAACACAGCGATGTCATCTGGTGAGCGTCCGATACTCAATTGACGACGAATCTCATTGGCAATCACCTGAGCTTCTTCGGCTTCAGAGTACAGCTGCCACAGCTGCGGCTCCGCACCATCGCCACTGTTGGTCCATAGATTTTTGTCAGTCCGATTGACGTTATGTTGGATGAGACTATTTGCCAAATGCAAAATTGAGCCAGTCGAACGATAATTTTGTTCCAGTTTGATGACTACCGCCCCAGGAAAATCCCGTTCAAAATTGAGGATATTGGTATAGTCGGCGCCGCGAAAACTATAGATCGACTGGGCGTCATCACCAACCACTGACAAATTGCGCTCCGGCCCGACCAATAATTTAATCAACGTGTACTGCACCGTGTTGGTGTCTTGATACTCGTCGATCAGAATATGCTGAAATTGCTGCTGCCATTTTTGACGAATGTCAGGATGCGTCTTAAACAATTCAACAACCTTCAGTAGTAAATCATCAAAATCAAGGGCCGCCGCCTGACGAAGCGCCTTCTCGTATGCCTGAAATAGCGCAGCGATGCGCTGCTGCACAGGGCTTGACGCTGACGCCGCATACGCCTCCGGATCTATCATGTCATTTTTAGCGTGAGAGATGGCGGACAATACCGAACGCGGCTTGATGTCACGGTCGGTCATATTGTGCGTTTTCATGATTTGCTTGATCAAGCTCAATTGGTCATCTGTGTCATAAATCACAAATCGCTTATCCAGCCCCAAAGCCATCCCATCCATGCGCAATATACGAACACAAATGCTGTGAAATGTTCCCATCCACGGCATAAACCGACGGTCGTCGGGATTCTCGTGTAGCAACACGGCTAGCCGCTGCCTCATCTCTTTGGCGGCCTTGTTCGTAAACGTCACTGCCAAAATACGGCTTGGCCAAACATTCTTCTGTGACACCAAATACGCTATGCGGTGCGTCAGCGTCTTCGTTTTGCCACTACCAGCACCAGCCAAAATCAACAATGGCCCAGATTCATGCTTAACTGCCCGGAGTTGCTCTGGATTCAGTTCCGTCAATATATCCATTGTACTATTGTACCAGCAAGAAGTAATATGCGGCAGCTCCGCCACCCGCACCCAGCAGCAACAAGATCAAAATGATGATAAAGCTCATCACTCCAGATGGTTTCTTCTCTTCAATAGGCTGCGGTTGAGCTGCAGCCGCTTCAAACATTGGAGCAGGCTCTGGTGTTGATGACTCCGCTGGCTCATGTGCGTTCATTGCCACTGCTGCCTGTTGATTAAACGTTGGCGTTGGCTGAGAAGCGCTGTCGCTCGCTAACTCCGCCGCAGGCTGGTCATTTTCCATAGTGCCCTCTTCAGACATTTCCGCCTCAGCAGCGCTAGATTTATTGGTCAATGAGTCTAGCTCAGCAACCGTAGCAGCCACCTCTGGCGTTTGCTCTTCTTCAGAGGCGTCAGCATCGCCGTCGGCCAATTCGCTCTTGATCCCCATCTCCAGAGCCATGAGCTCTCGATCGAGGTCAGAATTCATGCCAACTGACTCTTCAGCTGCGACCTCTGAGCTTGGCTCAAGGCTCAGTCGTGGTTTACCGCCAAGATCATTTTTCTCTGGCGCTGGCTGTGCATCATCCGTCGCTTCAGTGCCCATCAAGTCTGGGCTCACCATGGAGACTTCGCTATTTTCATCAGAAGCATTACCGACACCATATGAACCCAGTGGACGCTTTTCGATGGTTACACTAGCGTTATTCACAAACGGCGAAGCTAATGATGACGAGGCTGGCTGTTCTGCCGCTGTTTCGCCAAAGCTCGACGTATCCGCTGGCTGCTCAGTTGATGACAATGACTGAGAAATAGCATTTGCCAAGTCTGTAGTATCTAAGGTTGGCGCTGCCGTCTCAACTGGCGTGTTGCTTGATACTGACTCGTGACCGCCAGACATATCCATGCGTGGTGCCCGCACTGGGTTAACCATTGGATCAGCCACCACCGTATTGGTACGAACTGCTGACGCTGGGCGCGTGCTCATGGCAGCTGTACTCATTGACGACGGTGGTACCACATCCATAACACGACCCGTGTGCCGTGGAGTGACTGGTGGAGCAAACACTGATTTCTCTGGCTTATCTTCAGCTTCGGGCGCCGGGGTTTTATCAGTAGCCTGATCTGTCACAGCTACCTCTGATGGTTCCGGCTGAGCTGGCTCTTCTACAACAAACCCTGGCTGGGTGTTGGTAACTTCAGGACTGTGAGTAGCTTCTGATTCAGGTGTGATCTCAGGCTTCGCTTCAGGCACAACCTCAGGCCTTGTCTCAGGCGCAATGAAAACGTGGCCAGATGTTGACGCTGGCGCCGTCGGTTCTTCAGCTGGCGCTGGCTCTTTAGGCTCATTACTCTCAGATATAGGTTTAATCTCAGTTTTCTCAACCTCAGCCGTAGGAGCAGCATCAGCCGCCTGGCTGTCAGCTACCGAAGTTGCTTCAGGTTTTTTATCATCAGCCACGGAAGCTGCTTCGGTCTTTTTGTCATCAGCCGCTGGACTATCTGAAGCACGGTCGCTGTCCTGCCGGCGCTGATTCATCAGTGAATTCACCGCCCTGTCCAGTTCCTCAAAGTCAATATCTGTCATTTCCCCTCCCGATTGCTGTTATGTGCTTTTTCTATAATATCGATAAATTGATAGGCGTCCAAACTAGCACCACCGATCAATAAACCATCGATTCCATCAATACGCAAATAATCACTTGCCTTTTCAACCGTTATACTACCGCCGTACAAGATTCTCACCTCAGTTGCAGCTTTTTTGCCAAATAGCTGCTGTATCTGACGACGAATCGTTTTAATGGCTCGTCGCACATCAGCTGGGTTGGCACTTTCTCCAGTACCAATTGCCCAAACTGGCTCATAGGCGATCACGATGCGGTCAAACTCATCAGCTGTCACATTCGCCAAACCGCTCAGCAGTTGATCGTGCAGCGCATCAGCTGTCTCACCAAGGGTTTTTTCTTGTAGCGTTTCGCCGATACACAGGATTGGTTGCAAATGATTACGCAGCGCGGCTTGAACTTTTAATCTGATGTCGCGGTCACGCTCCTGGAAAACATAGCGCCGCTCCGAATGTCCAACAATGACGTAGTCGACCAGCCCGCGCAGATGAGCCGCTGGCACTTCGCCAGTATAATTACCATAATCACGCCAGTAACAATTCTGAGCCGCCAGTTTGATGAGTCGGCGATTCACTTGCAGACTTAGGCTCTGAAGCGTCAAAATCGTTGGCGCGACTACCGTTTCTACATCACGATGCGACGAAATCATCTTCATCAACTTATGCAGATAAAGACTTGCTTCTTGCATAGCTAGGTGCATTTTCCAGTTGCCAACGATTAACTTTTTGCCCATATATTCCCCTTATGCTTTTTAGTGTACCACTCCAAGCCCATATGCGTCTAGTAAACTCTCGATTCCTGGCAGTTTTTTTCCAGCCATCAGCGCCAAACTAGCTCCACCACCTGTGGAAACATGGCTAAACGCTGCGCCGTCATGACCATCCCATTTCAATACAAAGTCAGCTGTATCACCGCCACCGACTACTGAAAGCGCCTGCTTGTTTTGGGCAATCGCTAAACTGAGACGAGCAGAACCAATGGCAAAGGTCGATTTCTCAGCCAAACCAACTGGACCATTCCAGATGATCGTTCCCGCGTGTGCTAGCACTGCAGTATAGCGTTCAATGGTTTGCATACCTATGTCGAGCGCCATGTCAGTGGCGCCAACATGCGTCACACTAACTTCACGCCGCTTTTGGCTATCAGGATGTTCAGCCACCGCAACATCGGTTGGCAGCAACAGAAATTCATCCACATGTTCACGACCAACTTTTTGCTCCACCGCTTGATAAATCTGATAGATGACATCGTGCTGACCTGGCTCAACGCGGCTCTTGCCCAGGCTCAATCCTTTATACTCCAAAAAGGTATTTGCCATAGCGCCGCCGATCAAGATCTGATCAGCCTTGTCGATAAACTCATGAATCATGCCAATTTTGTCAGACACTTTGGCACCGCCGACGATGGCAACTAGTGGTCGCTTAGGCTTAAGCATAGCGTGAGTGATGGCGTTATATTCAGCACAAACTAAATCACCCGCTAGCCCAGGCACATACATGGTAATTTCATGCGTACTGGCGTGTTTTCGGTGCACCACTGCAAAGCCGTCTTGCACAAAATAATCAGCCTGGCTGGCCCGAGCAATTGAGCGCGCAAACTGAGTATTGTCAGCTTCTTCTTCAGGATAAAACCGCAAATTTTCTAACAAAATGATTGCACCAGAAGATCGCCGCACTGTTTGACGAACTTTGTCACCCACACAATCATCAACAAATTTCACTGGATACTGCAGCAACTCTGACAAGCGCACAGCGACTGGTGCTAAACTATATTTTTCGTCTCGACCTTGCGGGCGCCCCAAGTGACTGATCAGCACAATCTTACAATGCTGCGACAACAGATATTTCAAAGTGGGCAAACTGGCACGAATTCGTAAATCATCAGAAATCTCGCCATTTTCAAGCAATGGCACATTGTAGTCAACGCGCACCAACACTGTTTTATGGCGCAAGTCAACGTCATGAATAGTCTGTTTGAAAAATCGTTTGCCCACCCTTTGATATCCTATGTACTAATCATTTACTCCAGCGTCAAAACACGTATCGTATCAGTTTTTCCAGCGCCCGGACGGTGGCCATTAACCAACACCAATGTTGCCACACCGTCACCAAAGTAGCCTTCATTTTTCAGATCGCGCGCTAGGTCAATACCATGACAGCTCTCTGGTGGACGCATGTACACACGAGTGGCGTAGTTCAGCGCCAACTTCTGAGCTGTTTTGCAGTTGTCCGTCAAGCTGATGATCGGCATATTTGGACGGAAAGCACCAATATTGACAGCCGTAGCACCCGTGTCCGTCTCTGCCACGATAGCATCTGCGTTGAGGTCACGCGCCAAACGAGCAGCTGTGTAGCTGATGACGGCGTCATTTTTCTGGCGAGATTCGCTCTTTGTCACCGACATGACATCACTGTGCTCCTGGGTGTAGAGAATGGTTTTTCGCATGGAATCAACCGCTTCAATTGGGTATTTACCATTGGCAGTCTCATCAGACAACATCACGACGTCAGCACCTTGGATGACCGCGTTTGCCACGTCGCTCACTTCAGCGCGGCTCGGCTCAGGATTGTCAACCATGCTACCCATCATCTGAGTTGCTACGATCACCATCTTGCCGTGCTTGCGACACAACGTGATAATCCGTCGCTGCACGACTGGCACAATCTCAGCACCAGCTTCCACCGCCAAGTCTCCTCGCGCCACCATGACACCATCACTCAACTGCACGATCTTTTCCAAGTTTTCTGGAGAGATGGCAGATTTTGTCTCAATCTTGGCGATGATCTGCGCTTCAGAACCAAACGTCAACAAACGCTGCCGCAAGTCAACGATATCAGATGCCGACTGCACGAAGCTCAAAGAAACATAATCAAAGTCTCGGCTAGCCCCCCACTCAATGTCTTCTAGGTCTTTCTGGGTCAAAATGTCACCACCAAAATCAGTGTCAGGCAAATTCAACCCTTTTCGGCTCATCAAAAAGCCATCGTTTTGAATCTCAACCTTGATGGCAGTTTCGCTGACGATTTCGCGCACAATTGAACGAATTTTACCGTCAAACATGTACAGCGGCTCGCCAACTTTCATCTTGCTGGCTAAGTTGTACTGCACTGGAAGATTGAAACTTCCGTCATGTTCAGCAATTTCCGAATCCAGCACCAACATATCGCCGGTTTTCACTTCCAACATGTTGTCTTTCAAAATGCCCAGCCGAATCTTTGGACCTTGCAAGTCTTGCAAGATCGCAACCGGCTTGTCTTGTTCACGGCTGGCAGTACGAATCCACTCGATTTGCTGCGTGCGCTCTTCGTAGCTACCGTGGCTAAAATTAAGACGGAAACCGTTGGCGCCAGCGGCCATCAGCTCCGATACTTTTTCCTGGCTCATGGTTGCAGGACCAATTGTTGCCAAAATTTTGGTACGTTTAAAAATAGGTTTACTCATTTTTAAAATTATATCACGAAATAACAGTGATGGAAAATGGTTGTGTTATCTGGGGTCTGATATCATTTAGTCAAGCTTTTATGTTGTCGTCCAGAGTTAATCCAGCATCAGATTCTTTAAAGTCAACATAAGCTAATGCTGATAGATTTAGATAATCTTTAGTGCTCACCATACAAGATCCTCCTTTGGTAGTACCGATATATTATCTAGACACCTTTTTACGCTTTCTAGTGATATGTTTTCGTCTACGCTACAAGAAACACCTCTTCTATCTTTTCCGCTAATATCTAGCACACTAGATGATACTCGAGAGACGCCCTGCAGTCTTATATATTGCATCATTTCAAATAACCTACCAGCTATGTCGTTTTTTGGCATTTCTCCGTCTCCCCTATACCTTATGGCAATCGAATATACGGTTAATCCATATTTGTCTTTATTTTCAGCCAAAAACACCTCCTCAAAAGTTGGCTTTTTCAGAGTGAAGGTACGCTCTACGTCTGGATCTATTACGCCTAGTCTAACTTTGACATCAACGGGCATGTCTTTAAATATTTCTCTGACTTTGGGCTGAATTTTGGCAGTTTGTTCTTTTTGCCAAGTCCTTACTACATAGTCGTCGCTATATTTTGTCTGATTATCTACCCGAGAAACATGTATCTTTATACTTTTATCTGATTTAGGGTAGGCGTTAGTAGACCATACGCAAGAAATACCAAAAGCACCGCCATCGCAACTAGGCTTTTCTACATCAAAATCTTGATTGTATTTGTTTTTTAGATAGCTAATTATATTAGCCTGCTCGGTCGTATCGCTAACCGAACGTTTATTAATTTCTCTATCTACTATAATTCCACCTACGATATACACTACCGTCATTATCACAACTATCGACGACAGAATAATTAAAATAACTCGCCGGGCTTTTTTATTATTTATGCGTGATTTGTTAGTCCTTTTGCTTTTACCCTTCGTCATACAATGCAGCCCCCTTATTGCCTAGTTATTTATGATTTTCTCTTAAGCATGAGCATAGTACAGCACTAGTGTATTTCATGACGTATTATTCTCCCATCTTAACAATGCACGACTCTATATCGTCTTTACTGCCCAATTTATTTTTATTAAAAAATATTTCGCATCTTATTTTCGAGTTATTATTTCTATTTACATCTACATCTACACTATACACACCATCTTCTCGCAGCTTCTCTACAATTTTAAATATATAAGAGGCCTTTTGGCTGTCGTTTGGGGCGTCTATTATTAATCTATACAGGAAGCCTTTGTCCTTGGTTTTATTGTCCTCATACTTGGACTGTTTATTCACAGAATCTACCAAATCTTCAGATAAGACAATTTCTGCCCGTGCACTATCTGCTTTATAGCCATTACTGTTAGCGTTAACTCCTTTGACGATAGATTCTAACTCCCTGCTGGCTTGGACTGACCAGATGGCAGCAATGTATTGGTCGCTACAGTCAGAGGGGTTCAAATAGCTGCAATCGATGTCGAATTTTAGTTTTGGGTTTGACACTAGGTATGCTTGCGACATCCATATACCGTTGACCCCAAAACCTCCGTGTTTATACTCAGGTCTCTCTACCTTAAAATCTTCGTTATATTTATTTTTTAGATACTCTGACATCCCATTCTGGGCATTAGATATTTTATTTTCATTTTTGATATGTAAGACAATCGCTATGGCAACAATCAATATAACCAGGCTACAGAGGGCTATCAATAATTTGTATACTTTATGCTTCTTTGTCTTACTAACTTTTTTTACCATGACCCCTCCGGTCATTTGCTAGATGATACTATTTTAGCTTAAGCATAACTTATATGCAAAGAAATTGATGCTATACACAATCCTAGGTTATAGGTTGTGAAGTTTCACATCCCAGGAGCAGATAGGGTTAGCCCCTTTCTTAAAGGCAGAGAGCTAAATATCTGATGAATCAAAACCTCAGAGGCTATTCAGCTGATTAATAGATCCGACTACTGAGGCAATACCCCATACTGTCCCATTCATATAAATTATTTCTTGATAGGCCTCAGGATCTCCTAAGTCGTAGCCACAATGCTGTAGTTCATATTTACCGTCGTATATCTTTCTGCCACATAAGTCTGGTTTGCCGATAAGCTCCTCGACCGTATCCCTATCCATGCCGATCTGGACGTCGCTCATCTTCTCATAGAACTCGTCCTTAGTTGACCAAGGCCTACTGTTAGTATCGAGGCTAGTATTAATATCGGAAATAGTATTATTAGGGCGAGAAGTGTGCTGCCGTAGATATAGGATTGTTACGACTCCAGCGGTAAAGCATATAGCTACGTAAACTAGCACAATAGTCACGAGCTTAATTAACTTTTTATCTTTATAAGGATAACCGTTGTTTACCATAAGCTTATTCTATTACGTTATACTGGACAGTTCAATCTACTTGGATATCTAGAAATAGTTGGAAGTTCTCCAGGTTTTTTATTTACGCGCGTTTTTTCGTTCTTTTGCTTTTACCCTTCGTCATGTAATACATATCTCAGGCTTTTGATGTCTTTACACGGTAAGGTACTCAGCGCTAAATATTGCTCAGGGCTCAATGACATACCACCTCCTTATCTGATCACCCTATCTATATCTTTAAGATCAATAGATCCGTCTAGTATTCTATCTCCATCTACTCTTCCTACAGAAATTATATGTTTACTATCGCCATCTGACCATCTATAAATTAACCTGCTATCACTGTTTTTCTCCCGAAGTAATCGTAGCAACGAGAGCACCTTGCTGTAATTTGTTTCTTTTTTGTCACCACTACTATCCACCTCCAAAGTATATAGAACACTTTTATTGTGCTTGTTTATAAAACTATCCAGATCAGGCAGGGGATATCTAATATCTGCACGCACCAAGTAACTACCTATCTCAATATGATATTTGTAGTCATTCTCCAACATAATTTCATCCAGCCTTTGTCGTACTCGTCTAGTCTCTTCGGTTGACCAGACTTTATCTGCATATCCATCCCATATGCCAGACGATGATTTATTTACTACAAACTTTAAAGTGTTGTTATCTTTTGGATATGCAACAGCATCAAAATGCCCCTCAACCGCAAGACCACCGCCCTTATGTTCTGGCTTTTCGACCACAAATTCTTGCCTATACTTATTTTGCAGATATTCCTTCATGCCAGCCTGAGCACTAGTTACATCAAGCTGGAATTTAATATAAAAACCGCCGACAATCATTGCTACCAAGATTAGCGGTGTGGCGAATAGTAGTAATACTTTGCGTGGTTTGACTACATTAGTCTTGTTCGATTTGGGTTGTTTCTTAGACATAGGTAAGCTTCCCCGTCTACTATTTATACTCACTTTCATTGTAACCTAACCACAAGCAGCATACAACGAAAAAATAGACAGCTAAAGCTGCCTATACTTTGATAATTTCTCTGTGGTGACCTTACCGGGAATCGAACCCGGATTGCCAGGATGAAAACCTGGTGTCCTAACCGTTAGACGATAAGGCCAACGTCACGAATTATAGCAAATTATCAGTCAGTTGTCTACAGGTGGCCAAAGTAATTTTCCGCTTCATTTCTCATTTGGCTTCGTTTCTTATATAATAATAGTCATGGCAAAGCAAAAGAAGAAACGCAACAAAAAGTACACTGGTGTTGACGCTGCCACCAAACGACCATCAATCACTCGCGTCAGTGCGGTCAACCGCTCACGGTTTGGGCAGTGGCGTCATGATCACCAACGACAGCTCAGCATTGCGCGCACTGTCGCCATCATCATCGTTGCGCTTATCATCATCGTTTCGGGCGTCATGAGCTTATTCTGACGCCATCTACTTCACCGGCAGACGAAACCCAAAGGTGCTGCCCTTACTCTCTTTTGATTCAAATACCATCTGGCCGCCGTGCGCCAGGACAACTTTGCGCGCCAAAAACAGCCCGATCCCCGTACCATCTGGGCGTTTTTTGCGGGCGTTTGAGCCACGGAAAAACTTGCTGAACAAATTTGCTTGCTCCGCGTCAGGAACGCCGATGCCAGTATCTTTGACGGTAAACACCACATCGTCATCATCTCTGGTCAGTTTTACTTTGATGGTCGTGTCAGGTTTTGAGTAGTACAGTGCATTTTCAATCATATTCATCATCACCTGTCGCAACTTTTCACCATCCACCATGGGCTGCGGGATGTCTTTACCGATGTCCACTGCTATTTTGACATGTCGCTGTTTGGACATGGTTTTTAGAAATGCAACCTCATCTTTGACCAGTTGTACCAAGTCAGTCACTTGACGGTTGATGACGAATTTGCCCGTTTGCAGCCTGGACACACTCAAAAAGTCGCCAATCAGCTGCACCATTCTCTCGCTCGAGCCAAAGGCTTCGGTCAATACAGTGCGCTGCGTCGCGTTGATCGGCCCCAAGTCGCCCTCCAACATCATATCCAAATAGCCCTTGATGCTGGTCAGCGGCGTTCGCAGCTGGTGTGATGCCATAGAGATGAATTCGTCTTTGGCGGCATCCAGTCGTTGTAGTTGGCGGTTGCTAATCCTGAGCTCCCGTGTTGCATCGATGATTTTCTGTTGCAACGTCTCGTTAAGCTGCCGTACTTCAGCCATGGCGAGCGAGTTTTTGACTGCCACCACCAATTCACCACTCATGGTTTCCAGGAGGGAAATATCTCGCCGCGTGTAGCGCTTGGCTCGTCTGCCAAACAACACACAACCAACACATTCGTGGTCCATGGCTAGCGGCAGGATGACTTCAATGTGATACATCGCCAAACTTTGCTGCAATGATTCATCCGCTAAGTCTTTGACAAGCACCACTTCGTTGTAGCGATAATGCCGATGAATATGCTTTGTCAATCGTGCCACGTCAATCGCCGGAAGAACTCGTTTGCTGGTACTTTCTAGTCTAAAATTGTCACCAATCTTCACCGCTAGCGTCACGGACTCCGCCTGAAATGACCGCCGCAAAAAACATTTCATGCGCTTTAAAAATACGTCCAAATCAGTGCTGCGCAGTAACAACATGCCCATCTCAGCAAAAAATTCTTGCTTGCGCATGCGACTGGTTTTCAAAACATGAGTCGCTTTTTTCAGAGATTGCCCATAGTCCCTATCCATGCATATAAATATAAGCGATTTAGGCCTTCTCGTCCAGATATCTGTGCTATAATGAGCCTATGAAGAAGATTGCCATTATCGAAGACGATCCAGCTATTAGCCAGATGTACCGCATGAAATTTGAGGCTGATGATTTTGACGTACGACTCGCAGCCGATGGCAAAGTGGGCGTCGAATTAGTTGAGAAATTTACCCCAGATATCATTTTGCTTGATTTACAAATGCCCGAAATGGACGGATTGACTGCCTTGAAAAAAATTCGTTCGCACACGTGGGGTGAAACTGTGCCAGTCATCGTCCTAACTAACCTGAGCGAAGAAGAAGCGCCCGATGAACTGCGAGATCTCAACATTCACAGCTACATCGTCAAAGCAAACTTGACACCACGCCAAGTAGTCAGCAAAGTCAAAGACGTCATCGGCTAAGCTGGCTAGTTCTGTTTTTGCTGATTGGCAATAGCCAGGCAAGCATTGATCAAATTGTCAAACAACGCCGTCACTGTTAGCGGTCCAACGCCGCCTTTTTCGGGCGTAATTGACACGTCCCGTCGGTCACGCACTTCTTTGGCAACATCGCCAACTATTTTACCCTTGTCAGACGCGGTGCCGGCATCTACCACGATAGCGCCAGGCTGCACCATGTCAGACGAAATAATACCAGGGCTACCCGTGGCGGTGACGATTACCTCAAAGTTCACCAACTCTGCCAGATCATCTCCCATGTCAAATACCACCGGTTCCAAACCAGACCGACGCCACATGTCCGCCAATGGCGCACCCACCAGTCGACCATGTCCAACCACAGCGATGCGCTTTTTCGACAGGTCAATGCCATGCCCTGACAACAACCAATTGATAGCCGTTGGCGTTGCCGCTTCAAACGACGAATGAGGATTGAGCCCATCGACGTCTTTTTCTGGCGCAACCGCAGCTAATATTTCGTCCGTCTGAGTTGGATCTTTCAACGGCAGTTGGACGATGATTCCCTGCACATCTTCTCGCACATTCAGCTGCTGAACCGTCTCCAATACATCTTCCACGTGGTGAATTTCTGTATCAATCAAAATATCCGCGCCATAGTTACGCTTCAAACGCATGTAGGTTTCAATCACTGGATTGTCGGTATTGGTGACAATTGCCAGACGCGGCTGAATATGCCACGCTTGACGCAATGCGCGAACTTGCTTGGCTTGACGCTCTTTGATAAAACTTGCCAAATCTGTACCAGTGAGTATTTTCATCTCTATCATTCTACCAAATGAGTCTGCTTGAGTACAGGTATCAGCTATGGTATAATGCTAGAAGCTTGCGTATGGCGGATGTAGCTCAGTTGGTTAGAGCGCTGGATTGTGGCTCCGGAGGCCGTGGGTTCGAGCCCCATCATTCGCCCCAAGCATTGTCCGTAGCAAAAGGTGCGACGCTATGTTTACCTTCACCACTCATTATGCTATAATCTGGACTGATTGGGCCAGTAGCTCAGCTGGTTAGAGCACCTGCCTCTTAAGCAGGGTGTCGAGGGTTCGAGCCCCTCCTGGCCCTCCAAAATAACCTCACACGCGTGTGAGGATTTTATTTTGCCTTATGCATACGGATTGTACCGACGGGAAGGCGGTTCGTGAAATGATGACCTTGGTCTGTTGAGTCCCATTAGGCGAGCGTTGGTGTTTGAAGATTGCCGATTTGGCCTATCTGTTTCAGCCTTGGCAGTATGCGGTTTTCTGTTTGAAAGACTCTGCTCTGCCGACTGCTTGGATTTATGATCATGTCCCGAAGCGACAACCCCCAATTCCATGCCAAAGCGACGCACATGCCCATGGCAGCTAGCCATGGCAGAGCTTTGATAATTATTGATGTATTGGCGATCTGAATTTGCCCGATGTTTTCTGTTGATGCTTCGTCCCGTATGTCCGTACGCCGTAAAACCGTCAATCGACCCTCGTCGAGGATCAGATAGTCTCATCATCAGTTCTCGAGACATGCGTGGTTTTCGACTCGCATCCATACTTGATACTCGTAATCCTATGGCGCCCCGAGTAGGATTCGAACCTACGACCTTAGGCTTAGAAGTCCTCTGCTCTATCCAGCTGAGCTATCAGGGCGTATTCACATTATAGCATCTTTCTGCTACAATGATACAAGCTTGCGGGTGTAGTACAGCGGTTAGTATGCAAGTTTTCCAAACTTGAGATCGGAGTTCGATTCTCCGCACCCGCACCAATATTTACGATAATCCCCATCCATAAAGGGCATCATGGATCCATATTTTTACACAGAAAAACCGAGGTACCGACCACACGACATCGAAGATGCCTCTGAATTTTATGACATCATTGAACGTAGCAGCTTGACCCATCAGTTGTCTGCATCTAGGCCGTACATCTACTGGACGATGGAAATTTACGACAAAGCCAATGGTATCAAAGGTGGTGGTGGTTTGGGCGTACTGGCAGCGGACACACGGCGAGTGGCCGAAAAATTAGACGTGCCATTTGTGGTAGTCACACCATTTTACCGCAGCGAATCACACCAAAAAATTACCAACCTAGCGCAGGAAGAATTTTTAGAGACTGTCTCACCGCAAGACTATGGTTTTGAGTACATTGACGAGGTATCCATTAGTTCACGTGGTTTTCCCGACGCCAGTTTGAGCATTTTCAAAAAAACACTTGGCTCGACTCAGTTTGTCACCATCTCAGAGCCAAACTTTGGACAATTGTACGAAGGTGAGGGCTCGGGTGATCACCGGCTATACCAAGAAGTCGCGCTCGGGTTTGGCGGCTATAAAGCCCTGAAACTACTCGGCATCAAGCCAGCTGTCATTCAACTCAACGAAACCGCGACCATTTTTGCGGCATTAGCTCGACTGGACGAACTATGCGCCAATGGCATGAATCTGTATGAAGCAATCGTTTACGTACGCAAACACACACTCTATACCAACCACACCCTACTCCAAGCGGCTGAACCAGAATTCCACCGCTCACAGTTTGAGAAGTTGGTGCTGCCAAATCTCAAAAGCAACGCCGTGCGCTGCTGGCTAATGGAGCAATTTCGTAACGACCGTCTGCGGCCGAACTTGCTGGCAATTGAGCTGACCGAAGCCAAAAATGGCGTCAGCAAATTGCACGCCCGCGTGGCAAATTTCCGCGACCGCAACAACGACAAGGTCAAATTTCATGCCATTACCAACGGCATCGACCTCGAGACATGGGTGCTACCAGAAATCATGCAACTCTACAGCGAGAGCGGGATTATCGATAAATTTGGACTGCCAACAGATAATTTTCATGCCAAGATCGATACCTTGACCGCGTCAGACCTCCGTGCCATGCACCGCGCTGGGCGTGCCGCCTTAAACCGTGTGCTAGAACACCGTAAAGACCAGTACAATCACCCTGTACAAATACCAGAAAATGCATTGCTATTTGACTTTAAACGGCGCTTTGCCAACTACAAGCGACCATATATGCCGTTTACCAACCCGAAAGCCCTGCGACAGATTTTAGTGGATTATAATGCACACTACATCTTGGCAGGAAAAGTTCACCAAGGTGACACCGTGATGTATCAACGATTGCTTGAAATTTTACAATTGGTAGACACCGACCCAATCTTAAAAGAGCGCGTTCACTACATCCAAGATTATGATGAAGAGCTGGGGCGTGCCCTGGCAGTTGGCTCAAACATCGCCATCAACGTGCCGGAAGTTGGCTGGGAGGCTTGCGGTACCTCATGGGAAAAAGATATCGCCAATCTCAAATTGCTCATTTCCACCAGCGACGGTGGCGTGGCGGACATCAAGCCAATCGCCTGCCTAGAAGTTAGTGGCAAAAACTACGACGAAGAAGTTCGTTCACTGTATCTCAACATGCACAAAGCCGCACGCATCATGCAAAATGATTCACTGCTGGAAAAATTAACTCATCGCCAGCTCAAAGCGTACCTGCCGATCATCTCTGGCGCGCGCATGATAAAAGACTATCTCCACTTTTTGTTCCCAAAGCGGTGATGTTATTCGTTGATGACTTCAACTTGTGCACCCAAACGGTTCAGACGCTGAGCCAGATCTTCATAACCACGGTTGATGGAGTACACGTCGCGCAAGGTTGATTGGCCTGGTGCCGCCAACATCGCCAAAAAGACGACAACGCTTGGTCGAAGCGCCGGCGGCGCGATGACGTCGGCTGGTTTCCAATTGGTCGGACCGCTGATATATACTCGGTGCGGATCGACCAGCTCAATGTGCGCGTTTAACTTGCTTAGTTCAGTGAAATAAATCGCTCGATTTTCATAGCTCCAGTCATGTACCAAGGTCCTACCCTCAGCCATGGTAGCGATGAGCCCTAAGAACGGCAAATTATCCATGTTAATCCCTGGAAATGGCAATGCGTGAATTTTGTCTTTTGGCGCAACCAACTTGGAGTGTTTCAGCGCGATGTCCACTAAACGAGTGCGGCCATTGTTGGCTGGGTATTCGTCGCTCAGTTCGTACTGCAGACCCATCTCAGCCAGTGTCGCTAGCTCAATTTCCAAAAACTCAATTGGCGCTCGGCGCACTGTAATCTCCGAATCAGTCACCACGGCTGCCGCGATGAAGCTCATAGCCTCGATCGGGTCTTCAGACGGCGCGTATTCAACAGGTTGGTTGATCGATTTTTTACCGGTGATGGTCAACGTAGTAGTGCCGATGCCTTCTATCTTCACGCCTAATTTTTCCAAGTAGAAACAAACGTCTTGCACCATGTAGTTTGGGCTGGCGTTGCGGATGATGGTCTTGGTTGGCGACAATGCCGCTGCCATGATGAGGTTTTCAGTCACCGTGTCACCACGTTCAGTCAGGACAATAGTGTGATCACCCGTCGTGACGTTAACTGTTGCATGATAGCTGTCTGGCTCTGCCTCTACCTGCATCCCAAAATGCTTCAGACCTGACAAGTGTGGTTCTACGGTGCGCTTACCGAGATTACAGCCACCGGCAAATGGCAACCGAAAGTCATGGTATTGATGCAGCAGCGGACCGAGAAACATTAGCACAGTGCGAGTACGCTTGGCAGCAGCGATATCCATATCTTCTAGCCTCAGCCGAGCTGGCGGCGTGATTTCTAAGTCATTGCCTGCTAGCCACCTTGTTTTGACACCGATGGAGTTAAGCACTTCAATGATGCGGTTAACTTCTTCGATACGAGACACCCGCCGCAATGTCGTTTTACCTTTGTTGAGTAAACTAGCGCACAGCAAAGCCACGGCGGCATTTTTACTCGTTTTGACGTCGATGCTACCGGACAGTTTGTGTCCACCCGAGACGCGGAAATTGATCTTGCCGGTTTTGTTAAGCAGCATGATATTATGGCTCAATACCTCCGAGATGCGCGACAACATTTCAAGACTAAGGTTCTGCTTGCCGCTTTCAATACGATTGATTGCGCTCTGAGACGTTCCCAAAGCATCGGCTAATTGGGCCTGCGTCAGATTTTTTCGTTGACGATTTTCCGCAATGAGCGTACCGATCTTTTGGATGTATCGATCTGTATTCATGCCGGCAGTATATCACAAATGATATAATAGTACAAATGGTATAATGAGGTCATATAGGAGAAATTGACATGGAAGATCAAGCAATTGAACGACTCATCGCTGCGGAAATTGAGCGACAGCAAGCAGGGCTAGAGCTCATCCCCAGTGAAAACTACGTTTCACCAGACGTGCTCAAGGCGCTCGGCAGCGTATTTACCAACAAATATTCTGAGGGTTACCCTGGTCGACGCTACTATGGCGGGCAGCATAATACCGATCAAATTGAGCAGTTAGCGATTGACCGCGCTAAAAAACTGTTCGGCGCTGATCACGCCAATGTCCAGCCGCACTCCGGCGCCCAGGCCAATGAGGCGGTGTATTATGCGTGGTGTGAGCCTGGCGACACCATCCTGGCGATGGATTTGGCGCACGGCGGACACCTGACCCACGGTGCACTAGTCACCCGCTCAGCCCGCGAGTATAACTTTGTCCGCTACGGCATCAAAGATGTCGAGACGGGTGAGATTGACTATGAAGCAATTCGTGACTTGGCACTGAAACATCGGCCAAAGATCATCTTGGCGGGCTTTTCGGCTTATCCACGGGAGCTGGATTACGCCAAGTTTGCCGAGATTGGACGCGAAGTCGGCGCCATGCTGATGGCGGATATGGCGCACATCGCTGGGCTGATCGTCGGCGGTCAGGCCAACAATCCGTTTGACTATGGCTTTCACGTTATCACCACTACCACGCACAAAACCCTGCGCGGTCCGCGCGGTGGCTTGATTTTGTCAAAAGGCGTTGTCGGTAATCCTTTGAAACGACCGGAAAAAACCTTGGAGAACTTACCAACGCTCATCGATAGAGCAGTTTTCCCTGGCACTCAAGGTGGCCCACACATGCACACCATTACCGCCAAAGCGGTAGCTTTCGGCGAGGCGTTACGTCCAGAGTTTGCAGCATACGCCCAGCAAATCGTAAAGAATGCGGCCGTGCTGGCAGATGAGCTGAAACGCGGCGGCTTGAAATTGGTAACAGGTGGCACCAGTAACCACTTGGTGCTGGCAGACGTGTATGGCAGCTTTGGTATCGACGGTAAAACCGCCCAGGAGCGGCTGGAGGCTAGTGGCATCACCGCTAACGCCAACGCCATCCCAAACGACACCCTACCGCCATTTCGTCCAAGCGGCTTGCGCCTTGGTACACCAGCAGTAACGACGCGCGGCATGAAAGAAAATGAAACCAAGCAAATTGCTGAGTGGATCATTACGGCAATTCAGACAGATGACCCAAGCGCTCACGCTGAACTCAAACAAAAAACTGGGTCTTTAGCGAAGAGTTTTCCGCTTCCTTACACTAAGAGCTAGGCAACAAACCTAAGAACTTAATAAAATACCCCAGGCTATACCTGAGGTATTTTATTATTAGCGTGTTGCTAAGTTAAAACTAGTTACATTTACCAGTTGTAATCTCTTTCACGTGGTCAGTACCAGCATCAACGTCTTTCCAGTATTTAACCTTCACACCGGTTGCTTCAGACTGGTTTGTTGTTACACCACCGTCTTTGCAGAACTCGTAGCCATAGTGGTTCTTGTTAGATGGTGTTGGTGCAGTACCGTCAGTCGCGCTGATAACTGTAGCTGGAACCTTAATAGTACTGTAGCCACCTACCTCAGAAACAGTAGGCCACTTGT
>CAUSVT010000004.1:0-125585 GCA_963535375.1 uncultured Candidatus Saccharibacteria bacterium | reverse complement strand
GTCCGATTTGGAGTATTTTGGCGGACGCCAAGCAGCCGACTTTTCTCTATTTGAGCCAAAAATCGCCAGAATATATGGTGTTTACCGAGGAGTTAGCGGCCTCATCCATCCAGGTCAATAAGTTTAGTACCCGCCAGCAGGTTGAGGAAACAGATGGTTGGCGGAATGGGCGGTTTGAGGTGGCGAAAATCGTCGCTGAAACGCCGGACGATGCGCACTTTCTAGTCTGCGGCAGCTTGCCGTTTGTACGCGATGTTTGGCAAAAACTAACCGCCGCTGGTGTTAATGAATCGCATATTTCAACGGAGACATTTTTTGAGCAATGATTGGGGCGACGACTACCGTAGAATTATCACCGACAGGAATTGACGGTGATGGTTTTGATGTGTTTTCGTCATTGAGAGATGGTAGTGAGGGTGAGGATTTTTCGTCTGGCATTGACGAAGCGGTGACTGATGGTGTGAGTCAGTTTGACTTGGTGGCGGTGGCTAGCGGTAAAGCCGAGCTTGACGTTGCTATGTCTGATAACGACACAAAAGAATACTCTGCACCGATTGATCCTGAGCTTTGTCGAAACTTTGGTACAGTGGCGTGTCTTGGTTGTGTCAATTTAGGGCTATGTCAAGATCGTCAAGCCGCAATGATGGAGAAAAATAATGACCTTCAGCCCGAAGAGCAGCTGAGCACCTTGGAGCAATTACTCCGAGAGGACGAAGCGCCAGGTGAAATCGTTTGGGCGCAGGTGGTGCCAGAGACTGATGAGGCTGGCAACTTGGGTCAAACTGAAGAGGTGTCAGAAGCAGCAAGTCCTAATGTGATGGAGGTGGCTCTGGATGGTGAAAATGTAACAGAGAAAGACGACGGCTTCAAAGAGCAGACGAGCAATGTTCATGATGAGGAAGATTTTAAGGTAGTGGAGACTACCATTGAAGTTGTGAAGGATGCGGGAGTAGATGATTATGCGGCAAAGCCACAAGTTATCAATCTTGTCCTTGATGAACCGGCTGAGATGAGCGAGCAACTAACACTGGAAGATACAATGGTTTTGCCAACGTCAATGGCAGTTGAAGCTGAGCCAGTCGCGCCTGCTGTCAAGGATGTGAACAAGGTAAGTGACGATTTTGCCGATATGGTAGTGAGTGATATTCAAGCATCACCGCAGATTGAGGTAAAAGAACCAAAGTTAGTTGAGGTAATGGATACAGCTGACAGTTTGTCGCCAGTATCACCAGTTGAGGTGCCGTCAAGAGAAACGCTGCCACACACTACCATAGCCGATGACACGGGGGATGATGACAATAGCTATCGTATAATGAGTAAACCGGAAGAAAAGAGCGCACCGCCAGCTGCTGAGCAGGAACCCATCATCCAGATGTCGGACGCACCAGTTAATATGCTAGCAGAAGAGGTAAAATATGAAATACCTGCTAAAGAACTGGTTGCGGTGGAGGCGCCAATGCCAGCAAAGAAGCAGCCTGATCAGCCGGCGGTCATGACGCCGCCAATTCAAGATTATGTTAAATATGGCGAGGAGGTGTCTTCTGTAGGTGAGGAGCCCGCGGTTGATCATAACTCAACACAATCTGTTGTTGTTGATATGCCAGTGGCGCACGAGGTGGTGGAAGTGGTACCGACGGAGAATGCCGCAATTGAGCCAGAAGCACTGACTCCAATTATTCCTGTCGAGACTATTGTTGATGAGGATGAACTTTGGACCGATCCACCGCAGGGTGGTAGTCAAGAACTGGTAGTGGATCAGACGGTTTATGAAACGCAGGCTTCCCTAGTCGAGCAGTTTGATGATGCGGTAATAGAAGAGAATTTTCATGTCAATGATGAAGAAGTCTGGGCCGAGGAGGATGTGGTATTCTTTGTTGAACAGTCGTCAGTGGCGGATCCAGAAGCGCCTTTGAATGAGGCAGTGACAACAGGCCCGTTAGCGGAAGCGATGATTATGACAGGTGAAGAAATTGATGAGCCGGAAGTTTTTGTGGCTGATGAGGTTGAATCTACAGAGCCGTTGGATAATCTCCAGGTAGCATCAGTGTCTGAAATTACCAAGGATGACTATGAGCCAGTGGAGCAACTCGTAGCCCCTGCTCTACCGACTATTAAATCGGCCCTTACCGTTGAGTCAAAGGAGGCGCCAGCGCAAGCACTGGAAAAATATGGTTTGCCTCGTGAGAAACCGGCTGATGTGATTATGACAACATCGGGAGAAAACAACTTGTGGTGCGATGATGAAATTAAGACAGCGGTTATAGAGATTGGTGACGTAAGATCAGATGTTGAGCTGCCACCTGGAAGGCTGGAAGAGCCTGTTTCTGATGAAGAATTGACCGAGTCAGCAGAGCTCGAGCTAGATGAGCCAGATGAGTTAGCAACGGATGCTGCTTCTGACGAGTATAACTATAGCAGTGAAGTAAGCGTCGCGGACGAGGATTCCCTTATTATCAAAAACCATCCATCGCTGGGCTTGTGGATGGATGACAGTTGGCTGAATCCGGAAGACAGTAAAACCCCGACCACTGGTAGCGCCAGTGTCGTTTCATGGTTAACGAAACTGGTTGGGGTGGTGGCAGTCTATGTTGTTTATAGTGGGCGAGAAAATAACCTGAGCCTAGGATAGACATTGCACAAACCATAAGCTATAATAACAGTATATGGTCTGTGATTATGCACCGCCAGTCAATATGCCAATTATTTTAGTTTTCAAGCGCCCTTTGGGGCGTCTTTTGATTATAGGGAGGTCTATATGAAGGGTAATAAAAAAATTAACTTAAAAAAGATAGTATTGTGTTTATTTGTCGGCTTGATGGTCTTGGTTGGACTAGTAGCTTGTTTGGTATTGTGGCGAGGTAGTACGAAAGATATCGAGGCGGTGGCGGACAGTTTTAGGCCGCTTGATGGGTGGCAACAGACTAAGCATGAAATAGTACCCCCTAAAGCTATATGCTTAATGGGAAATTGCCCAGAAGTTTATAAAGCATGGGTATATAAAGATTTTATAAACTATGATGATATCAAGAAGTTTACTAATGACGATAAATTGCTGGAAATAGAAGATAGGTGCAAGGATAAGAATCTTGATGTTTGTGAATTTAATGGAAAAAGAAATGGCTATCAGTATAGAATAAATGTTTCACGTCGTGATGACATGACGAGCATAGGACTAACGGTAAGAGAAAGGGGTTTTATCGACAATATTCACTAAATAGCTCTTAGTATAAATTGTTAATTATTACGATGGGGTGGTAATCTTTATGAATAAGCGAGCTATAATAAGCTATACACTTGTAGCGGTTGTAATTGTCAACCTAATTGCTTTTAATATTAATGCTACGGCAGAGAACGTTAATAATAAATGTACGATGGTTACGGGGATATTTGCTAGGGGCTCTGGTCAGGAGGTTGGTCAAGATAAAGGTGAAGCTGCACGATTTAGGAGTCAGTTATTGTCTAGGATTGGCGATAAATCCAAATTCAATTTCTACGAACTAGGCAGTGAAAGTTACGGCGGCAACCAGTACCCGGCGGTTAATGTTAGTGATCTTATGAATGGTAACGCCATCGGCGCCAAGATGAGTGGTGGTATGAAACATGATTATGGCAAAAGCGTCGATCAAGGCGTTGCAGAACTGAACGCCTATTTAACTGCCCGCCATCGCAAATGCCCCAAAGAGTTTTTCGTTCTGGGAGGTTACTCACAGGGTGCGCAGGTGGTTGGACAGACCTTGCCTGGTATATCATCCAACATCAAGCAGAAGATAGTCTTTACGATGTTGTTTGGCGATCCTAAATTATATTTGCCAGAAGGTGAAGGTATCCTGCCGCCAGCGTGCTTTAAGAAAGAATTATCAACCTATCGCCGCGAAATTGCTAACTGCTTCGTTGATAACGGTGCACTTGGTGCACGAAAACCGTTTTTGCCAGACGAAGATAATGTAAAGACTGGACTATGGTGTCTCGGTCATGACTATGTATGTGGCAGCTCAAAATTTGCTTGGGATACGGATGGACACGGTAAATACGCCAATACCAATGGACCAATCGACGATGGTGTCTTCGAGGCGGCTATTCGGTTGAACAAGGCTATCAAATCTACCCCACAAGAAGGTCCAATAATTAATGACAAGCCTTCAAACAATAACATGGGTACGACCGGAACTGACGTAGTGTTTGTCTTGGATACCACCGGGTCGATGTCGCCATATATCGATCAGATGAAAACATTCATCAGGAATTATAGCTCAAAGATCAAAGAAATGAACGGACGAGTTGGACTGGTTGTGTATCGTGATGCTGGTGATGAGTATACTGCTAAAAAATTGTCAGATTTACAGTCAGATACCACTGACCTGCTTGTCAAGCTTGATAGTGTTTCTGCTGCTGGCGGCGGTGACACACCAGAGGCGGCGCTGCATGCTAGTATGGTGGCCATGAATGAGATGAAATGGCAAAAAGGGGCGACAAAAGCGATAATTCTGTTGACTGATGCTGGCTATCACGAGCCAGATAAGGTTGATGGTTCGACCGTGGCGGCTGTTGCTAAACGCTCGCTGGAAATTGATCCAGTAAATGTATATCCGGTCGTGGAACATCATCTAGCGAGTTCATACACAGATGTCGCTAAGCAAACCTCGGGCCAAGTCGTTGTTAGTGGTGGCGAGAATGACACAATTGGCGCACTAACAAAAGCCTTAACTAAAATCAAGAATCGTCCAAACGCTAAGCTCAAAATTGGTGAATATTATGCGGATATTGGCCAGGAAATTACGTTTGACGCCAGTGATTCGTACGTCGTTGACGGTAAGATCACAAAATACGAATGGGATTTTGATGGCGATGGTAAGATTGATCAAACAACGACAAACCCAGTTGCTAGCCATGTTTACACTGAAAAGTTTGATGGCATCATGCAGGTGAGAATGAGTGCTGATAACGACACAGTGTCAAATATATCGGCGCCCGTTAAAGTTGGCATCAAGCCTAATCGGCCCGTTGGTCCTGGAGCGCCTCGGGTCTCGGCAAAAATTATTGAGCGAAATGGTAATAAGGCGACAATTCGGTTAAATTGGCAACCAGTTGATAATTTGTCTTCGCGCTGGCTGATTCGTCTGGATGACAATAATCTCGGCTGGGCGGTCGGTGAGCAGCGACAACTTGATATCACTGATGTCGATATATCAAAAACCAGAACGATTACCGTGACAGGTATGAAAGCCGACGGGTATGTTGGTAAATCCACAACTGTACAGATTGATAATAAGACGGCTCATTCTCAGACGGAAGATCCAGCTGCCAAGCAATGTCCATATCGCATCAAACTAGGCCCAATCACTATCGCTTGTCGTTATCAGAAAATAACGTTTGGCAAATGGTCGTTTCATTGGATAATTTGGTATATTGTTAGGAATTAATCGAGGTGTAGTGATATGAAGATCTCTGACCGTCATCCGTTGGACCGTCCTCGCGAGAAACTAGCGCGTTACGGTACGGCGCGACTGAGCGACTTGGAGCTGTTGATGGCGATTATTGGCAGCGGCAATACTCGGGCGGATGTTGGTAAAATTGCGCGCGAGGTGCTGAAAATTGTGCGTCAAAAGGGCGGCGATATTTTGTATGATGATCTACGTAGCGTGGTTGGATTGGGTGAAGCGAAAATCCCGGTGATTTTGGCGAGTTTGGAGCTGGCGAGGCGGTACTTGCTGGACAGCGACCAGCCAATCATCGATAGCCCAGAAAAAGCCGTTGAGCTACTGGCCGACATTCGCGATAAAAAGCAGGAATATTTCGTCTGCCTGACGCTGGATGGTGCGAATCGTTTGATCGCCAAGCGGGTGGTGACCATCGGCACGCTGACCGCCAGCCTGGTGCACCCGCGCGAGGTCTTCGCCGACGCCATCGCCGACCGCGCTGCCAGCATCATCGTGGCGCATAATCATCCGAGCGGGAGCTTGGAGGCCAGTCAGGCTGATAAAGAAGTAACGAATAGGTTGGCAGAAGCGGGGAAATTGCTTGGCATTACGCTTAATGATCATATTATTGTTACGAAAACTGACTACAAAAGTCTGCTACACTCAGAGTAAGCGACTCCCAAATCTGATATAATATATCATATGAATATGAGGGAGCTTGAAAGGCAGTTGTGGGCTGCGGCGGATAAACTACGGGGTAATATCAGTTCGTCGGACTATAAATATGTCGTGCTGGGACTGATTTTTCTAAAATACGTTTCGGATGCGTTTTCGGTGCGATATCAGGCAGCGATTGATGAGAATTATGACCCTGAAGACCGGGATTGGTATTTGGCGGAGAATGTTTTTTGGATTCCCAAGGAGGCTCGTTGGGAACACCTGGTGGCGAGTGCCAAACAGCCAGAAATTGGAGTCTTAGTTGACAGCGCCATGGAGGCAGTTGAGCGTGATAATCCTAGCTTGAAGGGTGTGTTGCCGAAAAATTATGCTCGCGAAGCTCTGGATAAACGTCGACTAGGCGAGCTCATAGATTTATTTACAAATATCAAATTCGACACTGCTAGCTCCAAAGACTTGCTTGGTCAAGTCTACGAATATTTTATGGGTATGTTTGCTGATAGCGAGGGTAAGCATGGCGGTGAATTCTACACGCCACGTTCCATTGTGAAATTATTGGTAGAAATGCTTGAGCCGTACAGCGGGCGTGTGTATGACCCATGTTGCGGTAGCGGTGGTATGTTCGTCTGGAGTGAGAAGTTTGTCGAGGAGCACGCTGGGCGTGTCAGCGACATCGCGGTGTATGGTCAGGAGCTGAACGAGACCACTTGGCGACTCGCTAAAATGAATATGGCAATTCGGGGAATTGATGCGAACATCAAACGCGGCGACACTCTGATGGACGACCAGCTTCCTGACCTGAAAGCTGATTATATCTTGGCCAATCCGCCGTTTAACATTAGCGACTGGGGTCAAGAGCATTTGCAGGCGGACCTGCGCTGGAAGTATGGTCTGCCGCCAAAGGGTAATGCTAACTTTGCTTGGATTCAACATATGATTCACCATTTGAGGCCGCGCGGTACAGCAGGCTTCGTGCTGGCAAATGGGAGTATGAGCAGCCAAACTGGCGGTGAAGGTGATATTCGTAAGAAGTTAGTGCTCAATGATATGGTTGACGCTATCGTCACATTGCCGAGCCAGTTGTTTTTTAACGTCGCTATACCATGCTGCTTGTGGTTTGTGTCGCGTGATCGTGCCAATCGTCACGGCAAAGTGCTGTTCATCGATGGGCGAAATTTGGGTAAAATGGTGACCCGCCGCAACCGTGAGTTGACTGCAGAAGACATTGCTCGGGTGGCGAAGACATACCATGATTATAAAACCGCCAGTGCGGAGTATGCTGACCAGCTGGGTTTCTGTAAAGTCGCTAATCTGGAAGAAATCAGGCAGCATGATTATGTGCTGACGCCTGGCCGTTACGTGGGTGTTGAAGAGGCCGAAGAAGACGATGAGCCGTTTGCCGAGAAATTTGCCAGACTGACGGCTGAGCTTGAAGGGCAGTTTGCGAAGAGTCATGAGTTAGAGGTGAAAATAAAAGAAAATCTTGCCAAAATAGAGAAAGAAATCAAATGATGAATAGCGATAACCCGAACAGTGAGATGGTGGTGTATGTTGGCGATGACGGCAAGCCGCAGATTCAAGCTAGACTACAAGATGAAAATATGTGGCTCACTCAAGTGCAGTTGGCCCAGGTATTTCAGACTACAAGGCAAAATATAGGGCAACATATTAAGAATATCTACGAAGAGAAAGAGCTCGACCCTTCGGCAACTATAAAGAAATTCTTTATAGTTCAAACTGAAGGCGATCGTGAGGTATCAAGAAATATAGAACATTATAGTTTAGACATGGTAGTCGCGCTTGGTTACCGCGTGAAATCAAATATAGCGACGAATTTTCGTATCTGGGCCACCGAAAGACTGCGTGAATATATCACTAAGGGCTTTGTCATGGACGATGAGCGCCTTAAAGAAAATGGTGGCGGAAATTATTGGAAAGAGCTACTTGAGCGGATTCGAGATATTCGTAGTAGCGAAAAAATATTGTATCGGCAAGTGCTGGAGTTATTCGCCACCAGCCAAGATTACAATTCGAGTTCCAAAGAGCAAATAGAGTTTTTTCAGATAGTTCAGAATAAACTGCACTACGCTGTTAATATGTTGACTGCCGCTGAGGTTATCTACTCCAGGGTTGATTCTGACAAGCCATTTTTAGGACTTACGACATTTCGTGGTCAGCAACCGACTAAAAGCGAAGCACGAATTGCTAAAAACTATTTGACGGCCGATGAACTTGGCATACTCAACCGTCTCGTTAGTGCCTTTTTTGACCTCGCTGAGCTCAAGGCTATCAATCACGAACCGATGCGCATGGCTGATTGGGTACGTGAAGTTGATAAATTTGCGGCTACCTACGGTAAAGGTGTCCTTGATAACCCGGGCAAAATATCTCACAAAGCCATGCTCACCAAAGTTGCCAAAGAATATGAATCATACAAAGAGCGTATGCGTAATCAAGAGCTGAGCGGTATAGAGCAGCAGTATCTTGAGGAGCTGAAGGCTGTACAGAAGAATATTGAGGGGAAGAAATGAGTGAGCTAGTAAAAAATAGGGCTGGGAGTATCCATAATGAGTAAAGTATTTATCCAAGGAGTTATTAATAACATTAGGGCTAAGTCCACCCCGTATACTCCTATTATAGAGGCAATAACTAATGCCATTGATGCTATAGATAAATCAGGCCGAAATGATGGGGAAATACATATTCGGATCATCAGGAACCCACAATTTATATCAACGGACGACGATAATGTAGCAAATGTCACTTCTGTGGAAATCTCCGATAATGGCATCGGTTTTAACAAAGAGAATCGTGACTCCTTCGATACCATATATAGCCAACTTAAAAGGCAGATAGGGGGAAAGGGCTTTGGTCGATTCTTTTACTTGAGACATTTTAGTGATGCGCACATTGAAAGTACGTTTATTGAAGACGGCAAATACAAACACCGTTCATTCGATTTTGGTAAGCAATACGACGTTATAGTTAATGATAAGGTTAGTAATTCACCTAGCGCGTCAGAGACTGGTACGATACTTCGACTTTTAAACATTAAGGGCGTAAAACTTGATAAGGACCCAGAGATTATCGCTCACCGTATTCTAGAGCAGATCCTTAGTTATTTTTCTGATCCAGAGTATGTCTGCCCAAGGATTATATTTGAAGACGATACGCTAGATACCCCAATAATCCTAAATGAGCAAATTGGCACACAAGATGATTCTCTAATTCAGCTCAAGAAAAGTGATATTTTTATTGTTAACGGTATAGAACTAAGATATAAAATGTTTAAAATACTTAAGCCTCGGAACCAAAAAAGCAAGATTATTTTAACCGCACGAAACCAAGCGGTTACTGAGAAGAGCTTGGATGTATATATTCCAGATTTTTGCTCTGACTTTACTGAGGATATGCTGGTTGATGGAGAGAAGAAATCTCGTAATTACATAATAAGATTCTACGTTCAAGGAGAATATCTAGAAGACAATGTTACGGCAGAGCGTGATAGCTTTAATTTTGGTGAAAAACACGACTTGGTATATCCAGCATCAGTAGAGGATATTGAAAAAAATATTGCAGAAATCGCAAAAAAAGAATTTGAAGGTGTGGTTAGTCTAAGGTCAAAAGCAAAACGAGAGAAGTTTGAGAAATATGCCCAAAGTAACATTTGGTACAAGCCATATATTGACGACATAGACTTTGAAGCAATAAAGGCAAATCCTACCCAGGATGACATAGAGTTAATTCTGCATAAGGCAAAATATGAACGTGACTTAGAGATAAAGCAAAATATTTCTCAGCTGACTAGTAAGAACAAGAACTATATAGAGGCACAATCGAATGCTAAAAAGTTGATTAGAGAAGTAAAAGATGCAAGCTATAGTGATTTAGCGCAATATATAGCGTTTCGTAAATCTATCCTGGAATTATTTAAAAAGACTTTGGAGTGGAATGATTTGGGAGAATACGATACGGAAAAGGCAGTTCATGATATAATATTCCCTACAAAATCAGATTCAAATGATACGGTATATGATGGACATAATTTATGGATTATAGATGAAGGGTTGAATCTGACTCAGTATCTCAGCTCAGACAAGAACATATTTAAGGAAAATAAAGATCGTCCAGATATTGCCGCGTTTCATTATGGTGTTTCTTATAGAGAGGGCAATGATTCGCGTAGCAACCCAGTTAGTGTATTTGAATTTAAAAGACCAGGTCGTTATGACTTTTCAAATCTATCATCGCGAGAGGATCCTGTTAGTCAGATTGTTAGATACGTTAACAATATACGAAATGGTAACTGCAATACTCCGGCCGGCCGTGCGATAAAGGTATCAGATAACACGCCATTCTACGGGTATATTATTGCGGATGCAAACACTAGGGTTAAGGAGTGGCTGGAATGTGAAAAGAATTTTAAACCAACGCCAGACGGTGATGGTTGGTATTATTTACAGGACAATATAAACCTGCAGATAAAGTTTATAACTTGGGATAAGTTGCTTAAAGATGCAACGGTTAGACATAGGATATTCTTTGAAAAATTGGGGTTAGAAGGATAATGAGGACAGTTGTTTTAAGTGATATAATTGAGCTCATAGGCGGCGGTACTCCAAAAACATCAAAACCAGAGCTTTGGAACGGCGATATACCGTGGCTGTCTGTGGCTGATTTTGGGGGCGACAGACGTTGGGTAGATAAAGCTGAAAAAACAATCACTAATCTTGGGCTGGAGAATTCTAGCACAAAGTTGCTAAAAAATGGAGACATAATTATATCTGCACGCGGGACCGTGGGTGAATTAGCTCAACTGAAGCGACCAATGGCCTTTAATCAATCTTGTTATGGAATTAGGGCAAGGACAGGAGTAGATCAAGATTTTCTTTATTATCTATTAAAGAAGTCTGTCGATGATCTAAGAAGGCAATCGCATGGTGGTGTGTTTAATACCATAACTCGTAGTACTTTTGATGTTGTCAGTGTCAGTATACCAAATTTGGAAACCCAAAAGAAAATTGCCGATATCCTCGGCAGCCTTGATGAAAAAATCGAGCTCAATCGCCGCATGAACGAAACTCTCGAGCAGCTCGGTCAAACCCTCTTTCGTCATTATTTTGTTGATAACCCCGAGGCGAGGAGCTGGGAAAGCGGCGAGGTGTCTGATATGGTACGTATTTATTCTGGGTTTACGTTCAAGAGTCAAGACTTTGACATTGACGGTAGGTATGGGTTGGTGACCATCAAGAATGTACAAGACGGTAGTTTTATTAAGGATTGCACCGACCATTTAAGTGAACCGCTACCTGATAAAATACCAGATCATGTTCATTTGAAAAGCGGAGATATTATTCTTTCTTTGACTGGAAATGTTGGTAGGGTGTGTGCTGTGGTAGGTCGTGATTATTTATTAAACCAGCGCGTGGCAAAACTTGCTAGTGATGAGAGCCAAGCTTATGTGTACTTCCTATTTCGTTCAAAAACAATGAAAGACCGAATGGTTGGTATATCGAAGGGAACGGCCCAGAAGAACCTAAGTCCAATCGAAACTGGTAAGTTGAAGATAAAAATACCACCGACTAATACAATGAGCCAATTTGAAGAAAACGCTATAGAGCTACTGAATGTGATTGTGTCAAACGATGAACAAATCCAAACCCTAACTAGTCTTCGTGACTCGCTTTTGCCAAAATTAATTTCCGGAGAGATTAAGGTATAATGGCTAATATATTAGAACTTGATCATAAGCAAGCTCGTGCTTTTTTGCTGGACGGTAAAAGTTATGTAAATTTTGATTTGCCTGAATATTTTAACTTTGACCCAATACTTCAAGCCGTGTCAAGTAAGATGGGTGGTTATGATGTTAATTACTTTTTTGCTCCAGAAGGGGGCGGTCGTAAAAAGAAAGACCCAAGAGATAGACATGATGTAAATAAAGTGATTTACGGCAACAAAGACGGTGAACTAGCTTGGAGGCCATTTGAGATAATAAATCCGGTTATTTATGTAGGGTTAGTGCATTATATCACTAAGGAGGATAATTGGAGTGTTATAAAAAAGCGATTTTTTGAGTTAAGAAGGGGTTGTAATGTTGAAGTTGCTAGTATTCCAATGCAACCCTCAAAAAAGAAAAGCGCGAAAGCGGAACAAATACGTGCTTGGTGGGAGAAATTTGAGCAAAACTGTGCGACTAAAGGTCTTGAGTTTCAATATGTATTAGAAACTGATGTTGCAAACTGTTATGGATCAATATACACACATTCTATTTCATGGGCTCTTCATGGCAAAGACGAGGCTTATGCCAATCGTGACAAAAAATCTCTGGGAGGTAAAATTGATGAGCATTTTCAAATGATGAATCACCGACAGACAAATGGGATACCTCAGGGAAACACTCTTTCTGATTTTATTGCTGAGCTTATCTTTGCATATGCTGATAATCTTTTAGCTCAAGCTATAAAAGATATTGATAAAAGAGAATATTCCATTGTTCGCTACAGGGATGACTATCGAATTTTTACCAATAGGCCAGATCTAGGAGCTCGTGTACTGAAAGAGTTAACTGAAATTTTAGCAATACTTGGTCTTAGATTAAATGCACAGAAGACCAAAAAGAGCAGCGATATAGTCTTGAGCTCTATTAAAAAGGATAAGATCGAAGAATTATTTATACCGAATATAAAGAAAGAAAAAGATAATTTTGCAAAATGGTTAATGCAGATTTATGCAGCTAGTTATAGATATCCTAATTCAGGTATGGTGTCTCGCCAGCTAAATATGTTTCACGAGGAACTTCTTGATTACTTAGATAAAGGGAAAAGCTTACGTCATTATGAAAAACCAGAAGTCATGCTGAGTATTGTAGTTAATATGGCAATTAAAAACCCTAAGTATTACAATATGGCGATGGCGGTTGCGAGTCTAACTATCCGTGGGGCGAGTGAGTCAAGGAGGGGACTCCTTGTTCAAAAAATTCTTGATAAGTTCAAGATTATACCTAACACTGGCTTATTAGATATTTGGTTGCAGCGAGTATCTTACTCTATTGATCCGAACTTGCAATTTAATGAATTATTAACCCGGTCAGTCAGTGAAAGAGCATATATTGATAATTCTATTATCTGGTGTATTGATTGGCTAAAGGACGACATAATGAAAACAGTTAGAGACACAAGTATAGTTGACATCGATATATTACAAGGTATCAGAGAGACGAATAAAATATCTATTGATCGCCAGGAGGTTGACCTTTTTAGAGACATACCAAGCTAGGGCATCTGGTGTATAATTACTATAATATGACCGAATCTCAAATCGAACAATATGCGCTTGATATCCTGGCTAATCTCGGCTGGCAGATTCTGCATGGACCGGACATTGGTCCGGATGGTGCTGCGGTTGAGCGTGAGCTGCGGCAGGTGATATTGCCTGGTCGGCTATATGATGCTTTGGTGCGGCTCAATCCGCACATTCCAGAACCAGCCTTGAATGAAGCGATGTGGCGGTTGGTGCAGATTAGCAAACCAAGCTTGATCGAGAATAATCATGATTTTCATCAATTGCTGGTGGCAGGCGTACCGGTACAGTATCGCACGCCAAGTGGCGAAGTGAAACACGATATCGTGCGGGTGGTTGATTTTACCTCGCCACACAACAACGATTTTGTGGCGGTGAATCAGCTGACAGTTCTGCAGGGCGACTATAATCGCCGGCCGGACATTGTGCTGTTCGTCAATGGGCTGCCACTGGTGGTAATCGAACTAAAAAATGCGACTGACACGAAGGCGGATTTGGTAGCGGCGTATCAGCAAATCCAGACGTACAAGCGAGAGATTAGTGACTTGTTTCGGTTCAATGAGCTGTGTGTAACCAGTGATGGGCTAGAGGCAGAGATGGGCACGATCACCAGCCCGCTGGAACGAATGACGCCGTGGAAGACAATTGATGGCGAGAAAGAAGTTGGCAATGTGCCGATGCTGGAAGTGTTGCTACGCGGTGCGTGTACGCCTGAACGCTTGCTGGATATGGTGCAGAATTTTATCGTATTTGAGCGGAGCGACGGCGATAAACTAATCAAAAAAGTTGCCGCTTATCATCAATATTGGGTGGTGAATAAGGCACTTGATCGGACACTGGCGGCCAGTAGTGAACGTGGCGATCAGCGGGCCGGCGTGGTTTGGCATACGCAAGGGTCGGGCAAGAGCTTGAGTATGGTGTTTTATAGTGGCAAGCTGATGAAATCGCGCGATTTGCATAACCCAACCATCGTGGTGGTGACGGATCGTAATGATCTTGATGGTCAATTATTCGGTACGTTTAGCGCCTGTCGCGAGCTATTAGGAGAAGATCCGAAACAAGCTGATTCGCGCAGTGAACTCAGGAAGCTACTGCAGCGCCAGGCGGGTGGAATTATCTTTACGACAATCCAGAAGTTCTCGCCCGAGGACGAGGAGGATAGCTTGCCAGTCCTGACTGATCGACGCAATGTCATCGTGATGGCAGATGAGGCGCATCGTAGCCAATACGGTTTGAAGGCGCATGTTCGAGCCAGTGACGCCCAGCTGGTGTATGGTTATGCCAAGTATATGCGCGACGCTTTGCCGGGTGCGAGTTATATTGGCTTTACGGGTACGCCGATTGAAACGGATGATAAGTCAACGCCGGCGGTGTTTGGTGACTATATCGATATTTATGACGTTGAGCAGGCGGTGAAAGATGGCGCAACAGTACCGATTTATTATGAGAGTCGGCTGGTTGATTTGAATATGGACGAGGCGACGCGTCAGTGGTTAGATAAGGAAGTTGATGATTTGCTGGAGGGCGAAGAATTGAGTCGTCAGGATGCGCTTAAAGCCGAGTATGCACAAAAAGAAGCCATCGTCGGTAATAGCGAGCGGCTGAATACTATCGCACTAGATATCATTGAGCACTTTGAGGCTCGGCAAGATGTACTGAGTGGTAAAGGTATGATCGTGACGATGAGCCGCGGTATTGCGGCGGATTTGTATGAAAAAATTGTGGCGTATCGGCCGGATTGGCATAGTGACGATGACGCACGCGGCGTGATCAAGGTGATCATCACCGGTAGCGCTAGTGACCCTGACCACTTGCAGCCGCACATTCGTAACAAGCAGCGAGTAAAGGCGATCGAAAAGCGTATCAAAGATCCGAATGATCCGCTGGAATTGGTGATTGTGTGCGACATGTGGCTGACGGGATTTGATGTGCCGAATATGCACACCATGTATCTGGACAAACCGTTGAAGGGCCATAATTTGATGCAGGCAATTGCACGAGTCAACCGAGTGTTTCCGGGTAAAACTGGTGGTTTGGTGGTTGACTATCTGGGCGTGGCAGGGGCGCTGCGCGATGCTATTTCTGACTATACGCAAAGTGGAGGGCAGGGTGCACCGCAGCTTGATATTGCTGAAGCAGTGGCGCAGATGCAGATGCGCTATGAGGTAGTGCGCGATTTGTTTGGTAACTTTGATTATCGGCGATATTTTACCGCACCAACTGACCAACAGCTACAAATTATTTTGGATGCCGAGGAATATATTTTAGGGTTGGAAGACGGCGAGAAGCGATTGAAACAACATGTTTTGGAACTGAGTAAAGCCTTTGCGTTGGCTATGCCGAGGCCCGAGGCGTTGAAGATTCGTGAGGAAGTGGCGCTGTTTCAGGCGGTGAAAGCCCGGCTGGATAAAGTGTCGAGCTCAGCGGTGGTGACTGATACTGAGTACCGAAGTGCGCTAAAACAAATTGTTGATAAAGCGATTGCACCAGTGGGCGTGGTTGATGTGTTTGAGGCGGCAGGGTTGGAAAAGCCGGAACTGTCAATTTTGAGCGACGAGTTCCTGGCAGAAATTCGTAACATGGAGCGCAAGAATTTGGCGGTGGAAGCGCTGCAGAAACTTTTAACTGATGAAATTAAACTACGATTCTCGCGCAATTATGCCAAGGATACGAAGTTCTCTGACTTGCTCAATCAAGCTTTGACGCGGTATAGAAACGGGACGATTGAGGCGGCGCAGGTGATCGAAGAATTGATCAACATCGGACAGAAAATTCGCCAGACTGTTGAGAACGGAGCGGTTGATGGCCTCAGTGAGGATGAGATTATCTTTTATGATGCGCTGGTTGAAAATGGCAGTGCTCGTGAAGTGCTGGGTGATGCGCAACTGCGTGATATCGCAAAAGTATTGTTAGAGCAGGTGCGTCGAGATGCGACGATTGACTGGGCAGAGCGTAAAAATGTTCAGGCAAAACTGAAAGTTAACGTCAAAAAGATATTGGCAAAATATGGCTACCCGCCAGATCAGCAGGCGTTGGCAACTAACATGGTGTTAGAACAAGCCAAGCGTTATGGTAACGAGTGGAGTCATAAGCGCGCGGCGTATGACGCTGGCGGAGCGAGTTTGTTGGATTGATACATTAATTATGATAGATCAGGGTACAATAGGTGTATGAGTAAGTCTAAAAATCCTATCACCATCGCTCGCGCCATTATCCGCATCGGTGATGCTGCTAGAAATGCTAATGATTATAGTTTGCTAGGCGCGCTGCATGAAATGGTGGAGCAATTGTCGCAGCATGGTGTTAAAGACACTGACGTCGATATGGATTTACTGCTGGAATATGTCGAAGCGGCAGATGGTTGCGACTATTGCCGAGCGGTTGACGGTAAGCCGAGTGTTGAGAAATTAACAATGAAAATTAATCAGCAGCTAGCGCGCCGCGGTCAGGCACGGGTGGAAGCGAGCAACCAGTCAGTGTTAAAATTTGAGCCGCTGGTTCATTTGGTGACGGCGGCATATGCTAAAAATGAGGACGGCGTGACGTCGGGCTTGTCGATTGCGCTAGTCGTCAATCAGGACGGGTCGGTGGATCTGCCGCGCGAGCATTTTTTGAACGCGGAATTGCTGGATTATTTTGATGAAAATCACCCAGTCAATTGGCGTTCGGTCGAGCGTAATTTGCCGTCAAGGTTGCACGGTTACCACTTGGTGGCAGGTTCGGTAGAAGTGCAGGAGATTTTACCGCGGGAGTTGGAGGCGATGTCATTTTGAGGGTAATAATTATTGAACTATGAAAATCTCCGTCCTTCTCAAACCTAATTCCCGCCATCGTGAAGAAATCATCACGAATGACGACGGTTCGTTGACGATTTACACCAAGGCGCCAGCCATTGAGGGGCGAGCGAATCTAGCGGCGGCGAAACTACTAGCAAAGCATCTCGGCGTGGCACCCTCAAAGGTAAAATTACTGCGTGGCACTTCTTCGAAATACAAGATATTTGAGATTGATCAGGTGGACTAATGTAACCGCTGTACCGTCACAAATGAATACCCCTGCTGCTTCAGTGAGCTGAGGATACACGGCACGGCATTGACGGAAGTTTGGTGAATGTCATGCATCAAGATGACGGCTCCAGGACGAGCGCCAGCGACGGCGCGCGAACAGACGATCTGGCTATTGCGATCAGCCCAGTCGCGGGTGTCGACCGACCATAAGATTGACGACATGCCACGCGCCCGAAGTTGTTCTAAAACCACACCGTTGACTGCACCATATGGTGGTCGCAGAATGGTTGGCTTGACGCCAGTGGCTTGCCTGATAGCTTCGTTGGTGCGGTCGATTTCGCCAGCAATTTGGTTAACTGATAGTTTAGGTAGTTCAGGGTGTGACCATGAATGATTGCCCAGCTGGTGGCCGCGCGCCTGGATGCTGCGTACGACGCTAGCCTGCCCGGAAACTTTGCTACCAATCAAGAAGAACGTCGCTTTGGCACCGTACTGATCCAAGATGTCCAGTAGGTGTGCAGTGTATGGTCCCGGCCCGTCATCAAACGTCAAAGCGATCACTTTATTGCCAGTGGTTGGCGCGGGTGCTGGTACAGCGGGTGCTGGCTTTGGTTCTGGCTTTGGCTCGGGTGGTTTAGGGAAATTCCCTAGTTTTTGAGCTGTCGGATTTTGTAGGTATTTGGCAACAGTTGCGGTTGGTACTTTGATGGTTAATTCGCCATAGGCTGACGGCAACAGGGAGGCTTGTCCAATTGGCCAGACCAAGGTATTGCCATCGTCAGCGATGGTAAAGTTTGCCAATGTTTTTTTGGTGATCATTTCCTCAAGATTTGCTTCTGGCTGACGGCGTTGTTTAATGGTCTCTGCAACGTCGCGCTGAGCGGCCGCTACGATTGCCTTGGTGGCTTCCTCTGATTTCTCAGTCAAATTATCTAGGCCAATCACCTCGCCAGACTCTTTATCGAAGGTCCAAAATAGCGTTAGTGCCACTGGATGGGCACCGTGCATATCTTGCTTGATATTGACGATAATCGACAGAGCTACTGTATTATTGTGAGTTACTTGATAACTGATGGTTTCGGTCATTGGTCGCTCAAAGGTGATGGTGCTTGATGAAGTGTAGCGAAAATCACTATCAGCGCGGTCAATTGCTCGGGCGATGAGTTTGTTGATTTTGGAATTGCTGGTAATTGGGTATTCAATTGAGACTTTTTCGCGCTTGCTGTCGCGCGTCACAAACTTGGAGCGGATGCCAGAGTAGCGCGAATCGGTGAAATAATATTTTTCATCTTCTAGAACAGTTGGACGTTGGGTTGGTGGCTGCTTGGAATGGAGGTAAAATAAGACACCCATTGCGCTAACAGCAAGCAAAAGTAACGTAGTGAATATAATACTGCTCAATCGAGGTCGGTTTGCAGGTGTTGCGTTGGTTCTTGACTTATGGCTGGTTCGAGCTGGTTGTCGTTTTGTTGACAATTTTTGAGGTTTTGTTTGCGTTTTTTTGGTAGGCATTAGTTCACTCCGCCAGCTTTCAAGATCGCCTTTAAGCCAGTTTCACCACCAGCAAATCCACTGGCTACGTAGTCATTGATCACCATGTATGGCAGACCGTTCACACCAAGTGACAGAGCTTTTTGGGTGTTGTCATCGATCTCTTTTTGGTGTGGTTTTTTGATCATACAGTCAGTAAACTTCGCTTCGTCCATGCCGACAGCTTTAGCAGAAGCCAGGAAATAGTCTAACGGCAGTGGTGGAATTTTTTGTGGTACGGCAACATTTTTCACACCAATTCCTTTGTCAAAATAATCACGCTTGATGCGCGGTACGATGTCGTGGGTATACTGCCAGTATTTGTCCTGGTCAGCGGCGCAAAAAGCAGCGTGAGCCCCAGTTTCTGTGTTATCGGTGACTTCTTTGAGCAGTGTTACCACGCGGTGTTCATAGCGAACTTTACCTGATTTGATATACTCATTTTTGAAGAAATCAGCGTTAGTGGCTGCTTCAACTTCGGCACAGAATGAGCAAAAATAATCAGTATAATCAACAAACACATGCTTGGCTTCAGCAGAGCCTTGTGACATCTTTTCATTCCATGGTTTGCCGTCACCGACATGGCGATTTGGTGGACGATTAACGATGCCGTAGATAAACAATGCGACAATTGCCGTAATCAAAATGCCTGAAATAACCCAAATGATTGCTATGCCTGCTGATTTTTGTCGATTCATAATTCCTCCTGTTTTGCTAATTCTGTATACATAAAGGCGATTTGTCCAGACTTGTAGAGTGAAAAGAGGCTTAATAGCAGGGCTAACATCAAGACGATGGTGCTGGCGACGGTGGCAGCAGTGGCAGCGGCAGCGCCTGAGAAGAACACGGCAACGAGCGGCAGGATGAGTGATGTGCCGCAGGGAACGCAGCCCAGACCGATGGCAGCAGCCACAGAGGCCAGGCCGCTTAGTCCGACTTGTCTGGTGACCGACTGTTCGTTACGCTTATTTTTCTTGGCCGTGAATATGACGACAGTAATTGACAGACCTTGGAGGAGTGACACTACAAGGAGCAATGCGCCATTGAGTGAGCTGAAGCCCTGTTTGAATATATCAATGAACATGGTTCCAAAAAGGGAGATTTTGTCTAATATCGGTAGTCGCGACATCATCAGCGGGCCGTAAAAATTGGCATTGATGGCAAAGAAAATAATGAGTGCAAACAGCACAAATAAGACAATCGCCAGGAGTAAGTAGGGCGGTAAGCTGATAATTTTACCAACGCCTATCATGGCCGACTTGACGGACTGTTGTTTGTTGTATACTCGGCAAAATTGAACCATGCATCCATTATACGTCAAAATTGCATAATAGTATGCATTCTGGTGCAGTTTACTCGCGTTTGGGCGGTGGGCTACAGAACGAGGTATTTGTGATGGGGTAAAACGTACGGCAAGAGGGCGGATAGTTAGTTGCCAACATAAACTATACACTGAGTGTATAAAACTCTTGTAATAACTAAACACCGGGTGTATAGTAAGAGTATGAGCGTTCAATATACCCTGTTAGGTTTTTTAGCGGAAGAGTCAAACTATGGCTATGAGTTGAAGAAAAAGTATGACGGCTATTTTGGTAAGGATAAACCAATTTTAACCGGTCAAGTATATTCAACCCTGGCGCGGCTCAAACGCGACAACAAGGTCAAAGAAATTACTGACACCAGCGAATCAGGCGGACCGGACCGGGTTCGATATGAAATTACCGATGAGGGCAAGCAAGATTTGCAGGCATGGCTGGAATCACCAGAAGCGCCGTCGCCGCAGCTGCAAGCGACGATGTATATCAAAGCGGTGCTGGCTATCCTGAAAGACGGCGATGCATCACCGTATTTAGACAACCAACGGCAGGCGCATATCCAACGGATGCGCGAGCTGACAGCGCAGCGGCGCGATAGCAATTTGTCGGACATGCTGCTAATTGACCACGCACTGTATCATTTGGAGGCGGACTTGCGCTGGATTGAATTAACTATTTCGCGGTTAACGCGGCTCAAGGAGGAAATTTTACATGAGCAAACCAATGATTAGCGCTAAAAATATCACAAAGTCGTTCGGGCAAACGCATGCACTGCGCGGCGTCAGCTTGGACGTCGAGGCGGGCGAGGTGCTGGCGATCATGGGTCCGTCGGGTTCTGGTAAGTCGACGCTGCTACATAGCTTGGCGGCGATTACTAAAGTTGATAGTGGTGAAATTGAGTTTGACAGCCAGCGGATTGACAAACTGAATGATGATAAGCGCAGTATGCTACGGCGCACCAGTTTTGGCTTTGTTTTTCAGTTTGGGCAGTTGGTGCCGGAACTAACGGCGCTGGATAATGTGGCATTGCCGCTGCTACTCAACGGCGTCAAGCGTAAAGAGGCCTATCAACGGGCAAAAACATGGCTGAACAATGTTGAGTTGGGGGATAAAGCCGACAGTATGCTCGGCGAGTTGTCGGGTGGACAAATGCAGCGCGTGGCGATCGCCCGGGCCATGGTGATTGAGCCAAAAGTGTTGTTCGCTGACGAGCCGACTGGTTCACTAGATAGTCTGAACTCAGAAAAGGTCATGGAATTGTTCATCAAAACCGCCAAAGAGCACGGCACGACAGTCATCATGGTGACGCATGAGCCGACGATTGCCGCCTACGCTGACCGGGAAATCATCGTCCGTGACGGGCAGATTTCTGGCGCTGAGGCAGCGGTAAACCCGGCACAGACGAGGGCTGATAAAGCTAAGGCGAGGATTGTCTGATGAGCGTTAGTTGGATGTTACTACAAAAGTCTGGTCGCCAGTCGTTTGCGCGTCTGGGCCTAACCACGGCGGCGGTGGCGTTGGGGATCGTACTAGTGTGCTGCTTTACGGCTGGTATCAATGGGCTTATGAGACGCGCTGGAGGATCAGCCATCAGCCTGGCGGCACACCAAGCTAGTCGCAAAGAGGCTTCACAGCAACCAATTGCTGGTATTGAGCCATTAAGAATTAGTAATGTTGTGCGACTTGGTAATGCGTCAAAGTGGCGCGGTCAATATATCCAGGCCTACTCGATGTACGGTACGGCTAAATCGCCGCAGTTTGCTAAATTGAAAACGCCGCAGGCTGGTGAGTATTACTTATCGAAAGCGTTGGCTGATGCGGTGGCCCAACATCCTGAGGATGATATCTTGGCGCGCTTTGGTAGTAACACTAAGTATCTCGGTGTACTCCCTAGTGAATATGTTAGCGGCCCAGATGCTCTCATGATGGTACGTGGTGCCAGCGCTGATGAAGTGGCGGCAAGTGATGCTGTCGCGAAAGCTCGAGGGCAAGCTTCCTACTTTGCTAATGTTTACCGGACGGATGCGAATGGGCTAACATCAAATGTCGGACTAGATCCCATATCCATCACCGTACTTGGCGTTGGTGGAACCATCTTACTGTTTCCGATCATCATTTTCGTGTCAGTGGCGACACAGCTGGGTGCGGCACAGCGTGAAAAACGCTATGCTGCCTTGCGGCTGATCGGTGCGACCAAGCGGCAGGTGGCGCGGGTATTGATGTTGGAATCGCTGTTGGCGTCAGTGGTTGGCGTGATTATCGGGCTGGGTGCGTTTTGGCTATTACAAGCACCGCTGCAGAATTTCAAGATGGACGGCATGCGGTTTAATCCTGGCGATTTAGCGTTAACTGCCACGCAATACGCGCTGATTATTGGCTTGACGTTGGGGCTGACGATGTTTGTTAACTGGCGACGGATGCGTCGAGCGCAAATTTCGCCACTGGGCGTGTCGCGTTCAGTCGAAAAAGTGAAGAAGTTGCGTGCGTGGCGGCCGCTGGTGCCAGTAACTGGTATTGCGATCTTTGCCTGGTTATCGTCAAAGCCGGGGTTGGATTGGCTGACAGCAAATAAAGAATCAGCTATGCCAATGCTACTGCTGATGGCGGCCTTGCTGTTGGTGATGTTTGGACTTGTCCTGGCCGGTGGTTGGTTGACGAATAAGTTATCATTACTAGCGGCACGCTGGGCGAATAGTGCCTCAATGTTGATTGCCGGTAAGCGTACAGCAGTGCACTCGCGAACGGTGTTCCGTGGTGTGAGCGGTGTCGTGTTGGCGTTGTTTGCGGGTAGTTTTTACTTGACGGCGACGAGTGGCATTGAGAATTTAAATGTTCAGGCTATCAGAGACAATGGGTATTCACAGTTGAAGCATGGTACCGCAGCTGTCATCGGCCGTTCACTGCCGGGTGATATGGCGAAGCAGCTGAACCAGCAGTCGTATGTCACGTCAGTAGCGACGATCTATCCACGTGAGGATGGCAATGCAATTCGCTGCCAGGACTTGGCAATATACACTGAGCACACCTGCCCAAGTAATGCTCGGCCCGACCAATTTGCGCTGTTGAATTTTGACGCGCCAGTGGTCAAAAATGTATCGCTAATTAACGATACGGTTGATACGAACAGTGCCAAGGAATATTTGGTAACAGTAAAATCAGACAATGATCTTGAGAAGTTACGTAGCATGGTTGTGATGCGCGCTAACCAGTACGATCTGACATACGTAGTGGGTGGCACTGATTCCAAAAAACCGCATATCAATCCAACGATTCGCGAATTTGCCAACTTAGCCTATGTTGGTATTGGCGTGACGTTATTTGTGGCAGTGGCGAGCCTGATCGTTTCGACGATTGGCGGGCTGATGGAGCGTCGCCGTTCGCTATATACTTTGCGTCTCAGTGGTATGCGCCTCGTCCAGCTGAAGCGTTTGGTGATGGTTGAATCGGTGGCGCCGCTGCTGATCACCTCGATCCTGTCGTGTGGTATCGGTGTTTGGACGGGGGCAGTATTCACGAAGATGTTCTCGACGACACTGAAGCCGGTGTTAACACCAACCTACTTTGCCATCGTTGGTGCTGGTCTGGCGGCAGCTATCATCGGTATTTACTTGATCCTGCCGATGGTCGACAAGCTGACGCGGGCGGAGGCTAATCAAACCGAGTAATTTTGTCTGCAGGGCGGTCTAATGAAAAGCGTTCCAGGTGCTGGCCGGAGCGCTTTTTCTTGCTATGAGCGCAACTTTGAATGACTCAAGCCACACGGAGCTAGGTATCTGTAATTGATAGGAGTGAAGGGACTATTAGTGAAACGTCACCCGGTCATCAGCGACGCTGACGGTCACCGTCATGCCATCATGAATCCGCCCGTCGATGAGCTCCAGCGCCAATGGGTCAAGCACCCGTTTTTGCACCAAGCGCTTCAGTGGTCGGGCGCCAAAGGCTGGGTCGTAACCGTCGCGGGCCAGCATATCGCGGACGCTATCATTAAACTCCAGCGTAATGTCGCGGCTGTCTTTGACCTGGCGGGCGACTTTATTCAACTGGACATCGACAATTGCCCGCATAGCCTCTGGTCGAATGCGGTCAAAAATGACAATGTCATCGATGCGGTTGAGGAATTCTGGACGGAAATGCTGGCGCAATATATCAAGCATCTGATTATCCAGTGCCGACAAATCGTCACCAGAAAAATCCATGATTGCCTGCGAGCCGACATTGCTGGTCATGATGATTACCGTGTTGGAAAAATCGACTGTTCGCCCCTGGCCATCGGTCAGGCGGCCGTCGTCGAGTACCTGGAGGAGCACGTTAAAGACATCGGGGTGGGCCTTTTCGATTTCGTCAAACAGCACCACGCTGTAGGGGCGGCGGCGCACCGCTTCGGTGAGTTGCCCGCCTTGGTCGTAGCCGACGTAGCCTGGCGGTGAACCGATCAGACGGGCCACGGCGTGGCGCTCCATGTACTCGCTCATATCGATGCGGATCATGGCGTGTTCATCGTCAAATAATTCGCGGCACAGGCTGCGGGCTACTTCTGTTTTGCCGACCCCGGTCGGGCCGAGGAAGAGGAAGGAACCAATTGGCCGGTTGGTATCACTGAGGCCAGCACGCGAACGGCGAATAGCGCTGGCGACTGCGGCGATGGCTTTGTCTTGACCAATCACTTGGGTGCTGATATGTTCCTCTAATTTGGTTAATTTGCTGGATTCGGTCTCAATCAGCCGCTCCACCGGTATGCCCGTCCAGCGCGCCACCACACTGGCGATGTCGTCAGGAGTGACTTCTTCGCGCAGCAAGCGGTCAGCCGGCGGGATGGCAGCCAGTTCCTGGCGAGCGGCAGCCAGCTTTTTCTCCAGCTCTGGCAGGTCGCCGTATTTGATGCGGCTGGCGGTGGCCAGATCAGCGTCGCGTTCAGCAATTTCCAGTTGCGAGCGCAGACTATCCATTTTTTCAGTGGCAGTATTGACGGTCTGGAGAATGTCTTTTTCGTGCTGCCATTTATTGTCAATCACCTCGGCCTGAGCTCGAAGGTCAGCGATTTGCTGATTGATTTCTTCTTTGCGGGCCTTGGCGTGGTCGGATTTGTCTTTTTTCAGCGCGGCTTCTTCAATCTCCAGCTGCAAACGGCGATTATTCAGCCGATCGAGACTAATCGGCACACTCTCCAGCTGCATCTTCAGCGCGCTGGTCGCTTCATCCAGCAAATCGACCGCTTTGTCAGGTAAAAAGCGATCAGGCAGATAGCGGGTGGACAGCCGCGCCGCCGCCACGATGGCATCGTCAGAAATTTTGACGCCGTGATGCACCTCGTATTTTTCTTTCAAGCCGCGCAAAATCGCCACGGTGTCGTCAAAACTCGGCTCGCCGACATAGACTGGTTGAAAGCGCCGCTCCAGGGCCGCATCCTTCTCGACATGCTGGCGATATTCCGCCAAGGTTGTCGCACCGATCATGTGTAGTTTACCGCGGGCCAGGGCGGGTTTGAGCATATTGCCGGCATCCATGCTGCCTTCGGTTTTGCCGGCGCCGACCATGGTGTGAATTTCATCAACGAACAAAATAATTTCACCGGCGGCTTCTTCAACTTCTTTCAAAATTGCTTTGAGGCGCTCTTCAAATTGGCCGCGAAAACTCGCCCCAGCCAGTAAACTGGAAATTTCCAAGGAAATCAGCCGCTTGTCTTTCAGTGATGCTGGTACGTCGCCTTTAACGATGCGCTGCGCCAGAGCCTCGACGATGGCGGTTTTACCGACGCCCGGCTCGCCGATGAGGACTGGATTATTTTTAGTGCGCCGGCTGAGGATTTGCATGGTGCGGCGAATTTCCTCATCGCGCCCGATGACCGGGTCGAGTTTGCCCTCACGCGCTAGTGCCGTGATGTCCGTCCCAAACTGCTCGAGGGGCTTGGTGGTTTCTTCTTGGTTCATGGTTGGTGGCATATGTCCTCCTTTTTCTGTGGGCTGAGCCCCGTATTGTTACGTTGCGGCAAGAGACAGTGTGAGGTGATGTGCTTATGAGCTGCTTAAAATTTTTCGTTCATAATAGCTCGATCGTTTGCTGAGTTCAGCGTTGAGTTGGTCAATACCGCCAAATTGTTCAACCAGTGTCTGGCGATTTGAGAATAAATTGGTGCCCAGTCCCATGCGGTCGCCATCTACTGTCACACCCAGTGCTGCCAAGGTCGAAGGGTACATGTCAAAGGTGGCAAATTGGCGGTTGGTGGCGCGAGTTGGCTGAACGGCAGGGTTGATGAAGGTGTTGTAGACGGTTCGTTGGTAGGGAGCGCCGGCGATTTTCTCTTCGTAATATGGCGTTTGCATACCGAGGTGATCACCACTGATGATGATAGTGGTGTTGGCGTAAAATGGTTGTTGTTTAGCCCATTCGACGAAAGACGCGATTTGTTTGGAAGCGCAGGCATGGACGTTGTCGTACTTTGCTTCAAATTGTTGTTTGCAAGCCTCATTGTCCAGCCAGCCATCAGTAAAGTGTGTGTCAACGGTCAGCATTTGCAAGTTAAATGGCTTGTCTAATTTACTGAGGCGAGTGGCTTCATCGCGGGCAAATTGGAAAAGTTTTTTGTCTTCATAGCCCCACCACACTTTGTAGTCCTGAGGAATCAAGCCGTGCTGCTGAGCGTAGGTGAAGTCGATGATGTGGTAATCACCGTGTTGCTCTAGCAGCTTATCGCGCCCACCAAATGTTTTGTCTGAGCCCATGACAAATGATTGATTATAATCAGCTTTTTGGAGTACTTGCCCGAGGGTATAAGCACCAGGCAAGAATTTATTGAAATCACCCATGCCGTTGCGGTCGCGGCCGCCAAACACGCCACCGTCTTTGAGTGGTACACCAGCTGATTGTGCGGTCATACCAGCGACTGTCCAGGTGGTACCATGGGCAGGTAGGGCGCCACCGAGGCCTGAGGCCTGGTGTGAAAATGAAGTGTTGGTCAGCGCCAATTTCTCCAGCTCTGGAATGACTGATTTGTCGCTCATGCCGCCGTTGGCTTTGGAGGCAGGCGTATTTTCCAGCGACTCAACATAGATGTAAATTAAGTTACGTTTGGTGCTTGGAAACGTCAATTTGACGCCGCGCGGATCGACATAGTGCTTGTCGTAGATTTTTGATGATTGAGTAAGAGCGCTGACATAGGCTGGGATGCTGAAGCTTTGTGCCAGGAGTGTCAGGCTGACAACAAAAATACCACTTGCATAATAGGTTTGATGACGCAGTCGAAATGGCATTGTCTTCCAGCGTAGTTTGAGGAGTATAGGGAGTAGTAAGATGACAAATAATCCAATAGCATATGGCACATTGCTCCAAACTGCTGAAACCAGGCTACTGGATTGTCCACCCGCCAGGCCGTTGTTAAAATAGAACAAAATCTCATCAATTTTGGCGTCGCGAAATTGCACGGTTTTGTACTGGCTGGCAACGATGAATACTGCACTGAGAGCCAGCATCAAGACGATGCTGATGCGGACAAAAGTACGAAAACTACAGACGCGGCTGAGAAATTGTTTGCTCATACTATCTAATTATACCACTATACGCAGTAGGCGTTGATGCGCTTAGGGCTTATCATTTTGGCACAAAGCGCGTATACTGATAAGCATGAACGGAACGAAAACGCGACGTCAAGGCTTTGGAGTGAGTTGGTGGATCGGTCTTGGACTGTTTGTGGCGTTGATTGGCTTCATGGCGTTTGATATTTTGCAGCGTGAAGGTGGGTTTGGTAAGAGTGATGACGTGTTGGTGATGGGTACCAATGCCGGCTTTAAACCGTTTGAGTACAAGCAGGGCAATGAAATTGTTGGCTTTGATGTTGATCTAGCCAAAGAAATTGCTCGTAGTATGAATAAAGAGTTGAGGATTGAAGACATGTCGTTTGACGGATTGCTACCGGCGTTGGAATCAGGACAAATTGACATGGCGGTAGCAGGTATGTCAGTGACGCCGGAGCGTGCCAAAAACGCGCTGTTTTCCGAGCCGTATTATTCTGCATCGCAGCGGATCATTGTCAAAAAAGGTAGCCCAATTCGTAATAGGTATCAGCTGACGGGCAAGAAAATTGGTGTGCAGTTAGGTACGACGGGGGACACGCTGGCCGGGAAAATTGCTGGCGCTAAGGTGTCGCAATTTCCGACCGCACCAAGCGTGTTGACCGAGCTCAATGCTGGTGGCGTCGAGGCGGTTATTTTGGATGATGCGCCGGCTGCTCAGTACACGGCGGGCTTTCCGGATCTAGAAATTTTACCGGGTGAGTTATCGAGTGAGCATTATGCGATTGCCATCAAAAACAATAACCATGACTTGCTCGAAAAAATTAACCGAGTGTTGGCGGAGATGAAAAAAGACGGTCGGTACGACAATCTCATTCGCAAACATTTTGGGCCGAGGGCTCTTGAATCAATGAAGAAAAAGGAGCTTGAATCGTGAATTTCCTGGAGGTGATTTTCGGCGACGGTCGGTGGCTGTATTTGTGGCACGGCCTAGAGGTAACGTTGGTTTTGACCGTTTTGTCGCTGCTTCTTGGTACGGCCATTGGTATCATTATCGCCCTGTTGCGAACCTCGGACGTACGACCGTTTAAGTCACTTTGTCATTACTCGTGGGCCAAAGGGTTGAGTCGCTGGAATCCGCTAGCGTGGCTTGGCAAAGTGTATGTCGACATCATTCGAGGTACGCCGCTCTTGGTGCAGTTATTAATTATGTACTATGTGGTCTTTGGCTCATATCAATTCATGCCGAAGATTTTTGTGGCAGCCATTGCTTTTGGCATCAATAGCGGTGCGTACATTGGCGAGATTATCCGCGGTGGTATCGAAAGTGTTGACAAGGGGCAAATGGAAGCAGCGCGTTCACTGGGCTTTAGTCGCTGGCAGGCCATGCGTTTGGTGATTTTGCCACAAGCACTCAAAAATTCGTTACCGGCACTGATCAGCGAATTCATCGCCCTACTGAAAGAGACCTCAGTGGTTGGCTGGATTGGACTAAATGATATCATGCGCGGCGCTGATAATATTCGCTTTCAAACTGCCACGGCGTTTCAGTCATTGTTTGCTGCAGCGGTGATGTACTTGGCGTTGACCGCGATATTTACCCGCGTGATGACGCGAGTGGAGAGGAGGCTAAAAGATGGCAGTGAATAAGGTGAAGGAAGTGGCACAACCAACCACTGAGCGCCCAGCAATTATCACGGTGGCTAACCTCAAAAAACAGTTTGGCAGCAATCGTGTGCTCAGGGATATTGACGTTGAAATTCATGAAGGCGAAGTGGTCGTGGTTGTTGGTTCAAGTGGTTCTGGTAAATCAACCTTTTTGCGCTGCTTGAATCTGCTGGAGACGCCGACGGGCGGGCGCATTGTCATCGACGGCGTGGAAACGACAGCGCCGAAAGTCGACCTGAACGCTTTGCGTCAAAAAGTTGGCATGGTGTTTCAGTCGTTTAATTTGTTCCCGAACTTGAGCGTGCTGGATAATATCAAACTAGCGCCGCGGAAACTGCGCAAGCTGTCTGATCGGGCGGCGACTCGCCTGGCAAAGAAATTGCTGGCGGACGTGGGACTGGCGGACAAAGCCAATGCCTTTCCTTCACAACTCTCAGGCGGGCAAAAGCAGCGTGTCGCCATCGCCAGAGCCCTGGCTATGGAGCCAGACATCATGTTGTTTGATGAGCCAACCTCGGCGCTTGATCCCGAGATGATTGGCGAAGTGCTGGACGTGATTCGTGAGGTTGCCGCCAAAGGCATGACCATGGTTATCGTCACGCACGAAATGAAATTTGCGCGCGAAGTGGCTACGCGGATGATTTTTCTGGATAAGGGCGAGATCATCGAAAATGGTCCGCCAGAGCAGGTAATGGATCATCCGGTGACTGAACGAGCACGAAAGTTTTTCGGTGTCAAAGGGAAATAACAGGAGGTCCAGATGAAACATGGTACAGTCACTAAAAACCATAACATATGGCTGTGTTTGACCATCGGTTTTGTTGGTATTATTGTCGCCGCCATATGCGGCTGGTATATCTGGTCGCGCCCACACGCGCCAGCGTCACCGCAGCCGTCAGACGCTGCCCGTTTCAAGGCTGTTTATTCTCGCGTGGCCGACGACAATCGTTTTGTCTTTGCTTCAGCTGGTGAGGTTTTGGAGAAATTTGAATCAGGCAGCGGCTTGGTTTTCCTTGGCTTTCAGCAATGTCCGTGGTGTCAGCAGCTAGCGCCAATTGTCGATGAAGCCGCCAAAGCCGAAGGGCTGGATAAAATCTACTATCTGGATATTCGCCATGCCCGCGAAACCAATGACGCTACTTACAAAAAATTGGTTGAGAAGCTAAAACCGCATCTTCGCACTGATGAGAACGGCCAACCGCGAGTCTATGTTCCTGATGTGACGGCACTAAAGGGCGGCCACATTGTCGGTCATTTCCTCCAAGAGACCACCACTGATGGTGAGAAGGCCACAGCTGATACGTACTGGACACGTGAGCGCCGTGCTCGGGCGGTCGAGCAGCTGAGGCAAATGATTCGGGCCATGCACTAGCATAAGTACTATGGTATAGTAGCAACATGAAACAAACGAATCAGTTATCACAAATCCGCCAATTTTTGTTATATATATCAATCAGCCTTTTCTCGGTTTGCGCCTTCATGGGCATCATGGCTGCCTTGTCTGGGCCGGTGGACTGGCGCATCTTGATGACCACCTTGTTTACTGCAGTCGCCTCGTTGTTTGCCATGGGAGGAGTTGCTCGCCTGGAGGGTGACCAGCGTTTAATCAAAACACTGTCGGTCGTGTCGTTAATTATTAATGCTTCGTGGCTGCTGGGCGCGTTGATATTAGTCTGGGAGTTATTACATTCTTTGGGTATTTGCAACACGAACATTAGCTCCGAGTTTCCTGGAGGCTATGATTATATGTTCTGTGGTCAGCTCGAAGAAATATTGACTAAGCTGACAGTTACTGCGTTTATCATCACATCGCTAACTGCATTGACCGCCAAGTTTCTTTCCTTCAAACGTAACGATTCAATCATTTCAGGACTGGTAACGCTGACCATTAGTAGTGCTAGTTTGTTGAGTTTGGTGGGTTTGAGTATTTTGTGGCAAAAACATGGTGGTGATGCCTTGACTGCTAACTGGCAATTATTGACCATCTTTGGCATCTTAACGGTATTTGGGTTGGTGGTGACGCCTGTGTTGATACGGGCGCAGGCTTACAAACAAAAGTCGCAGGCAGCTGTGTCTGATGAAGAGCGTCAACGACTGCGCCAGGAAATTGAACAAGAAGTGCGTGCCAAAATTGCCGCTGAACAACAGGCAAATACGCCTGAGGATAAGGAGGGCGGGGCAGAGTAGTTATAGCTCACTCATGATGTGAACGTCAGTTGATTTGTTAATCAACCAGTCCAGATCAACTTCTGTCAAATAGCTTGGTAAAATTCGCGTGGTTTTCGGATCAACGAAGCCGCATCTCGCCACTTCTTTCACGCCGTGCGATGTTTGCTCCAGGTCGATGTGCTGGTAATCTTGCCAGTTGGTGATGAGAAAGAAAAATTCCAATTGCTCGTTCGGGCCAGGTGCTGATTGTTCACCCGATTCGGCGAATTGTTGTATGAATAACAACTTTCCGATCTCTGGTTTAACGCCCGTTTCTTCAATCATCTCCCGGCGTAAACCGTCCAGTAAACTTTCACCATTTTTCAAGCCGCCGCCTGGCGTACACCAAAAATTCCGCCCTTTGCCGTCGTTCGCGGTTAATTGTTGGCAAAAAATCTTGCTCTGATCGCTTACGATAATTCCGCGTACATTAACTCGCCGTCGCATATAACCTCCTTTGCTTTCGTGGTCGCCAGAGGTTCTCGTTGGTGAACATGTGCTTCAAATAATTTCATGGTCGGGGTGACTGGATTTGAACCAGCGACCTCACCGTCCCGAACGGTGCGCGCTACCGAGCTGCGCCACACCCCGACGCTAAAAACAGTATACGTCCAGCTGATACTTTTGTCCAATGAGGCTCTGCGACGGATGTCGCATATTATGGTAAAATAGAGACTGGATTTGAGGCACTAAAAGAACAATTATGAAGCATATTTTACGAATTTTTAGCGGCTACTGGCTGATGTTTATCATCTTGGTCGGCTTTACCTACGCCATGGTGATGGCGAATTTGTGGCTACCTGACAAGATGTCGGAAATCGTCAATAACGGCATCATCAAACAAGATATGCCGGCGATTTGGCACAACGGACTAGCGATGATTTTGGTGACGGCGGCGGGCGGGTTGTGCTCGATTATCATAGGATTTTTAGCCTCCCGGATTGCCACTGGTGTGGCTCAGAAACTACGAATGGAACTATTTGAGCGGGTCGAAAGTTTTGCGCTGGCGGATTTCAATAAATTTTCCACCGCGTCGCTAATCACGCGCTCGACCAACGACATTCAGCAAATTCAGATGACGTCAATTCTGCTACTGCGTCTGGCATTGATGGCGCCAATCATGGCAATTGGCGGTTTGCAAAAAGCCATCCATAACGCACCAAATTTGAGCTGGATCATTGCGCTGGCAGTGTCGGTGTTACTGGTGGTCATTGCCGTATTGTTTGTGATTGCCGTGCCTCGGTTTAAGAAATTGCAGACGCTGGTGGACAAACTGAATCTGGTGACGCGCGAAAACCTGGTCGGCTTGAAAGTCATTCGCGCGTTTCACAACGAAAAAATTGAGCAGAAAAAGTTCCAGCAAGCCAATACCGAGCTGAATAAAATGAATTTATTTGTCAATCGGCTGATGATGCTGCTTGACCCAATCATGACGCTGGTGATGAACTTTTCTAGCGTGGCAATTGTCTGGTTCGGCGCGCATTTGATCAGCAGCGGCAATCTGCAAATTGGTAATATGATGGCGTTTTTGGAATACGCCATGCAGGTGATTATTTCTTTCTTGCTGCTGTCGATGGTGTTTATCATGGTGCCGCGGGCGGCTGTATCGGTAAAGCGGGTGGGCGAGGTGCTCGACACGCTACCGTCAATTGTTGACCCGCAGTTGCCGCAGCAATTGCCAAATGACGCCACGGGTAAAATTGAATTCAAAGACGTCACGTTTACCTATCCAGACGCTGATCTGCCGGTGCTCTCAAGTATCAATTTTACGGCTGAACCAGGGCAAACTACAGCGTTTATCGGCAGCACTGGGTCTGGCAAATCGACGTTGATCAATTTGATCCCGCGCTTTTACGATGTGTCGGCGGGGCAGATTTTGCTGGATGGCGTGGATATTCGCCAGCTCAAACTGGAAGATTTGTATGATCAAATCGGCTACGTGCCGCAAAAAGGCGTGTTGTTTAGCGGGACGATCGCCAGCAATATCAAGTACGGCAACGCCAAAGCCAGCCGAAAATTGGTCGAAAAATCCGCTAAAATCGCCCAAGCCGCCGAGTTCATCAGCGAGCTAAAAAACGGCTACAAAAATGACATCTCTCAAGGCGGTGGCAATGTTTCCGGCGGTCAACGGCAGCGTTTGTCGATTGCCCGGGCGATTGCTGTGGAGCCGAATGTCTACATTTTTGACGATTCGTTTTCGGCGCTGGATTTCAAGACTGATGCCAAATTACGTTCGGCACTTGCCAAAGAAACCAAGCACAAAACCGTGCTCATCGTCGGTCAGCGCATCAACACCATTATGAATGCTGACAAAATCATCGTGCTAGACGAAGGTAAAATTGTCGGTCAAGGCACGCACCAGGAATTGATGAAAAATTGCCAAGTCTATCAAGAAATTGCCGCTTCCCAGCTTTCGGAAGATGACCTGCAGAAAATGTCGGTGACGATCGCGAAAGGAGCGGCATGATGGCGGCTCAGCAAAGCATGAAAAAACGCCAGCCAGTGAAGATGGGCGGTCCAATGGGCGGCGGTATGGGCGCCGGCGAAAAAGCCAAGGATTTCAAAGGCACGGTCAAGAAGTTAGCCAAATATTTGGCAGAGTTTCGCTGGCACATGCTCATGGTGGCGATTTTCGCGGTCGGTAGTACAACGTTTGCGATTGTCAGTCCGAAGATTTTGGGCGGCGCCACCAACCAAATCGTCGAAGATTATGTCAGCATGAAGGCCTACGAAACCATCACCAGCAAGCTGCCGAAGGGTGCTTCGCTGCCGGCTGGTACGACTGGCGCTGATGTACTGAAACAGCTCCCGAACCAGTCGGAAATTGAACGCCAAATCCCGTCTAGCCAGCTCGAGACTATCAAAAAGCTGGATCTCAGCCGACGTCCAGAATTTCACTTTGATGCCATTTGGCGAGTCGTCAGTTTACTGATCGGTCTGTACATACTCAGTGCCATTTTCCGCTACATCCAAACCTGGCTAATGACCCAAGTGACGCAAACGGTCACCTTCAGAATGCGCCGGCAATTGTCCGAGAAAATCAACCGCCTGCCGCTGAGTTATTTTGACAAGCAAACCTACGGCGAGGTGCTGAGCCGCGTTACCAACGACGTCGATACCATCAGTCAGACGCTCAATCAAAGCCTGTCGCAAATCGTCTCCTCAACGGTGATGGTGCTGGGGATTTTGGTGATGATGTTTTCCATCAGCTGGCAAATGTCGCTGGTAGCGCTACTGGTGTTGCCGCTGGCTGGCGGCGCAGTGACGCTGATTGCTAAAAGTTCGCAAAAACAGTTCCTCCGCCAGCAAACACAGCTGGGTGAATTGAATGGCCACATCGAAGAAATGTACGGTGGCCATCAAGTGATGCGCGTATTCAACGGCCAGAAAAAGTCGCTGGCTAAGTTTTCGCGGGTGAATGATCAGTTGCAGGAAAGCGCCTGGAAAGCTCAATTTTTGTCAGGACTGATTTATCCAATCATGAATTTCATCGGCAACATCGGTTACGTCGTCATGGCGATTTTGGGCGGTTGGTTGGCAATTAACGGCCGGCTGAAAATTGGTGATATTCAGGCGTTCATCCAGTATATCGATCAGTTCAATCAGCCGCTGGTGCAAGTTGCTAACATTGCCAATGTGCTGCAATCGACCGCCGCTGCCGCCGAGCGTGTGTTTGAATTTTTGGACGAGCCGGAAGAACAGGCGGAAGGTAAGGATTTGGTAAAATTGGCAAACGTCAAGGGCGAAGTTGAATTTGACAATGTGGTCTTTGGCTACAAGCCTGACCAAACCATCATCAAAGGCCTGTCGGCACACATCAAGCCAGGTCAGCGTGTGGCGATCGTCGGTCCAACGGGCGCGGGCAAAACCACCTTGGTTAATCTGCTGATGCGATTTTATGAAATTAACAGCGGCGCGATCAAAATTGACGGCGTCAATATCGCTGACATGAAGCGCAGCGATGTGCGGCAACTGTTTGGCATGGTGCTGCAGGATACCTGGTTGTTTAACGGCACGATTCGCCAGAATTTGCTCTATGGCAACCCAACAGCCAGCGAAGAAGAGATGGTTGCCACCGCCAAGGAAGCGCACGTTGACCATTTCGTGCGGTCGCTGCCGGGCGGTTATGACATGATGCTGGGCGAGGAAGCAACGAACATTTCACAGGGCGAAAAGCAGCTATTGACGATTGCCCGGGCAATGCTGGCGCGCACGCCGATGCTGATTTTGGACGAAGCTACTAGCTCGGTTGACACCCGCACCGAAGTACTCATCCAAAAAGCCATGGACAAGTTGATGCAGGGCAAAACCAGCTTTGTCATCGCTCATCGCCTGAGCACTATTCGCGACGCTGATCTAATCTTGGTCGTCCGCGACGGCAACATCATCGAACAAGGCAAGCACGACGAACTGCTGAAGAAAAATGGCTTTTACGCCGAGCTTTATAATAGTCAGTTTGCTGAGTAATATTTTTGTCTTTGGCTTTTACTTTTTGTGATAACCAGTATAATAAAAAACAGAAAGATTAAGAGTATAATTTGATGACAAAAGAAAATACAAAAACTCCGATAAATCTGTTTATCGACACTAATATACTGCTGGATTTTTATCGATTTAGCAATGCCGATCTAGATACACTAGGAAAATTAGAGGATTTAATTATAAAAGCTCGCAAAATAAAACTATACGTTACTCAACAGCAGGTTGACGAGTTTTATAGAAATCGAGATAAGGTAATTAAGGAGCATATAGGCTCGTTTAAATATGATTCACCAAGGTTTCCAAAAGCATTCTGTGGACACACTGACTATGATACAGTTGTCAATGAGTCGCGAAAATTAGCAGAAAAGATAAACAAAATAAGACAGGATATATTAGAAGAAGCTTTCGACGGAAAACTGAAAGTCGATACTATAGTCAAAAATATTTTAAGATCACCAATTGCCACGTCTGAAGATATTTTCAATAAAGCAAAGATGCGAATGGATGTGGGTAATCCTCCTGGAAAAAATGGATCATTAGGTGATGCGATAAACTGGGAAATACTTCTAGAATCAGTAGATGTAAAAGATGATTTTTTTACAAATATTCATATTATATCTAGAGATGGTGACTTTAGTTCTGCACTTGATGATAATAAATTAAGTACATTTCTAGAAAAAGAGTGGTCATCTAAGAAACTTGGTACAGCTTACTTATACAAGTCATTAAATGATTTTCTTGATGGGCATTTCCCTGATATCAAACTTATTGACGAGGCCGTAAAAGACGGCATTGTTGAGCAGATAGGTTCAGCTGGTAGTTTTGATAATGCAAGAGCTTTGATTGATGAGCTTTATAAAATGGGTAACCTATCAGAAAACCAAGTTAAAATGTTGTTTAAGTCAGCAACCTCAAATGATCAGGTATATAATGCTCATCGATACAGTCCAACTATTGTTGGTGATAGACTGTGGGAATTAATAAAGCCGCACTGGGGTAAGTTTACAAAGGAATCTCAAAAGAAGTGGCTCAATTACTTCCCTGGTGAGTATACACAAGATATGGACAATAAATTGACCATGTTATAGAGATATATTTTGAGTGAAGCAGTATTAACCTTAGGGCAATTGATTCACAATTCCTGCCGCAAAATATCCAACACGCCAAACTTTCCAGTTAACATAGCCTGGTCGATGATGTGTGGTGTGAGGGTGGCGATGAGTTCTTTGGGTTTGGTGGTGTCTGGCGGATCTAGTGTCGTATCCAGCGCGTACACGTAAAATTGATAGCGGTGCGTGCCAAATGGCGGTTGCGGCCCGTTCCAGCCGGGACGACCCCAACTGGTAACACCTTCGACGGCGCCCGCGGGCAGTGATTCGCCAGTGATTTCAGTAGGTTCTGCTGGCAGATTCCAAACCGTCCAATGGTAGAATCCATCGCGCCCAGGCGCATCAGGGTCGTGGCAGACAACCACCAGACTTTTGGCGTCTGCCGGTACGCCGCTGACTTCGAGTGGCGGGCGTTGGTTGCCGCCAAGCTTGGCGTAAATTTTTGGTATTTTAGCGTTTTCGGCGAACGCAGGGCTAGCAATTTTCATACTATGATTTTAGCATAGTGATATTTTTGTCGCTTTGGGTACGTAAAGGTCAAAATCAATATCGGTTTTCTGGACGATCTCGTAACAAGACGACACTGCTGGGTTGTCTGGTAATTCAATTATTTTTCCATCATTAAATAGTTGTCCTTGTTGATAGATATTATGAATAAACGGCACATTTGGTTTTGTTTTTCTCAGGCGATATAACGCTGATTCATGCCGTATTCCGCCATCTGTAGTAACTTTGGGCTGTGTATGCCATTGTCCCATAATGCATAATGTTGGTAGAGAGTCGTCAATTCCAAGGATATTTTTAGCTAGCTGCTCTTCTCGTTCTTGCGGGCTTGGTGGCACAGCGACACCTTCATCTAAATTATCGAAGAACGTATCAATAAAAACGAGCTCTTTAAGGTGGTCTTGCCGTAAAAGAATTGCTATTGCTTTTATCATTTCAAGAGATAGAATGCTTGAGTCAAAAAGGTCTTCATCAACTAAGGAAAAATCATAAGAATTGGCCTTTACTGAATTGATGAAGTTTAGTACTGTGGGGCTAGCTTCGATAGCTAACTTTTGAATGCAGAGTTTTTTAACTAAAGTATAGACAATATCGGCATTTTCTTTTATGCCGTGAATTTCGCCATATACAATTATACTCGATTTTCGTAAGGCGGATTGTAATAAACTTAACTGTCTTATGTCCAGTTGTTTTGGCGAAAATGTTTTGATAATGTCGTGATTATTCATTAACTACTAATTTATATTGTAACCTATAGAATCTTAAAATATGTAGCTATACGCCATCAACTATTTGTTGATATTTAGTGAACTGTCTATAATTTAAATTGTATGAATATCACCGACCAACTCCTTGCCAAATATCCCATCATCTCTGACCAAGTTGACGCCAAAGAGCTTGGTGCTTTGCTGCGGGAGCTGGAAAAAGCGCTACGTAGTGGTACGACTGGCAACATCGTCGAGTTTGGCTGTTATGTCGGCACGACGAGTTTGTTTATCCGGCGGCTACTGGACGCATATGAGTTTGCTGGTGAATTTCATGTTTATGATTCGTTCGCGGGCTTGCCGGAAAAAACCCAAGCCGACGCAAGTGTTGCGGGCGAGCAGTTCAAAGCGGGCGAACTATCGGCGCCGCGCAAAACCTTCATTCAGAATTTCAAAAAGGCTGGCTTGAAGCTGCCGATCATCCACAAGGGTTGGTTTGCTGATTTTTCTCCTGACGACGTACCAGAAGATATTCGCTTTGCATTTTTTGATGGCGATTTTTATGAATCAATCGTTGACTCGTTTCGCGTGTGTGACGGCAAGTTTCAGAAAACAGCGACTATCATCGTCGATGACTATGCCAATGAAGCATTGCCAGGCGCAGCACGGGCGGTTGACGAGTGGCTGAAGCGTCATCCAGCTCGGGTGGTAGTCGAGTCGTCATTAGCCATCATTCGGCGATGAGCTAACCTCTGAATGATGCTTGTGTTCTATTTGGTATATGCTATATTATTAGTATAACCATAAACAAAAAGGGGACGGGGGTATGGATCCAATACATATTACATCGGAAATCGGGAAATTAAAAGTAGTTGTCTTGCATCGGCCAGGTGAGGAGTTGGAAAATTTGACTCCGGATTATCTGACCGACCTTTTATTTGACGACATCCCGTATCTTAAAAAGGCCCAAGAAGAACACGACGCTTTTGCGCAAGTACTGCGTGAGCGTGGTGTCGAAGTATTGTACTTGGACCAATTGGTGACTGAAGCCTTGGCGACTGATGCGTTGCGTGAGCAATTCGTTGACGACATGCTTGCTAACTCCAAACAAGACACTCGTCGTGTCACCGAGACCTTGCGTCAATTCTTGCTGGACTTGCCAACCCACGCCATGGTTCGCAAGTTGATGGCTGGTGTGCGTAAAGATGAAATCACTTTACCACCAGAGCACCATCAGCAGCTACATGACATGGTCGAGAAAGATTACTATCCATTCTATCTTGACCCAATGCCAAACCTGTACTTTACGCGTGACCCAGCTGCAGCCATCGGCCGCGGTTTGACCGTCAACAAGATGCACTGGCCAGCTCGCCGCCGCGAGTCATTGTTCATGCGCTATATCATCGACCATCACCCACGGTTTGCTGGCAAAAACGTACCAGTATGGTATGACCGCCATGAGAAATATTCTATCGAAGGTGGTGACGAGTTGGTGCTGAATCGGGAAGTGATGGCGATTGGTATTAGCGAGCGAACTTCTGCTGAAGCAATTGAAAAGATGGCAACCAAGTTGTTTGCTGGTTCTGATTTCAAAAAGGTTATCGCCATGGAAATTCCAAAGTCGCATGCGTTCATGCACCTCGACACGGTGTTTACCATGATTGACTATGATAAGTTTACCATTCACCCAGAAATTCGCGACCACGGTGGTAAAATCAACTGCTTTATTTTGGAGAAGGTTGAAGGTCAGCCATTCCCGCGCATCACGCGTGAGACCGACTTGGAACATGTCTTGCGAGTCGCCTTGGGCTTGCCAGCAGTCACGTTGATCGAGTGTGGTGGTGGCGACCGAATTGCTGCCGCTCGTGAGCAGTGGAATGACGGCTCCAACACCCTGGCTATTGCACCAGGCGTTGTGGTGACGTATGACCGTAACTATGTTACCAACCAAAAACTGCGTGATGCCGGCGTTGAAGTGATTGAGGTCAATGGATCAGAGCTTGGCCGCGGTCGCGGTGGTCCACGCTGTATGAGTATGCCAATAGTGAGGGAGGACGTATAATGGCGTTGAGCTTGAAAGGACGATCATTCCTGACGCTGAATGATTATACTGCTGGAGAAATCCGCCTGTTGCTGGACACGGCACGTGAATACAAGCGCTTGAAATACACTGGTGTACCGCACCGAATTCATGAAGGCAAAAACGTGGCGCTGTTGTTTGAGAAAACCTCAACTCGCACACGCTGTGCCTTTACGGTGGCGGCTAATGACCTGGGTGTCGCGCCAGAATACCTCGGCAAAGATGACATTCAGCTGGGTAAAAAAGAAACAGTTGAAGACACCGCCAAGGTGCTGGGCCGCATGTTTGATGGTATTGAATTTCGCGGGTTTGATCACGGGACAGTTGAGGAATTGGCTCGTCATGCTGGTGTTCCGGTCTGGAACGGCCTGACCGACAAATTCCACCCGACACAGATTTTGGCTGATTTCATGACCATTGAGGAGCATGTCGGCAAGCTCAAAGGCACCAAGCTGGTGTTCGTTGGTGATGGCCGCAATAACATGGCAAATTCGCTGATGATTGGTTCAGCCATTATGGGCGTTGATTTCCGTATCTTGGCACCACGTGAACTACATCCCGAGCAGTCGCTGGTAGACCGGGCGCATCACTTAGCACGATCAAGCCACGCGCGCATCACTATCACTGATAATTTTGAGGAAGCTCTGCGTGATGCTGACGTGATTTACACTGACGTTTGGGTGTCGATGGGTGAGGAAGACAAGTTCGCTGAGCGTATCAACCAATTACGCAACTTCCAGGTTAACCGTGACATGATCAACCTGACAGGCAATCCTGAAGTAAAATTCATGCACTGCTTGCCAGCATTCCATGACGCATTGACTATCACTGGCAAAAAAGTTCAGGAAGATTTTGGATTAGAATCAATGGAGGTGACTGATGAGGTGTTCCGCTCACCACATTCAGTTGTATTTGACCAAGCGGAAAATCGTATGCATACAATCAAAGCTGTCATGGCTTTGACATTGTAGTAGTTGTCGTAATAAGGGAGTGAAGGAGGCTCCGAGGCAATGGTAGAAAAAATTAAAAAAGCAAAGCAGAAGCTTCGATCGCCATCGGCGTTTACGATTTTGTTTGTCGTGATTGCGATCATGGCAGCGTTGACATGGATTATTCCGTCGGGCGTCTATAAGACTGATGACGATGGTAACCGTGTTGCGGGATCGTATCATGTGGTTGAAAAAGACCGCACCGTCACTGAAGAAAAGGACGGTAAAGAAGAGAAAGTTGACAAGCATGACCGGCAAGGCTTATGGGACGTCTTCACAGCACCCATTAAAGGTATGTCCGATAAGCTAGACGTTATAGTCTTCGTTATGGTACTTGGTGGATTCTTGGGTGTTACCATGAAGACTGGCGCCCTGGATGCTTCACTCGGTGCGCTACTTCGTAAGATGAAGGGCAAAGAAAAATGGCTCATTCCAATCTTAATGACGTTGTTTGCTATCGGTGGTACAACTTACGGTATGCAGGAAGAAACTGTGGCGTTTTACGCGCTAGTTATTCCGATGATGATCGCTGCCGGCTATAACGCAATGACTGGTGTGATGATCATTGTGTTGGGTGCTGGTGCTGGTGTGCTTGGTTCGACTATTAACCCATTCTCCACCGGTGTTGCCGCAAAGACTGCTGATGTTAAATTGGGCAATGTTATTCCAATTATGTCTATCATTTTGGTGCTATGTTTGATCGCGGCAATCATCTTTACTATGCGTTACGCAGCAAAGGTAAAAGCAGGCAAGTACAAGGAAGATGTTCGTTATAAGCCAGTCACAGCAGCCTTGGATATGACGAACGTACCGAAATTTACTGGCCCACGAAAAGTCGTCATGGGCGTCTTCGCTATTACATTTGTCTTGATGGTTCTTTCGCTGATTCCTTGGGGAAGTTGGGAGATCACAGTATTCACTGACCTATTTAAGTGGGCTTCAGAGTTGCCAATTATCGGTGCAGTACTTGGCGTAGTGCACAGTGCGGCCTTTGGTGATTGGTACTTTAATGAAATTACCGCACTATTCTTAATCTCAACAATTGTTATTACCGCAATTTACTATAAAGAGTTTAAGAAAGAAGGTATTTTCCCAGTTGATACCTTCATTGACGGCGTGAAAGATATCTTACCAGTTGCTTTGATTATTGCAGTAGCAACGGGAGTGTCTGTAGTAATGACTAACGGTGAAATCCAAGATACTATCATTAGCTGGGGTGAAGCGTTGTTGAAAGATGCTGGCGGTGGCGTTGTTGGTGTGCTGGCGTATCTGTTCTACTTGCCAATGTCATTCATCGTGCCATCATCATCAGGTTTGGCAGCAGCAACTATGCCAGTTATTGCGCCGATTGCTGATCTGGTTGGCTCAAGCAAAGAAGTCATGGTGGCAGCCTTTGCTACAGCATCAGGTTTGCTTAACATGATGGCACCAACCATCGCTTCCTTGATGGGTGGTTTGGCGCTGGCTGGTGTCTCATACCGCGCATGGCTGCGACGTTCAGCACCAATCATGGCAGTTTTCGCAATCATCAGCGTTGCGGTCATCGCTGCCTTTGGAGTATTAGGATAGCCTATGGATAAGCAGCGAACTATTGTCGTTGCTCTTGGAGGTAACGCCCTGCAGAAGCAGGGCGAAGCCTCTTCAGAAGCACAGCGCCGAGTAGCGGCTGAGACGATACGACAGTTATTACCACTTGTTCAAGCAGGACATAGAATAGCTATCGTTCATGGCAACGGTCCCCAGGTGGGAAACATTGTCTTGCATGAAGAGGCTGTTAATACTGATGATGTACCGAGCTTACCACTGGATGATTGTGGGGCTATGAGCCAAGGTCTGATCGGCTTTTGGTTGCAGCAAGCCTTTCAAGACAGCTTCAGGGCTCATCAGATGACTGACAAACATGCCGTTAGTTTGGTGACGCAGACCATTGTCTCTGGGGATGATGCAGCGTTCCAAAACCCAACGAAGCCAATTGGCCCCTTCTATTCAGAAGAAGAAGCCAAAGTAGTGCAGGCTGAGCGTGGCTATGTTGTTAAGGAAGACGCTGGTCGTGGTTGGCGTCGTGTGGTGCCATCACCAAAACCAGTAGAAATTGTTGAGGCGCCGATCATCAAAGCCTTGGTTGAAGCGGGTGTTCTGGTGGTGTCAACTGGTGGTGGCGGTATCCCTGTGTTGCGCCAGGAAGACGGCACGCTCACGGGTGTTGAAGCAGTTATCGATAAAGACTTTGGGGCGGCAACCTTGGCTAATTTGCTGCATGCAGATACACTGCTCATCTTGACTTCGGTTGATGCCGCCAAGGTTAATTTCAACCAGCCAAACGAAGAAGCCTTGGGGCAAATCTCTGCAGAAGAGATGCAAAAACACATTGACGATGGTCAGTTTGCAGCTGGATCCATGCTGCCAAAGGCGCAAGCAGCCTTACAATTTGTGTCAGGTGGCGAGGGTCGTACCGCAGTCATTACCTCATTGGAAAAAACCACCGAGGCTATCGACGGGACAGCGGGTACACGGATTGTTTCATAGCCAAGCCATTGCTTTTATCTAATTTTCATGATATAAATAACAGGTATGTTGCAGTATCTTAAATCTGACGATTCTGGCAAGCTTACCATCAGAGAGAACTTAGTTAAGGGCTCTTGGATTCGTTGTGAGCGGCCAAATGAAGAGGAGATTTCCCAGTTGTTATCACTAGGGATTGATGCTGATATCATCACCGACGCACTGGACCCCCACGAGGTTCCTCGTTTGGACGCGGACAATGAGCGGACATATTTGATTGCCCGATTACCGGATACTGACGATGATTTTAATGACTTTACTACCCCAATTTTGTTTGTGATTCATGCGGATTATATTATCACCATTTCGCGAGACAGCCTAGGTAGATTGTGGCAGCCGTTCATTGATAAACATGTGGTATCCACGTCAAGTCGAATTGCCCTGCTGGTTGATATGATCGACGCACTAGCAACACAATATCAGCGCCGGGTGGCTGCCATCAACCGCCAAATGCGGGCGGCGACTGGCGACATTCGCACCTTGCGGGCGCGCGATATTGCCACGCTGGCCGAATATGAGCGCAAATTGAATGATTATATGGACGCCTTGGTGCCGATGAACTTGTCAGTGGAGCGAATGATTGCTCACAAAGCGTTGATGCTTCGGTCGGATGCCAAGGAAGATGTTGAAGATATTTCCATTGATTTGGAGCAGGTGATCAGTCGCTGTAAATCGTTGCTGCGTACCATCACCAATGTGCGTGACAGCTACCGCGCAGTGATGGATACGCGCCTAAACGAAACCATTCGGCTGCTGACTGTCATCACGGTGGCGCTCACTATACCGACCATGATTGCTGGGCTATTTGGTATGAATGTGCCAGTTCCCGGCGGCGACGACCCAGCAATGTTTTGGAAAATCACCGGCGTCAGCGCTGTGGCGGCATTGTTGATTGGCTATTATTTCTTGCGCCGCCGCTGATACTCACCCAAAAGTCAATAACCCTATTTCTTGATTAATGCTATACTGGAAGTATGAGTAACATTATTGACGTCCACGGTTTGACCAAACGCTACGGCGATCAAACAGTGGTAAAAGGCATAGATTTCAGTGTCGAAAAGGGCGAAATATTCGGTATTTTGGGTCCCAATGGTGCTGGTAAAACAACAACGCTAGAAATGCTGGAGGCGTTGCGCACTATCGATGACGGTACAGCTGTCATTGATGGTATTGACGTAGCTAAACATCCCAAGAAGATCAAAGACATCATTGGTATTCAGCTGCAGTCGACCAACTTTTATGATCACTTGACATTAACTGAGCAATTGAGAATGTTTGCCAGTTTGTATGGTAGTAAAGTTGACGTGGCTGCGCTACTAGCTAAAGTCCAACTCACAGAAAAAGCTAGAAACTATGTCGAACAGTTGTCTGGCGGACAAAAACAGCGCTTCGCCATCGCTTCGACCTTGGTCAATAGTCCAAAAGTTTTGTTTCTGGACGAGCCAACCACTGGTTTGGATCCACAAGCGCGTCGCAACTTATGGGAGCTGATCAAGCAAATACGCGAAGAGGGCGTTACTATCGTGCTGACAACACACTACATGGATGAGGCCGAATTGCTATGTGATCGGTTGGCAATCATGGATAATGGTCAAATCATCACCACCGATTCGCCACATAACTTGATTCAACAGTTACTCAAGCGCGGCTTTAAGAAAAAGCAGGTGGTTGAACAAGCAAATTTGGAAGACGTTTTCATTGATCTTACAGGAAAGGCGATACGGGATTAGCGGTATGAAAAAATATTGGATAGGTATCATTGGTCAGGTCGTAGCTGGTCTTAAGCGTTTGCTGCGTGACAAAATGGCATTGTTTTTCACCTTTTTGTTCCCGCTGATTTTTTTGTTTGTGTTTGGTTCGATTTTTAACAATCAGACGACCAATTTCAAGGTTGCCATCATTAACCACTCCAACACTGAGTTCGCCAAGCAGTTTGTCGATGGTGCAAAAAATGACAAGTCAAAATTACTGCAGGTTCAGGACGTGAAAAACATTGATGATGCCAAGGAAAAGATGAAGCGTTCGGAAATTGACGGTATCATTGAGCTACCAAAAGAGTTTGGTGAAGTCAAAGGTGAAGGCGCAAAAGCTCGCCCGTCTGGCACGCTGAACGTGCTGCACGCTAAAGGGCAAGATCAGGCTGCTAGTGCGCTGACTGCTGTGATGGGTCAGATTGTTGGTAGTATCAATAAAGCCATGGGTCAGCCAGAGCCACCGTTTAAGGTAGCTTCACAGGCGGTTGGCGATGAAGCTCTGAAAACGTTTGATTACACCTTCACTGGGCTATTGGCGTTTAGCTTGATGAGTATGGGTATCTTCGGTCTGGCAAACCAAATGCCAACCGAGAAGCAAAAAGGCAACTATCGTCGCCTGCGGGCTGCACCGTTTACTTCTGGCCAGCTCATTATTTCTACGGCTATCGTCTACACCTTGGTGTCTTTGGCAAGCGCTACCTTGATGCTGGTTGTCAGTATGCTGCTGTTTAAATTTACGATGCGTGGCGACTGGTTGTTGTTTGTGCCATTCTTGACATTGGCTGCCGTGATGATGGTTGGCCTTGGATTGATCGTTGGTGCGTGGGCTAAAAACGAAAATCAGTCAGCGCCACTCTCAAATCTTATCTCTTTCCCGATGATGTTCTTGTCTGGTGCTTTCTTCCCGTCATTCTTGTTCCCAGAGTGGCTTAGGTCTATTAGTCAATGTATCCCGATGACTCCCGTCGTTGATGGCCTTCGATTGATATCAACAGAACACGCAAGCCTGACAGAAGTTCTGCCGCAGTTTGGTGGAGTTCTGTTGTGTATCGTCATCGTCTACACCTTGGCTATTAAACTGTTCCGCTGGGAATAACTACTGCTAGTAGCAAAACATAGCCTTTTTTCGTATAATCAAAGTATATGGTGGTGGAATACTTTGAGCGATCAGCGGCGGGTGAGCGTCTAGAAAAGGTAAGTCGTCCTCGCTCTCATGCGTGGGTGCATATATCTGGTAAATTGCTGGATATGGACGACTTGTCAGACAAGCTCTTATTGAATGCAAATATCCTGCGTGACGTTTGTGATGTCCGTGAGTTGTCACGAGCAGAGTTTAGCAATGGTGTAGAATACATTTTCTTGCGTTTGCCAGTTGGTCCGGCTGATGCCGCCAAAACCGCCCCGATACTCATCGCAGTGTCGCGTGATCGGCTCGTAACTGCCAGTCCGCACACTTCTTTTTCGCCGTTAGATACCGATGCTTTTATGACTACTGACACGCGTCAGCCCTCTGCGGTAGTGTCTGCTGTCATCGCCTCCATCATCACTGAATACGAGCAGCGGCTCCATGCGCTGTCGACCAAAATTACCAGCGCTCGCAAGCGGCTCACGCATTTTGATGTCCAAAACGAGGACTTTGTTGAGTTCGTCGCTATTGAAGATAGCCTCAATGAATATCGAAGTGGTTTGGAGGGCTTGGTGACGGTTGTTGGGCAGCTGGAGGCAAATCGTCGGCAGTTGTTTAATCTGCGTGATATTGAAGCTTTTGGGGATATTATATTGCATGCCCGCCAATTATTAGTGGCTATTGGTTCGAGTGCCCAAACGATTGACAGTATCCAAAACGCTTATTCAACTATTGCTAACAATACTCTGAACCAGCGCATGAAGGTGCTGACGACTATCACTATTCTACTAGCGGTACCAAATGTGTTTTACGGTATGTATGGCATGAATATCGGATTGCCATTTCAGGGCGAGTGGTGGGCGTACGCTGCCATCATGGGTATTACACTGTTGTTAATTTTACTAACATTACTACTTGCCAAGCGATTCCGCTTATTCTAAAATTAAAAGTAATAAAGTAGGGAGTAAGCACTTGACGTGCTATATTTCCTTTGGTACTATGGTTGACGTGTCTCGCGCCGAAGCATTGAGTTGCGGTTTGTAATAAAGGTCGAAGCGCGTGAGGCTGCATTTAGTACGAAGGAGTACAAATACATGCCGATAGCAATCAATTTTGTGTCATCACGACGCAAAAAGATCGCAGTGGATGTAGTGCCTGCCGAATGGCAAACATACATAGCACAATAACATATCTAAAACCGCCCGAGCGCTAAACCCGGGCGGTTTTAGATTGATTTACGGTAATCTACTCAGCCTTCTTTTCCTCAGTAGAAACACCTGCTGCCTTGAGCGCGTTTTCTACCTCAGCGTCAATACTGTTGAGGTCTTCTACCTTTTTGCCATTGATGAATATGGTTGGTGTAGCAGTAATTTCGTGTGCACGGCTAACGGCAGTGTCGAAACTAATTTTTTGCAATACGCGGTCGCTTGTTAGGTCATTGGCAAAGCGTGATTCATCGAGTTTAAGCTGCTTGGCATAGCCCATGAAGATATCGTTGCGTTTGTGATTTTGGGCATTGCTCCACGCGTCTTGGTTTTCGTAGAGTAAATCGTGCATTTCCCAGTATTTACCTTGCAAGCCTGCCGCCTCAGCTACTGACGCTGCTAGGCGAGCGTGAGTGTGACCAGACAGTGGGAAGTTGCGGAAGATCAATTGCACATTATCTTTGTGCTTTTCGACAGCTGATTTAATGCGCGGTGCAACAGTGCGACAACCCGGGCATTGATAATCACCGTATTCAATAATCGTAACTTTAGGCTTGTCAGCCCCAAATGTGTGCTCCTGAATGTCGCCATTACGCTTTTCAGCAGGGATGATTTTTGTGAGTTGATCTTTGGCGATATCGCTAATATCTAAGCGGTGTGTTACTGACAGGTATACCATGCCACCAAGTATCGTCACCACGATTGCGATAAATACGCCCCAGGTTTTTCCGTTCATTCTTGTCCTCCAAATTAACTCTAGCAATAATAGCATAAAATCAGGTAAAATAAAACCATGAGTGTATTGCTGTTAAGTGTTATATATGGATTGATTATCGTCATTTTGATATTGGTACTAGGGGTGCATCCACAGCTCTCGTCACATAGCCAATTTGAATTGAAACGTCGGGCGCACCAGGGTGACGAGGAAGCAAAATTACTACTGAAACGCCGCACCTACTTGGCTGATTTATTTTCGTTGCAGCGGGTGATCACGGCATTATTATTGGTGTCGCTCAGTGTCATCGGTGTGGAGTTGTTTCACTGGCTAGTTGGTTTTTTGGTGTCGTTAGTCATCGCGCTTTATTCGGGCGCCGTGGCTCGCTTGTCGCCGCTACAAAAATTTTCACAGCGCATCTATGAACGGTATGAAGGAGCAATCATTCGCTGCATTGAAAAGTATTCAGTTGTATTTTGGGCGATCCGTTCTGTTGTACCGTCACAAAGTAGTGAATTGGATGTTGAATCGCGTGAGGAGCTGCTCGAGATAGTCAAGAACGCTGGTGATGCATTGTCCAAGGACGAAAAAAAGCTTATCACCAATAGTCTCAAGTTCAAGGACATGAAAGTCACTGACGCCATGATTCCACGTACTATGATTGATAGCATAGGTAAAGATGAAGTACTAGGTCCCATCGTTCTGGATGGGCTGTATCAAACAGGGCACAGTCGTTTTCCGGTGATTGATGGGGATATTGATCATGTTGTGGGTATGCTGTATGTGCAAGATTTGGTGACCATCGGTAACGCCAAAAAGTCGCAAAAAGCGCACCACGTTACTGATGCTATGGAGCACGCTGTGTTTTACATTCGAGAAGACCAATCGTTGCAGCAAGCTTTGGCTGCCTTTATCAAAACCAGACACCATCTATTCATCGTGATCAACCAGTACCGTGAAACAGTTGGACTGTTAAGCCTGGAAGATGCTTTGGAAGCGCTTTTAGGAAAGAAAATTAATGATGAATTTGATACCCATGAAGATCTGCGTAAGGTAGCCGAGCACAATCCACGTGGCAATAATAGCCCAAAAACTACCGAAACTATCTAAGAATTTATCTTTTGCATGTATCGACATTCGGGATAATTCGAGCATCCGTAGAATGGTGAATGATTATTTTTGCTGTGTCTTATCACCAGATGACCGCCACGACAGCGTGGGCATGGTTTAATTTTTTGAGATATGTCTGATACGTCAGGAATTGGTATTACGACACCTTTATCTTCAAGGGCGCGAATGATGGTAAGTAGTCCCGTGTTATCAATAAGCCGTATTTTGTTGCCATTGGTAGAATATTTTACAAATCTTCGCGCGTCCGATGAGAAGATATTTGTCGTGACAAAGAATGCTTCACCTCCGTGTAAATGATCAACAACTGCACCATAAAAATCACGCACTTCGGATACTTTGACAATTTGTTTAATATACTTTTACATTGGACATAACTTTGGACGCCGTTTTTGTATAATACAATGTCGATGCCACCGTCGCGTTTATACGGAGTGGTTGCAGCCGAATAGCCAAAATGTTCAAATAATTGAGCGATGTATTTTTCGAAATCATACGGCGACATGGAGCGAATTTTGGTGAGCAGTTCATGGTCGCTGAGTGGTGTGACTGGATTAGACCTGTTCTCGGTAATGGGCTGCTTGTTCGTTGATTGTGCCCCTTCCGAAGCGGACATTTGGGTTGACTGGATATCTACTGCGGGCGATACTTCCCGGCGTAATTCCTCTAGCTCCCGGTAGGCTGTGATATATCGTTTATGATAATAAAACACTACAAAAGGACTGGCGATGATCCATGTAATTGAACAAAAGATGACTACAGTGCCCACCGTATAGCTATCCATGGGGCGATTATAGCATAAAACTGTTGCCGCTGTGGTATAATAAACAGATATGAAACAGAGGACTTTTGCAATTGATACACCAACAAAAGTTGGGGAAATGATTACCGTGGCGGGCTGGGTACATTCACGTCGTGATCACGGTGGGCTGATTTTTATTGACCTGCGCGACCATACTGGGCTGGTGCAGCTGGTGATTAATCCTGAGCAGGCGGAAGCGTTTCGTTTGGCGGAGAGTCTGCGCGATGAGTTTGTTGTTCGTGCCAGCGGTGTGGTGACGGAGCGTGGCGAAGGTTTGAAAAATCCAAATATCGCCAGTGGTGATGTGGAAATTGTGGTGGAAAATCTGGAAATTCTCAACCGTGCTGAAACCTTGCCGATCCAGCCATTCGCCGAGGAAAACCAAGCAGGCGAGGACTTACGTTTTAAGTATCGCTACCTCGATCTGCGTCGTCCAAAGATGCAGGAGATGCTGAAAAAACGCGCTGAGATGTACCGACGGATGCATCAGTATATGGACGACCGCGACTTTATCGAAATTCAGACGCCGATTTTGGCAAATTCTAGCCCTGAAGGTGCGCGCGATTTTCTGATCCCCAGCCGCTTGCAGGAAGATAAGTTTTACGCTCTACCGCAAGCACCCCAGCAGTTCAAGCAGCTGCTGATGGTTGGCGGTGTGCCGCGATATTACCAGTTGGCAGCGTGTTTTCGCGATGAAGATCCGCGGGCCGATCGACTGTACGGTGAGTTTTACCAGCTGGACCTGGAGATGAGTTTCGTTGAGGACGGCGAGGAAGTTCGCCAGGAAGTTGAGCCGCTGATGCGGCAGCTCGCGACCGAGTTTGCCGGCAAAAAGTTGCTGGATTTGAGCGACCTGCCTGTTGGTGACGGCAGTCCAATTCCGCGTATTTCCTACCGCGACGCCATGGAGACGTATGGCTCGGACAAGCCGGATCTACGTTTTGGCATGGAATTGGTGGAGCTGACCAGGGTGTTCGCCGACACCGAATTTGGCGTGTTCAAAAACGCTGAGTGCATCAAGGCGATTTGCGTGAAAAACGGCGCTTCTTTGAGCCGCAAGCAAATTGATCAATTCACCGACATTGCCAAGAGTGAGGGGGCGGGCGGTTTGCCCTACATTAAATATGTTAAAATAAAACACCCTGACGAGGCACAGGGATATGCAATCCCGATCACTAGTAGTGATTTTTATGGCTATGATGCGATTTCGCCAGTGGCAAAACACTTGTCAGACAGAGAACGTAAATCGCTTATAGATACAATGAAACCTGAAGACGGTGATGTTGTCTTCTTCGGCGCCGACACTCGCTCAGTCGTCAACGCCGTACTTGGTCGTCTGCGCAACGAATTTGCTACCCATTTCAACTTGAAAGACCCGAGCGTGGTGGCCTTGGCTTGGATTATTGATTTTCCGTTTTATGAATGGGATGATCACGGCAAGAAGCTTGATTTTGGGCACAACCCATTTGGTATGCCAAAGGGCGGGTTACAGGCGCTGGAGTCGGCCAAGACTGACGCCGACAAGCTCGCCATCGTGGCTGATCAATTCGACATGGTGATGAATGGCTACGAAATCTGCTCCGGCGGTGTGCGCAACCACAACCCAGCGGTACTATACAAAGTGTTTGACCTACTTGGCTTTAGCGAAAGCTACGTCGAAGAAAAATTTGGCGCCATGCTGGGCGCCTTCAAATACGGCGCGCCGCCACACGCTGGTTGCGCCTTTGGCGTTGACCGCATTCTCATGGAACTCATTGACGAGACGAACGTCCGCGAAACCTTGGCCTTTCCAAAGAACGGTTCGGGCGTTGACGTGATGATGGATTCACCGTCAACGGTTGATCCAGCACAGCTACGAGAATTAGGACTATAAGATACAATCACGGCAGAGTAACGCTGCCGTGATTATTCTATAGTGACAGGCGAGTTATTTGCGTCGTTTTTTCTGGCTGATAAATTGTGCAATAAGCCCAATGATAACAACCAGGATTGCAACATAAAGCAACCCGTTGATCAACCAGGCGGCAAGGCGAAATACCATACTCAATACCCAAGCGATGATGACCAGGACTGCGATGCTGTAAATTAATTTAGGAAAAGACATATATTCATTATACCATCTACCGCGAGCTAAGCATACCGTCAAACCACCCCTTAGCATGGCAATCACGAAAATTCCAAGCCCCGGGGCTTTCGGTTTTGTAACTCCAGTAGAACCAAGCATCGACATTTGCTGGTACGGCAAGTTGCGATTGGCAGTGAGTGTATTCAGTGTCGTCGCTAGCAATGCCTGGCGGCAGAGCGGCACTCCACTCACCGATGATTAGCGGCTGTTGCTGGGAGTAATCGCGGTACTCGCCAGACCGTTGGTCAAGCACCTGACGGTGGTGAGTCAGCGATGTTGCTTGATTGTCTGTGTCGGAAAAGCACTGGTAATGATGTATATCCAGCGTATTAGGCCCGACGCGCCCCGACCACCAAGCTGGCTGGTAACAATCAGATGCCACGATGCGCACACGGGGAGACAATTTACTGCGTAATGTTCGACTGGTTTGACGTGTCCACCACCACAATTGCCATCGTTCACGTCGTGTTATCACCAACGGTTCATTGAGGAGCTCAATGCCCCAGAGTGCTGGATGGTTGCCATATTCATTGGCGATGTCTAGCAGTATCCGCGTGGTCTTTTGCTGATTGGCGCGTTGATACCATTGAATATTACCGGTATTGCCGCTACCGCTGTGGTCACTGGCATTTTGAGCACCAGGCGCGGCGTGGAGATCGAGCAGCACCTGTAGGCCATGGCGTCTGGCTGTGTCCATCAGCCAATCAATCTGTGGTTTTGCTGATAGATACGGTGGCTGATCCTCGAGCGCCCAGTAGCCAATCGGCAGTCTTAGTAGTCGTATGCCAGATTGCGCCAGCCACTTGATATCAGCTTCCTGGACGAAGGTTTGTCGATGCTGCTGGATGCGCGCTCGACCGCCTGTGGTCTTAGATAATTCATGTTCGTTGGTCGCGTCCGTTCCGGCGAATACGCTTGGCGTCATCCATCGTTCCAGCACCAGCCAACCGCCCAGATTGACGCCAGGCATGGCAGGTGAGGAAGGATGACCATTCATATCTCTACTGTAGCACGAATACATTGTCGAATAACAGAGAAACGGCTATACTAAAAGTAATGTATGATCGACACGAAGTTAGCGTAAAAGTGGCGCTGTATAGCAGTGACGGCAAACGTGTACTGCTGATGTATTATCCGCACGATGATGGCTTTGGCTTGCCGGGCGGGCATATTGATGCCGGCGAAACGCCTGACGTGGCACTAGAGCGAGAGCTGCGCGAGGAGCTGGGTATCACCATTGATGCGACGCCGGCTGACTTTTATGTGCGCGATCCATATGATACCACTGCTAAAAACCATAAAATTATCCTTGGTTATACAGCCACAATCGACGATGATATTGAGCTGCCAGACCAGGCCTGTGATGGTAGCGAAGCAGGTCCCGTCTGGCTGACGCGGGCAGAAGTTGAGACTGCCGATAAACTCGCGCCAGGTTATCGAGATTTTTTGCTGAAGTGGTGGCCGTAAATAATGTAACACAGCAGGAGATGATAAAAGGCTATACAATCAATGTCGAATATAGAATACGAAGCAAAAATATATGATATTGACCCAGCCGATATCGCTGGGAAATTGGCAAAACTCGGTGCTAAAGAGATTGGTAATTATAAGTTTCACCGTTATGTATTTGATACAATTCCGGTGATACCAAATCGCTGGGTACGGTTGCGCTCCGATGGGCAACACGCTACTCTGACTGTCAAAGAAATAACCACTGACGCTATTGATGGGACTCACGAGTGGGAGGTCGAAGTCTCCGACCTAGAAACGACCCTGGAGATATTAGCAAAGATTGGCATTAAACCATGCGGCTATCAAGAAAATAAACGCCAAGAATATGACTTGGATGGCGTCCAGGTCGTCATTGACCACTGGCCGAAGCTAAAACCATACATTGAAATAGAGGGTAATAGCGTAGAGGAAGTGATAAACACTGCGAAACTTTTGGGCTATACCAAAAATGATTTGATGACGAAAAATACTACTGAGTTATATCAGGATATTGGTATAGATATTGAGAAAATGCTAGAGTTAACATTCAATTCAACTATCGAGGACAGAATGCTCACAGGATTATAACTGAACACCTAGCCACGCCGCCAATACATCACCAGCAAAGTAGGCCAGCCCAGCGGCAACTGCGCCGAGGAGTAGGGTGATGGCGGCTTCTCGCCATGGTGATTGATTACCAACTTTACCTTTGATGAAGCCAATCGTCAGGAAAGCAACCGCTGTTAGTGCAGAGCTGATATAAAACAAGGTAGTGCTTGGCACTTTTGAGCCTGCAATGACGTCAATCAAGTACGGCAATACTGGCACGCTACCGACGGCGACAAAGGCCAAAAATGTAACTGCGCCGATGATTTTTGGCGAAGCTCGTTTTTGGGTATCGCGGGCCGAATCTTCATGCTCAGCGCTGGCTGCCAGGTAGGCACTGGCACCCATCGAGAAGCCATCGGCGATGAGGTTTGCAATGCCTAAAATGAGGATAACCGCGCTGGAGATGCCGGCTCCGGCCGAAGCTGCCACGACGGCAAAGGTTGTCACGGTGCCGTCAACCGCACCGTACACAAATTCTGAAATGTATCGTCTAAAAAATATGTTCATAACCGTGCCATTATAGCACAATTAGCCTTTGTGAGGTTTATTCTCGTATACTAAAGCAATGACGACTGATGATTTCCAGGCGCTGATCCATCAAAAAGGCCGCGAGCTCTACCGACCAATGCCGTGGCGCGATCAGCCAACCTTGTACTATGTGCTGGTGAGTGAATTGATGCTGCAGCAAACCCAGGTTGCTCGCGTCTTGACGAAGTTTAGAGAGTTTACCGCTGAGTTTCCGGATGTTCAATCACTGGCAGCTGCTGAGCTGACAGAAGTACTGCGTGCGTGGCAGGGGCTGGGCTATAATCGCCGCGCTCGATATCTCCACCAAACAGCACACGCCATTGCCACTGGCGCCCCAGTGACTACGCTAGATGACCTCGTTGCATTGCCGGGTATTGGCGTCAATACCGCTGGTGCCATCATGAATTATGCCTATCAAGTGCCAACACCGTTCATTGAGACAAATATTCGTACCGTCTATCTCAATCATTTCTTTGCGGGCCAGGAAGCGGTAGCGGATCGCGACATACTGACTGTTGTTGAGCAGACGATGGACCGGGTAAATTCGCGCCAGTGGTTTTGGGCGCTGATGGATTATGGCAATGAATTGAAAGCTCAGGGCAAGGGTAAATTGTCCGCCAGTCGCCACTACACCAAACAATCACAATTCACCGGTAGCCTCCGCCAGATGCGCGGTGAGATTTTGCGTCGGTATGTTGGCGGGCAGCCACTCGCTGAAATCACTGCTGAATTACAGGATGACCCGCGATTTGCGGCGGCGCTAGACGGTCTGCGGCGGGATGGTCTCATCACCGAGTGATAGGGTATTGACATTTTAAACCGTCTATGCTATCATAGTAACCAGTCGATATGACGAATATAAACAACAAATCAAAGGAAAGGTATGGAAGATATGCAAACAGTTATTATACTGATGACTGCGGTGATTGTGGTCCATTCAGTGGCGATCATCATCTTATTCAGTATAATAATCTCGCTCTTGGTAAAACTCAAACGTATTGCCAGCCAAGCTGAAACAGCAGCGCACAATATTGCACAAGCTACAGAATGGCTGTCACCAAGAAAAGTCTTTACTGAAGCTTCTCGGCTTTTTCGGCGGAAATAGCAAGGATTCATCAGTAAAATCTAACAATAAACAAACAAAGGAGAAACTATGAAAAAAGTATTAACTGTCTTAGGTGCTGCGGTGGCTGGTTTTGCGGCTGGTGTATTGACTGCACCAAAAAGTGGTAAGGAAACTCGCAAAGACTTAAAGAAAAAAGCTAACGAGTTGAAAAAAGATGCTGACAAGTGTGCAGCAAAGGCAAAGACGGTGGCAAAAGACACGGCTGCTTCTCTGAAGTCTGGGGCACAAAAAGTAGGTAAAGCTACCACTGAAGCGGCTCACGACGTCAAGGGAGACGTTGAAAAAAGCCTGAAATAATTTGACAACAATCCAAAAACGCGGGACAATGGAACAGATGAAACAAGCTGTTACAAGTCTCGCGTTTTTGATGATTGTTTTTGGTGTGATTGTCGGGTCCTCGGTTGTTGTGAAAGCGCTTGATGGTCAAGCCGAATCTGCAAATGGGATCGATGCCATCAAAGCCAATTGCCAGGATATTCGTGGAAATCTCAGTCGACTGCATTATAGTGACGCAATTTTACGAGTAAACACCGGTCAAGCGTACAATGATATTTCTTCGCGCCTGATGGCACGCATGAACGGTCGCTTAGCAGTGAACAAGATTGATGCTGCAGACCTCGTTTCTTTGACGAGTCGGTTCGAAAAGGGTCGGTCATTGTTCTCCTCTCGGTATAATGAATATGAATCTGCCTTGGCAGCGCTTCTGAAGATTGATTGCAAAAATCAGCCAACTGATTTTTATGCTCAGTTCAACATTGCTCGTGATGCACGGCTCAAATTGTCATCATCAGTTCGCGAGCTCAACGACATTATCGCTGAGTATGGTACTAAAGTCGAAAAGATAAAGGAAAAACTCAAGTGATACGCCAGCAAATAATGGAGCATAAATTGCCGGCATTTATCGCAGGTTCGGTGTTGCTAGCTGCGATCTTAGTGACTTTGTCGATGTTTATCTACTACGCATCAGGAGCTTCGCGGTTGGATTTGAGCCGCCCAGAGTACAAGTCGATGCGCTCAAAGATCGATCAAGGCAAGGCGCTAGACGAGGGATTTTCGGCGCAGGGTGAAATCACCAAATCAACCATAGACGAATTTATGAAGCTGTACAAAGCAGAGGCTGAAAAAACTACAAGCTCGCAGAATTTTTCAGTTGATGCGCTAAGTGACGCTAGTCTAGGAATTACCCAAAGTCAGTCAAATCAATAACTATTTTTTCAACGGTCCATTGGTGGTGAGCGGTAGCGTGGCTAGTTTGATGTCGTTATTTTCGAACTCACGCAGCAGTCGCCGCCGCATTTCTGAAGTGACACTCCATTGGTCTGAGGGCTGAGTTTTACCAGCAATGATCACCTCCACTGAATGTCCGGTGATATCGCCCAGGGAAGTAAACTTTGGTGGGTCGATGATTTTTCGTTTCCAGGATTTTTCCAAGGATAATTTATAGCCGATGTCATTGATAATTTCGGTGGCGGCTGAGATGTCAACTGACGGATCGAGCTGTAGGATAAACCGAGAAATACTGTACCCCATGGTTTTGTTGATGACCTGCTGAATGGTACCGTTTGGAATGTAATGGACATTACCATCGGTGTCACGCACGACTGTCGAGCGGGTACCAACGCGCTCTACCTTGCCAACTGCACCCATGATGTCGACAACATCACCAACGCGGTATTGATTTTCGGCGATGATGAAGATACCAGCCAGGAAGTCCTTGACTAGCGACTGGGCGCCAAAACCCAACGCCACACCGATGATCCCGGCACTAGCAAACAGCGGTGATAGATCAACCAAAAAGAGTTTATTTGCAACCACTGCCAACGCATAGGCAATCATCAAAATTCGCCAGAAGCTACGGAGCAATTGAATCAAGGTCTCCTGACGTTTCTCGATATCTTTTTTGTGCCAATCTCGATGCTTTGCTGTCGACCGCACAACACTTTTGATGCCCCATTTTAGCAGCACGCGGCCAATATAGTAAGCGATGATGGCGCCGATAACCGTACTCCATGCCTCGATGAAACGCTGCTCCATCAGCCAACCCAGACCATTTTGCTTCAGCCACTCATCGAAATTGGAGGAATCTAAAATATACTTAGTAAGCGTATCCATAATAGATTTAGTATAATGAATAATATGAGTTTTGTCGATCCGAATCAGTTCATCATCACCCGTAAACGCAAGAAATATAAATTTGCGCTGTTTGCTAATTCGCCACTGTGTTTTGAGTATGATGAATGGTTGGCGGTGAAGGATCAGCCAGATAAGCGCCCAACGGTGATGGAGATAGGTGCGGGCAATGGCTTGTTTGCGGTCGAGCAGGCAGCGCGGCATCCAGAACAGATTGTGATGGCGCTTGATGTCAAAGGTGATCGCCTGCAAAAGGGTGCCCGAGAGGCTGAGGCACGCGGACTGGCAAATATCTTTTTTGTGCGAGCGCGGGCTGATCAAATCGATCAATTGGTTGCTCCGGCATCACTCGAGACCATTTGGCTAACATTTTCTGACCCATTCCCCCGAAAACATTCAGCCGGCCGGCGATTAACTCATCCGCACTTTCTTGCAGTGTACCGCAACCTATTATCGTCAGAGGGCGTGCTGCTCATCAAACACGATAACACTGATTTCTTTTGTTGGAGCTTGGAGCAGCTGGTTAGCCAAGGGTGGTCTTTGCAGGAGTTGACATTTGATTTGCATGAGTCTGAGCTGGTTGATGACTATAAGATCCTCACATCCTATGAGCAGCGCTGGCTGGACGAAGGTAGAATTACAAAGTTTGTTAATGCCAAAGCTGACGGGAGAAGGAACTAATATGCCACACATTCACACCGCACCCAACCAACACGACCACACCGTTACCGGATATGTCATTCGCACCGACGGCGATCAACCGCGGGCGTTGCTGCATGTGCATAAAAAACTAGGAAAATTACTGCCGCCGGGTGGACACATAGAATTGGACGAAACGCCATGGGCGGCGATGCTACATGAACTGTGCGAAGAAGCTGGCTATGACGCTGGGCAATTGTTGGTTTTGCAACCAACCTTGCGCATGCATCAAGCGGCAATGCCAGAAGTAACACTTCACCCGCAGCCGCTGCTCATGAACACCCACAACATTACACCTGAGCATTACCATTCAGACACCTGCTACGCACTGGTAGTTCGGGAAGATCCACAACACGAGTTGGCTGCGGGCGAATCAATGGATGTGCGGTGGCTGACACGAGACGACATAGCGGCGCTACCGTCTGAACAAATCTGGGATAATACACGAGCGAGCTATATGTCATTGTTTGACAGGTTTTTAGACGAATGGGAATTAGTGCCAGCGAGTGAGTTTTCGGCAGGCAAATGATAGGAGGAGAGATGATGAATATACAAGACTATGCAGATCAGGCCATCACCACGCTGTCAGACAACTACGAATACGGTGACATCAGCCCGCAATTAATGGGTCAGGTATTGGGACTAGCTGGTGAATCTGGTGAGGTAGTCGAAAAAATCAAAAAATTGCTGCGTGACAAGCAGGGAAGCCTTGAGGAGCCAGATAAGGTAGATATCCTCAAAGAGTTGGGGGATATCTTGTGGTATGTCAATGCAGTGGCGCATTTATTGGGGTCGAGTCTGGAAGACGTAGCGCGGATGAACAATGAGAAACTGTTGAGCCGCAAGCAGCGTCATCAGCTACACGGCAGTGGCGATAATCGCTAAGTGTCCAGCGTGGTGGCGCGTTGTCGCACCCAATGATCAATGGTTCCGGCGCCCATACATAAGACTAATTTTCCAGCGTCGAGCGAAGCAGTGATGTGGTCCCACAGTGCATCATCCAGCTCGGCAAACGTTACAACATCAGGGCGCGAAGCAACGATGTGGCGTGTTAATTCTTGTGGTGTTAAAACTGGCAAGTCTGGATTTTCGCGGGTCAAATAGGTTGGTAGCCAATAGATCGTCTCAGCGGCCTCAAAGACATCTGCCGTATATTGCGTCATGATTTCGTGCTGACGAACATTTTGATGCGGCTGGTACACTAGCACCACGTGGTCCGACAGTTCTTGCGCCAGTTGCAGGGTAGCTTTGATCTCCACTGGGTGGTGACCATAATCTGAATACAACCCCTCAGCCAATTTCTCAAATCTACGACCAGCGCCAGGGAATTGGTTGATGCTGGTGATGATGGTTGCTTCATCAGTTTCCGTTATGCGCTTGACTGCCTCCAGGGTTAACATCCCGTTGCGCCGATTGTGCTCACCAGTCAAGTGGATATCTGGGTGATATTTGGTCAGCACTTGTACATTGTCATCATCAAAAAACGCAGCAGTTTCCTGCCAGGCAACGACACTTTCAGACTGCCTACCAAAGGTGCGGAAAGCTGCCAGATAATCAGCTTCCGTTGGGTAGGTGTCAGGGTGGTCATAGTCAACTGAAGTGATGAGGCTCAGCCATGGTTTGAAATTCAAGAAGTTCCGGTCAAATTCGTCACACTCGTAAATAAAAAATTGACTAGTTGGGTCAAACTTGCCACTTGGTCCAAAGCTCAAGGTTGAGCCGACCGAATAACTGACTGGAATCCCTAACTGTTGCAGTGTCCACACAATCATACTAGTGGTGGTGGTTTTGCCGTGGGTGCCAGCGACAGCCACGAGCTTTAGGTTTTTATCAGATATGATGTGTGCCAATAATTCATCGCGTTTGCCAGTTTTGATACCCAGCTTGTGAGCAAGTACTAACTCAGGGTGATCTGCCGGCAGAGCTGCGGTATAGACAAACCAATCAAACGGCTGTTTGTCATGCTCTTCCTGCAAAAAAGTCCCTGATTGATCAAGGGCAACGTGAATCCCGCGTTCCATCAAAGCCGCGGTCAGTGGACTGGCTGATTGGTCTGAGCCACAGACGTCATACCCTGCGTCATGAGCAATCTCAGCCAGTGGTCCTATGCCGACGCCACCGATTCCTGAAAAATAAATTCGCATGGCTTTATTATACCACTCTCGCCCGCCGCTCGGCATGTGTGCTATACTAAAACTAGATCAAGAAGGGGTGGAATGACAGATAAACGCAACGTCCGATTCAAAATTCGTCGACTCGAGCAGGTCAAGACATGGCAATTGTTGATTGTGTTTGTCATGTTTGCTTTCATCACAGCAACATTCCTACGGCTCAATAATGTTGGTATGGTGGAGCGTCGTGAAGCGGTGTATGCTGCAGATAAGACAGATGATTCGGTTGGCTTGGCGAGCCGATTGTATGATCTACAGAGGTTTGTAAGCGCTCACATGAATGCCGATCCTGGCAGAGTTGCATTGGTTAAGACGTATGAACGAGACAATGAGCGGCATAAAAAAGCCTATCAAGAAAGTACCAATAGCACTGCCAATGGTGATGTATTTCAAAAGGCTGAGGCTGTTTGTGGGCCGATCGCGCGGTCCAATGGCTGGCGTTGGCCGGATATGCGCTATACAAATTGCATCAACCAAGAATTAGAAAAAATTCCTGGCGGACAAGCAGTGATGAGTGAGTTTAAGCCGTTACCGGTTGAGCCGTATTACCACACCTTTACCTCGCCCCTCTGGTCACCAGATTTTGCTGGTTGGTCGTTGATTGTCACGGTAATAATCGGTCTTATCATCATAGGTCGACTCGTGGTCTTGGCTATTCTTCGCTTTATTTTACGCCGCCGAAAGCGTTTTTAGGCTTGACAGGGGCCAACAGGGGTAGTAATCTTATAAGGTAAAGTACTAATAGGAGGTATTACCACATGGCTTACAAGCACACTAACTCAAAGGGCGTTACGTACTACTTGCACAAGACTGAAGTAACTCTGCGCGGTGGCAAGACTCAGACCATCTACTTCTTTGCAAAGGTAGAGAAGAACGACAAGGGTACACCATGCGATCTTCCAGAGGACCGTGTTGTTAAAGAAAATCCACGCAACGGTTTCTTGACCATTTCTAAAAAGAAATAATTAGCAATACTCGCAATCAATACAATAGCTCTCCAAAAGGGGAGCTATTTGATTTTTTAGATATATTATGATATAATAAAATCATGAGCGAAATTATGACATCTCATGTTGCTATAACTGATGAAGGGGACGTTGTATTTCCTGAAGTAAGTCCTGATGTTGATTTAGACGAGCTGCAGGCAAGGCTAGACCAGGAAGAGGCTGATCGTGCGGCTGAGCAGCGTTATGACGAGCACTTAAGACAGGCGCACTCTGGTAATTTTACTGGAAGAAATAAGCTATTAGCGGAGGCTGCACGACTGGCTGGTGCTGCCAACCGGTCTCGGGGTGCAGGAAAGATGCATGACATGGGCAGGGCTGATAAGATCAGGGGTGCGGCTGAGGCTGCTGAAAGAAGCATCGCTGAACGGCAGAAAGCGCTGGAGCTTGCTAGGATAGCCTGCCGGGCTTGCCCATTGAAAGATTTTTGTGTGATGGACCCGACGACATTGGTCAGAGACTTGTCAAAGACGGGCAAGCAGGGTAATAGCACGAGACAACGGTTTTCACACAGAGTTGAGAAGCCAGGCAATAAGCACTTGTGCGAAGAAAACTTACGACCAGGTAGGTTGCCGAAGCAATAAGGCAAGAAAAAATCCCCTCAATGACGAGAGGATCTTTTCTTGGTTGCGGGGGTAGGATTTGAACCTACGACCTTTTGGTTATGAGCCAAACGAGCTACCAGGCTGCTCTACCCCGCGGCACATAGATGATTGTAGCATAGACAAGGAGTATTAGCAAATATCGCCGGTCTTAGGACTTCTTTCGGTTGGCTCCAAACAGGAAATTAGTCCATTGTTGGAGGTTGCTTTCGGTTAATTGCTGCTTGGAAACCGTGGCAGTTTTCTCAGTTTCAACATCAGTTGACGGCACGATCAGTTGTTTTTCACCTGGTGATCCATGGCCCAACCGCTGGCGAACTGCCAAGTCTTGATATTCAACAGTTTGGTAATATTTGGCTTCATATTCAGCCAAAGATACCTTCAAAGTTTCTAACTCGACTTGCTGCTTTTTATTGTCCAATAGCTGCTGTAAATGATAATTTCTCTGCATAGCCTCAACTGACCCCCAGGCCCAGCTGAGTGCTATCAAAACCGCTCCAGCGATGATGACGTTGTTAAGCGTCAAATAATCGTGGCGGATGTGATAGATAAGTCTTCTTAGTTCGTGTTTGTCGAGTTTTTTTATCATCATGATGTTTGGTGGGGGCGGCTGGGATCGAACCAGCGACCAATCGGTTATGAGCCGACTGCTCTAACCCCTGAGCTACGCCCCCGCTCAGTTCAGTATATCATAGCTTCGGGGATAAATTATAGTAATTTACCAGCGGCAATTCGCGTCGCTTCTGACCAGGAAGTGAAGCAGCTTGGTGTGCTGATGAGCTGTTTGGCGGTCAGGCGATGACGGACGGCGATGCTGAGTTCACTGATGAGGTCGCTTGCGTGCGGCGCAACAATGGCTGCGCCAATGAGCACGCCCTTTGTGTCGATGATCAGCTTAACAAAACCATTGCGGCAGTCGGTGATGTTACTGCGAGCCGTTAGGGTGAGTGGAGCGACAGCTGTTTTGTACCGTAGGTCGCGTTTGATGCACTCTTGTTCGTTCAGTCCAACTTGAGCGACTTCTGGAAAGGTAAATGCTACTAGCAAATTTGGCGTCAGGTCAGCCTCAATGGCGGTACGGTGAGTCAGATTATGAGCGGCGGTTCGACTTTGGGTTAAGACGGCGTGGGTTTGGATGGTTGGATCAGTAATATTGCCAGCAGCAAAGATGTGTCTTGCTGAGGTTTGCATGCGAGCATTGACAGTAATGCCCTGGTGAGTATAAGCAACGCCAGCGTTTTCCAGTCCCATGTCAGTCTGTGGGACGCGTTGTTCTGCCACTAAGATCTCATCAACACGCACTGATTTTTGTTGCCGACCTTGAATATAGGTGACGCGCTTTTGCAAACCTTCTTTTTGTAGGGCAACCACGCGAGATCGTGTCAAAATGGTCATATTACGGTTAACTTTTGCATCTTCTGCGACGATTGGTCCAACTTCAATATCAAATTCTGGCAACATGCGATTGGCTTTTTCTGCAACGTAGACTTTGGTGCCAAATGAAGCGTATAGATAGGCGATTTCCATGGCAGTGGCGTTGCCGCCAACGATGAACAACGTTTTCGGTGGGCGAGTCAATGACAGAATGTTCTCTGGTGTTAGGTACGGAATGTTGTCGCTACCAGGAATGGTCGATTTCTCCCAGGCTGCTCCTGTGGCGATCAAGAATTTGCGGGCTGACAAATGGCGACGATTAACGGTAATTTCATTGGGGCTGAGAAAGTGAGCGTTGCCAGAGAAGACACTGATGCCTTGTTTTTCGTAATAGTAGCGATTACCGCCTGCGCCAGTGCGTTTGATGACGGTGTCTCGCCAGGACAGGAGCGACGGATGATTGTAGTTGAGCGCGTTGGTTCGTAGGCCAAATTTGGCAGCGCGTTTGGCGTTGTAAAACACTTCAGCTGCGTATAGCATGGCACCCAGCGGCATGTCACCCCAGTTAGGAGATTCTCCGCCGAAAGTTCCCCGTTCGACGACGGCGACTTTTTTGCCAGCACGTGCCAAAATACTGGCTGCCGGAGCTCCTGCTGCCCCGCTGCCGATGACGATAATATCATAATCAAATGTTGGTTTTTGTGCCATGGTTGCCCCCTAGGTTATATCATAAGTTTGTCATTTTTATACATGTACGCGGCATCAGAGTGCAGAGGTTCAAGGAAAGTTGTTGCGGTTCGCCGTATGTCGTTTGCGGTTATTTCTGGTTTTTCTTTGCACCAGTCAATCACCTGAAACGTTACTTGAGCTGCGATATCCTCCGCTTGGCCGTCTGGTACGCGAACGCTACAACAGGTTTTGACGATTGAACGGTGCAGCTTTTCTGGGTCAAACGGTTCAGCGCCTCGGTGATTATTTTTCTCGACAATCGTTATCTGCATCACCACCCAATCCCCATGCTTGTTATCCCCATGACGCGGTCAATGAACAGATAAAACGCCAAAATGAACAGGCAGCTACCGCCGACAAATTGCAGGAATGATTTGTACTGCTCACGCCATTGTTGAATTTGGGCGATATTGTAGCCACTGCCAACAAGAATCAGAATGCCAAGGAGCGGTAAAAGTGAACCGACGACGTAGAGCAGGATGGCTGACAGCTGGAAGAGGCCAGAAGGCAGACTGATGATGGCTAGGCTGGCCGCTAGGAGTGGCCCAATGATAAAAATCAATTCAGCGATGACGCTCGTCATGCCGAGTGAAAAGGCCTCGGCGCTACTTTTGGTTGCTTTGCTACGCTTTGCTAAAAAGCGTGCCATACCACGAGGCAACCACAGGACGATGCCAGTTTTTTGCTTGCGGCGATAGTAAAATGCCCAAGTCGCTAAGCCTAATCCGACTGCGATACCTGTGGTAACGGAAGCGACGAGTCGTTCGATGATCACGGTTTGGTTAATGACGATGGTTAAGATATGAACTGTGAACGTCGCCAGTAGTAGCGTCATCAAAAAAACACCGAGCACGAAGCTATTCATCCGTCGGAGCAGTAGCATATGGCGGGTCTTTTTGCCTAACGCATGACCGCTCATCAGCGTCAACATACTAACGCTCAACTGCAAACTAGCATGAATGCCAGCTGCCAGAAGGACGATAGCAAGTGATGAGAGTATGGCGTACGTCATGTTTATATGAATATTCCTTTAATATCAGTGTAGCATAGGCGGTTTAAAAAGGGAAAATAATCATGAGGATTTTGTGATATTGCTATTGCTTTTTTGTCAAAAATGTGCTAATATAGAGTTAGGTTTCATTATTAAACAAAAACAAGGACCAAATACATCATGACAGAGCAAGCAATTGCAGAGCGCGAGCTAACTGCGTTTTTAGAAGGTATTCAAAAACAACAACTTGAAACGTGGAAGCACCAGCGGACTTCAAAAGAAATGAGCGAATTTGTTTTGAGAAAGCTCAAAGCGCTTGATGATAAATAAGCTGTTCTAAAGAAAAACCTCCATGAATCATGGAGGTTTAGCTTGCAATATTGGTAGCACCGGGTGGACCCGAACCACCGACCTCAGGCTTATGAGTCCTGCGCTCTAACCAGCTGAGCTACGGTGCCACGTCTGAGGGTGATTATAGCATGGTATTGCTGTTTCACCAAGAGCTGAATTGATTTTATGAATATCAAAACTGCCCATGCTTTGCTATAATGGAAAAGATGAAATATGCGGTAGCAGTCAGTGGTGGGATTGACAGCGTTGTGCTGCTGGATCTTATGGCACACAAGGGGCATCAATGTGTCGTCTTGCACTTTGATCATGGTATGCGTGCTGATTCGAGGGATGATGCGCAGTTTGTTGAGGCGCTGGCTCGACGGTATGGGTTTTTGTTTGAAGGCAAAAGAGAAGAATTGTTGGGGGCTAATGAAGCGATTGCTCGACAGCATCGCTATGCGTTTTTGTTGGCGGCGGCCGAAAAACGTGGTGCGCAGTTGGTGACCGCGCATCATTTGGACGACGTGGTTGAAACGATTGCGCTTAATGTGGCGCGAGGGACACGCTGGAGAGGGCTGGCGGTGCTTGGTGATTCGCGGATCATGCGACCCCTGACACATTGGACCAAACAACAGCTCACAACCTATGCAGTGAGGCGCCGACTGGAATGGGTTGAGGACGAGACCAACGCCAGTGATATCTATACGCGTAATCGTTTGCGGCGTAAGTTGATGAACCTGCCAGATGATGCCAAACAGCAGCTATACAATTTGTGGCAAGAGCAGTTGGAGTTAGCAGAGGCGATTACTGACGAGTCAGCACAGCTTTTGACGGAGCCGCTCAATCGGTATTTTTTCATCAGTATCGATATGGCTGAAGCGGTGGAATTGCTGGCGGAATATATTCGAAATGCATTTGGTACTTCCCTGCTGACGTCGCAGCTCGAGCGAGCGGTGGTGGCGCTCAAGACGGGTAAGCCCGGTACGGTCTGGCAGATCGGTGAAGGGTTAGAGATGAAATTATCATTAAAAACTGCTATAATCAAAAAGATTGATTTAGGTAGAAAGGATTTTTCAGATTATGGCGGTAAAGATGCCGAACAAGAATGGCAAGAATAAAATCAGTCAGTTTATGCGACTGGGCCTTTTTTGGGCGATTGTTGTATTGATTGGTTTGGCGGTGTATGCGTCAACTGCGCAGCACGCTAATTTGAAGGAAGTGGCTTTGAGCGATGTGGTCAGCCGAGCGAACAAGGGTGACATTAAACTCATCCAAGTCCAGGGCAACGACCTGACGGTGACGGTTAAAGACCAAGATAAGCCAACAGAAAAATCCATCAAAGAAAACAGCAGTATTTATGAGCAAGGCCTCAAGAAAGACGCGCCGGTTGAAGTGAAGGTTGTGCCACAGTCACGCACTGGTGAAGTGGTATGGAATGTTGCCATCACTTTTGTGCCGGTTATTTTGATCATCGGTTTCTTTGTGTTTATGATGCGACAGAGTCAGGGGCAGAATAACCAAGCCATGGGCTTTGGTAAATCAAAAGCTCGATTGTATGGCGAAGACAAAGAAAAGGTTAACTTTGAAGACATCGCTGGTAATGATAACGCTAAGCAAGACTTGCAAGAAGTCGTTGATTTCCTGAAAAATCCAAAGAAATACCGTGAGCTCGGCGCTAAGATTCCACGAGGAGTATTGTTGGTCGGTCACCCAGGTACTGGTAAAACCATGCTGGCGCGAGCTGTAGCTGGCGAAGCAGGCGTGCCATTTTTCTCTATCTCCGGTTCGGAGTTTGTGGAGATGTTTGTTGGAGTTGGTGCGTCACGAGTCCGTGACTTGTTTACCAAGGCCAAGAAGAATGCACCATGCATCATTTTCATCGATGAGATTGACGCGGTTGGTCGTAAACGTGGCTCTGGTATGGGCGGCGGACATGATGAGCGCGAACAGACCTTGAATCAGATTTTGGTGGAAATGGATGGCTTTGACGGCGACACGAATGTGATCGTCCTGGCGGCTACCAACCGAGCAGATGTGTTGGATCCAGCGTTGCTGCGTCCTGGTCGTTTTGACCGGCGAGTTAATATCATGCTGCCAGAGCGCAAAGACCGCGAAGCTATTTTGAAAGTTCACTTTAAGAACAAGCCAACTGACGACACCGTCAATTTGGACGCGTTGGCAGCAAAGACAGCTGGTTCAAGCGGTGCTGATTTGGCAAACATCGCCAACGAGTCTGCCATCATCGCTGCACGACGCAACAAGAAAAAGATTACCAATGAGGAATTGACCGAAGCCTTTGAACGAGTAGCGATTGGTCCAGAGCGTAAGGCCAAGGTCATGAGCGACAAGGAAAAGGAATTGACGGCGTACCACGAAGCTGGCCATGCCATCGTCGGCCACGTCTTGCCGGACTCTGATCCAGTTCACAAAGTTACTATCATTCCACGCGGTGGCACTGGTGGTGTGACGTGGTTCTTGCCGCCAGAGGACAAGAGTTACACCAACGTCTATGAATTTAAAGACATTTTGGCGCGGGCCATGGGTGGACGTGTGGCTGAGCAGATTTTGTACGGCGATGATGGTATCACTACCGGAGCAGGTTCTGACCTGCGTAATGCGACCCAGATTGCTCGTGATATGGTGATTGAGCAAGGTATGGGTAAGGCTTTGCGTGATCAAGTCTTTCACGAAGACAATGGTGGATTGATGTTTGACAAGATGACCCGTGAGCGGCCGTACTCAGATGAAACGGCCAAGCAGATAGACCAAGAGGTGGCAGCGCTGATCAATGAAGCGAAGACGCGAGCTATGACGGTTCTGAAAGCCAATCGTTCACATCTGGACAAATTGGCTGCGGCACTGCTCAAGGACGAAACCTTGGAGGAAGAAGCGGTGGCAGAGATACTCAAGGGTACTAAGTTGCCAAAGGAAGCAAAACTTCACGCATAATCGATTATGGGGCGAGTTCGGCAAGCAGTCACCAAAGTGAATCAGCGGCTGACCGTGAAATTGGCAGCCAGTCTATTGGCAGGATCTATGCTGCTGAGTAGTCTGCTGGGATTTTGGCGTGACCGTTTGCTGAACGCTGCATATATGCCCAACAAAGAAGCAGGGCTGGCGGGTTATGTTGTTGGTCTTGACGCGTACACTGCGGCGTTCATGGTGCCGGACTTTATGTTTGCTATTTTGGTGTCGGGTGCGCTAAGTGTGACCTTCATCCCGGTGTTTAATGAGCGGTGGACCAAGGGAAATAAGCAGTCAGCTTGGCAGATTAGCTCCAGCATGATCAATTTCATGGCACTAACCACCCTGGCTGCTAGTGTGCTCATCATCATCTTTGCTGATCCATTGATGCGCTATTTCATTGCGCCGGGAATGAGTGAATCAGGTCATGCGTTGGCAGTTAGCATGATGCGGGTGATCGCTGTCAACCCATTTATCTTTGCAATCGCTGCCGTCATCGCTAGTATCCAGCAAGCGGTGGGGCGTTTCACCTTTTATGCTCTCGCGCCGATGATTTATAATATTGGTATCATCATCGGTACAGTCTGGTTTACGAATGGTATCAATATCTTTGGTTGGCAGATCTTTGAGGGCGGCATCATGGGCGTGGCGCTGGGTGTGGTGCTTGGTTCGGTGATGCAGCTTATCGTTAGTGCTGTCGGGTTGGTCGGTTTGGGCTTTGACTATGAGTTTAAGCTGCACTGGCGTAACCGCGGTTTTCGCAAAGTGTTGAGTTTGCTGCCAGCGCGTTCGGTTGACCAGGGTATGGACTACGCCGTTAGCCTCGTGGAAGTGAACTTGGCTTCTCGACTGGGTGATGGTGTTATTCGTGCTTATCAGCAGGCTTTAACGCTACACATGATGCCGATCAACCTCATCGGTGTGGCGGTTTCTAATGCAGCGTTTCCTCAGTTGACTGAGCATTTGGGCAATAATCGCCAGGATTTGTTTCAAAAAGATTTGCGCCAATTGCTACGGGTGATCATTTGGATGGCCTTGCCAGTGTCCGTCATAACATTTTTCACGCGAGGGTATGTTGTTCACTTTATCCGCAACACCGGAGACCCGATGATGGCGGGTATTTTGGGATGTCTGGTCGTAGCGATTTTGTTCCGTACCATCTACCACATGGCGGCTCGGGCATTTTACGCACAACAGGACACAAAAACACCGCTAAACATCTCTTTTGCGGCTATTGGCTTGAATGTAGTACTGGCAATTGTCTTATCAATGGTGCTGAAAATGGGCGCCTATGGACTGGCGTGGGCACAGTCGACAGTGGCTGTCATTGAGGTAGTGATTTTATTTGTTGTGTTAGAAAAACGAATTCCACACTTGTTTGACGCTTCGTTCGTGGCGGCGGTGTTGCGTATGATCGTGGCATCAACGGTAGCAGGAATCGTTTGTTATTTGATGTTACAGGTGTTGCCATTTCGCGAGAGCGACAGCAGCTTCTTCTCAGCCTTTCCGAAGTTTATGATTATCGCTGGTGTGAGTTTCTTGGCTTATGGTCTGATGTCGCGGATGCTCAAATTACCAGAAGTTGAGCCGATCATCAGGCAAGTGAATAAGTTCTTGTTTGTGCGTTTGGACGGGAAACGACGCTGATGGAAGCTATCCGCAATTTTTGCATCATCGCTCACATCGATCACGGCAAGTCGACGCTGGCTGATCGGATGATGGAGATGACGGGGACAGTGGAGAAGCGCGAGATGAAGTCGCAGCTGTTGGATAGCATGGATTTGGAGCGTGAGAAAGGAATTACCATTAAGCTGGCGCCGGTGCGGATGAAGTACCATTACCGCCAGCCAGCGGCAACCGCCACCTCTGAATCGAATGTCGCAGGCAGCGCCAGCGACAGGGCTATCGATTCACCGGAAGGATTGCCGCCAGCTGGACCGTACGATCTCAATCTCATCGACACGCCTGGCCACGTTGATTTTAGTTACGAAGTTAGTCGCTCGTTGCAGGCTTGTGAGGGGGCGGTGTTGGTGGTTGACGCCAGTCAGGGTATTCAGGCGCAGACGTTAGCGAATGTGTACTTGGCGATGGAGCAAGATTTGACAATTATTCCGGTGCTCAATAAAGTCGATTTGCCAGCCGCCGATGTGCCGCGGGTGTCCAAGCAGGTGATAAATTTGCTGGGATGCGATGAGAGTGAGATTATTCATATTTCCGCTAAAACTGGACAGAATGTTAATCAAGTTTTGGAGGCGATTGTTGAGCGAATTCCGGCGCCGACTTCGCCACTGGCGGTCGAGCATCCTGATGTTGTGTTGGCTGATCTTCCGACGCGGGCGCTGATTTTCGATAGTTATTATGATGATTATCGCGGGGTGATTTTGTATGTCAGGGTGGTTGACGGCCAGATCAAAAAAGGCGAAGCGATTCACATGATGGCAACTGGTGCGAACGGCTTGGCGCTGGAAGTTGGTCATCTTAGTCCTAGCATGATCCCCGACCCATCGCTGGACACTGGTGAAATTGGTTACATTGTCACCAACCTCAAAACCACGCGTGAAGCGCGGGTGGGTGATACGGTGACGTTGAAGAAGTATATAGGCTAGCGATGATTGATCCTTGGTTTGATTGTCGTCAAGATGCTCATGGTAGAGATCCAGATCAGCACAGCCTGACGTTAAAACGCTATCACGCTGAGCTATGGACTAAACCGCTACCTGATGGCTGTCAACTGACTATGCTGGATCAGGGAGCCTACTTAATAGCCAGTGACGGTCGGTGTCAGATTCCTGTTTCGAGCGATAATATGGCGGCTACTTTTAGACCTTGGAAGCGTAATAAATTACTTGTTGAGAAGATGTCGCAAGATGTTTTGACGATAATAGAGGATGTTGGTTGGACGATCGGTTCAGAGATTGTCTTCCCCAGCGAATTACGCGGCGGTACGCAAACCATCAATCGTGCGAGAGGCTGGCATCGCAAAATTGGTGATCGATTTGACCTAACGTTAGAATGTATTGCCCGCTGGTATCGGGGTGAAGACAGTCCGCTGGCTGATGTTTTTGATCGTTATGGTGACTTTTTTGAGTGGTTTGGTGATTTTCGGGGCTATGTCGATTTTTTCTTGTTGCAAGATTTTGTTGATGACGAATACCAAGTTAACATACTAACAGATTTTGATAATTTCCAATCGTCACCGTTGCCTCAGACCGTTGAGCAGTACACAGTATATCTGCAGGACTTGACTGACATGCTAACACTGCGGGCTAAGCGTATCGAGCGGTATGCTAATCAGTAGAATCGTTTATTTCATAGACATAATTAACTTAAGATGGTATAGTATAATCTGATAATCTGTCACAGATAGCTGTCGAGTCGTTGCTTGACGGCACTATCGCTGTCCTCAAAGGGACGAGCGATACGGTGACAGTAAGAAATATTATGATTAGCTATGAATGAGTTACCGCCAATTACGTTTGCCAATGGAGACCGCGTTCCAGCTCATGCGCGAACTGCGCCGTCTGGAGTAGAAAGAATTATGTTTGGGGAAAATGCGGATAAGCCCATGGCGCGGCTTAGTTATGCGAGGCTTGGCAAAAAGGCGTGCTTCGCTGGCATGCTGTTTCGTGATGCTCCGTCTGAATATCGGGCTGGCACGTCCATGTTGGAATATTTCTTTGAGGAGGTAACTCCTGCGCTTGGTCTTGAACCAGGAACTACCTCGGTCATCCGCAAACCTATCATTGCCTTGTTGCTTGCTAAGTACGGGCTGGAGCCAGACGTCACGTCGGAAACGTGGTCGCATGTTGGATTATTGGTGAAGCGTGGTACTACTTCGAGGAACCATCCAGCGCTACATTTCGTTAAGGGTAATGAGTCTGAATTTAATGACGACCGGTATCGTCGATATTATGATATTGTGCCAAACAGAGAACTGCCCTATATGTATCCATTAGCCTCACCTTCGAGGCGAGTTGATATGCACACGTCGTATACTCCGTGAGGAATATAAACTAACACGGTGATTCGACGGTATCTCTGTAAAATGCTATAATATAACGAAATGACTGTAAAAATGACTGTCCAGCCCCTCCCTGGCTACAAAGAAGTCAAGCCCTTCGTCTATGCGGGCTTCTTCCCGGTGTCTAACGAAGATTATAATGACCTGAAGGAGGCGATTGAGAAGTTGAGTCTCAGTGATTCGGCGCTGCAGTTTGAGCCGGAAAATTCGCCGGTGCTGGGCTATGGTGTGCGGATCGGCTTTCTTGGTTTGCTCCATATGGATATCATTCGTGAGCGGCTGGAGCGCGAGTATAATTTGGATCTCATCGTCACCAATCCGAGTACTGATTATCAAGTCAGCCTCACCAATGGCGAGGAGTTGGATATTAAGTCGGCCAGCGAACTACCTGACCCAGCACAAATTACCGAGGTTCGCGAGCCGTGGATTGACGGTGAAATTGTAGTGCCACAAGATTATATTGGTGCGGTGATTCAGCTGATTGTTGCCAAGCGTGGTCGGCAGAAAAACCTCAGCTACATCGACGAGCGGGCACTGATTTCGTTTACGGCGCCGCTGGCCAATTTGCTGACGGATTTTTATGATCAATTGAAGTCGGTGACTAGCGGGTATGGCTCGTTTAATTATGAGCTAGCGGGCTATCAGCCGGAAGATTTGGTACGCGTTGATTTCTATGTAGCAGGCGAAATGGTCGATGCTCTCAGTGTGATGTGCCACCGCTCGGAGGCGCCAGGCTTGGGCCGCGAAATCGTCAAAAAGCTCAAAGAGGTGGTGCCGCGCCAGAGCTTTGAAGTGGCGTTGCAGGCGGCGATTGGCGGCAGGTTTATCGCCCGAGAAAATATCGGTGCCTACCGCAAGGATGTTACCGGCTATCTGTACGGCGGCGATGTTAGTCGTAAAAAGAAGCTCCTCGCCAAACAGGCCCGCGGTAAAAAGCGTATGAAACGCTTCGGCAAGGTTGACATTCCGTCAGAAGCGTTTACAGTGATGCTAAAGAGGGATTAATGATGAAGAAACCGATTATTTACATCGACATGGATGGCGTACTGGTCGACTTTACGTCGGCTTTGACGAGGGTTTCGCCTGAGATGCTCGAGAAGTTTGCGGGTGAGTATGACAATATTCCGGGTGTTTTTGCGTTGATGGATCCGATGCCGGGGGCTCTTGAGGCAGTTGATACTTTGAAAGAAAAATATGATCTATATATTCTGTCGTCATCACCATGGGAAAATCCGACGGCGTTGGCTGATAAATTGGCGTGGGTAAAGAAGTATTTTGGTGGTGACGGCCGGGAAAATATTTTCTTTCGCAAGGTTGTTTTTTCGTCGGTCAAGCATCTAAGCCAGGGTGATATCTTGATCGATGATCGGACAGCAAACGGTGCGGGCGACTTTTCAGGGCGATTGATCCGGTTTGGCTCAGATGAATTTCCTGATTGGCAAGCCATTTTGCGTGAACTATTATAAAGTCGTCAATACTTGGCAAAATATGCTTGCTAACGTAAGCGCTATCGTGATATACTGGCAGTGATTATATTAGACATTGTCATAAAACAATAAAAAGGAGATTATTTATATGGGGTCGCTCTGGGGTAATAGAAAAAGAACGATAGCCCGCGCTGCTAAAGCGGGATGCTTGGTAGTAATCGCTGCGGTGGTTGCGGTGTTTAGTCAGTCAGCTAACGCAAAACAGGTAGTTACCTGGACAGAACAGACTGGTTCTGGTAGTCGCGCTTGGACCTCAATTGCCAGCTCTGCTGACGGTACCAAGCTCGTTGCGACTATGACTGGCGGCTCAGCTTACATCTCAGATGATGCAGGTAAAACCTGGACAGAGCAAGTTGATTCTGGTTCTCGTGCTTGGATTGCAATCACCAGCTCTGCTGACGGTACTAAACTTGCTGGTGTGTATCACTGGGGTGGTTACATTTTAACCTCAGACGACAGAGGCCAGACTTGGAGAAGCAATGGTATATCCGGCGGTTCTTTTGATTGGACTTCGATTGCCAGCTCTGCTGACGGTACTAAACTGGCTGCAACAGCTAAAAACGGCGCAGTATTTACTTCCAGTAACTCAGGCGCAACGTGGACACCGCAGGCTGGTTCTGGCAACCGTGCTTGGACTGCCATCACTGGGTCAAGCGATGGTACTAAGCTCGCCGCGACTGTCAATGGCGGTGCAGTATACACCTCAAGCGACTCGGGTGTGACCTGGCAAGAACAAGCTGGTTCTGGCAACCGTGCTTGGACTGCCATCACTGGGTCAAGCGATGGTACTAAGCTCGCCGCGACTGTCAATGGCGGTGCAGTATACACCTCAAGCGACTCGGGTGTGACCTGGCAAGAACAAGCTGGTTCTGGCAACCGTGCTTGGACTGCCATCACCAGCTCTGCTGATGGCACTAAATTGGCTGCCACTGTCACTGGCGGTGTGATATATGTCTCAAGCGATTCAGGTGCTACCTGGGAAGAGCAGACTACAGCCGCAACTGGTGCTTGGTCTTCTATTGCGATGTCTAGCGACGGTGCTCGCATTGCGGCGGCTATGAACAATGGCTTCATCAGTACTGCGACCGTTAAGGAAGCGCCAGTCACTCCACCGACCCCACCAACTCCACCAACACCAACCCCGACGCCAACTCCTGCTCAGCCAACCAATCCTGGCGCACCAGTTGCTCAGCCAACAAAGCCAACTGGCGAAGGCTACTTAGCTGACACTGGTGACAATGTTTGGCCGCTCGCTTCACTCGCAGCTGTCGGTATTGGTGCAGGTATCCTTTGGATCATCAAACGTAGGAACAGCTAAACGCATGGACGAATTGGAGCGGTTGATTGCTGATTATCAACCAACTGAGCCAACCGTCGAGCTGATCAAGAAAGCCAAGATTGCCCTACTGACCGGCATTTCTGGCGCCGGTAAAGACACTATCAAAAAGCGATTATTGCAGCTTCCAGATTTTAGTAGCATCGTTTCGCACACAACACGTGCGCCGCGCATCAACAATAATCGCCCAGAAGTTGATGGTGTTGATTACCATTTCATCAACTCGACCACGGCTGCACAAATGTTAAAAAATCAGGAATTTATTGAGGCTAAATTTGTTCATGGCACAGTCTATGGTACCTCGGCGGCTGAGATTCGGGCGGCCTATGAACAAAACAAAACAGTCATCGCTGATATTGATGTGCAGGGCGCTGCTGAATATGAGATTTTAGCTCCGCAAAGTATTTCAATTTTCATCATACCTCCCGACTACGAAACCTGGCTGACTCGCCTGAAAAGTCGGTATACTACCGAGGAAGCATTTCACGCTGAATGGCCGAAACGGCTGGCTAGTTCTGTCAAAGAAATGACACAAGCACTTTCTGTACCGTATTATCATGTTATTATTAATGATGACCTTAATAGAGCGGTCCGTGTCTGTCATGACATCATTGAACGAGGTGACTTGTTTAACCAGCAAGATGATGAAGCCCGTTTGGCCGCAAGGAGGCTTTTAGAAAATATTCGACAGTATAATAATATCGTATGAGTTATCGTCATCAGGTTTCTGACCATATCCAAAAACGAGCTTCGGCATTGCGTCGTTCGCCGTGGTCATTGTCTGCGCTGATCGACCAAGCGTTTTTCTTGTTGGCCGGTTTGGCTTCATTTTGGTTTGGTTGGTTGGTTTGGCGTGAGGGTTGGTATTCTGGTGGCTGGTGGCTGGTGGCGTTTTTTGCGCTGTTTTGGGTCATCATGGCCTACTTGGCCTTGCCTCGCTTGCACCGTATTTTAAGTAGCCTGTATGTACCGAACTATTTCATCGGTCGTACGCGGACTGCTGATGGATTGTTGGGTGATCCAGTCAACGTGGCGCTCAGAGGTTCAGAAGCACAGCTGCATCAAGCGATGATTGATGCTGGTTGGACGATTGCTGATGAAATCACCGTTCGGTCAGCTTGGAAGATAATTTTTTCTACGCTGACTGGCAGGAGCTATGCTTCAGCTCCTGTGTCATCGCTGTTTTTGTTTGGCCGTCGCCAAGACTTTGCCTACCAGCAAGAAGTAGATGGCAGCCCCGGTAAACGTCATCACGTGCGGTTTTGGCGCTGCCCTCAGGGCTGGTTGCTGCCTGGCGGCCATCAGGTCGATTGGCTGGCAGCAGGGACATACGACAAAAGTGTTGGATTGTCATTGTTTACTCTGCAAGTTACTCATAAAATTGATGAAAATACTGACATCGAGCGTGACTATATTGTGAGTACCGTCACCGAACATACACCACAGGTGGCAGTGACAAATTTGAAAGACTTTTCGACGGGTTATCACTCGCGCAATGGCGGTGGTGACAGCATCCAGACTGACGGTGACTTACCAGTCTTGGAACTGGCGGCAGTCGTGGCAAATCAGCAGATAATTGCCGAGAGAGCGGGGGTTATTCTGGACGCAACAGCTCATGAATATGCAGTCTCCACGGAAGAACACGACACGGTGCTGCAGCAGCTGTGGAATCGCCGGCCGCCGCAAATATCGTTTGCTATTTTGTTTACGGCCTTGGCTATGATGATTGTCCTGATGGGCGCCTTGTTTGATTTTTTGCTGTTTGACGAATTGTTGCATCAGACAACCCAGGACTTTATCGTTGAAGGCCTGGACACTTCTGTGGCCGCCACAGGAGCGGAGTGGACGATCCGAGGAGTGCTGAGTTTGAGCGCGGGCTGGATCTTAGTAACAGCTGTGCTGTCACGAGGTACGTTCCGCGGCTCTAACAAAGATAGGCTACTCTTGATGATATTGTCGAGCCTGTCAGTGCTGGCAACCTCATTCACCTTGACTATCGGTAAAATCACCTGGACAAGCGTTGGCACTCTGGCGTTCATCGGCATCAATATCACGATCATCCTGATGCTATCATCTGATGCAGCCAGGCAGTTCACGCACACCCGCACGACTGCACGCCGTGCCAAGCAAAAGACAACTTAGCACTCTACTTGTATGAGTGCCAGATGTACGCTATAATACAGGCATGACCGAACGCCAGCAGGCCATCTTGGCCACTATCATTGAACAGTACGCTGAAATTGCCGCACCAGTTGGCAGTGTGACACTCGCCAAATTATTTGGTGTGTCCAGCGCTACCATCCGCAGCGAAATGGCCAAGCTCGAGGAGATGGGATTTATTGAGGCACCACACACCAGTGCCGGCCGTATCCCGACTGACAAAGGCTATCGGTTTTATGTCAATGGTATCACTGCCGCTCAAATGACTGAACTACCAAGTGGTATCGATCGCAGTGCGAGGGCGATCGAGGCACATGTTAATTCGCACGTTGATAAATCTGACAGGGCCATCCGCAGCGCGGTTGACAGCCTGGTTGAGCTGACGGGTAATTTTGGTTTTGCCTCGTTTGGTGATCATCTGTACATGAATGGTATGACGCAGCTATTTTCTCAGCCAGAGTTTATTGAAGGCAATCACGTTCAGGCTATCGCCAGACTGATTGACAATATTGAGCCCTGGCTAGTTGAAGCTGCGCCCAATGAACCGCTCAACGTGTTCATTGGTAGTGAGAACCCAATCGGTAAAGCCAGCGGCGCGACCCTGATCATCAGTAAGTTTCGTTCATCGTTTAGTGATCGCAGTTACATCGGCGTGATTGGTCCGACTCGGCAGAATTACCGTCGAACGATGGAGCTGGTGAGGCGAACGGGTGCGATGTTAGAGGAAGTGTAAGGATAGAGGAGGAATATGACGAAACACAAGAAGATTGATGATTTGCAACATACTATTGATGAGTTGACCCTGGACTTACAGCGGACGCGGGCTGATTTTGAGAATTATCGCAAGCGCGTCGAGGCGGAAAAGCAGTCAGCCCACAGCATGGGTCAGGCCAAGTCAGTGATGAAACTGTTACCAGTGATTGACACAATTGAGCGAGCGATTGCTAATGTGCCGGAGGAGCTAGCAGATAACGCCTGGGCTAAAGGTGTAGCTGGTTTGGGCAAACAGCTCGACAAGCAGCTCAAAGAAATTGGCTTAGAAAAAATTGATGCCAAACCGGGGGCGTTGTTTAATCCTGAGCTGCATCAGGCGGTGCAATTTGATGAAGCGGCTGACGGCGAAAAAGAGGTTGTTGCTGAAGAGCTACGCGCTGGTTATACCCTTGACGGCACGGTGATTCGCGACGCAATGGTCAAAGTCACGCGGCGATAATTTACTGTATTTCACCCCAGACATCAGTAGTTTTATTTACAACAATGCTTGCAAGCAGAACGTATTAGCGCTATAATTTTTGGCAAGAGTTTTTAACATAAACACAGGGAGAAAAAGGGGATGGCGAAACGATTATTCGTAGCACTAGTATCAGCTGGTGGTATCTTATTGTTAGCTTTACTGTACAACGGTAGCACCAATGCAAGTCAATGGGGCGTTGTGTGGAGCGAGGAGTTTAAAGGCACCTCAGTGCCTGATAGCTGGGACGTATTCAAACAAAATAAAGATAATTATGGCAATAATCACCTAGCCTACAATCCGAGCAACGTCAAGGTTGTCAACAATGATTATCTAGAGATCAAAACGCAGCGCCACTGTGTTGCAAATCTTGATGAACCATTGAATGACTCTAATGCTAGCGAAACGCCATGTCCAAGTGGTAAGATGACACGATACCTTAGCGGTCGGGTGACAAATAAGACTAAGGTGGTGGATGGTACAAAACCTTTCCGCGCCGAGATTCGTGCCAAATTCAATTGGAATGGAAAAAACGGTACACGACCATCACTGTGGATGGTTAATGGTGTCTCATTAAAGAATTGTAATGATAATCCTAATGCTAATGACCCATACGGCGAGCTAGACATTATTGAATGGTACTCCTACACACCAGCATATACCTGGTCAAGTACCCATGCTACCTGTTACCATCATGGCGTTTCTGGCAATTGGAAAAATGGTTGGCGAACCAGGAGGATTATCCACAGCGATGAACACCGAGCAGGCTCCAAGCCAGGTACATTGGCCTATGAATGGCACACATGGGCGGTCGAGTATGACGGCGAGACGGTTAAATATTTTGTGGACGACAAGCCAATCACCGCATATCATTATCACGCCAGTCCTACTGACAGCAAGGAGATTGAACGTACACCAGCTGCTCCTCTGACAAAATTAGCTGACGCATCATTGATTAAAAAGACGTTTGATGAGGGATGGCGCTTTATCATAAACGACTACGTGGAGGCAGATGCGGATCAGAAACCAATCTCTCCTTCAGATAGCTTCCCGAAGCAAACCATGTTGATCGACTACGTTCGTGTATTCCAAAAGGGTGCGGGCACACAGCCGGCTGAGACACCTGTACCAAAGACGGGTGCAGCATGGTCTAAGCGTGATGCGGCAGGTTCTCAAAATTGGTCCTCAATCGCCGGGTCTACTGACGGCAGTAAATTGGTTGCAGCAGCATGGGGCGGTAAGATTCACACCTCATCCGATGCTGGCGCGAACTGGACTGAGCACCCTGGGGCGGGCGACCGCAACTGGCTAGCAGTTGCCAGCTCTGCTGACGGTAATAAACTGGCTGCACTATACGACTGGGGTGGTTATATCTTTACCTCATCCGACGCTGGCGCAAACTGGACCGCACGTGGTGTCCCTGGGTCTCACAACTGGACGGCAATCGCTAGTTCCGCCGATGGCAACAGGTTAGTAGCTGTGGCCAAAGACAGCACAGTCTTTACCTCATCCGACGCTGGCGTAACTTGGACTGCACAGGCAAACTCAGGCTCTCGTAAATGGTCAGCAGTTGCTAGTTCCGCCGATGGCAACAAGTTGGTGGCAACGGTTGAGGATGACACAGTCTTTACCTCATCCGACGCTGGCGTAACTTGGACTGCACAGGCAAACTCAGGCTCTCGTAAATGGTCAGCAGTTGCTAGTTCCGCCGATGGCAATAAATTAGTAGCAACAGCAACTGGTGGCAGGATTTACACTTCCGCCAACGCTGGTGCAACCTGGACTGAGCGAGCGGCTGATGGACTTCATAACTGGACTGCGGTTACTATTTCTGACGATGGTCAAAAACTTTCAGCAACTGCTGGTGGCGGTGGATACATTTACAGCTCAAATGACGGTGGTGCAACCTGGGTGGCTCAGACGTCTGCTGGTGTGCCAAACTGGGCAGCAATTGCCAGCTCTGCCGACGGCTCGAAAATCGCTGCAGCAGCATACGGTGGCGCCATCTACACGACTGCTAACAATGCACCGGTTGGTCCAAGTGAAGAGGAGCAGAAAGTTACCGCGGCTGAAGCAGCAGTAGCAAATGCTGAATCGACCAAGCGTCCATCTGATGTTGCTGCCGCTAAAACCAAAGTTGATGTAGTAGGTGACGCAGGCAAGAAGGCCGCCTTCCAGGCAAGGCTCGATGCGGTAATCAACGCTATTTCTGGTGCTCGCTCAGCCCTCACTGCATTGATCGCTAAAGCTAAAGATCCAGCCACTGTTGCCGGTATGAGTAGTAGTACTATTGCCGCTCTTCAGGCACAGGTCACGGCAGCTGAAGCAGTTATAAATAACGCGAATGCCTCAGTGTCTGAGCTGGACAATGCACGCACAGCCTTACAGGGCAAGCTCGATGCACTGAAAATTGATAAAGCAAGCTTGCAAGCAGCCATCACTGCTGTAGAAGCGACACCATCATACATCAAGTCTGATCCGACAGTTGCTTCAGCTCTCGCTGCTGCCAAGACTGTCTTGAATCAAGCAAATCCATCTGCGTCAGACCTTCAATCAGCGATAGCTAACCTCAACAGTGCAGTGGCTAGCGCCAAACAAAAAGAGCAAGACGCTCAAGACGCTGCTCAGGCTGCAGTTGCCAAGGCAGAAGCTGACAAAACACAAAGTGCCGTTGATGCTGCTAAGGTCTTAGTGAATAAGGTGCAAGATCCTGCTAAAAAAGCAGCGCTGCAAGCAAAATTGAACGCTGTTGTTGTCAATCCAGTGCCGACGCCAACCACGCCAACCACTTCAGCGACTGTTGCGCAGCCAGGTGGTGGTACGGTGACTGTTGCTACAGCTGGCACCCAGTGCTACAACATTGCTTCAGCCGCAGTGGCAGCTGCTCCGAATGATTATGACGGCCGTGTCTTGCGTGACATCGTTGGCTTTACCATCAACTGTACTGGCCAAACTGCCAAGGTCGGCTACACAACGCGTGTGACGCTGACTCTGAGTAAACACTACGCTGATCATAGTCAATTAGCCGTGGTTAAGATAAGTAATGGCGCCATCAAAGAAGATATTACTAATCGCGTTATATTTGGCACGACTGCTGACGGTAAGCACACGACGGTGACGTATGATCTGACTGACGGTGGCTTTGGTGATGAAGATAAGGCTGCAAATGGTACCATCGTAGACCCAGTCGGTGTCTACGAGCGCCAACAGCAAACTAACCCTGGCGTTGGTGGTGGTACTGGTAATCCTGCCGGACCTACTAACCCCGGCGGTGCGACAACCAACGGTACTGGCAAGAACGCTCAGGCGACCAACAAGGGCGGCTACTTGGCAGATACCGGTGCTAGCGTCATCGCTGTAACAGTAGTAGCGGTAACAGCTGGTGGTGCCGGAGTTTGGTTCATTCGCAAAAAGATGTAATAAAGACACTAAATAAATAATTAGCACTCTTGACACGCGAGTGCTAATTATTTATACTGAAATAGTTGGCACTCGACATAAAAGAGTGCTAAAATGAATATAAGAAAAACCAGATGTGATTATAATAAGAAAGGGGAATCATATGGGTAAAATTATCGGAATTGACCTCGGTACAACTAACAGTGCCTTTGCGTATATGCTGGCAGGTAAGCCAGAAGTTATCGCTAACGCCGAAGGTAACCGTACCACGCCATCAGTGGTGGCAATTAATAAAAAGGGTGAGCGCTTGGTTGGACAAGTGGCTCAGCGTCAGCGAGTGACCAATCCAAAGAATACTATTTACGGTGTCAAGCGTTTGATCGGCCGTAAGTTTACTGACAAGGAAGTCCAAAAAGACCTCGATATCATGCCATACCAGATTGTTAAAAAAGGTACCGGTGTAGCAGTAGAGATGGGCGATAAAGAATACACACCAGAAGAAGTTTCAGCTATGATCCTTAGCAAGATCAAGGCTGATGCTGAGGCATTCTTGGGTGAAAAAGTTACTGAAGCGGTCATCACCGTGCCAGCCTACTTTGACGATTCGCAGCGCCAAGCCACCAAAGACGCTGGTAAAATCGCGGGCCTGGAAGTTAAGCGTATCATCAATGAGCCAACGGCGGCAGCTTTGGCGTACGGCCTCGAAAAAGGCAAAAATGACGAAACCATCGTGGTGTTCGACCTTGGTGGCGGTACGTTTGACGTTTCCATCCTGGAACTCGGCGACGGCGTGTTTGAGGTGAAAGCGACCAATGGTGACACCCACCTCGGTGGTGAGGACTTCGATAACGTCATCGTTAACTACTTCCTGGATGACTTCAAGTCTAAAGAAGGCATTGACCTACGTAAAGACAATGCGGCCATGCAGCGTCTCAAGGACGAAGCCGAAAAGGCCAAAAAGGAGCTGTCGACAGTTACTGAATACGAAGTCAATATTCCATTTATCACTGCTGATGCTGATGGACCAAAGCACTTTGAGCTGAGCCTAACGCGAGCCAAGTTGGAAGATTTGGTGAAGGATTTGTTAGATCGCCTCGATGTACCCGTCGAAAAGGCGCTCAAAGACGCTAAATTGTCAAAATCTGACGTCAATGAAATCGTCATGGTTGGCGGTATGACCCGTATGCCAGCGGTGGTTGAGCGGGTGAAAAAGCTATTCGGCAAAGACCCAATGCAAGGCGTTAACCCAGACGAAGTGGTGGCGGTTGGTGCAGCTATTCAGGGTGGTGTGCTGGCTGGCGATGTCAAGGACGTATTGCTGTTGGACGTGACGCCATTGAGTCTTGGTATCGAGACGATGGGTGGTGTGTCGACCAAGCTGATCGAGCGCAATACCACTGTGCCGACCAGCAAGAGTGAAGTATTCTCGACGGCCGCTGACAATCAGCCAAAAGTAGAAATCCATGTCTTGCAGGGTGAGCGCGAATTTGCTAAAGATAACAAGAGCCTGGGGCATTTTGAGCTCGATGGCATCGCGCCAGCACCACGCGGTGTGCCACAGATTGAAGTGACGTTTAATATCGACGCCAACGGTATCCTCAATGTTACTGCCAAAGATAAAGGCACCGGTAAGGAACAATCAATTACCATCCAAAACTCTGGCAACATGAGCAAAGAAGATATCGAAAAAGCCCAGAAAGAAGCCGAACTCCACGCTGATGAGGACAAGAAAAAGCGCGAAACCGTTGACGCTAAAAACCAGCTAGAAAACGCCATCTATCAGGCAAAGAAAATGCCAGATGAGTTCAAGGATAAGATTTCTGAGGACGACAAGAAAGCGATTGACGAAGCGGTCAAGGAGGCAGAAAAGCACAAAGATGCTGATGACAAAGATGAGCTAGAAGCGGCAATCAAGGCTCTGCAGGATGCCATCATGCCAATCGGTGCCAAAATGTACCAGCAAGCTGCTGAGGACAACAAGGCTGATGAATCTACGGGTGATAAAAAATCCGACAAAGATGAGCCGGTCGAGGGTGAGGTGGTTGACGAGAAATAATCTCGGCCTCGACTCGTGACATAAACTACCCCTCTCAAGGGGTAGTTTTGTATTGTCTGGGCTAGGCTTATGCTTGCGCCGCTGTCAGCGAATTGCTATATAAGTAATTATGCACCAGTTTGATACATATTCTTCGTGTTTTACAGTTGATGAGCAAGGGAGAGTTCATAAGGTAGGCAGACATATACTGGCATGCGCAGCTAGCCCCCAGGTCGAACTGATGCAACAATTGATGGACGAGCAACCAAAACATCTCCTGGCGCCGCTGGCTATTCGGGCAGCGCAGGGAGAGCCGCTCCACGAAATATACCCGATCATGGGCGCTACATTAGATAAGCAGAAACATATTGTACAACAAAAGATTAATGATGGTGAGATTGGCGCCAGGACAGTGCTCGATATGATGGTACAGGTGACAGAGGCTGCCGGCTACCTTCACGAACGAGGTTTAGTGCATCATGATATCCGATCAACGAATATCTTCTACGATGAGACTGAGGGCCGGCCGATACTGACACTGTTTGATTATAACCAGGTTAGATCTCCGTATGTACAGACCAGACCGCATTCAAGCTGGAACAGGGAGCATGCGCCAGAAATCGCCGAATTGGGTTCGCTCATTGACTATCGCTTTGATGTGTATGCCATCGGTATAGTGTTTCATGAGTTAACGCATGATTTGATTTGGGAATCAGGTAGTGATTTCCCAGAATACCGCATCAAACCTGCGCTGGCTCAGCAAAAAGATTTGCTAGAAATAATGACAATCGCTACTGGACCGTGGGAGGGTCGGTATAGCGATGCTCGTGAATTGCACGCGGCACTATGCGCAGTTAAATCACGAATTTGATGAAACTCTGCTGAATTATTTTTTCATAACCTGCTGGAGTGTGTAGGCAGCAAGTTTTTTGGGAGCGCCTGTTGATGGAGTGACTTCCATATCATCAGACTCTGGGAATAGGTCGTCAACTCGCTCGCCAATCTCACGAGACATTGCTTCCCAGAGCAGTTCAATATCCATAACTTCCCGCCGGTCTTGATATGGCTCATGGTATTCTGCGTGCACTGAATGGTAGGTCGGATCAAGTTTAACGGCAATTCTTTCCAGCTGATACATTGGCGTTTTGTCAATTGATGGACGGCTTAACGGTGGCATATTGTGATAATTCCGCGGCTTGATGGCAAGGGTGGCTTGATTGGCGGCATCAACCGTGGTGCCGAGTGTTTCGAGCCGTTTGGTCTCTGCAGTTTTAAAATCAAATTCTGTTATCAGCCAGGCGTCAGGGTCGCTGCGCCAGTTATCTTTCATGACCGAGAGGGCGCTGTACTGAGGTTCTCCGTCATGGTCCTCCCAACGAACAACACCAGCGATGATCGGCACTGAAAATATACGTTTTTCACCGTTAATTTCTAGCTCTGGCCAAGGGTGTCTACCGGCATTTCGTTGTTCACGGTCATAATCACCTATAGTTAGCCATTTGAACACACCAAACTGTTCGGCCAACTCCGGATCCTCGGCCAGTTTTTTAGCCAGCGGCATCAGACTTTCGATTTGTTTTTCTTCTTCAAGCGAGTAAACCTTTTTCTCCAGCTCTTCAAAGCTCGATGGAGCTGTGCTAAGGTTGGTATTCGGCCGTTCTACGGCTACTGTTGTCTGTACCATATTGTCCTCGCTTCGACTTGTATTTATGTTTTTACAAAGCCTATGCTTCTCTATATATCACAGAATATAAAAAAAGTCAAAAGATTATGTAAATTGGCTATCTAACTAGCACTCTATTGACACGAGTGCTAACGAACCGTACAATAGAATATATGACCAAACGTGATTATTATGAAGTGTTAGGCGTGTCTAAAACCGCTTCTGAAGATGAAATCAAAAAGGCTTTTCGTAAAGCTGCAGTGAAATATCATCCTGATAAAGAAGGCGGTGATGAAGAGAAGTTCAAAGAGGTCAATGAAGCCTATGAAGTTCTGAAAGACAAGCAAAAGCGACAGCGATACGACCAATTTGGTCATGCCGGTGTCGGCGGAGCTTCGGGCGGTGGCTTTGGCGGCAATCCATTTGAAGGCTTTGGCGGTTTTGGTGCAGAAGGTGTCAACTTTGATTTTGGTGGCGGTTTTGGTGATATTTTTAGTCAGTTCTTTGGTGGTGGCGCTGGGCGGCAAGGTGGTCCACGGCGCGGTCGCGACATAGAAACAACGGTTGCTTTGACCTTTGAAGAAGCTGTGTTTGGCGTTGAGAAAAAGATCAGCCTGACGATGGATGATGAATGTGAACACTGTAAGGGCGAGGGCGTTGAACCTGGATATAGTTTGAAGACGTGTGATGATTGTAAGGGGTCTGGTCAGCAGATGCGAGTGATGAATTCCATATTTGGGCAAATTCAACAAGCTATCACCTGCCCAACCTGTAATGGTCGAGGTAAAATCCCTGAAAAGAAATGTTCAGTTTGCCACGGCAAGGGAACGACGCGTAAGAACCGCGAGATTACGGTCAAAATTCCAGCAGGTATTGATGATGGTGCGGCTATTCGCTTGCGCGGGCACGGCGAAGCGGTCCAGGATGGTGAGCGGGGAGATTTGTATGTTCAGATAAGAGTCAAAGCTCACAAAAAGTTTACCCGTGAAGGCGATATTATTCTTTCAGAAGAACACGTTTCTATGGTTGATGCGGCGTTGGGTACGGAAATTGATGTTGAAACGGTTGACGGTGTAGTGCGCATGAAAGTTCCGGCTGGCACCCAAAGCGGTACTGATTTTAAGCTATCAGGACATGGCGTGCCACACCTGAGAAATGATGCTCGTGGCCCGCACATCGTTGGTATCATCGTTGATACGCCAACCAAATTGAGCAAAAAACAACGTGAGCTCTTGGAACAATTTAACACCTCCAAAAAGCGCGGTTTGTTTTCCTGATTAGCCCGTGGTTTATATATAAAACATAAGTGTTATAATTGAGCTATGGAGCTTATGCAGACAGCTCGTAAGGGGCATCATTTCATTTCTCGATGTATCATGATTATGATCATTGTGATGATCGCTTACGGTGCCTATACTCTGCTGTGCGATGTCAATAAACCTCGCCCAGTTGTGGTCAGGGCTGGCCAGGCGACATTGCAGGCTGAAATTGCGGAAACGGCTGAGCAGCGGTATAAGGGTCTGAGTGATCGGTCTGGTCTGACGGAAAACCAAGCGATGCTGTTTAAATTTGAGGGTGATGACAAGTGGGAAATGGTGATGCGCAATATGAGTTTTCCGCTCGATATCATTTGGTTGGATAAGGACAAGAAAGTAGTACACATTGAGCATGAAGTGCAGCCTGACGCTGAGCCGTATGAAATATATAAACCCAAAGTGCCGGCACGCTACGTTTTGGAAGTGGCTGCTGGTGTAGCTAAAAAATCGAGCATCGTCAAAGGCGCCAAAGTAGAATTTACGACCGAGGCGACGCAATGAATGTAGCAGTGTTGCTCTTGGCGGTTCTGGTGGTGATTTTTGTGGTGGTGTTGGTGACAGGTAGGCGCATCGGTCCACTGGCCCTGGCGGCTGCTGCTGGGTATATTTTTGTGGAATTGTGGATGGAAACTGTGCGCGTCATTTTGGGCGGGGTGGGCATCAACCTGCCATGGCTGCCTGATGGCGTGGTGGCGGCGCTAATATTGCTGCTCGTACCCATGGGAATGTTGATGGTTGGCGGCCCAAAATATCACAAGAAACATGAAAAGCTGGTGGCGGCGGCTGTCGTGACTTTGTTGGTGGCGGCGCTATTGGTCGGTGTCTTGGCGAAATATCTTGCGGTTGATGGTGTGGCACAGACAGTAGTGCGGCAGCTGACTTCCTGGCGCCAATATATTATTACCGCTGGCTTGGGGGTGGGTTTGGCGGATTTATTTTTACTGCACACTGTCAAAACAAAGTCCAAACCTGGTCCAAAGAAGCATTGATATACTGCGTATTATGTGCTAGAATGAAAAAGTTCATTCTTGATGGGCCCATAGCTCAGTTGGTTAGAGCACCTGCCTTTTAAGCAGGGTGTCCCGGGTTCAAGCCCCGGTGGGCCCTCCAGATGACGAACATATGCAGTGATGTTATTCGGGTGTGGCAGAAAACTTTGGACATGACGAAGTATCTAGACGACTTAAACGTACCGCCCCGATATACCAAAATAGTAGAAAAACACAGTGATGATTTGAAGAATTTTGTTGGGATGCGATGTGGTGTCCCAATTTTTTCTGGCAGCCAAGAAGTAACTAACCCGACTACCAAAGAGCCAGTTGGATATGCTCAATATATCCAGCTGGGACAAAACCCGGTGACGATATGGAGTGGCATGTCTCGTTACCGAGTGGGTGTTGGAAGTGTGCTAACAAAGATTGATGACCTCCTGGGGCAAGAATATAGGAGAAAATTATCCATTGATATGGGCTTAGCTGGAGTTAGAGGAGCGACACTGGCGGGTGCTGCTGGTGGGGCGCTAGAATGGTTTAACTTTGCTCCAACGGTCAGCTTATCTGGAGTGGCGGCAGGAATAGCAACCGGTGGCTTGAGCTTTGCATATAACCGCCAGCGTCGTAAAAAAGAGTTTGGAGCACAGATTAAAGGACTGAGTGAATGTTTCTCGAGTATGGGAAGGAGAGCCGTGAGGCCTAATTTGTTAGCACCGGACTCGTATGTTAGTGGTGATATGCAGACTGGTTTGGCGGATAGTCAGGGAGCGGGTAATATCTACTTTATTGGTGATATGCCGGTCGATCAACAGCAGCGAGCTGATCGTTTTTGGCACCGGGCTGATCAAATTTTAGAAGAATATGGATTTACAGAATGGCAGGACTATCAGTCTGCCGGCTTGCCGGCGCTAATTGAACGAATATTGGATGATTTTGACGGTAATGGTGACTTTAGTTATGACGAAAAAAGAAGTGCTGGTGATAGTATAAAATCTTTTACGTATTGGCGTGATACTGCAATTGAAGATATGAAATGCCTACAGGATAAAGCGGAGTCACAAAGACTACTGCAGCAGTATGATAGCAAAGGTTCTAAACGGCAGCCGGTAGACAGAAAGGGGACTTTGGTGGCATCAGGCTGGGCATTATTATCAAAGGTAATTGGTCATGAAGATGATGAATTACGGAGGAATGCATCTAGTACGCTACCAAGTGGCGACTCTCGAAGAACAGTTACTCAGCAGATCAGGAGTCTTGACCGTAAATATGAAGAGCATTTTCGTAAGTGTATTAAAAGACTGCGGGAAATTGTTATTGATTCACGAAAGAGGATTAACCAGTCTGAACTCACTAAAACATATGGAGGAGAGAGTAGGCTGCAGAAAATCTTCTGGGGAGAATTGAGTGAAATTTTAGCCAGAAACGATATTGATCCATATGATGAGTCGGTGTCTCAGTCCGTGCGATTTATCTTGGACTTGCCTAAAATAGCTCCGGGGATCGGGAGAGATCAACTACCTTCAGCTGACAGACTGAATGAGTTACGTGGAATATTCCAAAGAATATGTTCCCGAGAATATCCTGACGTTGAAACATCTTCTTTTTAACATATGCGTTTCAAGAATATATGTCATACTAAAGACATATGATGATACGCAATCTGACCAGGGAGCTGCATATTTCTTGGCTGGTGGCGGCGTGGTGTTTGGGGTTGACAGTTGGCGTCATTGCTATTCATCATGTTCCACGGTCAATGATGTTTGACTGGCGGCTTTTGGTGCTCGGGTTAGGATTAATGGCTGTGGTGATGGTCTGGAGATGGCGGGCGTTGATAATTGTGGCGATTATTGCTGGTGGATTAGTTGGGTTATGGCGCGGTGAGCTGGGCCGAGCCGGTTTGGAGGTGTACGATTCGCTGATTGGCAAAACCGCCGTTATTCAGGGCCGTGTTTTGGAAGATCCTGATATCGACAAGAAAGGGCAAACGGTGTTGCGGCTGAGTGATTTACGGATCAATGGCGAGAAATTGGCAGGACAACTGTGGGTGGTGACGGCTGACAAGCGCCCCATCAAACGCAGTGACATCGTTCAGGTTCAAGGAAAATTGACAGCCGGATTTGGGGCTTTTTCGGCGAGCATGTATCGGTCGAAAATCATTAGAGTCGAGCGTCCGGTTCCGGGCGATGTGGCGGTTGGGGTGCGCGACTGGTTTGCTGAGCGGGTGCGCAAACATATTCCAGAGTCTGAGTCGGCGCTAGGTTTGGGATTTTTGCTGGGACTGCGGCGAGCCATGCCGACGGAACTGAGCGATAATTTGAAGATTGCTGGTTTGACGCACATTGTGGTGGCTAGCGGTTACAATTTGACGATTTTGGTGCGACTAGCGCGGCGGTTATTTGCCAAACGGTCAAAATATCTAGCAATGCTCAGTGCGGCAATGATGATTCTTGGATTCATGGCGGTAACGGGTTTGAGTCCGAGCATGTCGCGGGCTGGGCTGGTGGCTGGACTAAGCCTGGCAGCCTGGTATTATGGGCGGACGATTCATCCGCTGGTGCTGCTGCCAGTTTCGGCGGCGATTACATTGTTGGTCAATCCGCAATTTGGCTGGGGCGATTTGGGCTGGCAACTGAGCTTTGCGTCGTTTACGGGCGTGATCATCCTGGCGCCGCTGCTGCACAACTATTTCTTTGGCGACAAAGATCCTGGCGTGTTTCGGCAAATTCTGGTTGAGACGCTGTCGGCGCAGCTTGCGACACTGCCGCTGTTGATGATGAGTTTTGGTGTGGTTAGTAATGTAGCGCTGATCGCTAATATGTTGATTTTGCCGTTCGTGCCGCTGGCGATGCTATTGACCTTTGCGTCGGGCGTGCTGGCCGTAGTGCCGATGATTGGTGCGGCAATCGCCCTACCGACGACTTGGTTGCTGGGCTATATGATTCAGGCAGCCAATTGGCTGGCGAGCTTGGAGTGGGCGCAGATGGAAGTGAATATCACTTGGTGGCAATGCGGTTTGATGTATGCGGCGATGATTGGTGCTATGTGGTGGATGAAGAAGCAGACGAAATTGGACCTTGGGAGGGTGAATATAGTCGAGTGATATAATAGATGCCATGACAAGAATGATAATTTTGATTGGCGGCATGCCAACAACTGGCAAAACAACCTTGGCGCGGGAGTTATCTCGGAGGTTGGCTTTGCCGTGGCTGTCAACTGATCAAACACGGTTGGTCATGCAGGGCGTGGCAGATCCAAAACAATATCCGCATCTATTGTCGGCGCACGGATTGTCAGCAGCTGAGTTTTTCCAGCAGTTTTCACCGGAAGAAATAGCCGAACGGGAATACATGCACGGCATTGAAACCTGGCCTGGCAATAAGAAATTAATCGAGGATGATTTTACCTGGCGTGAAGGTTTTATATTGGAGGGGGTGAATATTTTACCGTCACTGTTGCCATCATTACAAACTAGTAGCGATGTGCGACCATTATTCTTAACTGACGAAGGTGATGATGCGTTGAGGCAGGCGATATTTAGTCGTGGGTTATATGCGGATGCTGATACGTATGCTGATGAGTTGAAAGAATATGAGATTATGTGGGCGCGACTGTTTGACCAGCGAATTCAGGTTGAGGCGCAGCAGTATGGCTACCCGGTTGTTCGCGTACAAAAAGACAGTGAAATTGATATACCAAACGTGTTGTCAGCTTTGGGCTTACCAGTCTAAATTGTCTCACGTCTGTATTTGATATATAATACTAACAGATTGAATATAGATAAACGGTAGGAGAACGTATGTCAGGACATAGTAAATGGGCAACGACGCACCGGCAGAAAGCGATTGTTGATGCAAAGCGTGGCGCGATTTTCACGAAGTTGGGTAACCAAATTGCAATCGCGGCGCGTGGCGGCACTGATCCAACATTGAATTCAAGTTTGGCAATGGCCATTGAAAAAGCCAAGGCTGCTAATATGCCCAGCGCTAATATCCAGCGGGCGATTGACCGCGTGGCTGACAAAAGCGCAGCAGCGCTGGAAGAAATTACTTACGAAGGTTACGGCCCGGGCGGTGTCGGCATCATCATCGAAACGGCGACCGACAATCGTAATCGCACATTGCCAGAAGTGAAAACCGCGCTGGTCAAAAACGGCGGGCGCATCGCCGACGCTGGCAGTGTGGCATTTCAATTCACCCGCAAGGGCGTAATCACTGTGGAAGGTACGGGTGAGGAATTGCTCCTGCAAGTGTTAGATGCTGGCGCTGAGGACGCGGTCGAGGAAGACGGTGAAATCATTGTTTACACGGAGTTGAAAGATTTGGCGAACGTTAGAAATGCATTGGCTGAGCAGGGTTTGAAGGTGAAAGACGCCGAGCTGCGCTACATCGCTAATACACCAGTTGAGATCGCTGATGCAGAAACCGCACAGAAATTGATGAAAGTAGTTGATGCGCTGGACGACCTAGACGATGTGGTGAATGTACACACTAACGCCAATATCACAGCAGAATAACATTAGCATCAGAAAAATCGCTTCGCTCTCGGGGCGGTTTTTATTTTGGCAAAAAGTACGTTACACTAAAAGTAGTTAACCATAAGCAAGGGGCGAGCATGAAATATTTGCGATACACACTACTTATGATACTAATCGCGGCGTTGATCATGCCGTCGCCGTCAGTTTTGGCGGCTGATAATCTGGGAGTTGAGCCAGCGTCTAGCGGTGACACATCGCAGACGGCTGAGGCGCCAGCAAACGACGCATCACCATCTAGTCCCAACCCGGCTGTTACTGCGCCTTCGGCTCAACCAGAGCCAAGCTCAGTTGGCGAGCAACCGACTGCAAAACCGGTAGTACAAACTAATCCACTAGCTGCCGAGCCGGCACATCTAACCTCTCAGCCAGCACCAACAACTGACGAAGCACGCGAAAAAACAGCACCATTGTTGATTTCAAAAATTAGCCCCGACAAGAAATATATTGAGCTGTATAATCCAACAGACAGCAATGTGAAGCTAGCGGGTTGGAAAATTGAACACTATAAGGCTGATGTGAAAACTGGCGGAAAAGAGTTTAAGGATGAGGTGATTTTCGCTAATGACTTTTTGGTGATTTCAAATGATCCAGCACTAACAAAAGCGGTGAAGTTTGACAAGGTGCCGAGCATGATTCAGGGTGAAGGGTCGGTGGTGTTGTCGCGGGCTGACGGGTCAACTGCTGATGTTGTTGGTTGGGGTGAGGCAAAAAAGTTTTTGGGTGCACCCGTAACTGGCGGTGTCAAAACTATCTGGCGCTGTTTTGCTGGCGACCTCATTGTTGATTCGAAGAATAATCTGTCTGACTTTTCATCAAACAAAACAGTTGATGATCAGGAGGTTGTGCCATACGCACGCCCGCATTGTAAAACTCCTGAGTCACCAAAACCGCTCAACAAATGTGAAGGCTTGAAGCTGAATGAAGTTGCCTCTCACGTTGACGAGCCGTTTGTCGAATTGGTAAATGTGAGCAATACAACCATGACAACAGCTGGCTGTAAGTTGGAGACTAGCAGTAATAATTCACAAGAAGTACTTGGTGATATTGAACTGAAGCCCGGTGAGTTATGGGCGGTTAAGGTGAGTCATACGAAATTAAAATTACCAAAAATGAAAGGTAAGGTGTATGTCCTGGACGAGGCTGGCGCGGAAATTGACGCCACTGAATATGACAAAATGCCAAAGGGCGCTTCTTGGAGTTTGCTTGACGGTGAGTGGGTGCAAACGTTTGCAGTGACTGAAAATGCTGCTAATGTATTTAAAGAATATGCGGATTGTCAGAATGGATATGAGCGTAGCGCACTGGGTAAATGCGTGAAGATTCCAGCGCCGTCTACCGTGTCTGATGTGCTGGCGCCGTGTCCAGCTGGTCAATATCGGCATCCTGAAACTCGTCGCTGTCGGAAAATCGAAGCAGCAAAGACTGTAACGCCGTGCAAAGAGGGGTATTATCGCAGCGAGGAAACTGGTCGGTGCCGCTCAATCGCCTCGGTCGCTGCCAAAACGTTGAAGCCCTGTCCTGATGGTCAATTTCGCAACCCAGCAACTGGCCGTTGTAAGAAAATTGCCGCTGCCGATGATATCCTAAAAGATTGTCCGGAAGGCTTTGAGCGCAATCCAGCCACCCGGCGTTGTCGGAAAATAAAAACCGCCAGCATACCAGTTGTTGGTTCGGCGACAGCGGGTGTTCAACACGTTGCTAGCGCGACGTGGGGTTGGTGGGTGTTTGGCGGCGTTAGCTTATTGGCGGTAGGTTACGGTGCGTGGCAGTGGCGTTGGGAGCTGTCGCAATTGATACGCAGATTACGGCGATGAGTTAGTGACCGAGCGGTCAAATCATTGCTATAATACATACCATGAGAATTATTGGTATCGATCCAGGCACGGGGATTTTGGGATTTGGTGTGATTGATTTTTTGGGCGGTAAGTTTAAGCTGGTGACGGCGGGGGTCGTCAGAACGCCAGCTCATACGCCGATTGATGAGCGGCTGGAGGAGATTTTTGATAGCTTGACGGAGATTATTACTGAGACTAAACCTGACGTCATGTCGATTGAAAAATTGTTTTTTGCCCGTAATGTGACGACGGCGATTTCTGTGGCAGAAGCACGTGGTGTAGCGATGCTAACGGGCCGAAAAGCGGGATTGCCGATCGCCGAATATACGCCGCTGCAGATCAAACAGACGCTGACGGGCTATGGTAAGGCTGATAAAAAGCAAGTCCAGGAAATGGTGCGCTTAAATCTGGGGCTAAAGGATGTGCCAAAACCAGACGACTGTGCCGATGCCTTGGCGGCAGCAATTACTCATGCAGCGATGAATCGGGTATAATTGGTATATGATTGCGCATGTTTTTGGAAAAGTTGCCGAGAAATTTAATGGGTCGTTGGTGATCGACGTTCATGGCGTTGGCTATGAAGTTAGTGTGGCAGCTGGTGATTTTGACGCGGTGATGCTAGATCAGGATGTCAAGTTTTATACCTATCATCATGTTCGCGAGCAGGCGGAAGAATTGTTTGGTTTTTCAAGTCTGGCAGCAAAGAAACTGTTTGAGATGCTGATCACGGTTCAGGGTGTCGGCCCGAAGGCAGCATTGGCTATTCTCAGTCTCGGCGATGCGGAGCACGTACGCAACGCCATCGCTAACGCCGACAGTGCGTTTGTGCAAAAAGCTACTGGCGTCGGTAAAAAAACTGCCGAGCGGGTGGTGGTTGATTTGAGTGATAAAGTTGGTCTGCCGACGCAGTATGGTCGAGCGGATGCACCAGTTCAGACTGAACTAAACACCTCTGATGAAGCCCTAGAGGCGTTGATGGCACTGGGCTACACCTTGGCTGATGCTACTAAAGCGCTGGAAAACGTTGATGCCAACCTGCCGACGGCACAGCGAGTAACCGAGGCGCTGAAGAAATAATAGGGTTGACATATACCCAGTAAGATTGACTTGGTTACGGGGGCGCAGCGCCGTGCTATTGACTAAATAGTACAAATGATATATAACATAGCTCTGTGAATAGAGCTATTACCGAAGAAATCCTCGCCAACCAGTTATGGAAGCGTCGTAACTGTGCTAACCAAGACGACCCAACAGTGACCGATGCAGAATTGACAGTATCAGCAAAGGTGCTGGACCGATATACCTCAAAGGAGCAACTTGCAAAGCTATTTGATAGCAAAGAACAGGCGGAGTCTCTTGCTGAGTTGTCAGTGAGTCTACTAGCTACCTATCCAAATTATCCATATCACCAGCCGGCACACGGTGTGGATGTGATGCACTCGACGCGCCTACTGACAGAGGTGATTCCAGCAGGCAAGATGAGCTCGGATCAGAAAGACCTGCTACTAGTGGCAGCGGCAGCACACGATGCTGGTTTTAAAGCCGGTCCACCGCCGGACGGTTATGTTACCAAAGAACATTATTCGGTCTCGTTTCTCGATGAGCAGTACAAACCTGGTTCAGCTGAGCACCAGTTTATGGAACGTGCGATCATCGGCACCATTCCTGGTCCAAAAGAACAAATCTGTCGTGACAGTATCCAGGCAAAATTATTGCATCACGCTGACCTTGGCTATGTCTGGCGATCAGGCGGTCAAGATTTTTTGAATTACACTATGCGATTTCGGGCGGAAGAATGTAACAAGCTGTCATGGTCAGACTTTCAAGAATTAGAGAAACGATTTTTGCCATATTATCAGCTGATTCTGGAAAAGGAAATGAGGGAATGTGGTGTCGCGGAAGAGATGATTAAACAGATGGTGCGCCAGATTGACGAGAATAGACAGTTCATCACTAACCCAGAACTGGATGAACCGAGCCAAGAAATATTTCAGGATTGGCCAATGGCTCAGGAGAAGCAGGTATCATCTCCGTACCATATTGGCAAAACTGTTCTTGCAAGCTCGGGTGTATCTTTGTAAGTGTGAATGAATAGTGTATAACTGGTATAATCCATACCAGGAGGTATCATGAATACATGCACGACACAGAAGGAATGTAAAATCTGTCCGCTGCTGGTTGGTCAGACGGCGGCTGACGATAATGTCATATTGCAAACCGAACGTTGGGTGGCGGTGCTTGACAAGAATCAGTGCTATTTGGGTAAGTCATTTATCACTCTGCGCCAGCACAAGGAAACGTTGTCGGATCTGGACGAGGCAGATTGGATGGAGCTACATCAGGTGATTCGTCAACTTGAACGGGCAGTCAAAGAAGCGTTTGGTGCCGATGTGTGTAACTGGGAATGCCTCATGAATAATGCAGTTAAGGCTGGTCAGCCGACACATGTACATTGGCATTTACATCCGCGGTATCTCGCTGGTGCCACCTTTGCTGGCGAGGAGTTTCCTGATCCGAAATGGCCGCGGCACTTAGAGAGTGCGGTGCATATGATGAGTGATGAGACCTTTCGCGAAATTATGCAGGCACTGCGTAGTCGGCTTGCAAGCGATTAGCTCAGCCCGCTGTGGATGATATAATGAATGTATGGCAATTGAGAGAATAGTCGACACCAGCTCGCACAGTGATGATACCGAGGAGCAGCGGATTGAAGTCAGTCTGCGTCCGCAGAGCTTTAGCGAGTATGTTGGTCAGGAGCGATTGAAACGTAATTTGCGCTTAGCGATTGACGCGGCTAAGAAGCGCGGCGAGCCACTGGATCATGTGCTGCTGTACGGCCCGCCGGGACTGGGCAAGACCACCATGGCGACGGTGATCGCCAATGAGATGGGGACAAATTTGCGCATCACCAGCGGCCCGGCTATTGAAAAGGCGGGTGATTTGGCGTCAATTTTGACGAATTTGGCGGACGGCGATATTTTGTTCATCGATGAGATTCATCGGCTCGGTCGGGCGGTGGAGGAGATTTTGTATTCGGCGATGGAAGATTTCAAGCTAGACATCGTCATCGGTAAAGGCCCGGCTGCCCGGTCAATTCGGCTGGATTTGCCGCGGTTTACGGTTATCGGCGCGACCACGCGGACAGGTAGTCTGGCGGCGCCGCTGCGTGATCGATTTGGGCATATTTATCGGCTGGAGTTTTATGAGCCAGAGGACATCGCGAAAATCGTGACGCGGAGTGCAGCCATCCTGGAGTCGTCGATTCGGCATGAAGCAGCGAACTTACTATCGACGCGGGCTCGCTTGACACCGCGCATCGCTAACCGCCTGCTCAAGCGCGTACGCGACTACGCCGACGTGAACGGCGATGGCATAATTGATGTAAAAACGACAACGAGCGCTTTGGAAATGTTGGAAGTGGACGAGCTGGGCTTGGACCCGGCTGATCGCAACTTACTACAGTCAATCCTAGAAAATTATGGTGATAATCCTGTGGGACTGACGACCATTGCTGCCTTGACTGGCGATGAAGCGACGACGATTGAAGATTTTTATGAGCCGTATTTGCTACAAATTGGCTTTATCGAACGCACGCCGCGCGGTCGTCGCATCACCCTGCGTGCTCAGGCGCATTTGGGATATCAACCTAAAAAATGATAAACTATACATATGGACACGAAGGATCAACAGTCGAATAATCAACAGCCAGCCGCATATGATGTTGAGGGTAGGCCACTGTATTATCATCCGCCCCAAGATACACAACCTGAAGAGTCGCAGTCAACAACTGCGCAGCGCCCGTCTCATGTGACTGTGCTTCCAGAATCAATGGAGGGGCAGAATTTTGATCCACGTATTCGTAGCCAGTATGCCAATGAACCAGATGTGGTTCATACGGTACGCAATCTTGAACCGCAGCCAATGGTGATTAGCGAAGAATTGAAGCGTAAACATGAAGAATCAGTGGCACAGTACCCACAGCTTAATTTGAGTGAAGGTGAATATGTCATCTTGGATATCAAGCGACATCCCATCGGTATTGTTGCGCCAATTGCCATCACGGCCATTATCATTATGGTGATATTTGGTTTTGCTTTTTTGTATCCGTCACTGATCACTGGTGGAAGTTTACTGCCAGTACCATCTCCGACAGCTATGTTTGGCATCGCGACCTTGTTCGCTATATTGGCGGCGTTGGGCGGGGCGGTGGCACTTTGGGTTTATTTACAAAACCAATTTTACATGACCAATGAAAGTGTAATTCAAGAAATCCAAGAAAGTTTGTTTTCTCGCCATGAGCAAACAGTGAGCCTTGGTAGTATCGAAGATGCTAGTTTTCGTCAATCGGGCATTATACAGATGATCTTTAACTATGGAACCATCCGGCTGAGTACTGAGGGTGAAGAAACCACCTACATCTTCCATTTTGTAGCAAATCCAAAACACCAAATCGGAATTGTCAATAACGCTATTGAAGCCTTTAAGAATGGCCGCCCGGTTGATGACTAGTAGTTGGTAACTGAGCTATTTGTTGCGACTTTCTTTAACGAAATCACTTTCATTAACCAACTTTGCCCTCAAGATGAAGTGCTTACATTTTCCTTCTTGGCAGTTTTGGGTTTCGTACCGATACGCGCTGTTAGCATCGCCAATCTTTTTACCCTTTGGATCGGTGAGTAGTGCTTTGTCCATAGTCGGTAGGGTGTCGTCAGCCAGAGTTTCTGGATAGTAGCCGTGCTGTTTGTAGAAGCTTTCTTCCAGGCTGTAGTACATGGCGTTAATGGCTGTTTTCTTGTGGCTGTCATCACTGGCATTTTTTACTTTTCCGACCTGCACCACCGCAACACCCAAGCCAACGGTCAGCATGATGATGACAAATAATAACTCAATAACAGTAAATCCAGAACATTTTTTCATATACTGCTATTATAGCAAAATTTGGCCTTAATCCCTATAGAATGTATAATAAAAGTATCAATTAAGGAGGGGGATATCATGACTAAGACTGATGAGAAAAAGGCAGTAAAAACTGAAAAGTCGGTAGCGGCAGAGAAAAAGGTTGATGACGGCAAATTAAAGGCATTGGGTCTAGCGATGGATCAGATCACCAAGCAGTTTGGCGATGGTTCAATCATGAAATTGGGCGAGGCGCACAAAGTTGACGTTGAAGTGATTCCGTCGGGCTCGCTGAGTCTTGATTTGGCACTAGGCGGCGGCTATCCAAAGGGGCGTATCATTGAGATTTATGGCCCCGAGAGTTCGGGTAAGACAACCTTGACGCTGCACGCCATTGCCGAAATTCAAAAGCAGGGCGGTACGGCAGCATTCATCGACGCTGAGCACGCGCTTGACCCGAGCTACGCCAAGCGCCTGGGTGTCGACACCGAGAATCTGCTGGTGTCGCAGCCAGACAATGGTGAGCAAGCGCTGGAAATTACTGAAACGTTAGTGCGCTCAAATGCGGTGGACCTTATCGTGGTGGACTCGGTGGCAGCGTTGACGCCGCAGGCAGAAATTGATGGCGATATGGGTGATTCGCATATGGGCCTCCAGGCGCGGCTGATGAGCCAGGCACTGCGTAAATTGACTGGTATCATCAACAAGTCGAAAGCGACAGTGATTTTCATCAACCAGATTCGCATGAAGATTGGCGTGATGTTTGGTAATCCCGAGACGACAACGGGTGGTAATGCGTTGAAGTTTTATGCCTCGCAGCGGGTGGATATTCGCCGCATCGGGCAGATCAAGGTTGGCGATGATATCCTCGGTAACCGCACCAAGATCAAGGTGGTAAAAAATAAGATCGCGCCGCCGTTCCGCATCGCTGAGTTTGACATTATGTATAATGAAGGCATTTCTAAGACTGGCGACATCTTGGATTTGGCGGCTACGCACGGCATTGTCGAAAAATCTGGTGCCTTCTACAAATATAACGGCGAGACCATCGGTCAGGGTCGCGACAAAACTAAATTGTATCTGAAAGAAAACCCTGAAGTCCTGGCAGAAATTGACCAGAAGGTACGTGACAAAGTAAAAGAAGTAGAAAACTAATGCGCGCAGCAGATACTGCATATCCAGTCGAAAAACATATGGCGTCAGTCAGTCTGGTCTTTGATGATGAGCAAAACGCGTATCTTCGCGAGTTGTCAGAAACAATGAACCTTGACTTTGGTGAGTTTATCCCACACGTGACATTGATTAACGTGACTGAGCGGGATATGCCACGTCTCAAAGCAGCCGCTGCGGCGCTACCCGTCCTCGATAAGTTGGTGCTTGATGGAGTTAATTTCCTGCCAGATAAAGCAGGCAACTGTGTTTGGGTGGAGCTGTGCACGCAGAAAACTGCCTGGATGGTTGAGGCGCGCCAGCAATTACTCGCGGCACTGGATGGTATCCATCCGGGGCTGGATGTCGATGGCTTCCGCCCGCACATCACGCTTGGTTGCGTCGAGGCCGGTACGCTAGACGACGTTAATATGAGCGCTATTCCAGGGCAACTACCGGTCATCACCGAACCGCGTGCTGCTGCTTGCTACAACGGCGTGCATGGCAAGGTAGTCGAGGTAGTCGAGTAGCCTCTGCCAGTAGCGAGCTCACTGTTTTCGCGTTATAATATTTTTATGAAAATCACTGACATCTCTCTTCAGGCTCGCGATAACAACCGCGTTAATGTGAGTGTTGATGGCGTATACAGCTTCAGTTTGGATATCGCTCAGGTGACTGACTTAAATCTTAAGGTCGGCCGTGAATTGAGTGATGGGGAGTTGGAAGAGCTGCAAGAAGAGAGCCAATTTGGCAAGCTGTATATGCGAGCACTTGAATATTGCTTGCGGCGACCACATTCAGTTAAGGAAGTCAGGGATTATCTATGGCGAAAAACCCAGCCAGCGCTTCGTAAGAGGCAAACTGGTATGAATAATCCTGTGGTCTATTCAGAGCGGGTGGCGTCGCGAGTGCTGCGTAAGCTCCAGCAGAAAGCGTATGTTGATGATGAAGCGTTCGCGCGGTGGTGGGTGGAAAATCGTCAGCTTAGTAAAGGCGTAAGTCGACGTAAGCTAACGGCTGAGTTGCGCTCAAAAGGTATTCACGCGGACATCATCGCGCAAATGCTTGAAAAAACTGACCGTACGGACGAGCAGGAGCTGAGGAAAGTTATCGCCAAAAAGCACCGTCGATATGCGGGTGATAGACAAAAGTTCGTGCAGTATCTGGTGCGTCAAGGCTTTTCCTATGACGATGTGGTGTCTGCTTTGAATGATGTTGAAGAAGTAAATAACTGAGGCTTTACGACGCTTGCTTTTTGCGGAAAGGATTTTCGTAGGCCTGTAAAGCGGGTTTTTCGACCTGCCGTTCTTGGCGTGGGATAGTTGCTGATTTTACGACTACCTGATCGTCGGTCACTTTGACGATTTGTGAGCGATGAATGAGCATTTCGGTATCGCCAAAACTGCGAAGCAGCGGACGCTTCACGCTAAGCTGCTGAATGAGAAAGCTGCCGGCCATCACGGTGTAGCCGATAACTTTACCGACTTTACGACCGTCTTTTTCTACGACATGTTTGCCCATCAAAACGAATTTGTATTCGTAAATCTTTTGTAGCTCTATAACGTCTGAAACACCGACGAGTTCATCAGCCGAATCAATGATCATGCCGAGTGGGCCGATCTCTCGCACATCGTCCAGCCTAAGCAGCGTTGGCCGCTGGTCGAGAAGCGGACCTTCCAGCTCATAGGCAACGATTGATAAGTTACGCGGATCGATTATTTCGCGAGCAGTCCTGCCTAACTCCGCACCTGTCTGGAGGCTCATCACCGGAGTGTTCATAAATCTGCTGGCTGAAATTAACATACCGTATCTATTATACTACCTTACTCAACAAATGGGTTAATTCTTCCGCTGGCTGGCAGAGAGAATGGCTTTGCTGCTTGTGATGAGCTGTTATATTCTTTGATGCGATCGATAGTATTGGTGTCAAACTTGGTAGTCTCTACAACTTTTGCATCAACATCATCACCGGAGCTGGTGACGCTGCTGATCAGGAATATGGCTACTGAAACTGCAATCACGATGGTCATGGTGTACAACGTAATGTGATAGCGGTGTAGAAACCGCGCCAGGATTACGCCTAATTGTCCGACAGATGGTGAGTTGTTCATCGTAAGTAAAGCTCCAATTTTAATGCTTGTGATTCAACATGTTGAGGACTATCTCCTTTAGCGAGGGATATATTTGCTACTTGCATGCGGGTTAGGTTTTGCTCTAGTAGGTGCAAGAACTGCAAGAAACGCACGTAGTCGAGGTCTTTGCTCATTTGGATAGAGACTGATGTACTCTTAGCGCCAGACGGGCTTGGTGTAGCTGGTGTTTTGGTGGCTGTTGATGAGCTGCTTTTGCCATTTGAAGCTGCGCTATCATCTTGAAAGGTAAATGATGAAATACCAACACCGGCCTGTCGTGCATAGGCGGTTATATCGTTGATGATCTGGTTTTGATACTTGTAGCTGGTAGATTCAGCAACAATTTTCTCTGCCTTTTTGACACTGTCTTGATATTTTTCCAGTTTGCTCGAGAGTGATCTAACGTCTTGTAATTTTTTGTCAGCAGCTTTCGCATCAGCTTGCACGCTGGCGACTTGTTGAGCTGAATCTTTCATGAAATTGTACGCCATGTAGAACCCAGCGGTCATAACAAGCAATATCAAGACGAGGGCTAATGACAATAAAATGCGAGCTAATGTTGCGTTTAGTTGAAGTTTTTGTATATTCATGATTTTATCACCTCCGGGCGAATAACAACGCTGATGACGATTGACATTGGATAGCCGTCCTTTGCTTCATTGGCGGTTACTGACACTAGATGGACGTTTTGGAAGACATCTTTTTTATTCTCTAAGGCGGTTTTTAGCTCCAGAGCGTCACTGTAACTTTTGCCTTTTGTAGTAAGACTGATTGGTTTACCAAAGGTGGTTGCGTCCAGATCTAGAGACTGCAGGACGATGTTTTTTGGTAGTGCCTGGGCTATTTTGACTGCGATTTTTGAGTACGGCACTTCTTTGTCTAAGATGGATTTGGCGACTTTGAGGTTGTCTGAAAATTGCTTGGCTTGTTGCTGGACTTCTTTGTACTGTGATAATTGTCGGTTACTTTCAGCAATGGTTTGTTCAGCATCTGACTTGGATTTCATCAAGATGAAGTAAGATATGCCGATGTAGATGAACAGTAGTGCTGCCAATGCCAACGAAATGATGCAATAACGCGCCAACAGTCTGTTGGTTTGTCCAGCGATGATTTGACGTTTTTCGTCTTGAGGTAATAAGTTTATCATTTCCAAATCTCCTTTGGATCAACCAGTGCTAAACCTGCAACCGTCATCAGATGAGTTCGCAGCTGCTTTGTTGGTGGCTGCAATGAGCTAAAGTTCAATGCCTGCCAAGGGCTCGCCGTACGGCTTGGCATCATCAGCTCGTTAGTAAAATAATCACCCAATCCTGGAATATTACTGCCGCTACCGACGATCAATAATTGTTCCATCTTTGGCTCATTCGGGAAGTGTTCAGAGTAGTAGCGGATGATTTTTTGGGTTTCTTTGACGACTGTTTCCAAGCTTGGCTTAAGCGCACTGGTGATTTGCGCTTGCTTTGGTCCAGAATTCAGACCGCTCAAAACTTTCAGCTGATGGGCTGCTTCCAGCGGTGTATTGAGCTTTTTGGCAATGTTGAGAGTGAAGGTGTTACCGCCGATGTTAACACCGGAAGTCACGCGGATGACAGAGTCTAAAATTGCGATGTCTGTGGTTGATGGTCCGATGTCCAAGATGACGGTTGGTAGTCCGCCGCTCTCGGTTGATTTCAAAATACGGGCGATGGCGTTGATGCTTGGTTCGATCATGGCAATTTCAATACCACACTGTTTGGCGATGGTAGTCATCACTTCGATATCTTTTTTCGGCGCAGCGCACATGAGTACGGTCAATGAATCTTTGTCGCGCTTGATGATCTGGTGGTCGACATAGAGCAGGTCTGGTGGCATTGGTATATATTGTTCAACTTCCAGGTTGACCGCATCTCGCAAAGATGCTTCCTGGGCTTTAGGCACGGTGAAGGTACGCGAGAAGGTGCGTGATGTTGGCAGACTGAGCACAGCTCGATTACTGTTCAGTTTGCCGACTAGGTTTTTTTCAAACAATTCGTTAATACGCGTAACGATATAGTCCGAGCAGACTTCTAAATCGTCAGACATCTTGGATGGATCGAAATCAATAGCCCCGTAGCCGTGAACGCTCATTTTTGCGACGTCCAGTGACATGACTCGGGCGCCCACCTTGCTGAAATCAAATCCAATGATTGGTTTATTTTTGTAAAATATAGAACTCACAATATTGCCCACACATTTATATAATTCTTTTTTAGTATACCATAACCAATTTGATTTGCTAACCCTTAATTTGATTTGCTAATCCGGTGATTGGCATCATCACACTGGCGGCGATCAAGCCAACCATGCCACCCATGAAAACAATCATCACTGGCTCGATGGTGGAGCTGATACTGGCGATGGCGGTATCGACTTCTTCTTCGTAAAAATCAGCCACCTTAACCAAGACCTGATCGGTTTGACCGGTTTCTTCACCGACTGCTAACATCTGTGCCACGATTGGCGGATATAGTACCTCGTCTTCAGCGATGATTTTTGAAAATACCTCACCGTTTTTTACGCGCTTGGCCGCACTATTGAGTGATTCTTCATAGACGTTATTACCAACTGCTTTGGAGGTCACTTCAAGTGCTTCCAGCACCGCCACTCCAGCACCAATGAGTGAGGAGAAGGTACGAGTGAAGCGAGCGATGGCGATTTTTTTCATGATTTTGCCGATAATTGGTCCATGTACCAAAAAGTGATGATATTTTTTCTTGCCACCAGGTGTTTTGATGTAACGCAAGAAACCATAAATTGCTGCACCAACCAGTGGCAGCAGGATATACCAGAAATTGACCATAAAGGCACTGATCCCCAGCATGGCTTGGGTCAAAGCTGGTAGCTCGGCGTCTTCTCCCGCCAAATCTTTGATGGTTTTACCAATCATTGGTAGGACAAAGATCATCAAGCCGAAGAACGCACCGATGGTAATGACGATTAGTACCATCGGGTAGGTCATGGCTCCTTTAACCTTTTTCTTGATGGAGGCTGATTTTTCTTGCTGCAAGGCTAGGCGCTTCAAAATGTCGTCCAAAATACCACCAGTTTCACCAGCCCGAACCATGTTGACGTAGACATCATTGAAGGTGTCGGGGTGTCGCGCCAGTGCATCGGCAAACGACAAACCACTCTCGATGTCTTTTGAGACGTCGCCAATGATTGAGCGGAATGATGCGCTTTCGGCATGTTCTGTCATTGACTCCAGTGACCTGAGGATTGGCACACCAGCCGAGACCATGGAGCTTAGCTGGCGGGTAAACATCACCAATTCATCAGACTTAATTTTGCGCCGACGTTTGCGACCGGGTTTGGCGTCTGTCTCTTTGAGGTTAACCAGCTTTAAGCCCTGTGCTTGAATTGAGCGGATGGCGGCTGCGCGATCACTGGACTCTATGGTTGATGATAGCGTTGAGCCATCTTTTTTTGTCGCGACAAAACTAAAATTAGTCATGTGTTATTGCTCCCTCGTTGCACGTAAAATTTCCTCAATGGTTGTGACGCCACGGAATGATTTGATCAATCCATCCATCTGCATGGTAATCATACCCTCACTAATCGCTTGTTCCTGAATATCATTGCTGGTGGCGTTCGCGGTGATCATCTTCTGGATAGCCACAGAAATACCCAACACTTCGTAAATACCAACGCGACCCTTGAAACCATTGTGTCCACATTCGTCACAACCTTCCGGTGAAGGCTTCCACAATTGAACGATGGTTGCGTCTGTCGTGCCCATTGGTGTATCGCCGCCAATGCTCTCTGAGGCGGCCTGTTCTTCAAGCTCGTGTAGGTGCGGCATTGACTCTGGCGTGATGTTGAACATCTGAGTGATATAATTTAGTTCTTCTTGGCTGGGGGTGTAGGCCTGGCGACAGGATTGACACAAGCGTCTGACGAGTCGCTGACCGATGACAGCCTTGACCGTACTAGCGATCAAAAACGGCTCAATATCCATGTCGAGCAAACGCGGCAAACAAGTCGCGGCGTTATTGGTGTGAAGGGTTGAGAACACCAAGTGTCCAGTCAGCGCTGCCTGTACGCCCAAGTTGGCGGTTTCGCCGTCACGGATCTCTCCAACCATGATGATGTTCGGGTCTTGACGGAGCAATGCACGTAGTCCTGAAGCAAAGGTCATACCAGCTTTAGCGTTAGTCTGAGTTTGGTTGACGCCAGGGATTTTGTACTCGACCGGGTCTTCAATGGTTGAAATGTTAACGTCAGGAGTGTTGAGTTCTGACAACACACTAAACAGGGAAGTTGATTTTCCCGAACCAGTTGGTCCGGTCACCAAAATCATACCGTTTGGTTGTGCCATGGCGTTTTTGATGGTAGCCAGGGACAAGCCCCAATAGCCCAATTTTTCTAGGGAAATAGCCTGGTTTGATTCATCCAACACACGCATGACGATTTTTTCACCGTCAGCGATTGGCAGTGTTGATACACGCAAGGCGTACTGCTTACCTGAAACTTTGATTTTGAAGCGGCCATCTTGCGGCACGCGGCGTTCGTCGATTTTCAAGTTTGACAAAATCTTGATACGGCTGACCAGAGCTCCCAAAACATTGTGAGGCAATTTATTCACCTCTCTGAGCACACCATCGATGCGATATCGTACCTGGACAAATTCTTCGCGCGGTTCAATGTGGATGTCGGAAGCGTGTGATTTGATGGCGTACTCGAGCAGCAGGTTGACGGTCTGTGCGATCGGTGAATCTTCAGCAAACTCTTCCTCTTTGGCGTTTTCGGCGTCACTATCGTCCCTCTGGATGGCGATGACTTCATCAAGTTCGTCGTTCACATCACCGCGGTAATTTTCCAAACAATCCAGAATATTGCTTTTCGTCGCCAAGAACACGCGCAGGTTATAGCCGATTTCTTTTTGGATAAAATTGAGAGCCTGCACATCGTCAGGGTCTTCCATAGCTAGCATCGGCGCACCATCTTCATCAACCGCAAACAGCACGACATTGTACTGCCGGGCGATATGCTCTGGGATGCGCTTTAGGACTTCATCAGGAATATCTTTTGGCTCAATTTCTACAAACGGCGTCCCGATATAATCACCAACCAATTTGGCCAGTTCGCGTTCTTCTAGTACCTTGTCTTCAATAATGGTCTCTTGCAGGGTGCGTTTGGACCGTTCGGCGGTCGTCTTTAAATCAGCAAGCTGCGATTCTGTTAAGATCCCACCCTGCTTCAGAATTTTCTCAATCGTATTATCTGAGATTCTCATATCACTTATGCTTTAGTATAGACCAGTTGAATTGAAAAAACAATGATATACTAAAAGTGTGAAGATACATGATGAAACGGAGATGAAAGCACTGGGGCGGGCGATTGGTCAGGCACTGGCTGGTGGCGAAGTGATAGAGCTGATCGGCGATGTGGGCGCTGGCAAGACTACGCTTACTAAAGGTCTGGCGGAAGGGTTGGCAATTACCGAACCAATTCAAAGTCCGACATTTACCATTTCGCGCGTGTACGATGCGCGTGACGGTTTGCGCCTGTGTCACTATGATTTTTACCGCCTGGGTGAAGCCGGTATCATGGGTGATGAAATTTCTGAAATGATGCAAGAGGGCTCAACCATCACAGTTATTGAATGGGCAGGCGCGGTTAATGAAGTGCTGCCGAGTGACCGATTGATAATCACGATTACCGCCACGACTGAAACAGAGCGACAGTTGGAGGTTACTGCTAATGGTGCTCGTTCCGAACGGTTACTTAGTGCTATTGATGCGTTTTTTGAGAGGAGATGAAATGTTGTTATTGCTTGATACATCAACCCCAGTTTGTTATGTGACACTTGTTAATCAAGAGGGTTCAGTGTCGTATGAGTGGCAGGCTGACCGCACCTTAGCCAAAGGACTGTTGGGCTTTCTCAGGGATAGCTTAGCCAAACAAGACGCCGACATGCACGCGTTGACTGGTATTGGCGTGATGAAAGGGCCGGGAAGCTTTACTGGGTTGAGGATTGGGCTGACGGTGGCCAATACCCTGGCTGACGGTTTGCAGGTACCAATCGTTGGCGCGACGGGTGAGAACTGGCAGGAGCAAGCCTTGGAAAAATTACGCTCCGGTGAAGACGAGAAAATTGTCATGCCAGAGTATGGTGCTGCGGCTCACATCACCGCGCCAAAAAAATAATGACGGCTATGGTATAATTGACGGCATGACAGAGCGTGCCATGAAACCAAAACAACCTCTAAAACGCAAGAAAACCGCAAAAATTGTAAAGACGAGCACTCCGCAGCCGAATAGCGCAGCAGAGGCAGCTATTTTTATTGGTAGTTTGGGGATAATGTTGTATGCGGCCGTTATGCTCTTATTGGGAATTGTTAACTCAAATGGCGATACTGACCGTGGTAATACGGCGGGGCTTGGCTTTATGCTGTTTGTATTTGGCATTAATCTTGCAGCTCAGAGCGCTTGGGTTATTAAGGAGGATCGTCGAGTTGATAGGTACCGCCAAAGAATTATCGCAGTATATGTAACAGCATTACCTCTACTGATATTTATTGTCCTCAAAATATTAGGTTTTTGCTATCTGGTTTATGGATGCGAACGTAGTGAAGTAATGAATACATCATGTGTCATTGCGCATGATGTATTGATGACTATGAAACATTCTTATGGAGTAGCGGCTTGGATATCTGCGGTTGGGTCAATGTATCTATGGTATTTACTGACATGCAAAGACAAGCTGGTCTGGATATATAATAAATCTCGGAATAGCAGTAAGGTCGATAAGGAGGTGGCTGAACGTGCAAAAAAATATCGCAAGATTGGTCTTACATTGTTGGCGATTCTGCCAATAATGTTGATTGGGAGGATTATTACTGCTGTTGTCCTGAGCTATTTAGCATTATATGTCAGCGATATAGTGTGGTTTATACTCATACCATTTGATTACTTCTTTAACTCTATGATTTGGGTGCCGTTTGTTATTGCTGGCCTTATATTTTTCGTAAAAAGCAAGTAATTATAGACATTGCGTGCTTTCCGTGTCAAAACTCCAGAAACCGTGTATAATTAAATTACGGCGATTTGTATGATGCGGTTCGCCGGATTAGATAGTTTGAAATTGATTGGCTGTTGATATATTTCCTTGAGGCGAATACTCAGGGGCAGTCGGTCGGAAAGGAATACTGAAGTATGGCAGGAATTGTCATTGGCGCACTTGTTGGGGCCAGTTTAGGCGCGGGCGCGCTCTATGGGTATCAAACAGTACACCGTTCACAGGCGAAGTCGCAAATTGACAAAGATTTGGCGAACGCAAAAACCAAAGCGAGTGACATCGTTCTCAAGGCAAAAGATGAGGCGCTGAAAATTGAGAATGAACGTCGTCGAGAGTGGCAAAAAACGGAAAATCGTCTGGCGGATCGTGAAAAGACGCTTGATAACAAGCTTGAAGAGCTGGACCGTCGGTCAGAAAAATTGCGGGCGCACGAAGATGAGATCGATGATTTGAAAAATGAGATTCGGCAAATTCGTACTCGTCAGCAGGAAAAATTGGAAAAAATTGCTGGCCTGAAAAAGAAAGATGCAGCCGAAAAATTGATGCAGATGACTGAGCGTGACATTCGTGACGACCTCATCAAATTGGTTGCAAAATTGCAGCACGAGGCCATGGACGATGCTGAAGAGCGGGCCCAGACTATTTTGCTTACCGCCATGGAGCGAATGAGTAGCGAAGTAACCGCTGAGCGTACCGTGACGGCGGTGAAGCTGACTGATGACGAGATGAAAGGTCGCATCATCGGTAAGGAAGGTCGCAATATTCAGGCGTTGCAGCGTGCCACGGGTGTCGACATTCTAGTGGACGACACACCCGGTATGGTGGTTTTGTCGAGCTTTGACCCAGTTCGTCGCCAGGTTGCGCGTCTGAGTTTGGAGATGTTGATGAAAGATGGACGCATCCATCCAGCGCGCATTGAGGAGGTTGTTGCCAAGGCACAAAAACAGATTGACAAAGAAGTCAAGCAGGCTGGTGAAGATGCCATGCGTGAAGCGGGCGTTGTTGGTATTCCAAAGGAGATGCTGCGTCTGTTGGGTGAATTGAAATTCCGAACCTCGTATGGCCAGAATGTGCTGAAACATTCTACTGAGATGGCGCAGATGGCGGGGATGATTGCTGAGGAAATTGGCGCTGACGTTCGTATATCAAAGATCGCGACATTGCTGCATGACTCTGGTAAGGCAGTGACGCACAAGATTGAAGGTAAACACCACCACATTGCGGCAGAGTTGGCGCGTAAATATGGCATGGACGAGCGAATTGCACACGCTATCGAAGCGCACCATGACGATATTGAAGCGACAACGCCAGAGGCATTGGTGGTCCGTGTGGTAGACGCTGCTTCAGCAGCACGGCCGGGCGCACGTAATATCTCAGCGGAGAACTTTGCTGAACGCATGCGCGACTTGGAAAACGTAGCCACCAGCTTTGAAGGCATCGATAAGGCCTATGCAATTTCTGCCGGACGAGAAGTGCGGGTGATTGTGAAGCCAGAAAAGATTGATGACTTGAGTGCTATCAAGTTGTCTCGTGATATTGCCACTAAGATCGAATCAACCATGCAATACCCAGGTACTATCAAAGTTAATGTTATCCGCGAAACGCGGGCAGTGGAGTTTGCAAAATAATGGATGGGTTCATGAGAGCAGAACGACGTCAATGGCTTGAAAGCTTGGACGCCCGACCATCCGGAGCCGCTGTCTTGTTGGAGGATGTTGAAGGTCGAGCTTTGATCGTTAAGGCAAACTACAAGACGTATTGGGCGTTACCGGGCGGCATGGTTGACACTGAAGAGTCACCACTGGTGGCAGCACTGCGAGAAGTGAAGGATGAAGTTGGTATCGTTATCAATCCAAGCGATGTATCATTGATGGGTGTAGCGCAGCGCATGGGTGATGGATTTATCACCTACCAATTTGTCTTCACAGCGTCCATCAAAGAGTCGCAGGTCACGGCCATCAGTCCACACGATCCAGAGATCGAAGAGTGGCGATTTATCAGCAAACAGGAAGTGCTAAAAGGTGAATTGTTGCTACCATGGTCACTGAAAGCCTGGGCTCACGACCAGTCGGGGTATTTTGAAACCGCTATTGCCGATGATGACAATGCTGACACGGAAACGATTGTTTTCTCTACAACTGGTGGCGATGAAAGCAGTAGTAGTGATACGCCAGTGCGCAAGGGCGCTTCTGGGCGACTATTCATCACCCGCCACGGCGAAAGCGAGTGGAATTTGCAGGGCAAATGGACCGGACTGACAGACGTTGGCTTGACAGAAAAAGGCATCTCGGACACGGTGCGGCTTGGTCAGTTGCTAAAAGACACAACGTTTGACGTAGCATATACCTCCGCGTTGAAGCGTACTCACCAGACACTTGACGCGTTGCTCAAAGGCGCAGAAATCACCACATTACCGACCATTCATGCAGCAGAACTTAACGAGCGTGATTATGGTACATTGACAGGTAGCAACAAATGGGAAGTCAAAGATCAGATTGGTGAAGAAGCATTCAATGGCATTCGTCGCGGTTGGGATTATCCAGTGCCAGACGGCGAAACCTTGAAAGATGTATATGCGCGAGTCGTGCCTTACTTTGAGACCGAGATATTGCCACGACTGCAGGACGGTGAAAATGTGCTATTGGTGGCGCATGGTAATTCCATCCGCGCCTTGGTGAAATATCTTGACCAAATCCCAGACGACAAGGTCGCAGACTTAGAAATGCCGTTTGGTAAGATCTTAGTTTATAGCTTTGATCATGACCACGCGTTGCCAGTTGATAAGGCTGAGCGTTCAGTCGATATATCACCAACCAAAGCGTAGGCGCCAGCTATACAATTATAGCTACAACAAGACTAGCTTTTACTGCGCCAATGTGCTACAATACCTTGCAGGTAGTTACCTCATTTCGGGGTGTGGCGCAGTTGGCTAGCGCGCGCGGTTTGGGACCGTGAGGTCGAAGGTTCGAGTCCTTTCACCCCGACCATTGAGTCAACACTCAAACCCACGTCATGGAAGCCCCATGACGTGGGTTTTTGCTTATTTTTGCTGGATTTTAGGGCAGGAAGGCCATCATCTGGCAGACCGTGCAAGCCTGGCCCTTCTGGTGCCGAGACGACGATGCCACTTGGCTGGCTCAATGTGACTTCGTCGTCTCGAGAGGCTTCCAGGCTACTATCCAGCTGTCGCACTACTTACCATTGCGAGACATAAAGTTTTTTGCTGATCAGTGTCGAGTGGCCGATAGTTGCTGCCTCAGTCGGAGATGCCATCGAATAGTTTATGGTGTAATTAGTAGAGCAAAGTAGCATCTTAGCAAGCCAACTACCCTATCGTGAATGCGACGCCACCCACTTTCATTTATGTTAGCCTCGCCACAAGATTATCGGTCAAAACCACTTCCCACGCAAAGGTGTTCAACTGTTACTTGTCAGCTTCCGTAGCCGCCGCATCTTGAGGTTCATGCTGTCAATAATTGCTTGAGATCACTGCCGACGTTGTGTTCGTTCTGCTATTGCTATGTCTATTGGTTAGCATAGAAATATGTGGTATATAGGAGTGATTGTATCAATATCCCAATCTCGCAGCCTTTACATGGTATATCTTCTATGGTTATATAGAAATATGGCCGAGAAACGACCTTTATCTATATAATACAGGAATTACTAACGACCGACTTCAATGTTGTCGAGGAGTGGATCGACAGCTCGTGGTACTGGATGAGAAGATTATTCAGGTAGGCTTGCAGGGCCTAATCGGTTGACAGTCGGCTAAATGTTGAGGAGAACAACGAGTGAATCGACAGAATATGGGAGCTGTAATCGAGTCGAGTAGTCGCAAAGTAGCAGGGCTAATAAATAGCCGCGTTCTGGCGCTTGTGCTCGTCTGTACGGTGAGTTTCATGAACGTCCTGGATATCACGGTGGTGTCGGTGGCACTGGGTGATATCGGGCAGAGTCTTGGCGCGTCGCAGAGTGAGTTGCAGTGGGTAGTGGACGCCTACACGCTGCCGTTGGGGGCGTTGCTGATGTCTGCAGCGACTCTGAGTAGAAATCTGGGGCGGCTGCGATTGTTCCGATGGGGGCTGGTCCTGTTCACGGTGGGGTCAGCCGTGTGCGCATTAGCCCCTTCGATGGCTGTACTCAACGCTTTCCGGGCTATTCAGGCGGTCGGTGGGGCGATCTTCTTGGGCGTCGGCGTGCCAATGATTTCTGATCGCTACCCCGCTGGACGCGAGCGGGCACGAGCTACTGGGATTTATGGGCTCATCTCAGGGTTGGCCATCGCAGTGGGGCCACTGGCAGGCGGTGGTTTGGTCTTAGTCGCTGGGTGGCGCTCTATCTTTTGGATCAACGTTCCTGTGGGGGTAGCATCTTGGCTGGCGTCGTGGTACGTGAAGGACCGAAGTACAGACCGTAATAACTCAGGAGTAGATTGGCTTGGGACATTGCTGGCAATTCTTGCTGTTGGAGCAGTGACAGTAGTCCTGCTGGAGGGGCCGGCCTGGGGGTGGACTAGCGCGCGCACGCTCGGTGGCGTTGCCGTCGGACTGGCCGCGATGGGGCTGTTCATGGCCGTCGAGCGGCGCTCGGACGCACCTATGGTTCCGGGACGCCTGCTGACTGACCGGCTCTATGTGGTGAGTATCCTGACCGGCTTTGCCGTCCAGGCTGGTCTGGTGGGGCAGATGCCCTGGCTGTCGCTGTATGCGCAGAATATCTACCTGTTTTCACCCCTGCAGGCCGGACTCTGCTTCCTCCCGTTCAGTCTCTGTGCCATCGCGGGGGCGTGGCTGTTTCGTGGCGGTAATGGGCGCTGGGCGCCGTCGGCCAGGCTGCTGGGAATCCTTGTCGTCGGGTGCGCGGCGCTGATGTCATGGGTACTGTTGTACGGCTCATCGACCTGGGTAGTGCTCCTGCCGGGCCTGATCCTGGCGGGCATCGCGGTTGGCGCTGCCGGGACCGTGGTCAACGAGCTGGCGGTCGCCTCCTTCGAGGGTGATGAGGCAGGTGCGGCCTCTGGGCTGTCCGCTGCGATGAGGCAGATCGGCGTGGTGCTCGGCGTGGCTGTCTCCGGCGTGGGGTTCGGTAGTGCGAGCGAGCACGTGGTGCGTCATCAGTGGCCGGTGGGTGCACAGGAACTTGTCAGCAGCGTGCGCTCAGGACAGGGACTGCGTACGACGGCTAGTGCCCCCGGTGCCGGGCGCAGCCTTCTTGCCGACGTCGTGCACCGTGCCACCGATTGGGGAATGGTGACCAGTTTCGCAATCGGGCTGTTCATCATGCTAATAGTGCTGGTGGTCGGTGTCCTGTGGCTACGACAAAGAAGGCGTTGACATTGTCGAGCAATACTCAATCTAATTTCTAATTACTTAACTCTCAACGCTTGGAACGGTTCGTGTAGGTTAAGAGGTATGGTGTGTCTTGATAATATTTTATTCTATAAGTGTGAAAGTACTTCTGCAGGCTTATAGGTCACAGCTCTTCCCTTAGGTCGATACGTTGCCATTTTTCAATGAATCTACAGAGGTGGATGATACATACTAACAATACGAAACGCCCATGCTAGACCAAGTGCGCCAACGATAATCAATGTACCCATCGCTATCTCTACCTGCTTGTAATGACGCACGTGAAAGCGAGGAATAGTAGCAAGCGTCGCGACAAGGAAGCTCAGTGCCACAGTTATTGAGGTGGGAATGAATCCACGTCCAACTTGGAAGGCAAATGCGCCCATTAAGAACGCTGCTGAGCCATAGATAACGCGCGAAATAGGCCTACGACCCGCGGCCAAGCCATAGCATGCCAGCCGCAAAGCAGGCTGCATCTATACTGAAAATTATGGTAGCTGCCCAAATTGGATCTATTCGTGTGTAGTGAGTTGTAGGGTAATTGACTATATATGATATCGCCTCTGATATCAGCGCAACAATAACAAAAATGAGCCATAGCCGTACCATCTGCTTAGTGCGACGCACTGGTATATTTTGTGGTTGCTGGACGCGGGTGTCCGTACTGCTGAGCCGTCGGCTGGCTGATGAGAGGTGGGTGTCGTTGAACCTGCGGCGGGCTGCGTTGCCGTGGTGGCTTCTGCTGGCGTGCCTAGTTCTCCATTCTGCCCAGACGTTTCTGCGCCAGCCATAGTGGCGGAGCTTGGTAGAACATCTAGGTCTTCATCTCGTTCATGCTTCTCTGCGACCGTCCTGGCAGCCGGGGAGTCTGCATCGTCCTCCTTGCCCAGGCTCCTCCACGCTGTCCGCATCGGCGGTATTTGCCAGGGTGCTCGTCCGGTTGCCTTGCTCAGTGTCCGCTCTGCCGGCCATGTCTAGCGAACTGCCAGGATCCTCCGTCTGTGAAGAGCCGCGCCCCGTCGGCACTACCGCAGGGTCAACGACGCCCATCACATACCGCCAACACGCCTCCCATTGTTTTGAGTGGGGTAGGGAGAGGGCGACCATAAAGTAATCTCACATACACGTCATGGAATTGTCCGTGACGTGTTTTATAATTAATGGTATAATATTCAGTAAGTAGTAGCCAAATGTGAGGAGATTTTATTTTATGGAAGCCCCAAATTCTATCTATGATATCTATAGTGAGCGCGTCAGAAGAACTTTGGCTGGATTGGGTGGAACAGCCAATATAGCTGTTTTGGTAAAGGAAATGACTCTACCAGGAGAAGATTGGGTGCCAGCTTCTGAAATTCTCCCAGCAATAGTGGATGCAAGTGATATGCATATAGATTTTAATGAGGCACTGGTAGTACTAGACTGAGCTAGTCTGTAATTTATAAGATATTTATCGAGGTCGCTCAGCCGCAACTTGTTGCGCTGTCTGCGCCAGGGTATCAACGTCAAGTGGCTTGAGATTGTCGGTCGATATGCCGCGTCGTTCCAAGGCTTTGGCTATCAAAAAATCAGCTATCGTTGGATTTTTCGGTAATAACGATCCGTGCAGGTAGGTTGCTATGACGTTATTGAACCGAACTCCTTCGGTGCCGTCAGTGGTATTATTGCCAGCGCCACGGACTACCTTGCCCAGTGGCTGAACTGTGTCGTCCAGGAACGTCTGGCCGCTGTGATTTTCATAGCCAACGATTGTGCCAAACTGTTCGCTCTCCAGGGTGATATTGCCGATGAGTCGTTCCTCTCCGGCAGTCGTTTCCACGGGCAGTACGCCGATGCCGCGGATGACAGAACCGTCATTGGTAACAAATTGTCGCCCAAACAACTGATACATCCCACAGATGAGCAGCATGGGAACGCCGTCATTTGCCAGAGTTTTCAATTCCTCACCGCGTGACAGCAAGTCGTCTTGAATGGCCAACTGCCCAGCGTCTTGTCCGCCGCCACCGACAAAGATATCTCCAGTTGAAAAGTCAGTTGTGTCTCCTGGATTATGGTCAATGATTTCGACACTAAAGCCTCGCCACTCCAGCCTTTTTTTGAGCACCAAAGTGTTGCCCCAGTCACCGTAGAGGTTCATATCTTTAGGGTATAGCTGGATGATGGTAATCGTTGTCATGAGATATCCTCCACGTCCGTTTTCTCGCTGAGCAATCGCCGCAAGGTGGTCATGGTGGTATAGCTACAGAAAATTTGTTTTGGCTCTGTCGGCTCGTGTGCTAAAAATTCATCCAGCGCTTTTGCCAAATCTGGTTCGACAGCACCAACGGTGACCTCGTCATAGTTCAGTCGCAGTGCCATGTCATAGGCTCGAACGCCACTGACCACGCTGACATTCTCCAGCACAGAAAAATCAACATCCCACAGCCAACTCATGTCGCGACCGTCAGCATAATTATCATTGATGGCGATCATAGTATGATGCTGTCGTTTACCGAAAGACAACAAGCTGAGCCGAAAGCCACTGGGGTTTTTGACCAACAGGAGGTCAATGGACGTACCATTGTAGGTGATAGTCTCGCCGCGACCAAACGCTGGTTTGACCTTTGACAGCGCGTCTAGCAAGACAGGAATTGGTGCTTCTGGTACGATGGTTCGAACGAGCGCCAAGGCCGCCGCCGCATTCAACAGGTTATATACACCACTAAGCGCAACCTCAGTTCTGTGACGTGTGCCATCTATCAAGAACTCAGCGCCTTGTTCCGCTACAGCTGTGAGTACCACTTCTGCAGGTACCGATTCATTGGCTACAGCATCACCAGTCTTCAGGGAATCATCGGTCGGCATCAGTCGCAACAGGTCAGTCGTTAAACCAAAATAGGTTGCTGCTGCCGAGGTTTTTTCATGGATGCGAAAGACCCGTGGATCGTCACGATTCAAAACTACACGTTCGGTGGTGGCTGCCGCAATTTTTTCCAAAAAACCGGCTGCCGTGTCTATCTCGCCAAATCGATCCAGCTGATCACGCATGACGTTGAGCAGCAGCGAGTATCTTGGCTGCACCTGTTGCACAAATTTAACAGCCCAGGCCTCGTCTAGTTCCAGTACTGCGATATCAGCGTCCAATTTGCCTCGCTGGTTGACAGCACCTAATAGTGCTGCCGCCACACCACGAGAGAAATTACTACCAGTGCGGTTAGTGAAGACTTTCAGACCTGTCGCTTCCAACAGCTCGACGACAATTTTTGTTGTGGTGGTTTTGCCGTTGGTTCCTGACACTACGACCACGCCGTAGGGCAAATCTTGCAGCGCGCGAGGGATGAAACCTGAGTCAATTTTTTCTACTACTAGGCCTGGCAGGGCCGAGCCGCCGCCGCGTAATCTCATGCCGCCACGGACAGCTTTGCCGATGGCGGTTGTCACTATGTGTCGAATCATATAGAGATATTATAGCACCAACCGCGCGAGTCGTGATATACTGATAGTATGTTTTTGGTGGGAATCTTTCAGTGGTGGTATGGTACTGGGTTTTACAAACACGTACGACAAGTATGCGTTGGTCTATTAAAAACAGCTGATTTTTTCTCAATTGGCTTGCTGCTCAAAACCTTGTTTAATCCATTTCGGCAAATATCTGCCGGCGTGGTCCAAGGTGGATTGCCAGAGCAATTTCGAGCGTTCCTCGACAGGTCATTTTCCAGAGTGTTTGGCGCATTTTTACGAACGATCTTGATCATGGTCGGACTTGTTTGCTTGCTAGTTCGATTACTCTGGAGTGTGTTGATCATTCTAGCCTGGCTGCTGCTGCCACTGGCGCCACTGATAGGCATCATATTTTGGCAAATGGGAGTAGCATCATGAATATTGAGCCGATAATTCGCTATGACAGCCAGCGGTCGCAAAAGGCGCGATTTTCGGTTCGTTTTGGCGATGTCTGGCATTTACTACTGGGTCTGTGTAGTCTGGCGATGATCTTGTTGGGCTGCTGGTCAGTGATTCATCACGGGCCAATCGGTTGGCTGTTGGTGGGTATGAGCGGTCCATTTGTGATGCTGACGATTTGGTGGCAAGGTGACCTCAAAACTGCTGAAGTGAGTAAGCATCCGACGACGCTTGATGACGTTATGGCTGCGGATTTGCTGGGCCAATTGAGCAAAAACCCGACGCCACAAGAGCTAGTGATGGCTATTTCAAAGACTCGGGCTGGTCAATTTTTGGCGGTGCGCCTTGGGCTGACGCCGAACTTCCTGAGTAATATTGCGTCCGATGATCCACGGATGACCGACGCCATCTGGCAAGCGGCGATTGACATCTGGCAGGAAACCAATAGCCCCAAAGTGACGGGTGCAGTTGTAGCAGCAGCCATCGTTAAAGTGTTCCCGAGCCACGACGCTATTTTGGCAAGCTTGAAGCTGGATTTTCAGGACGTATTGGAGGGAATTCGCTGGTATGAGCGGCTGAAAGCGCTGGTTGAAGATTTCAAAGAAAAACCGCTGCGCACTGGTGGTATAGCGCGGGATTGGTCGTTTGGTTACACGCCGTTACTCAGCCGATTTGCCCAAAACCTGAGTCAACAAGTGTCGGGCGGGACGATCATGACGCGTTTGGACGCACATACTGATGTGCTAGATCAGATGCTACAAATTTTCAATACGGGCGGTCGCCAAAATGTTGCTTTGGTTGGTCCAGATGGTGTCGGCAAAAGTACGCTCATCGCGGCATTTGCAGAAATGCTGATCGATGGGCACAAGGAAGTGCCGTCCAATTTGCTATATCGACAAGTGTTCTTGCTGGACGCGTCGGCGTTGATTTCTGTGGCGGGCGGTCGTGGTGAATTGGAGCAGTTAGTAACGAGACTGCTCAATGAAGCGTTTGCCTCAAAAAATGTTATTTTGTGCTTGGAGAATGCTCAGCTGTTTTTTGAAGAGGGCGTTGGTTCGGTGGATATGAGCAATTTGCTATTGCCCGTTTTAGAAGCCGGTCGCTTGCGTATCATTTTGTCTCTGGATCAGCAGCGATTTTTGCAAATTTCTCAACGTAACACCCAGCTGGCTCATGCGTTAAATACGCTAGCAGTCCAGCCGACGGATCGTGCTGAAACCATGAAAATTATGCGCGACCAATTGATTTCCTTTGAACATCAATTTAGCGTGACGTACATGTTGCAGGCGCTCAATGAAGCGTATCGAGTTGGTGATCGCTACGTCCAAGATTTGGCTATGCCAGGGCGAGCGCTGAAAGTATTGGAATCAACCGCCAGCATCTCCAAGGGTGGTCTCATCACCGCGCAGTCAGTGGATGATGCGGCGGAAAAAACTATGGGCATCAAGATCGCTGCGGCCTCTGGTGGTGATGAACGTGAGAAATTGTTAAATCTTGAATCATTGATTCACCAGCGTATGATCAACCAATCACGTGCCGTGTCGGTGGTGTCTGACGCCATCCGTCGAGCGCGCGCTGGCGTGAGAAATCTTGATCGCCCCATCGGTACTTTCCTGTTTTTGGGGCCAACTGGTGTTGGTAAAACTGAATTGTCAAAAGCCTTGGCAGAAGTATACTTTGGCGGTGAAGGTAACTTGGTGCGACTGGACCTGAACGAATTTGTTCGTGCTGAAGACGTTGCTCGTTTGATTGCGGACGGCGCAAATGATCCGCTGAGCTTGACAGCTCAGGTGCAAAAAGCGCCGTTTTCAGTAGTGTTGCTTGATGAGATAGAAAAGGCGCATCCGCAAGTACTGACGACGTTGTTGCAGCTGCTGGATGAAGGTATTCTGCGTGATGAGAAAAACCGAGAAGTTAGTTTTCGCGACTGCATCGTCATCGCTACGTCAAATGCTGGCGCTGACCGCATCCGTGAATACATCGAGCGTGGCTATCAGCTGGAACAATTTGAACAAACCTTCATCAATGAACTAATAAACGCCAATTTGTTCCGTCCCGAGTTTCTGAACCGATTTGATGAAATTGTGTTGTTCCGTCCTCTAGGCAAAGCTGAACTATTGCAAGTCATCGACTTGATTTTGGCGGGAGTTAACCGTACGCTTGAGCCTCAGAAAATTCAAGTTGCCGTCGAACCCGAGGGCAAGCAGCTACTCGTTGATGCTGGATACGATCCACGCCTTGGTGCGCGACCTATGCGACGCGTTGTGCAGCGCGCTGTCGAAAATACTGTTGCCAAGCAGCTGTTAGCGGGCACAGTTGCGCCAGGCAGTACAACCATCATCACTGCTGAGCAAATTCGCGCGGCAGTAGGTGAGGCCCCGAGCGACCGTCAGATTAGCTAGATGCTGCGGTATCAAAAAACCTCTGCAGTCTGTTTGCAGAGGTGTGAGTATCGTGTGTGGTACCCCGCACAGGAGTCGAACCTGCAACCTTCGGTACCGGAAACCGATGCTCTATCCAGTTGAGCTAACGGGGCGTGTCAACTCGTCAGTAAAGATTTCAAGGTGATGATGACGAATATGGTACACCCGGCAGGATTCGAACCTGCGACCCCTTGGTTCGAAGCCAAGTACTCTAATCCGCTGAGCTACGGGTGCATACCAAGTTAAATTATACCATACTTATCATTTGATGAAAATGACACAGTATATCAAGGGTGGTATAATATCACCATATGAATATTTCCACAGACATTTCTCTCAAACAATACACCACCATGCAAGTGGGCGGTAATGCACGCTTTTTGACAGAGGCCACGACAGCGGAGGAGATTCCACAGATATATCACGATGCCCAGTCGCAACAATTGCCGGTTTTTGTGTTGGGTGGCGGCAGTAATGTGATCGCCAAAGACGAAGGTTTTGAGGGCGTTGTACTACTCAATCGTATCAAGGGTTTTGAGGTTGTGTCAGAAGATGAGCGGTCAGTAACGCTCAAAATTGGCGCTGGTGAAGTTTGGGACGAAGTGGTGGCGCGAACGGTAGGCATGGGCCTGAGCGGCATTGAAGCAATGTCTGCCATCCCTGGCACGGCTGGAGCTGCGCCAGTGCAGAATGTTGGTGCGTACGGGCAGGAGATAGCAGATACCTTAGTGGAGGTTGAGGCATATGATTCAGCTACAGACGCCATGGTTGTTTTGTCTGCTGAGGCGTGTCATTTTTCTTACCGCCACAGTATTTTCCGTGGCTCACAGATGGGTCGCTACTGCATCACGGCCATCACCATTCGCTTGTCACGCCGCGCTCCACAGCCGCCATTTTACGCTGGTTTGCAGCGATATCTCGATAAACATCACATCACCGATTACACCCCGGTAGCCATTCGCCAAGCAGTAATTGCCATTCGGCACGACAAACTGCCTGATCCGACCGTGACGCCCAATAGCGGTTCATTCTTTAAGAATGCCATGGTCAGTCAAGAGACACTGGACGCGATTCGGCAAACTCACCCTGATGTGCCAAATTACGCTATGCCAGATGGGACTTATAAGATTCCGACTGGTTGGCTGATCGATCAAGCGGGCTTCCGCGGTAAAGAGCTTCACAACATGAAAATTCATGACAAAAACGCGTTGGTGCTGACCAATCCTCATGCCGCAACCTATCATGACCTCGAATCTGCTCGCCAAGCCATCATCCAAACAGTGTATGACCAATTTCATGTCCGCATTGAGCAAGAACCATTAGAATTATAGGCTTGCACTGACGCTCATTTCTGGTTATGCTTATACTATGAGTCGACGAACTGGTTTCACGGTTGTGGAAGTGATTATCGTGATGGCTATCATGGCTATTTTACTAGCCATCGGTACCGTTAGTTTTCGGTCATATCAAGTTTCAACTCGTGACAAAACGCGTGAGGGTGATATCACGACCATTCAAAATTATCTAGAATCATTATATCCTCGCGAACTGCGCGACTCGTCAAACAATATCATCAAATCTGCTGGTAGCTATCCAGCGCATGCGGTCAATGGGGCGGGCGGTAGCGCCATGACTGACGCACTTTTCGATCAAATATTTTCCGAATTACCAGATGCTGCGAAGAAGGGTCCGCTGCCAGGAGAGAAGTTTGTCTCCGCTGGTGTTTTGCAGTATGGATCACACTCGACCCCACTAAATCGCTCAATGCTGATGTCGTATACGAGCGACTACAATACTCATAAACCATCAGGTTACGCCAACGGTGCGTACGCGTATTTTGCTATCAACCGTTCAGGCAACCGCTGTATCACCTTGACTGACGAATGTCAGGGCTATATCATCATGTATCATCTCGAGGGGCAGCCCCTTGAGTGGAAAATAGTGGAGAAGAATCGGTGATGAAAAAAGGTTTTACCGTCGTTGAGCTGATGATTACACTGTTTGTTGCGTCACTTTTCATCATCAGTGGTTACCAGCTGTACCAGGTAGTAGTGTTTCGCGGTAGTGATGCCCGCAAACTGTCGGAGGCCAGTACTTTGGCATATGAAGTGCTGCGTTCTGAAGGTACCTATCAAGAAATATCGCAACTCTGCTTTGGCTCATCTCATCCTGAACAGACCATCACTCGTACCAATGCGCTGCTCGGAACGGTAAATATCACGCTTAAGCGTTGCCGTGTTCAGCCAAACGTTGGAGTAATGCGCGTGACGGCTACTGCCAAGTATGACAATCCAGCAAAGGAAGTTTCTCATGCGGTCTATGTCTCACAGTAAGTCTCAGCGCGGGTTTACGCTGGTGGAGATGTTGGTGATATCGCCATTGGTGATCATCATTTTGGCGGGCATCGTTGGTATCGTTATCAGTTTGACGACGGAGTCCATGCGTACGACTGCTCGTTCTCAGCTGCAAAACGAAGTGCAGGCGGTGCTGGATCGTATGGAAGAAGACGTGCGTACTAGTCTGGTTATCAACCCTGACTCATCATTTGCGCTAAGTACCAATAATTTTGTCACCAACAAGAACCCACTAGCAACCGACCGGCGACTGGTCAAAAAGGACTGTTCAGTGGCGAGCGCTGGGCTCCTGCTCGAAGAAGCCTTGTCATACAACCTGGAGTATTCAGTTTCCGGCTCAAAGCTCATGAGAAAAGTTTCCATGAATGCGTGCCAAACGTCGCCAAATACCTGGCAGCGTCCAAAGACAGAAACCGTGATGTCGTCAAATTCTGCAACTGATTTACAGATTGACTATATCAATATTTCCAGTTCTGAACCAAGTGCTGTCAGGATCAAATTGACCGCCAAACGTCAAGTTGCAGGTAGTGAAATCAGCTACACTGGCATCATGTATGCCAGGTCGCTCAACGCACAATGATAAAATGCTTGTGTTTTTAAAACTGCTCTGATACAATCAAAATTGTTAATAACTTAACCAAAAAATAGGGGGCAAATCAGAAATGATTTCTTCAAACAAAACTAAAGGTTTCACA
>CAUSVT010000003.1:0-131836 GCA_963535375.1 uncultured Candidatus Saccharibacteria bacterium | reverse complement strand
TAATGCATGGAGCTAAAGCGTACTAATAGTCCCATTGCCTTTTTATGTCCTTGTCCGTGGAGTTTATGCTTGCATAAACATTACGGATAAGGTAGACTTGACTAGTAATTGGTGTGTATCATCACACCATAGTTGATTAAAAATTCATCCGTGCAGAAAGTTGTTGGACATCGAAGCAAGGCTTCCCCGGGTTGCCTGAATGGAACCTATGAGGAGCAAGCCTTACTTCGGTGCCCATGGCGAGGAGGAAACACCTGTTCCCATTCCGAACACAGAAGTTAAGCTCCCCAGCGGCGATCATACTGCGAAAGTGGGAAACTAGCACGGTGCCGAATTATATAAAAACCACCCGAATAGGGTGGTTTTTATTATATGGACCTGTTTATCATTATCTTTATGTATTTAAGTAACTATTCAAACAACTAACAAAATAGCGCCCTTGAACGGGGCGCTATTTATGTATTCTCGAATCTCGCAGAAGACGAGAACTGTGTGGTGAACATCACTACTCTTTGAGTATAACCTAGTATGTAGATAATGTAAATATTGACAAAGTATTAGCAGTATGCTATTATGTATTCATAACACATATCATGTGTGATATATAAAGGTGAGGGTTTCCACGATAATGCATGTGGAAATCTTTTTAATAGTGGAGGAAAACTTTCATGGCAGGAACAAAAGCAGGCGGTAAGAAAGCGGCAGCTAAAAATTTGGCAAAAGATCCAAACTTTTACGCAAAAATTGGTGCTAAGGGTGGACGTAACAGTCGTACTGGCGGCTTTGCTGCTAACCCAGCATTGGCTCGTATCGCTGGTGCTAAAGGCGGCAGGATTTCACGTCGCCGCAAGACAACAGCCATCTCAGCTGACTAGTTAAATCTTATTCTGGTGATCGGTAACACACCTTGGAATGCCAGGTGTGTTATTTTATTGTCCGAATTAGGTGGCAGGTTCTTGCCTCATTGACTTGCCACTGGACGTGACAATGCATGCAAGAATAGGTATCTTTTGCCTTCTGTAGCCCGATAGCTCCGCAATGAGGACAACTACTGCGGGAGGTGAGCCATGATCGATAGGAATCAAGCGATTCCTGGACAACATCGTCGTCCATAGCTAGCGACACATCATAGCGTGGCGCTAGAACCTTAGTGCAGTATTCCCAGGCCTCTCGCTCCATTTCTATGAGCTGAATGTCTCGAGAGAAGGTCTGGTGACCAAGCTCGGCGTGGGCAACTTCATGAAGTAGCTGAGCAGGCGAATTATGCTTAGTATCAACTGTAATCGTTTTAGCGGCTGGCGCCCAACTAAAATCATCACCAGTAGTGATGGTGTAATTCGGAAAGTCACGCCTAACTAACAGGAGTAATTCATCGATCGACATAGTAAAACTAGTATACCATGTTACTTTACAGAGGTAGAACAGATGTGCTATAATGACTCGTAATAGACAAATGTGCAAATGTGGAGACTAGTATGAAGCAGACCAATCAACAAAGAGGCTCAGTGATGACTTTTACGGTGGTAGGAGTAATGCTGGCTATTTTGGCGCTTGGTTTGTTGTATACTGCTCGTCAGCAAGATAATAATGCTATAGTGCCTGTCGCCACAGATAACAATGCACAAAAACAAGAACTTGCCCAAAAAGATGAAAAATCCGAACAAAACAAATCTGAAACATCTAAGCCAAATACTACGACCAACATTCAGTCAAATAACTCACAAAAACAAGAACAGCCTAAGAACCAGTCTACGGGCAATGCTCAGGAGCCATCAGTGACACAGCAGCCCGCCCCTACTACTCCGACTGGCCCTGCCACTCCAGCTGCTCCTGCAGCCGCTACTAATGGCAGTAGCACTGCGAATCTACCGACAACCGGTCCAGCTGATCACATCGGGGAGTTATTGATCGTTGGCGTTATTCCGGGTATGGCAGTCGCATACGCCCGTTCTCGGAAGGTTGTATAGCCTCTCTTTGACTTTTGCTAACAGATTGTGGTACTATAAAGATAGCTTGATGTCTACTTTTTTAGTGTGACTCAAAAATATTAATTTTAAGGAAGGAGTCTGAAAAGACTTATGGCAAACGCCACAATTACAATGGATGACCTGCTGGCACAAGCAGGCGATAATGTTAAACAATTGACAGCTGGTGAAGTAGTTCACGGTACAGTTTTGTCAGTAAAGAAGCACGAGGTGTTGATTGACCTGGGGCCGTTGGGCGTTGGTTTGGTCCCAAGGCGTGAAGTTGGTTTCTCAAAGACTTGCGCTGTTGGTGACGAAGTTACCGCAAGTGTTATTGATACAGAACTTGACAACGGATACAGCTTGTTGAGCCTGCGCAAAGCGGCTAAAGATCGAGGCTGGGATGAAGTTGCTGAGAAGCTAGAGAGTGGTGAAATCATCACGATTACCCCATATGACGCAAACCGTGGTGGTTTGTTGGTTGAATACGAAGGGGTTCGTGGTTTCTTGCCGGTATCTCAATTGTCAGCTGAGCACTACCCACGAGTTGGTTCAAGCGACAAGGATGAAATCTTGCAGCGCTTGAATGCATTGGTCAATGTTGAAATGAAAGTTCGCGTATTGGACGCTGACCGAAAGGCCAACAAGTTGATCTTCTCTGAAAAAGAAGCTATCAAAGAAGGATTGGCAGAACGATTTAAGCAATTGTCAATCGGCGACACAGTTCGTGGTGTTGTTACCGGTGTTGTTGACTTTGGTGTGTTCGTGAATGTTGAAGGCATCGAAGGCCTGGTGCACATCTCAGAAATCAGCTGGGAGCGCGTCAGTAGCCCAAGCGACTACGTGAAAGTTGGCGAGACGATCGAAGCAAAGATTATCGCTATCGACAAGGATCGTTTGAGCCTCAGTATGAAGCAGCTGACCCCAGACCCTTGGTTGAAGGAAGTTGAGCAGTTCAAGTCGGGAGACCAAGTTGAAGGAACGGTTACTCGCATCACTCCGTTTGGTGCTTTCGTACAACTAAGTCCAGCAGTTGAGGCATTGGTTCATGTGTCTGAGCTGGGCGGTGACGGCACTGATCCAGAGAAGGTATTCACTTTGAATGAGCGCAAGAGTTTTACGGTGCTTGATATTGATAAAGAGAGCCGTAAGATCTCTTTGACACTTGGTGAAGCAAAGAAAAAATAATTAGAACAAAATCCCTGAGGCGTGGTGACGTACCAGAGGTGAGAGGAGCTTATTATGGCAGAAAAAATCGTCAAAATTGCAGATTCAGTAACTGTCGGTGAGCTTGCAGAGACCCTTGGTTTATCCGTGACCACGCTGATTGGTGAGTTGTTCAAAAACGGTATCGCCGCAACAATCAATCAACGCCTTGATTTTGATACCGCTCAGATCGTAGTGGAAGAACTTGGCTTGGATGTGCAGCTGGAGCGCAAGCAGGCGGCTGCTGCAGATACACCATTGCGTCATGTGCATCAGTTGACAGACAAAGCTGTAGCGCGTCCGCCTATCGTAGCGGTTATGGGACACGTCGACCACGGTAAAACGAGCTTGCTTGACGCCATCTTGGATAAAAAGACTGCTGAGGGTGAAGCTGGTGGTATCACGCAGCACATTAGTGCCTATCAAGCGGAACGTAACGGCCGAGTAATTACATTGCTCGACACACCTGGTCACGAAGCGTTTGCTGCACTAAGGCAGCATGGAGCGGTTTTGACTGATGTGGTTATCATCGTGGTGGCGGCCGATGATGGTGTTAAACCTCAGACGGTGGAAGCTATCCGGTTTGCGCGTTCTGCGAATGCAAAGATTGTGGTGGCGATCAACAAGATCGATAAGGATACCGCTAACCCACAATTGGTAAAGACGCAATTGGCCTCTGAGCATGGACTTAACCCTGAAGAATGGGGCGGTGACACGGTCATGGTTGAGGTGAGCGCCAAGACAGGTCAAAACCTTGATAAATTGTTGGACATGGTCTTGTTGGTGGCTGATATGGAAGATCTGCGTGCGGACGTTGATACGCCAGCGGAAGGGCTGGTGATTGAAGCACACATGGAGACTGGTCGTGGTGCTGTGGTTGGTTTGTTGGTGGAGCATGGACAGCTGAAGCCATCGCACTACTTGGTTGCGGGGACGGCTTATGGTCGGGTGCGCACCATGTTGGACTTTCGTGGCAAGGCCATGAAGCTAGCGGGTCCTTCAACACCAGTGAATGTGACAGGATTTAAGGAATTACCACAGTTTGGGGATAGTTTTGTCATCGCGAAAAATGAAAAGGAAGCACGACAAATGGCCGCTAAAGCCAAATTAGAACAGGAACGTCGTGCAGCAACTACCAATGTGACAGGCGCTGACATCTTGAAGATGATGAATCAGAAGCATGATGCACAAGAATTTAACGTCATCATCAAGGCTGATGTGCAGGGCTCTCTCACCTCGGTTATTGATAGTTTGAAATTGATCGAGACCAACGGCGAAGTCGAGTTGCGGGTAATTGGTCATGGTGTGGGTAATATCTCTGAGAATGATATTCATCTGGCAACTGGTGAAAATACTGTCATTTACGGTTTCAACGTTGATCTGCCTCCTGCTGTTAAGCGGTTGGCTTCTCGCGAGAAAGTAGAAGTACGCCTGTACCGAGTGATTTATGAACTGCTGGATGACGCAAAATTGTCCATGGAAAACCTGTTGGCTCCAGAAGTGGTAGAGACAGAGATCGGTGCGCTTAAGGTGAAGGGTGTGTTCCGTACGATGCGTGAAGAGGTGATCGCTGGTGGTGAAATGATGCGTGGAAAGGTTTCAAAGGGCCTCCTGGCTCGTTTAAAACGTAAAGGTGAACAGATAGCCGAAGTTGAGGTTTCAAGCGTACAGCGCCAGCAGCAAGAGGCTAAAGAAGTATTTGAAGGTGAAATGTGTGGCTTGAGCCTGAAAACTGCAAAGAAAATTATAGTAGAAGAAGGCGATGAGCTCGAGTTCTTTACGCGTGAGCTGGTGAAAAAGACGCTCTAGATAGAATATTTAAGCAAGGTTATTGACTTTTTTAACAATTTGTGCTAGTATTTCTATTAGAGAAAAACTCCAACTAATCTTGGCGCATCCAAGTGAAAGGAACCACCACGAATGAATAAAGAAACGCCTGCATCACGTTCGACTACTGAGGACTATTTAGCAGCTAATCAAGGTCAGCTTGACTCTTCTACTAAGGAATATTACCGCTGGAGGCAAGCGCTAATAGATCGAAATACTGCAGCTGCTCCTGAAGCTCCGGCGAAAGTCAAGACTCCAGACGAGAACCCTGAAGGTTTGAGCCTGTACGAGCAAGCACAGCGTGATAAATACCTTGACGAGGGTGAGACTTCTCAATTGTCTCCTGAAGCTCCGGCGAAAGTCAAGACTCCAGACGAGAACCCTGAAGGTTTGAGCCTGTACGAGCAAGCACAGCGTGATAAATACCTTGGCGAGGGCGAAGCTTCTCAATCAGCTGAAAAGAGTAAGGCACAGCAGGAGCTGGACGCGGCAAGGCTGGCGTTTGCTAAAGCACGTGTTGATGTTGAATCACATTTCTTTAAAGAATGGTTTGGCGGAAAGAAGCGCAAGGAAGCACTGGAGGAAGCAGCAGATAAGCTAAAGGCTTGTGAATTGGCTGTGGCCAAGGAAGAGATGGCATCACAGATTGAGCAGCTGAACCAACTCTCAGGTGAGGAGTTAGCAAAGCAGCAGGAACTATTGGCGCAGATGATGGCGGCTCGTGCCTTCCAGGGTATGCAGGAAACGGCTCAGAAGACAACGGAAGTGTATGATGAGATGCTTGACCAACGCTTTATGCTTGATGAAGGTGAACAATCTAAATTCAAGAGAGTTGCTGGCAAGGTTAACAAGCTTGCAGCGTGGTTCAGAAAGGGTGTTACAAAGGCTGGAGATAAGGCCACCAGCGGTAGCACGCTATCTCAATGGCTGAAGCTTGGTGCTGGTGGTGCAGCAGCTGGTGCGGTTACTGCCGCTGTCGCAACTTGGCCAATCACTACGGCGGTTGGTTTGGGCGCAGGTCTAGTAACAGCTGGAGTGGTCAAACAATCTGTACTAGAGTCACATCGCGGTGAAGAGCGCGTAACTGATAACTCACAGGATGCCTGGCAGGACGTGTTTAAGCAGGGTGCTAAAGATGCCAAAGATACTGATGAAATGATGGAATCTATGGTCGATACCTATGTCGATAGTAGTCAGAAATCAAGTGAAGAGCGTCAGGAGCGACTTCGTCGGAAAGTTCGCTCGGCAATGAGTAAGGTAGCTATTGGTTACGCTGCAGGTAGCATTACTACAGGAATACTGAAGTCAACAGTATTTGGTGCTGAGAGCCATGCTTCTGGAGCAGGACATGATAATGTAAATCATGCTTCAGGTAGTGAAAGTACTACTGGCGCAGAGCATACAGGCAGTACTCCTAGTGTAGAAACTCCCAACGGTGGCTCTACTACGCAACCAGAGGTTATCTCGCCAGTTGGTAGTTACGAATATCCATGGGATTGGGCAGTAGGACAGTTTGGTGCTGAAAATGCGACAAGTGAGCTGCATCGGTTGGCAGACTTAGCACAAGCAAATGGACACGAGGTTGAATGGATCGTCGATGGCAGTAAAGAAATACTCAAGGTCGATGGAAGCTTTGACACTGGAAATATTATCGGAGTACTAGATCAATACAGGCATGTACTAGCTGCGTAAATAGTAAGGTATAATAACACAAAAAGGAGATATAAATGTTTGAAATTACTGATGAATTTTTGGCACAAGCTGGTTTTGGGATGTTGCCGCCGGAGGCAAAAGAACAGATGCGGCAGAATGTGACCAACAGTGTGCAAGCAAAGATTACTGATCAATTGTTGGCGGCTGTTGGTGAGCAAAAAAGGGAAGAATTTGAGGCTTTGCTGGACAGTGAAGACGTTCCAATGTTGCTCAACTGGTGCCAAGGCAACGGCATCAATCTGACAGAAATCGTGCAGAATGCAATGAACCAAACAATGACTGAGTTGCAGGCACTGCACAATGACGCACTGAATATGGTGCGTGAATAACGGTAATGAGTAGGTTATAATGGCAATCTTTCGGGATTGCTGTTATAATTTATGGAGAGTATAGACGAAAGAAAAGGAGGACTATGTTCCAACTGAATGACGAATTTCTCAAAGAGCTCGGGCTGGACCAATTGCCGGAGGAGCAGCGCAAGCCGTTTTTGCAGCACATCTACAGTGAGCTGGAGCTTCGCGTTGGTGAGCGGTTGAGCCAGGGTATGAGCGATGCTCAACTGGAAGAGTTTTCTGGCATCATAGATAAGCGTCCGGGGGCAGTAGATGATTTTTTGGCGCGGCACGTTCCTAATTTGATGCAGGACCCAATGTTCCAGCGTTTGGTGCAAGTTTCTGGAGTACCGATGGATGACCCACGCTTGCGAGATGAATTTGCGGCAACAAAATGGCTAGAAGTAAACCGACCAGACTATCGAGATGTAGTTGCCGCTGTGTTGGATGAGCTAAAGCGAGAAATCGTGGCGAATCGTGACGTGATTTTAGGAGCTGATTCTGCTACTTCGCAAGCAGCAGCCTAGCTATACGGGTTATTGATGTTTATGACCGCGGAGAAACGCTTCTGCGGTCATTTTTTTGCCACTTGGTGCGATGAGTTCGTCGATGATGAGGAATTGTCCATCGTGGTAGCACTGGTCTAGAGCGGTTTTTGGCGTGACATCAGGGTGAGCTTTGGTGATGATGAGACGGAGGTCGTCAAACATCATAGTAGAGCGAGGAAAACCGAGATAGGCTCTGACTCGTGCGGCTGCCTGTTTGGCGCTGAGGGACTGTGGATCGAGGGGTGCATCCTGTTTTGATAATAATTTGCAGTAGGTGGCGATGGAATCTTGTTGTGGTTTGAGGTGTATGTCTCCGGATATGATGCGAGGCAATAATTCGACCAAGCGTTGTGAACCCAGATTGAATAATTTGCAGTACAGCTCATCACGAGATTCGTTACCGGAGAGCAAGATGGACTCTTGATGGTAAATTGGTCCGGCGTCCATTTGGGCATCTAATTTTATCAAAGATATGCCGGTATGGGAGTCCAAGTTGGTCATGGCAGCTTCAATGGGCGATGGACCGCGGTATTGCGGTAAGAGTGATGGATGGAGATTGATGATGCCAGGATTGAATAGATCAATGATTGACTGAGGTATGATTTTTCCGTAGCTCACCAAAACACCTACGGGCGATTTGAGCGTTTGAATGGCTGGTAGAATGTCTTTGAGGTTGTTTGGTTGCCAAACAGGGATATTGTGCTGGTGAGCGTATGTTTTGACAGCAGGCTCTGATAGTTTACCGCCTCGGCCTTTGGGTGCGTCAGGCTTGGTGATGACGGCAGCAATGTGAAATTGTGCTTCATGCAGGGCTTTGAGGGTGATGAGGCTGTGTTCTTCGGTGCCAAAAAATACTATCTCAGACATGGTTATCCCCAAAGATCAGTGTTATCTTTGATGCTCGTGTCATAATTGAGCGGTTGTAATTCACCAGAGTCATCAAGGGTGTAAAATGCATCGTGCGTATCGCGGATGTGGTCAATGAAGACGATGCCGTTGGTGTGGTCAATTTCATGTTGCAAGACGCGCGCTAAGAAGCCCTCGGCTTTGAAGCGGATCTCGTTGCCTTCCAGGTCTAAAGCTTTGACGCGAACTTTGGTGTAGCGTGGTACTTTGCCATAGATGTGTTTTACGCTCAAGCAACCTTCAAAATCAGCTACTAAATCGCCTTCGTATTTGACAATCTCTGGGTTGATCAAGGTCATGAAGTCACGAGTTTTTTTGTTATCAAAGTCAGCTCGGACGATGACGACTCGCTCCAAGCGATCTACTTGCACTGCTGCGAGAGCGGCGCTGATTTCATGTGGTCGTGAGTCCTCCCAATCTAACGCGGCGCTAGTCATGTCGTCAGACAGCTGTTGTACATCATCAGTGATGACATGGATACGATGAGATTTTTGACGCAAGTGGGGATTTGGTAGGGCAATAATGTCGTCTCTAGTCATACATCAAGTATATCAGAGGAGGGAAATCGGGTCGAGTTCGAATTGCCAATGTTGTGGTGGTAAGTGGGCTAATATGGCGACTAAATCATCACGTTGGGGGCTTTTGAGTAACAGTTGCCAACGGTAAGTGTCACGCACTCGTTCATAAAATGCAGGTGTCGGTCCTAAAATTTGTACTGTTTTTGGTGCAACTGATTTGAGCGTTGAGGCAAGTTTTTGAGCATTGCGAATGGCAGTAGCTTCGGTTTTGTATACGCAAGTGAGTTTCAAAAGATGGGTAAATGGCGGAAACATGGTTGCTTGTCGTTGGGCTATGGTACGGTGGTAAAAATCAGAGTAATTTTGCGTGAGGCCGTCTTGGATGGCTGGGTGTTGTGGTTGGTAAGTTTGAACAACGACGGTTGTTGGGTGATGTGATCTACCGACGCGTCCGACCACCTGAGCAAGTAGCTGGAAGGTGCGTTCAGCGGCTGCAAAATCAGGTAGCGTTAGTCCAGTGTCTGCCTGCACTACGCCAACAGTTCGTAGGTGTGGCAAGTCTAATCCCTTGGCGATCATTTGCGTGCCGATGATGAGATCAATGGCGCCCTCTTTGACGTCTTGGTATAACTTTTCTACGGTCTGGTCGCTAGGAGTGTCCGCATCAAAACGGGCGATGGTTTGCTGAGGAAATAATTTGCTCAATTCTGTCTCTATGCGCTTGGTGCCGATGCCTTTATGGATGATATCGGCATGCTGGCACTCAGGACAGACCGTTGGGACGGTCGCGTTATATCCACATATATGGCAAACAAGTTGATGCTTGTCTTGGTGTAGTGTCAGCGGCACAAAGCAGTTGGGACAGCCAGCTTGCCAGCCGCAATTTTGACACAGGGTGATCGCGGTGGTGCCACGACGATTGTGAAAAATGAGTGCCTGCTGACCATCGTTGAAGGTTTGTTGAAGTTGAGAAAGTAGGGTGTCTGATAGGAAAAAGTGCTGAGTAAAATTATTGCGCTTGGTCATGTCAACGACTTTAATAGTGGGCTTGACGGCATCTTTGCGAGCGGGTTTAGACATGGAGATAATGGGTCGGTGTCGCTGTTCAGATAAATAATAGTCAGCAATACCAGGAGTGGCACTGCCCAAAACTAGTTTTGCATTGTGGTGCTGTGCCAGCACGGCAGCAGTGCGAAGCGCGGAATAGCGGGGGGATTGTTCTTGTTTGAAGCTAGGTTCGTGGCATTCATCAATGGCGATAAATCCGAGGTTATGTATGGGCATGAATAGGGCTGATCGTGGACCGATGATGATGACGGGCTTGTCGGTTGTGAGAACGTGCAGCCACGTCGCATGGCGCTCAGCTTCAGTTTGGCGAGAGTGGGTGACGATCACGTTGTCGAGATGTTCTGTGAAGGCTGATACCAGCTGGGTCGTCAGGGCTATTTCTGGAATTAGTATAATGGAAGACTTTCCCTCAGCTGCAGCGCGTCGGGATGCTTCAATGTAGACCAGGGTTTTGCCGGAGCCGGTGACGCCGTGTAGCAGAGCCGTTCCACTGGTCATGGAATCAATGATTTGCAGGGCTTGGAGCTGATCTTTGGTGAATACATTTTTTGTTCGATTTTGCATATCGACAGAGGTGAGCTCTATGGATTTTCGTCGTTTTTTGGTGACACCACGCGGTAGGATAGTTTGCCAGACGGTGGCGGGGTGAGTTGCATAAAATTGGCTCATCCAGGTGTGTAGTGACAGTAATTGGCTGGGTAGCGGCGGCTGATCGACGACCGCAATTATCTCCCGTGTGTCGTATGGTGGCTGTGTTATTTCCTGCAAAACGACACCCACGACAACCTTCTTGCCGACAGGAATAGTCACGATAGTTCCTGGCACTAACTCTTCATGTGAAGCATAGGAAAAGCTGCCAGCGTCAGCGCGGATGACTGTGGTTGGAGACACCTCGTAGTATTGCATAGCTATTATTATAACGCTTCATCAATGCTACAATAAGCATATGTATTTTCAGAGTCGCATGCAGGCAGGCGCAGAGTTGGGGCAGCAGTTGTTCGAAAAATATCGTTACGAAAACTGTGCAGTGCTGGCATTGGGCGAAGGCGGTGTGTTGGTCGGTGAGCAAATCGCGGTCAGGTTACACTGTGTTTTGATGATGCTACTCTCAGAGAGTATCGATGTTCCTGGAGAGGGGTTGAGTTTTGGCGCCGTTTCTCAGAGCGGAAAGTTTACCTACAACAGTGATTTTTCGTCTGGCGAGATTCGAGAGTATACTAATGAATTTCATGGCTATCTGGAACAACAAAAACAGCAGGCATACCAACGAATTAATCGGCTACTGGGCGATGGTGGTATCGTTGATGCGGCGTTGTTGAAAGACCGGACGGTTATTTTGGTGAGTGATGGCTTTGGTGATAATCTTTCAAGCTTGGACGTAGCGTTAGGGTTTTTAAAATCAATTCGTATTGAAAAACTGGTAGTGGCTTTACCCGTGTGTAGTATTGCTGCGGTTGATCGATTACACATCACGGTTGATGATTTGCATATATTGGACGTCAAGGAAAACTTCATGGGAATCAATCATTATTATGAGGATAATGAACTACCTTCACGTGAGGAGACTGTTGCAAAAATCAACCAAGTAATTATGAATTGGCGCTAAAGGACTTGTCGGGTGTTGTAAAATTGTGCTACACTGGAGTTAAGTAAAGAAGGGGATGCAGTAAAGAGCACAGGACTATGTTAGACGTTTTTATTACATCGCGGGTGAGGCGTAAGATTGTGGTTGTTTATGCTAAATATCCTGATTTTCACACTCATGTACGTGGGTTGGCGAAGTTGATCAAAGAAGATCCAGGAAATATTCAGCGCGAGTTAAAGAGATTAGAAAAAGTCGGTTTTCTCAAAAGCGAGAAACAGGGCAATTCGCGAACGTATTTCACAAATAAGCAATTTCCAATTTTCAAGGAGTTGCAGGGAATGGTGATTAAGTCGCAGCAACATGCGGCACGGCCGAAGCGTAGCTCGGTTGATAGAGATTGATGACCTTATTCGAGCGGATTTTGACGGCTCGTAGTCTGATGACGCGAGCAGCGCGCGAGGCTTTTTTGCGGCCGGATTATGCAGCGGTGAAGCATGATCCGTTTTTGCTGCCGGATATGAAAAAGGCGGTGGCGCGGTTGAAGCAAGCGCGGGAGCAGGGCGAAAAAATCGTTATTTACGGTGACTATGATATTGACGGGCTGAGCGCCACGGCGCTGTTGCTGGATGCGTTTGGTAAGTTTGGTTTTGAGGACGTTGACGCTTTTATCCCAAATCGGTTTGTCGAGGGCTATGGTATGACCATGGGTGCGGTGGACAAGGTGCGCGACATGGGCGCGGATTTGATCGTGACGGTAGATACCGGCAGTTTGTGTCATGCAGAGATTGCGTATGCCACCAGCTTGGGAATTGATACGGTGGTGACAGATCATCACAATGTTGCCGAAACGCCACCGCCGAGCGTGGCAGCGGTGAATCCGAAGTTCTCAGGACACAGTTATCCGTTTCGTGATTTGTGTGGTGCGGGCGTGGCGTTCAAGCTGGTGCAGGCGCTGCAGACTGAACTAGATGGTTTGCCTGATGGCTATGAAAAATGGCTGCTCGATTTGGTGGCACTGGGGACAGTTTGCGACATCGTGACGTTGGCTGATGAAAATCGGGCAAATGTCTATTGGGGACTAGAGGTTCTGAAAAAACAACAACGCCCAGGACTGAAAGCATTGATGGCGGTAGCGGGTATCGAGCCAGAGCAGGTTAATGCGCGGCATTTGGGATTTGGTTTGGGGCCGCGCATGAATGCGGCGGGTCGGCTGGAGACAGCGCAGCACGCGCTGGATATGCTGGTGGCGCGCGATGGGCTAGCGGCACTGGAGGCGAGTGAGAAGCTGGAGGAATTGAACATCAAGCGGCGCAGTATTCAGGATGCCATCTTTGAGGAGGCGTGTCAGCAAGTTGAGGAGTTGGCTGATGACCGGGTATTGGTGGTTAGTAGCGATGGCTGGAATCACGGTGTTATCGGCATCGTGGCGTCGAAATTGGTGGAAAAGTATAAAAGGCCAGTGTTTATCATCGGCGAGCGTGGCGAGGAAGCGACGGGTTCGGCGCGCAGCTTTGGTGATTTTTCAGCAGCGGATGCTGTGCGGGCGGCGGACGACATCATCATCAAAGGTGGCGGGCACGGAGCGGCGGCGGGCGTGACGCTGGAGACTGAGAAAATTAGTGATTTTCGCCGGCGCGTGAATGAGTTTTATGATTCGTTGCAACTAACAAACCAAGAGCGATATTTACTGCCACGAGCTGATGTGGAAATCGATGATTTTTCGGAAATTGACGAGGAGTTGGTGGAGAATTTGGCGAAAATGGAGCCGTTTGGCAATGGCAATCCAGAGCCAGTCCTGAAAATTACCATGGCAAACGTGTTGAGTGTGCGGCGAATGGGCGCGGATGGGCAACACGTTAAATTAGCGCTGCGTGATAAAAATGGTACAGTGTTGCAGATGTTGGCGTTCAGCGCACCAGAGGAGTTTTTCCGCGATCCGGGCGACGAGGTAGCGGCGTGGTTTCAGCCAACCATCAACGAATGGCAGGGGGTGCGAACGGTTGAGGGGCGATTGCTACACGTGGGCGAGGCGGAATAGTCATCACTAGGGCCGTCACAGTGGCTACAGGGTTGATTTATATCAATTTATATGATATAATGAAACTCAGTTCAAGGAATAATCCATACTGGAGCACTACGCATATGAATGAAAAATGTAATACAACAATAGATTATGGCTTTGACGACGGCCTTCGTTTAAAACGAGTCAGCCATATAGTGCCTGCAGCAGAGGGCACTGAGAATACGTTGTTTAATGATGGCAAAATAATTCAGATATCGCCAGAAAGGATTGAAGAGCTGGAGGTCAATCCGTGGCTTGATATCAACAAGGACCAGAAAGAAAAAGTTATTGAGCAGTTGAGAAGCCCACGCTATATTCGTGGTTTGGGTGGTATTGGATTTGAGGCTGCGGTGTTCGGCGATATTGATGCGGAAGAGCTTCAGGTTGTGTATTATGGCTGGGGCGGTGCCTTTCGTCATCCAAACGCTCAGCGTGAAGCAGTTAATATGGTTTACGCAAATCCAAATGTTGCCTATATGGTGATGAATGGCCCGGGAATTGGTAATTCTGGTATGCTGCCAAAGTCGGTCCAAAAAGAAATCAGGCAGACCGGTAGCTATGTACCAGCAGGTGAATATTATGCAAAGGTATTGGAGCATGTGGCTCAGGATTATGATAAGGTCAATGTATCTGGGCACTCGTTGGGAGCAAGGGTGGCTACGGGAGTAGTCGCAAATATGGTCCCAGGCGCAGTATCGGAGTTGCGGTTGCATGACCCAACGGGTACGCGGGATATGAGTCTGGGTGGTATTGCTGTTGGCTTTTTTGGAAAAGAAGGAGCAGAGAATAGTAAGTATGTTAAGGAGTCAGCTTCTCCAACGGCTAAAGAAGCTGGCTTGATATCACTCCCAGTGGAAGCTCCTCACCGTATTGAATGCATAGGAGGTGTTGGACTTAGTCTAGAGGAGCTGGGCCGTCCGTTTGAAGCACCCGAGAATGGTTGGATTCAGCAGTTCTTGGTTGATCCGTCTGGGTTAACGCGGAATGCGTTTGAGAAGGACTTTAGGGTGGCGGCTCCAAAAGTGCGAAATGAGATCCATGCTTTAATACCAAAACAGAGCTATCTGAATTATTGGCCTGCCGTCCAGGGAATAATTGGGCGGTTGCGTGATATACCCAGCCTTCCAGAAGTGAGTCAGTGGAATATCCTTCGTCACACACACGCCAATATGAACCAGCCAGCAAGTTTGGCGGCGATATACTCGGTTGATCTGGAATAGTAATTTGTCAAATATTTCCTCATCTGTTATAATGCAGGAAGTATGGTACAAGTAACACGTAAAGATCAGAAGGAAGCGAACGAAAACATCATTCGTCGTTTCAACCGTAAGGTTTTGCAGAGCGGTGTTTTGGCTCGCGCTAAAAACGTTATGCGCTTTGAGAAACCAATTTCAAAGGCCGAGCGCCGTAAAAAGGCAATCGTTCGTCGTGAACGCCGGGCTGAAAAAACGGCAAAAATGCGCCTGGGAGTGCGTTAATGTCAGCGCTAAAAGCGCGCATCACTGATGAAATGAAAGCCGCTCTTTTGGGCGGCAATCGTTTTCGTGGGGATGTGTTGCGTAATGTTAAGGCAGCAATTTTGAATGAGGAAGTGTCACTGGGTAAGCGTGACGAGGGCTTGAGTGATGCTGAAGTTGAGAAAGTTCTGGCTCGTGAAGTGAAAAAACGCGTTGAGAGTGCGGAGCTTTACCGCAGTAATGGTCGCGCGGAGTTGGCAGAGCCTGAGGAGCAAGAGGCGGAAATTTTGCGAGAATTTTTGCCAGAACAGTTGAGTGAAGCAGAAGTTATGGCGATCGTTGAAGATGTTGTAGCGAGCATGGATGACGTTTCTATGCAAAAGATGGGACAGGTTATCGGCGCAGTAAAGCAGAAGGTTGGTAATGCTGCTGACGGTGCTTTGGTTGCAAAAATTGTTAAAGAAAAACTGACAAAATAGGAGGAAACATGATTATCTTTTTTGGGCCGGCTGGTGCTGGTAAGAGCGTGCAGGGGCAGATTTTAGCGGCACGACATGGTTGGCGTTGGCTGAGCGCGGGGCAGTTGTTGCGCGACACGCACGATGGTGAATTGATTCATCGTATGCAATCTGGCGAACTGGTGTCGGTGGAAATCATCAATGGGTTGATGGGCGAGGCGTTGAATAAAGCTAAGGACATTAACGGTGTGATTTTGGACGGTTATCCTCGTCAGTTGGAGCAGGCTAAGTGGTTGATTGAGTCGCAACCGCATCATGGTCAGGATGTTAAATTGGTGATCGTACTGGAAGTGCCACGAGATGAGATTTTAGAGCGCTTGCGGGTGCGTGGTCGTGTTGATGACACGCCAGAGGCAATTGATAAGCGGCTTAGTATTTACCGGGGTGAAATTTATCCAATCTTGGACTATTTGAACGACAATAATATCCCAATTATCCATATGAGCGGCGTGGGTACAGTAGGGCAAGTTCATGATGAGATTGAAAAAGAGCTGGTTAGCCGCGGAATCGTTGAGGGCGCCAAATGAGTCAATTGATCACTGGTGAAAAAACGCCACAACAGATGAAAGATATGCGCGAATGTGGGCGGATGTTGGCGACGATTTATGACGAACTGTGGCAGCGAGTAACGGCTGGCATGAGTGAGCTGGACGTTAATGAGTTTGTGGCTGGGCGAATCAAGGATTTTGGTGCGGAAGCGACGTATTTGACAGATGAGGTAAAATTTCCAGGGGTGATCTGCGTGTCGACCAATGAGCAATTGGTGCACTCGTTCCCGACAGACTATGTGTTTGAGAAGGGTGATGTAGTGAGTTTTGACCTGGTGATTGGCTACCGCGGCATGAAAACTGACAGCGCCTTTACCATGGTGGTTGACGAAGAGCCGCGTGGCGCTAAAAAACATTTGCTGCATGCAACGGAACAGAGTTTGTACGCGGGAATTGATGCGATCTCTGGTGACGGGACACGAGTTGGTGATATCTCAGCAGCCATTGAAGCGGTGCTGAAAAAAGCGAAACTGGGCATCATCCGCGAGTTGGTTGGTCACGGTGTGGGGCTGGAAATGCACATGAGTCCAGAGATTCCGAATCATGGTCAGCGCGGTACTGGTCCGATGTTGCACGCTGGTGACACTATCGCTATCGAGCCGATGGCCAGCCTCGGTGGTGAGAAAATTGTTACTGAGGATGACGGCTGGACGATTAGCATGAGAGATGGCAGTCTGGGTGCGCATTTTGAACACACAGTACTAATTACTGAAACGGGTACAGAAATCTTGACGAAACTGTAACAGAATATTAGGTGAAATCAATCTCTGCTAGTATATAGCGCGCTGGACCGTTGACTGTGCCAGTTGCAGCCATACTGAGCGAAGGACTTAATCCATGCTCTGCATACCAATCGTCCTTAGTCTTCCTCTCACACTCCAATGAGTGAACCTTATTCCAAAGCTCCGCTTGTGTCATACCTTTTCGGTATACTTCGATATAGAAGAATGCCTTATTTTTACCACATTGTGCAAAAGCGATACTGTTCTTTAAAGCGGTATTCTTCTGGGGGCCATTTTTGAGGCTGTCCAGCAAATTGCTCGATAAGAACCCAGCATTGACTAGGGCTTTGCCTATGCCGCCCCCATTATTGATTGGAATGCCTTGTTCGGTTGATCCGCCTCCTGGATCAGTATAAAAACCATACGGACTGTAATAACGCATCGGTACCTTATTACCTGCGGTTATATAAGACTTAAACGCTGTCTCGATTTGCTGTAGTGCAGTTTTGGCTTTTGCGTCATAAGCATCTTGCCTGATATATTGATAGGCGATGATGCTAATTGTTGAGAGGATAGCAATAACAGAAATGATGATGATCATCTCCACTAAAGTAAACCCAGGCTTATGAGAAAAAGTACTACGTTTCATGTGTCTAGTGTATCATGCTTATGCTTTTTTGACAGCTTGCAAAATGACCCCATATTCCTATATACTGTAAGCATATGCAAGAACAATCTCATTATGCGGTAGGAATTGATATCGGCACGAAAAAAGTGCGATGTGTTATTGGACATATTGACGAAACAACAGGTGTGCCAAGAATTATTGGAGTGGGACAGGCTCCCAACAGCGGGATGCGTAAGGGCGTGATCACGCACTTGAATGGGCCAGCGGCAGCGATTGATACGGCGCTTGATGCGGCTGAGCGAATGAGCGGTCATCGAGTGAACCAGGCTGCTTTGGGTACCAATGGCGTACATATCATCAGTACTAAAGTAGACGGTATGGTTGCTGTTAATGCGAGTAGTAGTGAAGTAACAGAGGATGACGTAGCACGTCTGGAAAATGTGGCGACAGTTGGAAAAGTTCCTGCAAATCGTGAGATTTTGGAAGTGGTTCCGTACGAATATCGATTGGACGGGCAAGATAATATCAAAAACCCGATTGGCATGACAGGGACGAGGCTGGAACTACGAGCAAATGTTGTTTCTGGATTGGTGCCACACCTGGGGAATTTGCACAAGTTGGCGGAAATGTCTAATATCGATGCTGTCAGAATAGTTCCAACGGTGTTGGCGAGCGCTCAGGCGGTGCTGAATGAATCTCAGATGGAAAATGGTGTGGCTGTGATCGACATCGGGGCTTCCACAACGGGCGTGGTGGTGTTCGAAGAGGGTGATTTGCAGCATCTTTCGGTTGTGCCAATGGGCTCACAGAACGTCACCAACGATTTGGCAATTGGCCTTAAGGTTGATTTGGAAATTGCCGAAAAGGTTAAACTGCAACATGGTGAATTGGGTGGTGAAACCACGGGTGTGATTGACATCAAACATGAGAAAGAGACGCAGGTTTTCCACCGAGCAGAAGTTGCAGAAATCGTCGAGGCGCGTTATGAAGAAATTTTCGAACTGGTAGCTAAAGAGCTGAAAAAGGCAGGCGGTATCAGTAAAATGCCAAGCGGAGCCGTGCTAGTTGGCGGTGGCGCTAAAGTAAAAGGCCTAGCTGAATTTGCCAAAGAACAGATTGGACTGGCGGTGAAAATCGGTAAAGTGCAGGATTATGCTGGCATGACTGACGACATCAAAGATCCAGAATATGCAGCAGCGATAGGATTGATGCTGGCAATGTCCACCAATCCGTCCCGCTCTGAAGAAACTCATGGTAAAAAAGCTAGTAAAGTTGCTCAAAAAGCTGGCGGATTTTTAGGTGGGTTGTTCGCGAAATTCAAATAAATATGACCACTCCAGGGTCAAAGATGATATACTGGATAGAGATTAGAGGGGAGATACGATAATGCCACAAATACAACCAAGCGAAGTTCAGACATTTGCTAGCATCAAAGTTGTTGGTGTTGGTGGCGCCGGTGGTTCAGCAGTTAACCGCATGAAAGACGCTGGCCTCAATGGTGTGCAGTTCATCGCTATGAATACCGACGCACAAGCGTTGCATAACTCAAAAGCCGACGTCAAAATCCATCTAGGACATTCAACGACCAATGGTCTTGGTGCTGGTGCTGACCCAGCGGTTGGTGAGGCAGCCGCTAATGAGTCACGTGAAGAAATTCGTGCTGCGCTTGAAGGCGCTGACATGGTGTTTGTGACTATTGGTGCTGGTGGTGGAACGGGATCTGGTGCTGGTTATGTGGTTGCTGAAATTGCTCGTGAGTTGGGTATTTTGGTGGTTGGTGTTGCCACGCGACCATTTAGCTTTGAAGGTGAAAAGCGCCGAGTGAATGCTGATTGGGCAATCACTCACTTGGGTCGACAAGTTGATACGTTGATTACCATTCCAAATGATCGCTTATTGCAAACTATTGATCGACGCACTCCACTGTTGGAAACCTTCAAAATTGCTGACGATGTACTGCGTCAGGGTGTGCAGGGTATTTCTGAATTGATTACTGAACACGGATTGATTAACCTGGACTTTGCTGACGTGAAGGCTATCATGAGTAATGCTGGCTCAGCCTTGATGGGTATTGGGCGAGCGAGCGGTGAGAACCGAGCAGCTCAGGCGGCTCAGCAGGCAATTGAATCTCCGTTGATTGAAGTGTCAATCGATGGAGCTAAGGGTGTGCTGTTTAATGTTACTGGTGGTTACGACATGAGCATGGCGGAGATCCAAGAAGCGGCTGAAATCATCACCAGCGCGGTGTCGCCAAACGCAAACATTATCTTTGGTGCGACGTTGAAACCAGAGATGGAAGATGATTTGGTGATTACAGTCATCGCCACAGGGTTTGACAGTGAGACTTTTCATGACCGAGATGTGACGCTTGACGTGAACCCAGTTGAAACCAGTTCAAACAATCTAGACGAAGAAATGGTGCAAAATATCGACATGGAGCTAGAACATAAAGAGGCTGCCGAACATTTTGCTGCTGAAGACGACACGAACATTTGGGACAATCCACCAGAAGATGAGGATGACGACGAGGACGACACCCCAGCATTCTTACGCCGTCGCAAGAAGAACAGGGAGTAGTCTATGGTAGTAGTAAACATTGGTGACAGTCGGGTGCTTGAGTCGCGTGAAGTTGCTGGCGGCATGGCAATTCGCCGTCGCAGAGAAACAGCTGACGGTAGAAGGTTTACGACGTACGAGCGAATTGAAAAACCAAACCTGGCAGTGCTCAAAAAGAGTGGACGTCGAGAGTTATTTGACCGATTTAAGCTATCTTCAGCAGTGCATCAGTCAGTCGGCAAGTTCTTCAAGTCGGAAGAAGAAGTTGAGCAGATCGTGAGTGCTGTCGAAGACGCGTTGTATGCGTTGGGAGAGTCTGAAGTGCCATCAAAACAGATTGGTGATGCAGTTTTGGACGCTTTGGCTGACCGTAATGAGGTAGCGTATGTTCGATTTGCCAGTGTGTATTATGATTTCAAGACATTGGACGAATTTGAGAAAATTTTAGCTCAGCAACGAGAGAAAAGGGACTGAAGTATGCGCGTTGTTGTTGTGTATAAAGCAGAGAGCGATCATGCTCGCGCAGTGTTTGATTATCTCAGGGATTTTAAAAATCAGACAGGGCATGATTTGGAGGAAGTCAATCCAGATTCGGCGGCCGGTAGTGATTTTTGTAGGACATATGACATTGTTGAATACCCGACGATTATTGCGTTGAGTGACAGCGGTCAGTTACAAAATATGTGGCGGGGAACTCCGCTGCCGACAATTAGCGAGGTAAGTTTTTATGTTTAACAAGGTGCGAGAGTGGTTATTTCACGAGGATTTGAAGCGACGGCATATGTCGGCATTGGCGTTGTTAGTCGGAAGCGGATTGGGACTGTTAGCATCGCTGGCCTTATCGATTGAATCATTGGTATTAGCCAAGAATTCAGAAGCGGTTCTTAGTTGTGACTTAAACTCAGCACTGAGCTGTTCGGCAGTTGCCAACCATTGGTCTGCAGCGATTTTGGGCTTTCCGAACAGCTTTATCGGCCTGGCAACTTTGCCGGTGATGATCACTATAGCGGTTGCTTTGTTGGCGGGGACAAAGTTTCCGAAATGGTTTATGCAATGCGCGCAAGTCGGGGTGATTGCGGGGCTGCTCTTTGCTTTCTGGATGTTTGGTATGAGCTATTTGGTGATTGGTGCGCTGTGCCCGTGGTGCTTGACTCTGGACCTTGGTATGATTTTGATTTTCTTTGGTATGACACGGTACAATGTTTTGGTCAAGAATATACCTGGTAAGACCCTGGGTAAATTTGTTAATCGCGGATATGATATGTTATTTGCAGCAGTTTTAGTGGTTCTTGCCATGATGGCGATAATCGCAAAGTTTGGTGATCAGTTGTTCTAGACGTATCGCCCTATTTTACGAAAACATTATTGCAAATTTTTTACTTTGATAACGCGTGATCATATGTCATAATAAAGATATGAAGAAAAACTTTCTTGTCAGAGCGTTCTTTGGTGTCACCATTGTAGCACTCGGCGGGGTTCTATTACTGAGGAATCTCGAAATTATCAAGTTTGATAGCTGGAACGTGTTCTGGGGAACGGTTTGGACAGCCGGCCTAGTGCTGGCGGGGCTGGTGACAATAGTTAGCTCCCGAAAACTGCTGACGCGGGCGTGGGGCCTGCTATTGATGGCCGCTGGCGTGTCGATTGGTTTGAATGTGTATGGCGTCATTGATGTTAGTATTTGGAAACTGTTTTGGCCAGTGATATTGATCGCTGTTGGGTTGATGATGGTGTTTAGTATTGGGTCTGCAAATCGCAAGCGAGCCGAAGAATCGGGCACTGATGATAATGAAAAAGTGGCAATTTTTTATGGTGAACAGTCACGAGTGAGAGGTGATTATACTGGTGGTTCAGCAACAGCGATATTTGGTGGCGTCGATTTAGATTTGCGTCAGGCGAACATTAAGGATGGCGCAATCATTGATGTCTTTACGTTTTGCGGTGGCATTAATATCAACTTACCTGATGATGTGATCGTCAAAAACGAGGTGCGTGGTGTTTTGGGTGGCAGCGATGATAAGACTATGTCAAAGCCTTCCGCTAAAAAGACAATCTACCTGAAGGGTGAATGTGTCCTGGGCGGCTTGGAAATTAAATAATTCCCTTGGGATTTTGGTGAAAACGCGCTACAATGAAAGTAGGGCGTTTTTGCGTGTGTCTGATGGGGGATATCCCTGATAGGATCAGCGCAAAATGAGCGGCTATCAACCGCGAAGCCTGCGGGAAGAAATCGGCTTACTGTCAGCCGAGACTAGACTCCGCCGTGAGCTTGCGTAAATAGCGAATAAAGAGCTAAAAGAATCACTTCTTTTGGAATCGAGATGGTACCGTCCGTTTGAAGCACCTCCAGCGGATTCTCGAAGTCAAGAGAGGTGATTTTTGTTTGAGAAAGGGACATTATGAAGGGTATCGTTTATGTCATGACAACTGTGGTTTCTGGGCTGATTAAAATTGGCAAGACTGGTTCGCAGAATTATGGCGAGCGAATGCGACATCTTGAGCGCAATGGTTACTATAATGTTTCTGGACTGAAACAATTTTTCGCGATTGAACTTGATGATTATGATGATAAGGAGAGTCTACTACACGAAATTTTTAGCAAGCATCAGGTTGACGATAGTGAATTGTTTGCGCTGGACTGTGAGCTTGTTAAGCAGCTGTTGCTGGCATTTGATGGGAAGGTGGTATATCCAAAGCATATTGATAAGGAACGTGAATTTGATGAAGTGACGCAGTCACGGAAACAGGGAGCGCTTTTTAGTTTTTATCGAAAAGGACTAAAGAACGGCAATGTAATAACTTTTGCACAGGATAAAGCGATTAGCGCGACTGTTGTTGGTGAGCGAGAAGTTGAGTACGACGGTGAAATCTATAAACTATCGCCACTAACTCGCAATATTTTCCAACAAAAAGGAAAGCGTAACGCGAGTGGTGCCTATCAGGGCGCAGCGTATTGGATATTTAATGGGCAGAAGCTAAAGGATCTGGACGATAGGGAGGGGTAAACGTATGGCAAATAATAATCTTACATCAGCAAAGAAGGCTCGTAATGATGAGTTCTATACGCAATACGAAGACATCCAAAAGGAAGTCCAAGCGTATATTGACTATAATCCCGATGTGTTCCGCGGAAAGGTTGTGTATCTCAACTGTGATGACCCATATGAGAGTAACTTTTTCAAATTTTTTGCCAATAAATTCAACGCCTATGGCATCAAGAAGCTGGTTGCTACTAGTTACTTTAATTCACCAGTGGCAGGAACCGAGTTGCAAGCCGCACTTTTGCCAGACATGCCAGATAAAGAGATTTCATCAGCTAAGGGATCTTCACTGCAGACCAATACAACGACGGAAGATGGCGAGACAAAAGGTCGGGTGATTGAAATTACTGAGGTGTCTGACGAAAATGGTGACGGAATATGTGATTTAGAAGATATTAAAAAGATTATTCAGGCTAATGGTGGTGGTAGGCCACTGAAAGGTGATGATGATTTCCCGCCAGGTGATTTTCGTTCGAAGGAATGTATAGAACTACTGAAACAAGCTGACATCGTGGTGACCAACCCACCGTTTTCGTTATTTCGTGAATATGTGGCACAGCTGTTTGATTACAATAAAAAGTTTTTGATTATTGGCAATATGAACGCAATTACATATAAAGAGATCTTTCCGAAAGTTATGGACAACAGGGTTTGGCTTGGACCGACAATATCGAGTGGTGATAGAGAGTTCATGGTGCCTGAAAACTACCCCATAACAGCGTCTGGTTGGAGAATTGATAAAGACGGAAGGAAATTCATACGAGTTAAAGGTGTGCGATGGTTTACTAATCTTGACCATGGTAAACGTCATCAGAAGTTGCAGTTGATGACTATGGCGGAAAACAGGAAGTTTAGCAAGAAAGTAATTGACAGTGATGTGTGTTATAAAAAGTATGATAACTATGACGCGATTGAAGTTTCATTTACTGATGCCATCCCCAGTGATTTTAATGGCGTGATGGGTGTACCGATTTCATTCCTGGACAAGTATAACCCCGATCAGTTCGAGATTATTAAATTTAGGCATGGAGATGATGAAAAAGACCTAGCTATTAATGGAAGAACGCCATATTTCAGGATATTGATTAGACACAAGAAGGAGATAGAGAAATGAATTTTTCCGAACTAGTTTCTCCCGTTGCGGTTAGCTCAGTTGTGGCAGTTGGTTCACTTATGCTTTCGTTTTTCAAGTTATTCAAGGAAAACGACGCAAACGATAAGAAAATAAAGAGAATTATGGATTTATCTGAAGTTTATGAAAGACTAAAGGATGGCTCAAGTGCAAAACATAATATCCAAGATATACTTGATATTGAAACGGGGAGGTTCAAAGATATGATTACTCGTAAACTTAACTATTTAAACGTAGCGGTGGTAGTTATAGTCGCAATAGTGGGGGGTTTTCTTTCTTATGCGTCTCTGCTTTTAGCTAACAATTCTTCTATCATATTTTCAGTTTTGGGCTGGATAGCATTTGCTATAGTAGCTTTCTTTACCTTGGGCATTTCGATTACTGGTTTGGCGTCTATTTACAATCATAAAAATGATAAAAAGGAGAAGAAATGATTGCTAATCTAAAAAAATATACTATTGCCGAGGTTACTAAGGGCTTTACCTATAATGAGTTTGAGGGGAAGGGTCTGTTTGGCTTGAGCGGTAAACTGACGATTCAACCAGAATATCAACGTAATTATATTTATGCCGACGGTAAGAAAGATGTGGCTGTCATTGAGTCGATATTAAAAGGCTACCCTATTGGTCTGATTTATTTTAATAAATTAGAGGATGGTAATTTGGAGGTGCTGGATGGACAGCAGCGAATTACGTCAATCGGTCGATTTATTGAAGGGCGCTTCTCAATTGTGCGCAATGGTAATCAGACGCATTTTGATTCTTTGCCGCAGGATTTGCGCCAGAAGTTACTGGAAACCGAACTCCTGGTGTATGAATGTGAAGGCACGGAGAGTGAAATCAAGGAATGGTTTAAGACGATTAACATTGTTGGTGTGCCGCTTAATGAGCAGGAATTGCTGAATGCTATTTATTCTGGGCCTTTTGTGACATTAGGTAAGGAGACTTTCTCAAATTCCGGTAATGCGATGATTGCCATGTGGGGTGCGTATATCAATGGCGACGCCAAGCGTCAGGATTTTTGGCATGTGGCGCTGGAGTGGATTGCGACAGCAAAGGGGATGGCAGCCTCAGAATATATGTCGCAGCATAGATTTGATAATTCTATTGCAGAAGCGAAGACTTATTTTGATACGGTATTGAATTGGGTGTCAAATACCTTTAATCAAGTTGAGAAAGAAATGCGTGGTCTGGAATGGGGAAGGCTATATGAAGAATATCACAAGTTTTCTTATGACTCTGACCAAATTTCCGCAAAAGTCAGTGAGTTATATGGCGACCCATTTGTAAAAAATCGTAAGGGGATATTTGAGTATGTTTTGGGGTTATATTCTGGGCAGAAAGGTGACCTCGGTGATACTAAATTGCTTGAAGTTAGGGTGTTTGACGACGCAACTAAACAAACTGTTTACAAAAAGCAGACCGAAACTGCAGAAGAAAAAGGTGTGTCAAACTGTTCTTATTGCGCAATAGGCCACGATGCTAACAAGGCAAAGATATGGAAGGTAAATGAAATGGATGCTGATCATGTTAGCGCCTGGAGCAAGGGAGGGTCTACCTCAATGGAGAATTGCGAGATGCTATGTAAATCACATAATAGAGCGAAAGGAAATAAATAATGAAATTCACACACGGCACACGCCGCCGAGCGGCAGAATACGAGAAAGATTGGGTGCAGCGCTGGAAGGACGACCAGACGTTCGAAAGGTCGGTGGCGCAGCGACCGGCGGATACTGCCTACGTTTTTTATGATGGGCCGCCGTTTATCACTGGTGTGCCGCACCATGGTACGCTGCTCAGTAGCATCGTCAAGGACGCCGTGCCGCGCTACTGGACAATGAAAGGCAAGCGCGTGGAGCGCCGTTGGGGGTGGGACTGTCATGGCCTGCCAGCAGAGAACTTTGTCGAAAAGCAGCTGAATATTACCGATCGGCGGCAGATTGTGACGAGTAGTGACCAGCCAGCGCCACTGGATAAAGACGGTCAGCCACTGCCAACCATCAGCCTGGAAAAATACATCACCAAGGCGTGCGAGAGCATGGTGGCCAATAGCGAGACGTGGCAGGGCGTGATCGACCGCATCGGCCGCTGGGTGGACTTTACGGGCGCCTACCGCACCATGGACAAGGATTTTATGGAGAGCGTCTGGTGGGCCTTTAAGCAGCTGTACGAGGCGGGCAAAATCTACGAAGGCGAAAAGGTGCTGATGTATGACACCAAGTTCGCCACCCCTGTGAGCAAGGCCGAAGTGACCATGGACAACGACGCCTACCAGACGGTAACTGATCCGAGTGTGTATGTGAAGTTTAGTCTGATGGACGAAGATGCGGCTGTCCTCGCTTGGACGACTACGCCATGGACACTACCAGCCAACCTGATGCTAGCAGTGAATCCGGAGATGACGTATTGCGAAGTAGAGGTCGATGGCGAAAAACTCATCCTTGCCGAGGAAGCTCTCGAGCGCACCCTGCAGGACGACAAGCACCAGCCACTTGATTACGACGTGCTACGTACATTCCCGGGTAGCGAATTGGTGGGTAAAACCTACCAGCCGCTCGATACGGGCTCGAATTGGCCAGAGAATGACAAGGTTCACACCATCTACGCGGCGGATTTCGTGTCGCACGAGTCGGGTACGGGCATCGTGCACATCGCGCCGGCCTATGGTGAGGATGACTTTGAACTGGCCAAGCGCCACGGCATTAGCGCCTTCCACGTCATCGATGATAACGGCTACTACACCGATACCAATTACAAAGGCCTCGAGGTGTGGGATAATAACAAGTTCATCGCCAAAGACCTGAAAGAAAAGGGCGCGGTGTGGAAGATTGAGTACATTCGTCACGAATACCCGTTCAACCCGCGCTCTAAGCAGCGCATCATGTATCGGGCGATTCCGTCGTGGTTCTTCGACATCCAGGGGCAAAAGCCGCTGATGCTGGAGCAAAATGAGCATATCAATTGGTTCCCGCACCACCTCAAGCACGGCCGCTTTGCCAAAAATATCGAACAAGCGCCCGACTGGAACCTCAGCCGCGACCGCTTTTGGGCGACGGCCATGCCGGTGTGGAAGGGTGACCAGGGTACGGTCAAGGTGGTTGGCTCGTATGCGGAGCTGAAGAAACTGAGCGGCGTGGAGCTGGATGATTACCACCGTCCGTGGGTGGATGACATTACTTTTGAAATTGACGGTGAGACATTTACCCGCATCGATAAGGTGCTGGACTGCTGGTTCGAGAGCGGTAGCATGCCGTTCGCACAGCTGCATTATCCGTTTGAAAACCAGGCCAAGTTTGAGCAGAATTATCCGGCGGACTTTATCGTTGAGTACATTGGCCAGGTGCGGGCGTGGTTCTACTATGTGCACGCCGTCAACGCCGCTTTGGCAGAAATCGGCGCTTTTGGCGAGGCAGGCGCGCAGCACAAAAACGCCTACAGCAACGTTATCACCACCGGTGTGGTGGCGGGCAATGACGGCCGCAAGATGAGTAAGTCCCTTGGTAACTTTACCGACCCGAACGAGCTGATGGATAAGTTCAGCGCTGATTCCTTACGCTTCCTATTGCTGAGTAGCCCGCTACTTAACGGCGAGGACTTTGCTCTGCATGACAAGGACGTAGGTGATGTGGCGCGCAAGCTCAGTATGATTTGGAATATGTATGATTTCTTTACTATGTATGCGGAGGTTGATGGCTGGGAATTTGATGGTGAATTGAGAGATCCACTCAGTGATCTGACCAACCCGCTGGATATCTGGATCGTCAGTCGGTTGCATCAGTTGGTGGCTGAGGTTGAGCGTCACATGGATACCTACAATATCCCTGATGCGCTGAGCCCGATCTTGCCGTTCCTGGACGACGCGTCCAACTGGTACGTTCGCCGCAGTCGCCGCCGCTTCTGGAAATCTGAGGATGATGGTGACAAGAACGATGCTTACCGCACGCTGCACTACGTGCTGGTGCGTCTGAGTTACATCTTGGCTCCATTTACGCCGTTTTTGGCTGAGGAGTTGTATCATAATTTGACAGGTGATGATGAATCAATTCATTTGAAGGACTGGCTGGCAGCGGGAGAAATTAACAGGGCAATACTGCGCGATATGAACGCACTGCGTGCTGCTGTGAACGATGGTTTGTCGAAGCGTGCCGCTGAGGGAATCAAGGTTCGTCAGCCACTGGCATCCGCCAAACTTGTCAGCACCATCTCTGAGAATACGTCGGATGAGGTCAGGCGGTTCTTGGTTGATATTGCACGGGACGAGTTGAATGTTAAATCTGTAGAGATTACTACTGGTTCAGAGCTTGAAGCTGCCGAATCATCAGCACAACCAAGCGTTGTTTATGATTTCGTCATTACTCCTGAGCTCAAGCGTGAAGGTCTGGTTCGCGAGGTTATCCGCCATGTCCAGAGCGCGCGCAAAAAAGCGGACTTGCAGGTGGACGATCGGATTATGCTGCAGCTGACGACGGATAATGAGCAGCTTCGCCAGGCGATCAACGAGCATGCGGAGGTGATTGCTGCTGAGACATTGGCGACTTTTGGGCAAGGCGACGCGTATTCGACTACGGCGACAATAGAAGGTGCAGAGCTGCAGATTACACTTCAGTGCCAGTAATTCGTCTGCTGAATAACGGAGCTAGTATTGACGTATTGATGATAATGTGCTATCATATTTTAGTTAAATTGATAAAACAAACATATGAAAGTTACATTTTTTCATCCACGCATTCAGTTTGAACCGATTGATCCATTGGCTGATGGTTTGGGGGAGGAAATTGCGCGTGAGCAGCAAGAGCCTCAGGCCATTCGCTTGGATCAGTCGGACATTACTGACGTTCAACGTTTTTGGACCGATGTTGAAGAAGACCTCCACAGAGGTAACTCAGTAGAATTTTCTGAATAGCGGACACCAGCGGCAACCGTTAGTGCTATAATTGGTACATGTTTGCAATTGACGTGATGTCGCTATTGGCACGAGCAGGCGGCGGCGGAAGTAGTTCTAGTGGTGGCTCTGGCGGTGGCGGAATTTTTGCCCTGCCGGCAGTCGTGGCTGCTGGCGTAGCTGGTTTTGTTCGCTCGAAAACAGGCTCCAAGGCTGCCGGTGTGGCAGTGGGTATGGCAGCTGGAACTGCGGTTAGTTTGCTGTATCTTTGGGGCGGAAAGTTTGCTTTCATCGTGGCGATGATATCTACTGTCATCGGTGCCTTTGGTGGGGCGTGGGCTGATAAGCTAGGTCGGTTCCGAAAGGGCAGTGCAGCAGCGCAACGGTCCGTGCAGCAGGCAGCTGCTTCGGACGCGGCGTGGAGCCCAGAGCGGTTAACAGAGTATGCCACGTCAATTTTTGGTAAATTTCAACATGATTGGCAGCAGATGAATGTAGCATCAATTCGAACCTACACGACCAAGCAATATGCAAATCACATCAGCTTGATGCTATACGCCTTGCAGCAAATGGGCCGTGCAAATCGCATGAGTAACATTCACATCAAGGAAATTATCATCACGTCTGCTCATGATGACGCCAATGACCAGCAAGACCGTGTTAGTTTTGGCATTTTAGCTCAGGCAAATGATCAATTGATCGATACAGCAAGTGGTGATGTTTTGACTGCGACGACAGAGGAATTTGGCGAACAATGGAACTTTGTGCGCCATGAAAACACTTGGCTACTAGACAGCATCGATCAAGCGACGGAAGAGGAAAGCATGCTAGTGCGGTCTTTGAGGCAATTTGCTGTTGATAATAGGATGTACTTTAGTCCAGACTGGGGTAATCTACTGCTACCAACCAGAGGTCAGTTGTTTAAGGCTGGGTTTAAGAATGCAGATATCAACAACCATATCATTGGCTTCTGGACGGGTGATTTGTTGGTCCAGTTATATACCTATCGCACCAAAGAAGACGAATCGGGCGACCAATATGTGGTCGGGCAAATCAATCTACAAAAATCATATGGTGGAATTTTAGTGGAGCGGCGCGGTAAACTCCTATCGCGCTTGAAAGCCCCGCGTGGATATAACAAAGTGTCTTTGGAATGGGGCGATTTCAATAAGCGTTATCAAGTGTACGCAACTGACGAAAATCAAGTGACAAGTTTTGAGCTGCTCAATCCATCTTTTATGGCGTGGTTGTACGACCAAGATATCAAAGTGAACATTGAAGTGGTTGACAATGTCGTGTATCTCTACGCAAAACTAAGCGCCAATGAGCAGCGCTACGAGGCAATGTTGGAAATTTTGAAGCGAAGCCACAAAGAACTAAAGATGTAAGGAGAAAACATGATCACTAAAGCTATCATTCCAGTTGCTGGTTGGGGTACGCGGATGTTACCGATTACCAAATCAATCGAAAAGTGTATGCTGCCGGTGGGGACGCGGCCAGTGGTTGATTATATCGTGCAGGATATTGTTCGGGCTGGTGTCAAGGATATTTATTTCGTGGTGGGCGAGCAAAGTACTCAGGTGCAAAGCTACTATCGGTCAAATATCCAGCTGAACGATTATCTGCGGCGTGCCGGTAAAGAAGATAAATTACCTCTAGTAGCGCCGTTACACGATGTGCGAATACATTTTTTAACTCAGCCAAGCACTGGCGGTTATGGCACGAGCATTCCCGTGGGGTTGGCGAGTGAATTTATCGAGCCAGGCGAATCAGCGTTTGTGGTGATGGGCGATCAATTTTTTTGGCGCAGCGACGGTGGCTCAAATGCAGCAGACTTGGCAGAGTTGGTGGAGGCGCGTGGCTTGTCGGCTGGCTTATTAGGTAATCCTGTCGAGGAGTTGTTTATCCCGCACACCGGCATCATCGAAACCGACCAGCAGGGTAATTTTGTCCGCATCATTGAAAAGCCGAAGCTGGAAGACGCGCCGAGCAACCTCAGCAATTCAAGTTTTTACATTCTTAACAAAGAAATTTTTGAGTTAGCACGGACATTACCCGCCAATCCGCAACGCGGCGAATTTGAGCTGACCGACGCTATCAACGCGTACATCGCGGGCGGCGGTATTATCGCGGTTGGCGAGGCCAAGGGCGACTACATGGAGTGCGGCTCGCCAAGTGGCTGGCTACGGGCAAATAACGCTATGGCCGAGCTATAGAAAAACTAGTTGCATGTATCGCCTGTCTCTGTTATAATTGGTCACTGATAGTAAATATATTGTAAGGAACGAAATGAAAGCAGTCGTAAAAATCTCTGGCAAGCAATACATTGTCAGCGAAAAAGAGTCCCTCTTGGTGGATCTCCTCCCTGAAGGTACAAAAGAACTCACTCTCGACGCACTTTTAGTGATTGATGGTGATAAAACAAAAGTTGGCACGCCGACCGTCAAAGGTGTGGTAGTGAAGGCAAAAGTTGCTGAAGCAGAAGTCAAGGGCGACAAAATCCGCATCATCCGCTACAAGAGCAAAAAACGCGTTCACAAAGAAACTGGTCATCGCCAGAAATACACCAAGATTGAGATTACGTCAATCAAATAATCGAAAGAGCCGCTTCCACCAGAGAAGCGGTTTTTTGGTGTCTGTTATTTCTGTTTTGCTCATGCTATAATTAAGGCAGGTAAAAAGGGGAACGAATGACAAAAATCATTGCGGTGACAAATCAAAAAGGTGGCGTTGGCAAGACAACGACAAGTGTTAATGTTGCGTATTATTTGGCAAAAAGTGGTAAGAAAACATTGCTGATAGATTTTGACCCTCAGGGCAATGCGACCAGTGGTCTGGGGATTGATAAGTCCAATCTATCGCGTACGATGACCGAGGTGATCACCGGTCAGGCGACACTGCAAAGTGCCATCATCCAAACAGAATATAAAAATTTAGCGTTAGCTCCATCTACGCCGCATTTGGCAAACACTGAAGTTGAGCTAGCGCAGGCTGAAGGTCGGTTTATTAGGCTGCGACGGGCTATCAATAATTTACAGGGGTATTATGACTACATCATCATCGACAGTCCACCAAGTTTGAGTTTGCTGACGGTTAATGGTTTGATTGCGGCAAATTATATTCTGTTGCCAGTGCAGGCAGAATTCTACGCGTTAGAGGGGCTTGGTCAGCTGCTAGAGACCATGAAATTAATACGCAAGGGACTCAATCCACAACTGGACTTGCTGGGTGTGCTGCCAACCATGATGGACAGCCGTACAACGCTGTCAACGCAAGTTCATGAGGAGATTAAAAAGCATTTCCCAGATCGAGTTTTCCAGACGACTATTCCACGAAATATTCGTTTAGCTGAAGCGCCAAGTCACGGATTACCGGTGGGTGCGTATGACCGCTTCTCCAAGGGGGCACGCGCGTACAAGGCATTGACCAAGGAAATCCTAGGGAGGATTGGCTGATGAAAAAAGGACTGGGCCGTAGTTTTGATTCACTCATTCCGACAAATCTGATCGATGAGTCGTTTGATCCGACTGCCAAACAAGACGGCAGACTTAGTCAGCTCAAACAATTGCCGATTGAGCAAGTCATGGCCGATCCAGATCAGCCGCGTCGGATGTTTGACGAAGAGGCGCTTGATGAGCTGTCTGAGTCGATAAAGATTCATGGTATTTTACAGCCGCTGGTAGTGACAGGCAAAGCAGGTGCTTATGTGATTGTTGCGGGTGAACGTCGTTGGCGTGCTGCTCAGAGGGCCGGGCTGACAGAGGTACCGGCATTGGTGCGAACGCTGACTGGCCAGCATCGTTTGGAATTGTCTTTGATTGAAAACCTACAGCGTCGCGATCTCAATCCTCTGGAAACTGCTACGGCATACGCGAAACTGCGCGATCAGTTCAACTTGACATTGGACGAGATAGGGCAGCGAGTTGGTGGCAAATCGGTTAGCGCCATTTCTAACACCATGCGCCTTCTAAAGTTGCCAAAGGCCGTCCAGGAAGCTGTTTTTAGCTATAAAATCACTGAAGGTCAGGCTCGACCATTGATCAATGTGCCCAAAGAAGTGGCAGAAGAGCTGCTGGAGAAAATTATCGCTGAAGGGTGGTCTGCTCGCCGCATTGAGCAGGCGATAGTCCTCTGGAAAGAGTCTAAAAACAATCCATTTGAAAAGCGACGTCCGGTCGAGATTCCTCATGAAGAAGTCGTTCAGAATTTGACTAAAAAACTAAACTCAAAGATTAAAATTCGTACCAATACGCGCGGTGCTGGGCAAATCATCATACCGTTCAAAAATGCTGTTGATTTTGAGCGTATCCATCAACTGCTGAAAAAGTAGCTAAAATCCACGGATTTTAGTGATTGGCCAAATCCTCATAGAGACTGGTCCGACGATGTCATACAAAGGTATTGGTCCCATACAATTTCGGGAATCACACGAATAGTTCTCTTGTCGGTGGTCGCCCATGACGAAAATAGTCCCCTCTGGTACGGTAGTGTCAACATCGCCAGAGGTTGGTTGGCCGGGCTCATTTTTATTCACTGTAGTATCAGGATTAAACCCATGAATATGAGCACTGTTATACACCGTAACGACGCCATCCTTAACCGTAACACGCTCCCCAGCAAAGGCGATAACTCGCTTCACGATGTACTCATCTTTATTTGTTGAAGAGTTAAAATTTGGGTTTTTAAAGACAATGGTTTGACCCCGCTCAGGGATGTATCGCTTGTTTTTGATTTGTGCCGCTGTCACTGGTAGTCGATTAACAATCAAACGATCACCTGTGTACATGGTCGGTTCCATACTGGCGCCTTGAACGGTAAAATTACGAAAAATAAAGGTATTAATCAATAGTGTGCCGACCACCACGCCAACAACAAAAACGATGAGCCCCAAACTGTCACGAATCTTTGGGTGTCTGTCAAGAAAAGTTGCATCCATCCTATTTAGTATAGCCTGTATAGTGTGATATAATCAAGAGATATGGAGCTACTGCGAACCGTTAAACGCAAGTCATTTTTTAGTGAGGTGGTGTACCATCTGTTGAACATCAGCTTAGCTTTGGTATTATTTGGTATTACGCTCATGGTCCAATCGCCAGTAGCTGCGGTAGTATTGGTTATTTTGAGTAAGTGGCGTGTACTGGCGGTGAGGCCACGTTTTTGGTGGACGAATATCCAGTCTAACCTGGTGGACTTGATCGTTGGATTGAGCGTGGTGGCATTGCTGTACCTGTCTGTGGGGAATATCGCCGTGCAAATTGCTTTCACTGCCTTTTATATCATTTGGCTGGTGATCATCAAGCCGATGTCAAAGCGCTGGCAAATGATGTTGCAGTCGGCCATCGCTATCTTATTTGGTACGGTAGCGTTATTCTCCATTGGTTATTTGTTGCCAGATATTGCAGTTGTTGCTGGCTCAATGGTCATTGGCTACAGTGCCGCTCGGCATTTTTTGGTTAGCTACAAAGAAGATCAAATAGTTCTGCTGAGCTCTATCTGGGGAATTATGTTTGCGGAGATTGGTTGGCTAGCGTACTATTGGACCTTTGCCTATGCTATACCAGGACTCACCATGATCAAACTTCCGCAGGTGACTATTATTTTGCTTTTGATATCTTTCTTGGGTGAGCGGGTCTATCGATCATGGAAGAAAAACGGCGCGGTCGTACGGAGCGAGATCATGCCGCCAGTTTTGTTTTCTGTAGCAGTGATAGGCGTTATATTACTATTTTTCAACACAGTAACGAGGATTTGATAGATGACGGAGGTGGGACTAGATCAACCAAATAACAATGCGCGGGTAATCACGCTGTCACGGCGACGGATGATGGCTATTTGGGTTGCTATAGCGGCGCTATTTTTATTGATGATTATGATCGGTAGCGTACTGCTCATGATGGTGCTGCGTCCAAAGCTCGCCAGTACGCATGGCCCAACGGTTGACGGTAATTTGACTGTGACCGCCGAAGAATCCAATGTCTCGAAAATCGTCAATCAGGTGTCTCCGAGCGTCGTATCGATTATCACTGTAAAAAGTAATGGCTTCAGATCACAAGAGAACGCTGGAACTGGCGTGATCATCAGTAAAGACGGCTATATTTTGACGAATAAGCACGTAGTAAATGGTGGGCGGTCCTTCCAAATCATCACTGGTTCGGGCGATCGTCACACCAATGTCAAACTAGTGGGAGTTGATCCACTAAATGACATTGCGTTTTTGAAGATTAACGGTGTTGATAATCTGTCGCCAGCGACTATTGGCGACTCGAGTACTGTCCGCGTTGGTCAGAAAGTCATTGCTATCGGCAATTCGCTCGGTAAATTCCAGAACACTGTCACGAGTGGTATCATCTCAGGCAAGGGCCGTCCATTGCAGGCTTCGTCAGACAGCGACGACGATCAAGACCAAAAGCCTGAATCATTAACGGATCTGCTACAGACCGATGCCGCCATTAACCCGGGCAACTCGGGTGGTCCGCTGTTAAATATGGCTGGTCAAGTCATCGGCATTAATACCGCCATCGTCGAGGATGCCCAGAGTATTGGCTTTGCTATCCCGATAGGTGCAGCCAAAGGACTGATCCGCAGCGTTCTGGAAAAGGGCGAGATCAATAAATCATACATCGGTATACGTTATTTGGAAGTGACGCCAGAAACGCGGGCTGCAAATAAACTATCAGTCAAACATGGTGCTTTTGTTGGTGGTGTTTCTGGGCAATTGGTGCAGCAGGGCGGTCCAGCAGATAAAGCGGGCATCAAATCTGGCGACATCATCACCAAGGTTAATGATAAAACCATTGGCGAACATGGTGGTTTGACAAGCTTGATTGGCGAATATCTGCCAGGCGAAACTATCGAGCTGACGGTTATCAGAGATAACAGAGAGCAGAAATTGAGGTTAACGCTCGGTGCCTACAAGTCGTAGCACCACGATCAATCCGCTGGTTTCCAAGTGTAAAAAGCCATTTTGATTACCAAAGGCTACGATCGTCTGGTGTTGTTCCTCGTCTGCCTCGATGAATAGCAGCCCTTGGTCGGTCATATGCTTGGGTGCTTGCTGAATGAGCTCTCGGATTAGCTTAAGCCCACCCTCGCTGGCATACAGGGCTTCTGACGGCTCGTGACGGAGCTCTGGGGAAGTGTTCTTCCAATCCTTGTCGACATATGGCAAATTCGCTAAGATACAGTCGAGCTTCTCAAATTGACCAAGTAGTAAGGATTGTTTTTGCGTAAAGACTTTGGCATCTAATTTCTTGGCATTTTTTTCTGCCACTAGGAGTGCTTTAAGGCTAATATCTGACAAAACAACATGCCAATTGCCTGGCAATTCAAGCGCCGCAGTGATTCCCAAGCATCCAGAACCAGTCCCTATGTCAATGAGCGTCCTTGGCTGATCGTCTCGTGGCACCAGCTTCAGGAGTAGATTGATCATTTCTTCTGATTCGGGACGCGGAACTAGTACGCTGGGCGACACTTCAAATTCTCGTCCATAAAACTCTTTCTTACCCAAAATATATGCCAGCGGTACGCGGTCGAGACGCAGGCTAAGTCGTGCTTCGGCGATATCAACACGTCGCGGATCAATCTCTTCATCTAGATGCGCGTGAAGGTATGTTCGGTTTTTGCGCAAAGTATTAGCTAAAATGAGCTCCGCGTCTAATCGGGCTGATGCGATATCGGCTTGCTTTAACGTGTTAGTGGCGGTTGTTAGCCAGGATGTTATGGTTGACTTTTCTTGCATTATATGCTAGATTATACACTATTGAGGAGAAATTTCATAATCAACGTAGCTACTAGACGGCACAGGAAGAGTTGGTATGTATGAATAAGCGCGTGAACAAATTGAAAGTAGATTTTCCTTCTTGTGAAGGTATTGTGACCGTTGATCATGATTTTCCAAAGATTCAGCTTGATCGTAAGTTAGGTGCTGAGCTAGTGCCCGGTGAAGTTGTTGACCTTTCTGAAGAACGAATAAAAAAATATCTTGAGTATGCTGAAATACCGGAGCAGTGTTGGGGTGATTTGTCACTAATCATCACTGGTGCAGAAAATTCTTCGTATCTGGGGAGTGATGAATTAGGGTATGTAAGTGATGATGGCGAGGGAGGACTTGATGTTGTTATCGGGATTGATTACGACTCTGACTCTGAGGCTACGCTACGGCATGAGCTGTGCCACGTCAAGGATGCGATAGATGGGGAAATTGACTTCCAGAAGAAAAATTTGTTATACACACTGGGAAGTTCAATATCTAAAGAACGATTACGTAAGCAGGCCATTATAATTCATGCTTTGGGCGCTCTTGCTTATGCGTGCGGTATGTATTTTAACTCTGAAGAGATGAAAAATAGTGTGCTCTCTGCGGTGGTTGCAAATAATACCGTGGCTGCGGCGTTACTGGGAGCACACCTGAAAGGGTACTATCATGATCCAGGAGAAAAGCGCGCTCGTAAGGCTGCGGAACATGGTAAATGGTTACCACATGTGTTCACGAGGCGTATTGATACTATGCCTGTTGATGAATTGGCGTCATCATTTGCGTCTCATCCTTGGACCTCGGTATATATAGCAAAAAATGATGATGAAGTGCGCGCCAGGGAGCAAGCCGCTGGCCAACTTAGTTTGTCGTATTATACAACGACAGATCCAGAGGAGGTTGAACTGCTTGCTGTCAAAGGGGTTGAGCGAGAGTATGTTGAGTATAAACGATTAGTCGAACAAGGGGTGATCAGTAAAAGAGGACTTAGAAAGTTTAAGATTAGCGAAATAGTCGATGATTTCATGGATCGTGCAGAGGTAGCTACTAAAGGTGGCGGTGCAATGGTTGCTGTACTGCCTGATTCCATGCATCGTGTCAACATGGGGGAATATAGTAAACGATTCGATGACATCAAGCGCGATATCACGGAATAGAGTTTTTTGTTAAGCTTCAGCATTCTTTGCTTTTAGCTCTCGCTCATACCGCTGTAGTTGCTCAATCAAATCGTCAATATCCCCGTTCATCGCCGCGGGGATATTGCTACGGCTGTAGTGTATGCGGTGGTCGGTGATGCGATCTTGTGGGAAGTTGTAGGTGCGGATTTTTTCGGAGCGGTCACCAGTACCAACGAGTGAGCGTCGCTCGGCACTTAACTTGGCGTTTTCCTCGTCAATTTTCATCTGCAGCAAGCGCGAACGCAGCACGCTCATGGCTTTTTCGCGGTTCTTGATCTGCGATTTCTCGTCTTGGTTAGTGACGACGATACCGGTTGGTAGGTGAGTGATGCGTACCGCCGAGTCGGTGGTGTTGACGCTTTGACCGCCATGACCACTGGAGCGGTAAATGTCAACTCGTAGATCATTGGTGTTGATTTCAATGTCGGTTTCCTCAGCTTCTGGTAACACCGCTACGGTGACGGTGGAGGTATGGACGCGGCCTTGGCTTTCAGTGACCGGGACGCGCTGGACGCGGTGGACGCCGCCTTCAAATTTCAATTTGGCGTATGGTGCGTCGCCCTTGACCATGAAAATAACTTCTTTATACCCGCCTGAGTCGTTGGCAGATTCGCTGATGAGCTCAGTTTTATAGCCATTTGCTTCGCACCAGCGTAGATACATGCGGTACAGTTCCGCCGCAAATAGCGATGCTTCGTCGCCACCAGCGCCAGCACGGATTTCTATGATGATATTTTTCTCGTCATTTGGATCCTTTGGGGTTAACAAGATGAATAGTTCTTCTTCTAGTTCTGTCAGGCGTGCTTCAGTTTCAGTGATTTCAGCCTTTGCTAATTCTGCAATCTCATCACCACCAGTGGCCAATTGTCGTGCTTCCTCTAAGTTTTTTGTTAGCTGCTGGCGTTCCTCGGCCTTTGCTATCAAGGTTTCCAGCTCTGAAAAACGTTTATTCTTGGCGGTAAACTCTGGGTCGCTATATGCAGTTGGTTGTGCTAAAAAATCTGCCAAGATTTGTCTCTCGTCAACTAAGTCGTCTAGGTGTAACGCAATTTGTGTCATATGAGTTGTATTATAGCACAGAAACCCCATGGCGTATATTGACAATAGTAGCATTTGTGTGTATAATATGCGTAACATGGTTAAGCTTAAAAACATAATTCCTGCACGACTGCGCAGAGTCAGGCAAGACAGCCTGAATAGCGAGCCTAAATATGACCAAAACCAGGTGATGTACAATCTGTATGAGAAGGGTTCCGTTGCCGTTCATCCACGTGAGCCATTTGAAGCGGTGTCTGGAGAAGAGGTATCGCATCGGATGGAAATAGACCACTGCGTGAGGCGAGCACCTACGTTGGCGGAGTTGATGAGCGACAGGGAGCGTAACAGGGAAACAAATGTCTACAGCGTGATTGGTAGTCGGGCGTTGCTTTCGCGTGAGGTTGATGCCTTGACCCGAGAAGACTTTTCAGTGCAAACGGAGCAGCAGACGATTTCAGCATTGTTTTCTGGGTTGTGTGCGCGAAGTGATGATTTGGCGCGTACCTCACGATTGTCTAAAATCCGGAATCATCTCAACTATATTGGCGAGCCGGAACTCATGGAGGCGGCATGCGGAATCGCGACGTATTGGAAGCATCGACTGGACGCACACTCTGATAAAGCATTGTTTGTGATGCTGGGCGAAATTGGTAACATGGAAAGTGTTGACTATGCCGCACCAGAGGGAAAAATAAAAAGTGATGAATATTTCATGGAGTTGATCATGAGGGAGTTTTCTGATGATGAGTTGACCCAATATGCTGATAGGCTGCTCATCGATGAGGGGGAATTGGTGAACTTGCCTAAAGAAAATGTTGATATCATCATGCTGGACGACTGGACAAGTAGTGGTATAGAAATCGCGGAACAGCAACAGTGTTTCCTGCAAAGACATCCGGAGTTAAAGGATCGAATTGAAGTTCAGTTGGCGATTGCTAACGAAGAGAGATTAAAAGTGGGCTTCCGTATGAGTGGGGGACAGTATGTGCCAGTCCGCGCGTATTATTGGGCAAATAGTTCATCCGAGCTTTTTAGCACGTATATTGCAGGGTCGCATTCGTCAGATTACTCGTTGGCGTTTGATATCAGTTCTCTGCTTGGAGCAGAGGATACGATGCCACCAGGCGTGCAAGTTGCGCGACCATATCACCGAGACAACTATCAGACGACCTTTCGTCAACGTTTACAACACGCTAGGTTGCATGGCTCAAACGTGATTAAATAGATACATGACATTTTCAACGTGGCGTGAGTTTGTTGAAGCTGAGGCTCAGCAGCCGTATTTTCGAGTTTTGATGAATCGGGTGGACGCTGAACGGGAGAAATATGAGGTGTACCCAGCGAGGCAAGATATGTTTTCTTGTTTTGCGGCTTGTCCGCTGGATAAGGTGAAGGTAGTTGTCATTGGGCAAGATCCATATCATGGACCGGGTCAGGCGCATGGTATGAGTTTTTCGGTTAAGCCGGGAGTTAAATTGCCGCCAAGTTTGCAGAATATTTTTAAGGAATTGGTTGATGATATTGGGGTAGATATGCCGACTAGTGGTTTTTTGGAACCATGGGGTAAGCAGGGCGTACTGTTGATGAACACTAGCTGGAGCGTCAGACGAGGTCAGGCTGGTAGCCACGCAAATTACGGCTGGATGGAGTTTTCTAAGAACCTGCTAACGATGCTGAATGACTATGAGCAGCCGCTAGTGTTTATACTGTGGGGAGCGCATGCCCAAAAGGTTGGTCAGGCGATCACAGACAGTCGCCACTTGAAGATTTGTAGTGCTCATCCGTCACCGTTTTCTGCCAATTGGGGGTTCTTTGGTAGCAAACCATTTTCGCGTGCCAATGATTTTCTGGTACGGCATGGCCGCGGGGCGATTGACTGGCAGTTACCTTGATTGACAAATAGTAACTTTATGTGATACAATATAAACTATGGAACATTCAATTGATACTGTCAAACAAACACCAGATACGTTGCTGTTGCCATCTGTTACCAAAACGTACAGATTGCCCGAGGGGATGTCGCTCGGACCTGATGAATCAGTCAAGGTGAAAGGGTTTATAGCTCGGGGAAGAATTGATGGAAGGTCGGCTGTCTTGGCTTTGGATGACTCGGGAGAGGATGATACTCAGGACTCAGTGCTGCAGTCTCATCTTGAAGATGCAATTTTTGGAGATTTTTCATTTATGCGCTCAGCATATTATAACCACATTGCTCAGCATCAGGGCATGACGACACCGAATATATTCAAAGTGTCAGAAAATGACCAAGAATCACTGAAGCTGACTGGTTTGTCTATGGTGTTAGCAACTGGATCTTTGGAGGAGATAGAGCAGAGGCAGGATTCTCCAGCAGGGTTGGTTGTGTCGAGGGGCGATGAGCTGCAGGAAGTGGCTGATATTGAACATAGGGCGGCAGAGATTGGTCTGTATTCTCGAGCAACAGTACAGTTTCCTGGAGATGCGCAAGGAGCGGAAGAGTGTATCATATTGACGGATGCGGTCGGTAACCAGGTCATCATGCCGTCTCATGAAGAGACGACAGACCTTCTGGAGCGCCTGTTTGGTTATCAAGAAGCCGAAGGGCAGTTGTTTGATGCTGAAGCAGCACTGTCGGCTATGTCTGAGTAATTCGAAAACTGATTATCCTAACAAAAACCGCCCCAGCGATGAGGCGGTTTTTAATAGGTGTCACAGCCTACTATTTGCTAGACTTTTTAGCCTTTTTGTCTGATTTTGGAGCATCAGTTTTTGCGGCTTTGTTGGCGTTCGCTTTCTTAGCTTTATTTGCCAAAGCTGCTTTGCGAGCTTCAGCTGCTGCCTGGCGCGCCTTAAAGCGGTCAACACGACCTTCGGTGTCGATAATCTTTTCTTCACCAGTAAAGAATGGGTGTGAAGCTGACGAGATGTGAACTTTCACGAGAGGGTAAGTATTACCGTCTTTCCATTTGATGGTATCTGTTGTCTGCGCTGTTGACTGAGTCAAGAACGCGAAGCCCGCTTGATCGTCGCTAAATACGACAGGGCGATAGTTCTGTGGGTGAATACTGCTTTTCATAACCGTTCAATTGTACACAATTTATCCTAGAATGTCAAAAGGAGTTGTTTCAAGAGTCGAATAGTGGTATAATCGCCTGGTACTAATTTTAATGACACAATCCGTTTCACACTCCACATCGTGAGCGGATGAGGCAAAAGGAGAAAGAAATGTCTGTAGCAGTAGACATTAAGGCTTTGCTGGAGTCAGGTGTTCACTTTGGACACAAAACCAGCCGCTGGCACCCAAAGATGGCGCCATATATTCACAGTAAACGTCAGGACAGTCACATCATTGACTTGGTCAAGACTGTTGAAGCGTTGGATAAGGCGTTGCCAGAATTGACAAAAATCGCAGCGTCAGGCCGCAAAGTACTGTTTGTTGGCACGAAAAAGCAAGCCAAAGACGTGGTGCGTCAGGCTGCTGAAAAGATTAACCAGCCATATGTAGTTGAACGCTGGATCGGTGGTATGTTGACCAACGGTGCGACCATTACTCAGCAGATCAAAAAGCTGAAGAATTTGGAAAAGCGCATGGCGTCAGGTGATCTGGAAAAGCGCTACAACAAGTTGGAAGTGCAGCGTTTCCAAGAGGAAATCGATAGCTTGAACGTTAAATATGGCGGTATCAAAGACTTGATGGGCAAGCCAGGCGCAGTGGTCGTGGTTGATGCTTTGACTGACGCAAATGCAGTGCGTGAGGCTCAGACATTGGGTGTGCCAGTATTTGCTATTGTTGATACTAATGTCAATCCAACTGGTATCGACTACGTCATCCCTGGTAACGACGACGCTATCAAGGGTATTCAATTGCTACTAGACTACTTCACCGAAGCTGTTGCCGAAGGTGCGGGTAGCGTGAAACCTGAAGAAAAACCAGTGAAAAAAGAGGAGAAATAGGATGGGCGTTTCTGTTGACGACATTAAAAAACTGCGCGAATTGACTGGCGTAGGTTTGACCGACGCAAAGAAGGCATTGGTTGAAGCTGACGGTGATTTTGACAAGGCGCTGGAGGAAATGCGCAAAAAAGGCTTGACTAAGGCTGAGAAAAAAGGCGATCGTGAAGCACGTGAAGGCTTGATCGAGAGCTATGTTCACTCTGGTCGAATCGGCGTAATCGTTGAGGTTAACTGTGAGACTGACTTTGTGGCGCGCTTGGACGACTTCAAAACCTTGGCGCACGAAATTGCTATGCAGATTGCCGCGATGAACCCAAAGTATGCTTCTACAGAAGATATTCCAGCTGAGGAGATGGAGCGGGTGAAGGCTGAGTTGATGGCGAGCGAGACACTAGCAAGCAAGCCTGAAGAGATGCGCGAGAAGATCGTGACTGGTCAGCTGAACAAGCACTTTGCTGAGCAAGTATTGATGAGTCAGGCGTACATTTTGGACGACTCTAAGACGGTTGAGCAGCACATCAAAGAGGCAATCGCTAAATTGGGTGAGAACATTGTGGTTCGCCAATTTAAGCGAATTGAACTTGGTGTCAGCGAATAGCGTTTGTTGCTATCATAAAAATCGGCTACAGGTTTGTGGCCGATTTTTGTTGGAGTGACATTTTGCATAAGTGTATTGACAAAATGGCAAATCTATGCTAGTATGAAAGCAGATTGAACTAATTGAAACAAAAAAGGAAAGCTAGAAAAACTATGAACAAAAACATGAATGCAGCCCCGGCATTCCCAGACATCAATGACACTACTCCTGATGGCTGGGCTAACCTAGCAAGTGGGCTGACTGTTCCAGAGAGTGCAGCTGCTGCATTCCCGAGCATTAATAAAGAGCCTGATGACTGGAATGAACTGGGAAATGGACTACTTGTTCCAGAAAGTGCAGTAAAAGGTGGCGCTGAGACTGGTATGATGACGCGCGATGAGCGTATCGCTGACGGCCAAGAGAAATTTAACGCCTTGAAGACCCGGGCTCAAGAAGGCTTGAGCAAGATGATGCAAGGTCTTAAAGACCGTTTTTATATTGGTATTAGTCGGGGTGCTGAGTTGCCTGGTCAAATTGCCACTGGTGCTGAGATGGTACGAGAGACTGTGGCTCAAAAAGGTACTGAAGCGCAAGAGTTCGTTGTTCAAAAGGGTAGTGAAGCAAGAGAAGTTATTGTTCAAAAAGGCGCTGAAACAAAAGAGGCAATTGGTAATGCCTGGGGCGCTGCACGAGGAAAGGCTGCAGAACTGTTTGAGAAGGGTAGTGATGTAATACTGCAAAATGTAAAAGTAGCACGTGAACGCAAGGCTGCTAGAATAAAAAATCGTCAGGAGCGGCGAGCAGCTCGTCAGCAGGCGCGCGAACAACGAGTAGCTGAGCTCGACAATCGCCAGGCGGCTCGTGTCAGTCGTCAGGAGGCTCGCCAGCAACAACGGGAAGCTCAAACTAAAGAGAATATAGCGGACAAGCTGGATACCGGGGACGACAAGGTATTCATCCGGCAAGAGCAACAAGCAGACACTGGAGCAACCTTAGAGTCTATGATGACCGAGAGGGAGCTGAATGACGCTAATGCTAAAGTGGAACAAATGAGCAAAGAAGCCGAGCGGGCAGAACAAGCGGCAGAAGCTGCTCGGTTAGAAGCAGATGCTAATCCTGGAGATGAGCGGTTACAGCTTGATGCCGAAGAAAAAGAGGGGCTGAAAATTGCAGCGAATGCTCGATTGAAGCGCGCAACAGGCGAAGTTACTCGACTGCAGGCAGTGATGAGTCAGCTGGAGAAGAACTCTGAAAGTGCACAAAGCAATATTGAGGCTGCTCGAGAGCGTATCGAGGAGCGACGTGGTCGAGCTGAAGCGCGTAGAGCTGCTCGTATGGCTGCTCGTAAAGAAGCATTGGGCGACACCTGGGAATCAGCGAAAGATAGGGTTGCACGACTGGCAAATACCGACCCGAACAAGATTAAACAGTTCGGCGTAAAGGTAGCAAAGGCAGCTGGTAGGTTGACTAAGGCTACCGCAAGTCGGCTGGTCCCAGTGAGCTAAAGACAATAGATATAATTGATTAGAAAATATAAAAAGGGTATTATAGTAACTATGAATAATGACGAAAATACACAAATAATCATTCCAACAACTATGATAACGAAAGCACAGTTGAACTCGGTAGGAATTAATCTACCCGATGACCAAGTACAGGCATTGATTCAGCACGTGGAAGAGACGGTGAATGAGCGGATTAGTGAGGAAATTGTCGATTCGTTGGATGACGCGCAATTGGCTGAGCTTGTAGCGTTGCAGGATGGTGATGTACCGGCTGAGCAACTTGAGGCTTGGATTCGTGAACGAGTGCCAGAATATGACGAGATCGTTGAAGACAACGTGACAATCGTACTGGGTGAGTTGGTCGAAAATTCTGAGGCAATTCAGGCACAATAATACATGCTAGTGATAAAATCGCCTTCCTAGTGAGGGCGATTTATTGTGTGGAGATAATCAAGCAGCCGTCTTTCTGATGACGGGCATCAGTGGTAGTGACGACAAATTGGTGGTGTTGGATGGTCTCTTGAAGTAGCTTCTCGCGAGTTGCGTCCAGTTCAGAAAACACATCATCCATCAAAATGAGTGGGCGATGTTTGGTTTGTTCAGTTTGTAGCTCCAGCTCTAGGAGTTTAAAAGCTAGCATGATGGTGCGCATTTCGCCGCGAGAAGCAACTTTGATGGCTGGTCGGGAGTGTAAGGATATCAGAAAATCTTCTCGTTGTGGTCCGGCGGAGGTGTGTCCTGTCGCTAGTTCATACTCACGGGAATGCTGTAATTTATCTAGGAGAGATTGCTCGTAGTTATCGAGCCCGACTGACGGTAGATACTCAACGGTGAACGGTGTCTGCTTTCCTGCCAGAGAAGCGTAGAGTAATTCAAGGCGTTTTTCGTAGGTATATAAAAAATGTGCGCGGGCAGTTGCCAGGGCGTTTGCCGCCTGAACAAATTTTATATCCCATGCAAATAAGTGGTCTCGCCACTCGGCAGCGTTCTCGGGATGATGCTTGAGCAGTTCATTGCGCTGTAGGAGTGTTCGGTTAAAAATGCGCAGTCGGGCGTCATAGGTTGCGTCCAAGCGTGACAACAATCCATCTAGAAAATCACGACGTCGCTGCGGAGAAGACGAGATGAGTCGCAGGTCGTTCGGCTCAAACAGCACCACAGGTAGGCGGTGTTTTCGGGGGAGTGTTTTGGAGGCACTGTCGGCAATGGTGAAATCTTTTGTGATTGCGTTGTCGGCTGAACGTAGTAGTTGGACGCGGCGTGGTTGATTGTTGGTTTCCAGGTGAATGATAGTATGTGCTGTTTGGTGGCGCATGCAATCAAGCAGTGATCCACGAAAACTTGTGCCACGCAGTGCTATGTATATCGCTTCTAATAGGTTGGTTTTGCCGGTGCCATTTGGCCCAACGATAACCGTTCCGGTATCTCCCAGTTGCGTCTCGAACAACTCATACGAGCGGAAATTATACAATTTTAACCTCGAAATCATTATTCATATTGTATCATGGGCCGGGTAGCGCCATACGGGTAAAATTGCTATAATAGATAGGAAATAATTGGAGGCAGATATGTTTGACACTAAACCATATGAAGATAAAATGGCACAAGCCTTAGAGCATTTTCAGGATGAGCTGAAAAAAGTACGCACTGGTCGTGCGCACGCTGGGATGCTTGAGGGGGCGATGGTCGAGGTGTATGGCACTAAAATGCCGCTCAATCAAGTAGCTAATGTGACTGCTCCAGAAGCCCAGATGCTGCTAGTGACGCCATTTGATCCAAGCAATATTACGGCTATCGCTGCTGCCATCCGTGACAATCAAAGCTTAGGCTTTAATCCATCAGACGACGGTCGGGTGGTTCGCGTGCCGGTTCCAGCTCTCACTGAAGAGCGCCGCAAGCAGCTGGTGAAGCAGGTGAGCGAGAAATCAGAAGAGGCACGAATCGCCATGCGAACTATTCGTCAGGATGCATTGAAGGACGCTAAGCGCATGAAAGATACTAAGGAACTGGGCGAAGACGACTTTAAGCGAGTTGAAAAGGAAGTTGATTCACTGATGAGTGATACTCAAAAGCGAATCGAAGAGCTCTTTAAGGCTAAAGAACAGGACGTGCTGACTATTTAGTCTGGTCGGCTACTCAGGTAGGCGATTCGAGATAGGTGTCTGAATGACTCTTGAAGATTTGAAACAATATGCACCGTATATAGACCGGCATATCGAGAAAGTGCTATGTGATTTTGCTGATGAAGTTCAGCCTGAGGCTGATGATGAACAGGCAGTTTGGGCACTGTCAACAATACGTGAATATGCTTTGAGGTCAGGAAAGCGGCTGAGGGGTGCTTTGGCTGCTTGTCTGTACGACGTGAGGACAGGTCAAAAATATGCCGAGGCTGGTTTATCTTTAGCAGCAGTGATTGAGCTAATGCATGATTATCTGCTTATACTGGACGATGTTATGGATCGGTCTGCGACGCGCCGCGGGCTGCCAACAGTTCATGAACAGTACCAAAAGCAGTTCTCGCATATTGGAGCTGATAGCTTTGAATCAGATATGATGGCTATCAATGTCGGGTTATTGGTACAACACATTGCCAGTTGGTATCTGTCTCGCATGGATGTGAATACAAAAACTGTTCAGCAAATAATGCACCGTAACATCGGTATCACCGGGTTTGGACAGATGGCTGACGTGGCGGGTACAATTACTCGTCCAACGACGTCTGAGCAGATTATCAAAAAGTATTATAAAAAGAGTAGCATCTACACTTTTGTGAATCCGTTGCTCTGTGCGCTGGCTTTGGCAGGTGACACCGATGAAACTGCTCAACGACAAGTTGAGGCGTTTGGGCTGCCAGCGGGCTTGGCGTTTCAGCTTCGTGATGATTGGTTGGGTATTTTTGGTAGTCCGGAGGAGTCAGGAAAAAGCAACCTTGATGATATTCATGAAGGAAAGAATACATTTTTAGTACAAGAAACTTTGGAGCGATGTACTGAGGATCAGAAGAAAACATTGTTGGAAATCATTGGTAATGAGCAGGCGACAGCAGATGACCTAAGTGCCGTGAAGGAAGTTATGACGCAGACAGGTGCGGTAGAGACGGCTCAAGCTTTGATGGAGCAAGCGGGGCGTGAAGCATGCGAAGCTGCCCGAGTCTCAAGCTTGTGGACGAGTGATTTCGCTGGGTTGTTACAACAAGTGGTACAATATAGTATGGAGCGAATAAAATAGTGAGTGAGAGCAGCGTACCCCAGCATATTGGATATATCATGGACGGCAATCGTCGGTGGGCTGAACGACATGGGCTGCCAGCCTATGAAGGACACCTAGCAGGTTATACTGCCATGAAAGAAGTTCTGACGGCTAATATTGATGCTGGTGTGAAATATGTTTCGGTATATGCGTTTAGTTCTGAGAATTGGCGTCGTTCACAGGCGGAAGTCGACAAGCTGATGAAACTATTGGTCAAGTGCGTTAAAACCGATGCGAAATATCTCCATGACCGTCAAGTTCGTGTCGTGGTGCTTGGTTCACGCGACCAGCTGCCAGAGAAGGTCATCCAGGCAATAGAAGAGATTGAGTCTGCTACCTCGAACTATACTAAAGGTACGTTGGCGTTGTGCTTTAACTATGGTGGTCAGCAGGAAATCGTCAATGCTGTCAAGCAGATCATCGCTTCAGAAGTTACAGAGGACGAGGTGACAGCCGATTTGATTGAACAAAATTTATACTCACCAGAGATACCGCCGTGTGATTTGATCGTTCGGACTAGCGGTGAGCAACGCCTGAGTAACTTTATGCTGTGGCGATCGGCCTTGAGCGAGTTTTTGTTTCTAAAAAAGCATTGGCCGGACATGCGAGCGGAAGACGTTGAAAAGATATTAGACGAATACGCTAAGAGAAATCGAAGGTTTGGGGGGTAATATATGGTTGTGCTGGGTGTTGTAATTGGGCTGTTGGTTTTAGTCTTTTTGGTGGCTATCCATGAGCTTGGTCATGCTATTGTGGCGAAACGCAATGGCGTGAAAGTGGAGGAATATGGCATTGGTTTTCCACCGCAAGCAAAAAAATGGCAGCCAAAGCAAAGCTTTTTGGGCAAGAATGTTGTGTTTAGCTTGAACTGGTTGCCGCTGGGTGGCTTTGTGAGGCTCAACGGTGAATATGACTCAGCTCGCGGCAAAGGAGCGTATGGGGCTGCGGGGTATTGGGTTAAGACGAAGATATTGCTAGCAGGTGTATTGGTTAACTGGCTGGCGGCCGTGGTGTTGTTTGCGGTGTTGGCTGTGTTTGGGTTGCCTAAAATATTACCAAACCAAGTGATGTTGCCGTTTGACAATACGTCAGTCAAGACGCCAGTCAAGGTTGTTCGCCTCACTGAGGGATCGCCAGCCGCACGGGTTGGCCTACAGGTTGATGACAAAATCGTAGCGATTAATGAAAAATCAATTGATACTTCGGCACAGCTGTCTGAAGTGACGCAGCAGTCTTCTGGGCAGACCGTAAACATCGAGGTGAAGCGAAACGGTCAGCCGCTACATTTTCGAACAACACTACTCAGTCGTGATCAGGCAAAAAATGGTGGCTATCTGGGGGTTGTGCCACATCAGTCAGAGACTATCCATGCGACATGGTCGGCGCCGCTGGTGGGTGTGGCAACAGCGGTGCAGCTAACTCATGAAACGCTGAAGGGTGTTGGCTCTATGATAGTGCAGGGAGTTGGCGGCTTCTTTGGACAATTTATTGGTTCACCAGAACAGAAGCAGGCAGCTAAGGCTAATTTGGCAAAGGTGGGTAATAACGTGGCAGGCCCAGTCGGCATCTTGGGTGTGCTATTCCCATCAGTTGTTAACTCTGGATTGACGCAAGTGCTACTGTTGGCGGCAATTATTTCTTTGACGCTGGCAGTGATGAATATTTTGCCAATCCCAGCACTTGATGGCGGGCGTTGGTTTACTATGACGATTTTTAGATTATTGAAGGAGCCGTTGACCAAAGATCGCGAAGAAACGATTCAAGCGACTGGCTTTTTGATTTTAATGGCATTAACAATAGTGGTAACGTGGAATGATATCGCAAAATTATTCTCATAAGCATAAGAGTAAAAAATTAGTACAGCTGAAAAAGAACTGGCTGTGGTGCTTGATGTTGCCTGTTTGGGCGTACGCATCGTTCATGGTATCAGGTCTACTGGTTTCGTTGGTAGTGTGGTTGTTGGTGCAGGCGGGTGTGCCGCTCAAGAGTGTACCGTCGGTTTTGTTGACAACTGGTGTTTCGGTGGTCGTGTGGATAATCACGGTAGTTATGGTCACTATGGTGCCGTATTGGCTATTTAGGCGTAAGTCGAGCATCAAAGACCTTGGTGTCACTGGCAAACCAGCATGGCTGGACCTGGTTATACCCGTACCGACTTTTGCTGCGTATTTTATTTGTTCTATCATGGTAGCGGCGTTGGCGGTAACGTTTTTAGGTGTTGATTTTAAGCAAGCACAGCAGCTGCCTTTTGATACGACAACACTGTATTCACAGGCTCAGTACGCCATGATCTTTTTCACGCTGGTGGTGTTGGCGCCTTTGGCAGAGGAGCTGCTATTTCGCGGGTACCTATACACGAAGCTGCGCAAGACAAATTCAGTGAAAGTCTCGGTCATCATCACTAGCCTCACGTTCGGTTTGGCGCATTTGGCAATTGGTAGTGAAAACTTGCAGTGGAATGTTGTACTAGACACTTTTGTGCTCAGTATATTTTCATGTTTGCTACGGGAATACACTGGTGCGGTTTGGGCAAGTGTGGTACTGCACGCTATCAAAAATAGTCTGGCGTTTTATCTATTGTTTATCAATCCAATTGCTATTCATAGTGCTGTTGGAATATTATTTACGTAAAGGAGTTTGACGTATGAGAATGAGCCAATTATTTACCAAAACCAGCAAAACTGCGCCAAGTGACGAGATGGCGAAGAATGCTCAGTTGTTGATTCAGGCTGGTTATGTGCACAAAACGATGGCTGGTGTGTATTCGTACACCCCGTTAGGACTGCGTGTGTTGGAGAACATCAAGCGCATTGTACGGGAAGAGATGAACGCGATTGACAGCCAAGAGCTTATCATGAGCAGTTTGCAGCGCAAGGAACTGTGGACAGAGACAGGGCGGTGGGACGATGAATTGGTTGATGTTTGGTTTAAGTCTCATCTGCAAGACGGTACTGAGGTGGGCTTTGGCTGGACACACGAAGAGCCTATCATCGAGTTGTTGCGGAATTACCTCAAGAGCTACAAGGACTTGCCAATCAGTGTTTACCAGTTCCAAAACAAGCTACGTAACGAGCTGCGTGCTAAAAGTGGTATCATGCGCGGACGCGAATTTATCATGAAAGACATGTATTCGGTGCACGCTACCCGAGAGGATTTGGATGTGTATTATGAGGCGGTTATCGCGGCGTATAAGCGGTGCTACGATCGGCTGGGGATTGGACAGGATACGTATGTAACCTTTGCGAGCGGTGGAGCATTTACCAAGTTCAGTCATGAATTTCAGACGATTTGTGAGGCCGGCGAGGACTATGTTTACTTGCACCGTGGCAAGAACATTGCGGTAAATGAGGAAGTGATTGATGAGGCTATCGCGGAGTTGGGTGTTGACCGTAGCGAACTCGAGAAGGTGAAAACAGCTGAAGTTGGTAATATCTTCAATTTTGGCACGCAAAAATCAGAGGAGATGAAACTAGTCTTTACTGGCGAAGATGGCCAGCAGCACTATGCATACATGGGAAGCTATGGCATCGGCATCACGCGTGTCATGGGCGTGATTGTTGAAAAGTTCGCTGATGAGAAAGGCTTGGTATGGACTGAGAACATCGCACCGTTCAAACTGCAGCTAGTGGCAATCGGCGAGCGCGGTAGTGAACTGGCAAATCAGCTATATAGCACCTTGATGAAGGCTGGCGTAGAAGTACTATATGACGACAGAGCCGAGCGTCCAGGCGTGAAGTTTGCTGACGCTGAGCTGATGGGTATGCCGTGGCGCGTGACCATCAGTGACCGGGGAATTGACAGCGGTGAGTTTGAGTTAACCAGCCGTCAGAGTGGTGAGACTGTCACCAAGAGCTATGACGAATTAGTAGCATTTTTCATTGATTAGTTGACAGTGTCTGGTAGTATTGATACAATCATAGTACTTACACGATGATTATATCGATACGCTAGATATAGCGTGTTTTTGATTTTGCACCACTATATATAGTAGAAGGAGAGTATATGAATAAGAAATATCAGATCACTGATTCAGGTCGGAAAGAACTAGAAAAAGAGTTGGCAGAGCTTAAGAGCCGCCGAGGAGAAATTGCGGAAAAAATTGCAGAAGCACGAAGCTTTGGTGACCTGAGCGAAAATGCTGAATATGATGCCGCTCGTGAAGAGCAGGGACTACTAGAAACGCGTGTTATTGAGATTGAAGATATCTTGCAACATGCTTCAATCATCAAGGCTGCTGACGCAACCGTTGTTGGTCTGGGCAGCGCGGTTGAACTGAAGAATAGCGACAGAACGGTTACCTACACGGTGGTTGGCCCTGTTGAGGCAGACCCAATGGAGGGTAAGATATCTGATGAGTCACCAATTGGTCAGGCGCTGATGGGCAAGAAAGTTGGCGATGAAGTGACGATTTCTACCCCTAAAGGTGAGATTGTCTATACGATATCCTCTCTGTTATAATGTAGATAATTATGGCTACATTACAAGATTATCGAAACGAACGATTACGAAAATTAGAAACGCTGCGAGAACTAGGCGTTGATCCATACCCGGCAAAGTCAGAGCGGACACATATGTGTGCTGAGGTTTTGGCGCGGTATGATGAGCTGGTAGGCCAGGAAGTGGTGGTTGCAGGTCGCATCGCTTCAATTCGCAGCTTTGGTAAGCTGGCGTTCATCAAACTACGCGACCAGTCTGGTGAAGTGCAGCTATATTTGCAGCGCGATGATGTAGCAGAATTGGACGCTGGCCGCGGCGTGTTGGGTATGAAGCAGTTGAAGCTTTTGGACACGGGTGATTTTGTCGAGGCGCGCGGCGTGATGACGACGACGCAGACTGGCGAAAAGTCGGTTGGCGTGCGTGAGCTACGGTTATTAACCAAGTCGCTTAGGCCAATGCCGGAGAAGCTGGAAAATAAAGAAGAGCGTTTCCGCCGCCGCTATGTTGACATGAACGTCAACCCTGGGGTGCGCGAGCGATTTGTTCGCCGCAGTAAGTTCTGGCAGGCGACGCGTGATTATCTAAACAGCCATGGGTTTACTGAGGTAAATGTGCCGGTATTGGAGCATACGACCGGCGGTGCTGACGCTAATCCATTTGTGACGCATATGGACGCACTGGATAATCAGCAGTTTTACTTGCGTATTTCTCACGAGTTACCACTGAAGCGGTTGATCGGTGCTGGGTTCGAGAAGGTGTATGATCTCGGGCCGCGTTTTCGCAATGAGAATTATTCAGACGAGCATTTGCCAGAGCACATCGCCATGGAGTGGTACGCCGCGTATTGGGATTGGAAGCAGGGTATGCGTTTTATGGAGGCGATGTATAAAGACGTGCTTCAAAAGACGTTTGGCACGCTGCAGTTTCAGCTGGGTCGATTCACGGTGGATATGAGTGGCGAGTGGGAAGTTTGGGATTACGCTGAGGTGATCAACAAGCATTATGGAATTGATGTGTATAATACGACGATTGAGGAAGTCGCTGCTAAGCTGAAAGAACATGGCCTAGAGGTAGAAAAGACCGATTCCATACCACGCAGTATTGATAAATTATGGAAGAATATTCGTAAAGATGTAGCAGGGCCAGTGTGGCTAGTGAATACACCGAAGTTCATCAGTCCGCTATCCAAAACCAATCCTGACAATCCACAGACAGTGGAGCGTTTCCAGCCGGTGATCGCTGGGTCGGAATTGGGCAATGGCTTTAGCGAGCTGAATGACCCGATTGACCAGCTGAATCGGTTTGTTGAGCAGCAACAGATGCGCGACGCGGGTGATGATGAGGCAATGATGTTGGATATCGACTTTGTGGAGATGTTGGAATACGGTATGCCGCCAGCTTGCGGTTGGGGATATTCTGAGCGGGTATTTTGGATTTTTGAAGGCGTAACTGCCCGCGAGGGCGTGCCGTTCCCGCAGCTACGTCATGAGATTGACGAGACAACGCGGGCAATTTATCCAGAGGTGAAGCTGTAATTGTCGCCTGGACTGGGTTTGTTATAATTAGAGTATGAAGCGACTTATATTGGGGATACTAATCGCTGGATCTCTGTTGATTGGATCTGGTCAGTCGGCGCTTGCAGCGCAGACGGACAATTTTACGATTACCAAATTTGACGCGGAATATTCATTGGGCCGCGACGGCGAGAATCGTTCGACGTTGGCGGCAACATGGCGGATTACTGCTCATTTTCTGCCGAATCAAAACCGCGGCATTGCGCCAATATTTGTGAAGAAGTATGACAGTCATCCGACGAACTTTTCGTTGCAGTCGGTAACTGATGAACAGGGCGCCTCGCTGGAGCATACGTGGAATGGTGATGAGCTAAGGATTGGCAAGAAAGATGTTTACGTTCAGGGTGAGAAAACCTACGTCATCAAGTTTACCCAGCGTGATGTAACCAAGCACTATGACAATACAGGCCGCGATGAGTTCTACTGGGACGTCATCGGCAATGAGTGGCGTGTGCCGATGGAAAATGTACGCGTGTCCGTGAAACTTGATGAGTCGCTTCAGGCGGCGCGAGCGGGCGAAGCGTTTTGTTATACTGGTGCGCATGGTTCAACTAAACGGTGTAATATCAGCGGTGATAAGAGTGAAATTATTACAAATGTGAATCAACTGGACCGTCAGGAGGGCATAACGATGGCGGTTGGCTTTACCAGCGGTACGTTTACTAGATATCAAGAGACGTTGAGTGAAAAGTTGATAAAAATTTGGGCAACAGTGCAGACGATAGCAAGTAGTTTGGCAATTATATTGATGTTGTTGTTGGCCTGGCGCTACCGACGGCTGTTTGGTAGATATAGTGAGCTCAAGCCAATTCCGCCAGAATATTTGCCGCCAAACCAGGCGAGTGTGATGACCTCAGCGTATATTTTGAAAAATTACGAGGCCATGGCGATTAAAGGGTCAGCCAAGGTGGCACAGTTGTTGGATTTGGCAGTGCGGCACTACATCAAATTGTACGAAGTGGAAAAGGCGTCGTTTTTGCGGTCGGCGCAGTACGAAATTGAAATTGTGAAAGATTTGAAAGAGCTGAGAACCGAGGAATCTGAGGTTATTCGGGATATGTTTGGTTCGTCAATGCCAAAGCCAGGTCAGCGGCTAAATCTGAAAAAGTTGCAGAACAATTTGTCATATGCTGCGAGAACGCGCGATGATGATACAAATTTGAAGAATTTGGCTCGTGGTAAATATGCCTTGTGTGAGCAAACACTCGCGAATAAGCGAATTGTACAGAGGTGGGCACTGTGGGTTTGTGTTGTCGGTGTGTTGTTATTGTCGCCGATGTTGCTGCTCGTGGCGGGGATAGTGTTTGCTTTGTCATTTGGCTGGTCGCTGACTGATGAGGGTTTGGCGCTCAGACGATATTTGGCAGGACTGAAACTGTATATTGGCGTGGCTGAAGCTGAGCGTTTACAAATGCTTCAGAGTCCTGAGGGTACAGAAAAAGTGAAGGTTGATGCGACTGACGAGAAGCAATTGGTGAAGCTGTATGAGCGAGTCTTGCCGTATGCGGTGCTGTTTGGACAGGAAAAGAAGTGGAGTGCGCAGCTGGGTCAGTACTATGAGCAGGTTGGTGAGCAGCCAGATTGGTACAGTGGTCAGGGTACGTTCAATGCGGCGGCGTTTGCAGCTGGGATGAATAGTCTGTCAAGCGTGGCCAGTAGCGCCAGTGATTATTCATCGACCTCTGGCGGTTCCACTGGCGGTGGTTTCGCTGGCGGCGGCGGAGGCGGCGGCGGAGGCGGCGGCTGGTAAGTTATGCATGACATTTTATTGTTGGTAGTGGCGGCCGTTCTGTTGGTGTTGTCAGGGTCATTTTCAGGTTTGAACATCGGGTTGATGATGGCGCGGCCCGATGATTTGAAACGTAAAGCTCGGCAGGGCGACGCAATCGCTGCACGGGTGTATCGCTATCGTAAAGACGGTTATTATCTGATCTTTTGCATTTTGCTGGGTAATGTTGGTGTGAATACGGCGATGTCGATTTTGCTGGGTAATATGACGAACGGCGTGGTTGGTGGGCTGATTGCCACATTACTGATCACTATGTTTGGCGAGATTTTGCCGCAGGCGATTTTTACGCAGCGCGGCTATCAGATTACACGTTATTTCTTCTGGTTGCTGGATGTGATTTATGTGCTATTTTGGCCACTGGCCCGGCCGATGTCCAAGCTGCTCAATCGCTGGGTAGGTAAGGAAGCGCCGCAGTTGTACTCACACCAAGAACTAGAGCAGATTATTCACGAGCATGCTGAGCGGTCGGACAGCCCAGTCGATTATGACGAAAGTCGAATCGCGGCAGGAGCGCTGCAGTTTAGTAAAAAGACTGCTGGTGATTTGGTGACGCCGATTAGTAAGGTGTTTACGGTGGAGTTGAATGATGAGCTGGATGCGACGCTATTAGCACAGATCAAGCATGCTGGACATTCGCGGATCCCGGTGCGCGAGGACGGGCGACTGGCGGGGGTTTTGTATGTCAAAGATGTGGTGGGGCGCGAGCTGCCACTGCCGGTGAGTCAATTGTACCGGGATAAGATTCACGACATCGACGCGCGGTCACGGCTGGACACGGTGCTCAGCCGATTTATCCAAACGCGTAATCACTTGTTTGTGGTGATGAATGATGAGAAGGAGCTGGGCATTATCACACTGGAAGATGTGATTGAAGAGATTTTGGATCAGGAGATTGAGGATGAGTATGATGAATTACGATGAGCTGTTGGGGCTAGCGGAATCTTCGCTCGCCGTGACGGCGGTCGTGAGCACAGTAACCCAGTACTACTCTGACGGATACCGTCTCTCACGAGACACTGGACAGGGCGGTGACACGAACACCCACTGAACCTTAGGTTTATGAGTTTGTGTCTTTAATTATAGACGTTATTTTTTGATATATTTTTTCTATATCGTTAATGGGTGTCTGGCTACTATTGTTCGTAAGCTGATCAAATAGTGTCGCTAAAAAATCCCAATCAATTACGGAGTTTTTTTCAGTGAGGCGAGCCATGGCGAAGCAAATTACGTCTAACGATTCTGCGGTATCTGCTTTGTTTGGTGCGAATTTGTAGATATCAATAATCTCACGAGCAATGATTGCCTGGTGTATTTGATGGTTTTGAATACTGTTCATGACGTTAGTGTAGCATGTAGTATCTATTAAATGATAAGAATATATATTTCTAAACAATTTATTTCCTCAAAAGTACTTGACATTTTATAGTACCTTGTATAACATAGTACTATGTACAAAGAAACTACAAGGAGTAAGGTATGAGAAGAATTGATATCATTAAGCGGGCGGGACGGAATCTTCGCCAGTCAAAAGGTCGGACGATTTTGACGTCATTGGCGATTTCGGTCGGGGCGTTTACGATTGGTCTGGCGCTGATGGCCGGTGAGGGTGGTCGGCTGTATACTAACAGCATAGTTGACGCGGCTGGCGATAAAAAAGTGATCATGGTTGCTAAAAAAATTGAAACTGAAAAGAAGGATCAATTGCCAGAATATGGCAATTCAGAGCAAGATGCTGGGAAAAATAAGGAATCAGCCATACGAAGCAAATATGTGCTCAATGACAAGGACTTAGAAAAAATTCGCCAAACGCCGCATGTAAAAACGGTAACACCAGCGTATTCAACTGATGGTGTAGCCTATGCTAAGAGCTCGGCGAATAATAAAAAATTTGCGTTAACAGTGGCTGTTAAGATGGATAGGACTCGGGCAGAATTGGCGGCGGGGTCACTGGAAGATTTCATGCCAAAGCCGGGTGAGATTATCATCCCGGATGATTATGTGAAGCAGTTGGGCTTTAAGGATGCGCAGTCGGCAATTGGTCAGACGATAACCTTGGGTGTGCGCAGTGCGGCGCAGGGTGGAGACGTTGCCAAAGAGGTGTCGTTCAAGATTGCGGCGGTGGACAAAAAGTCAGACACTGTTTTGTTTTATGAGCCAATGCTGAGGATCTCGACGGCTGACGCTAAGGCTATCTATGAATTTAGCCATGATAAGAGCCAACCGCATCAGTATTCAACGGCGATTGCTATGGTGGATGATGAGAAAAATGTTGATACTGCTAAAGATGTGATTGGCAAAGACTATAACGCGTACTCAATTCAGGATATTCGGAAGGCGCTACTAACAATGGTTAATGTAGCACAGGTGGCGCTGGCAGGATTTGGTGGCTTGGCACTGCTGGCTAGTGTGTTTGGAATTGTGAATACTATGTACATTTCGGTACTGGAGCGAACGAGCCAAATTGGCTTGATGAAAGCGCTGGGGATGCGTGGTCGTGATATTGGTAAGTTGTTCCGGTATGAGGCAGCGTGGGTTGGTTTACTAGGCGGCTTGATTGGTGTTGGGCTGGCGAGTTTAGTGACGTTACTAAACCCAGTGATTACTAGCACCTTGGGTTTAAGCGCAGGGACGAACCTACTGGTCATCAATCCGCTGCAAATTGGACTGTTGGTGTTTGGACTAGTAGTGATGGCAGTAATTTCTGGCTGGCTGCCGAGCCGCAAGGCAACAAAGCTGGACCCAATTGAGGCATTAAGGACGGAATAGGAGAAAGGTCATGATTGAACTAAAGAATGTGACAAAAGTTTATGGCAAAAAGAAGAACCAATTTACGGCGCTGAAAAATGTCAGCCTGACCATCCCAACGGGAGCTAGTGTAGCAATCTTAGGTAAATCTGGTTCAGGAAAATCGACGCTGATGCATGCGATTTCCGGGTTGGACCGGCCACAACACGGCCAGGTGATCATCGACGGGCAAGACATCTTGCAGCTGAAGCCAAGGCGCGTCGATGAGTTTCGTGCCAAGAAAATCGGCTTTATCTTTCAGAGCTTTTTTGTCCAAGGCAATGAGAGTGTGATTGATAATGTTAGTTTGCCGCTAGAAATTGCGCGGGTGCCGCGGAAAAAGCGGGCGCACAAAATCAACGCGGCGCTCAAGGCGGTGGATTTGTATGATAAGCGAAAGAACCGCGCTAAGGACTTGTCGGGCGGGCAGAAGCAGCGCTTGGCGATTGCCCGGGCGATTGTCGGTGATCCGCAAATCATCTTTGCCGACGAACCGACGGGTAACTTGGACAGTGAAACAGGTGCGAAAGTGGAAGAATTGCTGTTTGATTATAACAAGCAAAAGGGTGTAACATTGATCGTGGTGACGCATGACGCTGATCTGGCGAAAAAATGTGATCATCAAATTATCATCAAAGACGGTCGGGTTGAAAAGTCGACCGTGCCAGAGGAGAAAAAGCATGGACGTTAGTGCTTACGCGGAAAGCCTGGCGATTCAGCTCCGCAAAGGTTTTCTGGTGTACTGCGTACTGCTAGTGTGTGCTAAGCAACCACAGTACACTGGCGATATCGTCAAGCAATTGAGTGATTCGGACTTGATGGTAGTAGAGGGCACGATTTATCCGCTGCTGAGCCGTTTACAAAAATATGGCTATCTCAAGCATGAATGGCAGGAAAGTGAGCAGGGACCGCCACGCAAATATTATTCACTTACTGATACTGGTGCAGAGCTGGTAGATGAATTAAAAAATCGTATAAAAATGTTGAACACTTCGCTAAAAAATCTTGAGAAAGGAGCAAAGCGATGAAAGAAATAACCAGAATCCATTTGGCAAAGACGCCATTTAGTGTGGAGGTTGATGCTAAAAAATCATTGGAACAATATCTTGATTCAATCCAGAAAAATATGCACGCTGAGCCAGAAGCGATGCGCGAAATCGAGGCGCGAATGGTAGAGCTTTTGGCGGAGCGTGGCGTGTCGAAGGACGGCGTGATTAGTCATGATGATGTTGTGGCGGTGCAACAGCAAATGGGCGAGCCGCAGGACTTTGCTGACGGTGAAGCGCCAGAGACGGTCGATACAGCTGAGACCAATGCGAATAAGCCGACCAAGCGATTGATGCGCGATCCAGATAACGCAATTTTGGGTGGCGTGTGCGCTGGGATCGCTGCCTACTGGGGAATTAATCCTTTGTGGGTACGCTTGTTGTTCATTTTCTCGCCATTTATCACCTTTGGTACTTCGCTACTGATTTACATTGTATTGTGGATCAGTATGCCAGAAGCACAAACGGCAGCTGAAAAATTACAGATGCGGGGAGAGGAAGTGACGCTGGACAGCCTGAAAAATTTTTCTTTCACTGACAATAAAAAAACGCAGGTTAAAAATACGTTCATTAAAATTGTACAAGTAATTACTTCGTTTGTATTGATCATGATCACCTTTGGTCTGTTGGTCGCTGTACCAGTAGGGCTCTTTGCTGGCGCAAGTGTCATCAGCTGGATGGACGGTTTTGCTGCGCAGCCATGGGCTTTAGGCTTGCTGATTTCTGCACTTATTGGCGGTGCTGCTGCGGTGACGCTGTTTGGCGTGTTGACGGCTAGCGCAATCAAGTGGAAGTTTACGCGAACGGCACTGATCGCAGTGATTATCAGCACCGTCATCGGAGCATTTTGTATCTCAAGCTCGGCGATCTTTGGCACGCAAACCTTGCGAGAGCTGGCGCGGGATGAAGAGCGTTTGACAAAAACAATGACCGTGGAGTTACCAAAGAGCCTTGAGGGCGTTAAATACGCTGATGTGACCAGTAATGGTTTAGTTAGTAGGCAGGCTATACCATCTCAAGAAACCAAAGTTGAAGTAAAATATTTCTCACGTAAAGATGGTAAGGCGCCAAAAGTACAAGCTGTCGTAGAGGGTGATACTCTTAAGATCAATGTTGAACATGATTCACAGCTGTCTTGCTTGAATGAGTCATTCTTTTGGGGTGTTCACTGTGGCGGTATCACAAAGGTTACCGTGTATGGACCTTTGCAACTGAAACCGTATAGTCAAGATATTGATGACGTTATCCCGTACCGGGGGTCATCGCGGACCAATGGCGCATTTTTGTAGAAAACTAGCGGTTTGATATAATAAGCTCTATGAATATGAGTTGGTGGCAAGCAATTGTGCTAGGAATTATTGAGGGAATTACCGAATTCTTACCTATTTCTAGCACAGGCCACCTGACCATTGCTGAGAAATTGATGGGTATGCCCCTTGATAATGAGGGGCTGATTGCTTTTACGGCGATTATTCAGATTGGGGCTATAGCAGCAGCGATTATTTATTTTTGGCAGGATATTCAGCGCGTGTTGATCGCGTGGTGGCGTGGTTTGTGGTGGAAACGAGCGCGACGGCAATTTGACTACAAGTACGGGTGGGCGATCATCATCGGTTCAGTGCCGATTGCGGTAGTGGGACTGGTATTCAAGGATGAAATCGAAACAGTGCTGCGTAGTTTGTGGTTTGTGGCGGGTGCGTTGATCATCTGGAGTGGCGTGATGTGGCTGGCTGATAAGTATGCTACTACCAAGCGCGTTGAAAAGGATACGACGTGGAGAGATACGCTGGTTATTGGTTTAGGTCAGTGCCTGTCGCTCGTTCCTGGGGTGAGCCGCTCTGGCGCTACGATATCAGTGGGGTTGCTGCGCGGTTTTGACCGAGTGACGGTGACCAAATTGAGCTTTTTCCTGGGAATTCCAGCGTTGGTGGCAGCAGGGCTGTTGGAAGTTGTGACCAAATACAAGCATATTTCCGGCGGCGTTGGCTGGACATCAACCATCATCGCGACGGTGGTGTCATTTGGCGTGGGTTACGTGGCAGTGGCGTGGCTCTTGAAATTTATCCAAAACAATGATTTTCGCTCATTTATCATCTATCGATTTGCGTTGGGGCTGATATTGGTAGCACTACTGGGCGCTGGGATAATCTCTCACGTTTAAGTCAAAATTGGTATATAATGAGGGCATGTTAGACATCAAATTTATTCGAGAAAATGCTGATTTGGTGCAAAAATCGGCAAATGATAAGGGATATGCCGTTGATATTGCGACATTGTTGCAATTGGATGACGAGCGCCGCAACCTGCAAAAGCAAGTTGAAGCACTGCGTGAACAGCGAAATGCAATTTCAGCCAAAATGAAAGGTGGTCGCCCAGATCAGGAGCTGATTGACCAGGGAAAACAGCTAAAAATTGAGTTGGCAGAACGTGAAAGCTACTTAAAATCAAGCGAGGAAAACGTAGCTGCAATTCTGAAAAACGTGCCGAACATCACCTTTGATGATGTACCGCTTGGCGGTGAGGAAGACTCGGTTGAGGTAAAAACTTACGGTGAGCATAAAACGGGCGCCAAGGATCATTTGGACTATGCCGTTAGTCGTGGTTGGGTAGACTTTGAGCGCGGCGCAAAAGTAGCTGGCGCGAAGTTTTATTACCTCAAAGGCGATTTGGCGCTGCTAGAAAATGCTGTGACGCAGTTTGCGCTGGATTATGTAACAAAGCAGGACTTTACGTTCATGACCGTGCCGCACATGGTGAATATGCGCACAGCTGAGGGCGCTGGCTTTGCGCCAAAAGGTGAGGGCAGTAATGAGTATGTGGTCGAGGGCGAGGATTTGACGCTGATCGGGACGGCGGAGATGCCGCTGACGGGCTATCACGCTGATGAAATTTTGGATGAGAAAGATTTGCCGCTGTTATACGCAGGATATAGTCCATGTTACCGCAAGGAAGCGGGAACGTACGGCAAGCATACGCGTGGATTGTTCCGAGTGCACCAATTTAACAAATTGGAAATGTATGCGTTTTGTCTACCGGAGCAGTCCAAGGAGATTCATGAAAAAATCCTCAGCGTCGAGGAAGCGCTGTGGCAGCAAATCGGCATTTCGTACCATGTGGTAAACATCGCGGCGGGTGACTTGGGTGCGCCGGCTGCCAAAAAATACGACATCGAATACTGGTCACCAGTCGATGAGACGTACCGCGAGCTGACCAGCTGTTCGAACTGTACGGATTATCAAGCGCGTGGCTTGAACATTCGCGTGCGACGCGCGGACGGCAGCATTGAGTCAGTTCACACCCTGAACGGTACGGCGGTTTCATTGGCGCGGTCGTTGGTGGTGATTTTGGAGAATTTCCAGAACGAAGACGGTAGTTTGACAGTGCCAGAAGTGCTGCGACCATATATGGGCGGACGTGAGCGAATTTAACGAATACATGGTATAATGTAGGTATAACGAAGGAGGGATATGATTACCAATCTGACAATCACTGGTGTAAAGTACGAACTGAATGACACGACCAAACGGTATATTGAGAAAAAAATTGGCCCATTGGATCGGTTTTTGCCACGCCACGCTCGTAAAAGCGTGACTGCAGACGTGAAGATTAAGCAAATCGATCATCCTGGCGGCAACAAATATGAGGTTGAAGTTATCGTCAATGTCCCAGACAAGGTTATCACCGCTAAAGACTCAACAATGAACGTACTGGCGGCTGTAGACATTGTCGAGACCAAATTGAACGGTCAGTTACGTCGCTACAAGGACGACACTCTGGCTCACGTTGGCCGTAGTCGTGGTGTGTTGGCGAAGTTTAAGCGCAGTTTCCGCCGCGGGTGAATTGTTTAGTATCGCTAAAATCAGAAAACACCATATATATGGTGTTTTCTCTTTAATTTTAGGTCAAAAAGGGTTACAATAGAAAGAGTTTTGAAAATGTCCGAAAGCGAGGGAGTTTTAAGGTTATGGCAATGACACAACAAAAAGCGCTGAGTAAAGTTTTTGGTGATCCGCAGAAGAAGATTTTGAAGCGGCTGGAAAAGCGTGTTGCAGTAATTAACGGTTTGTCTGGAAAGTATGAAAAACTGTCAGATGAAGAATTGCAAGCGCAGACGGCAGCGCTGAAAAAACGGCTGACGAAAAAGAACGTAACACTGGATACGATTTTGCCAGATGCCTTTGCAGTGGTTCGTGAGGCGGCCAAGCGTGTCATCGGTGAGCGTCCGTATGATGTTCAGCTGATCGGTGGTATGGCGCTCCACGAGGGCAACGTGGCTGAGATGAAGACTGGTGAAGGTAAAACCTTGGTGGCGACGCTGCCGACCTATCTCAACGCACTGGAAGGCAAGGGTGTTCATGTGGTGACCGTCAATGACTATCTGGCGCAGCGTGACGCTGGCTGGATGGGCCAGGTGTATGACTTTTTGGGCTTGACGACTGGTGTGATCATCAACGAAGCATCGTTTGTCTATGATAAAGATTATGATAATGAGCACCACGACGATCCGCGCATGCGCAAGCTCCGCCCGGTTACGCGTAAAGAGGCCTATGCGGTGGACATTACGTATGGCACCAACAACGAGTTTGGTTTTGACTATCTACGCGACAACATGGTGAATGACGTTGCCTTGCTCAGGCAGCGCGAGCTGAACTTTGCCATCGTTGACGAGGTGGACTCAATTTTGATCGACGAAGCGCGTACGCCACTGATCATCTCGGCACCAGCGGCGGAGAACCCGGACAACTACTATACTTTTGCCAAGGTTGCCAGTAAATTAGTGCCAGAGGACTATGTTTTGGACGAAAAGCGCCGCAGCGTAGCCCTGACCGACGAGGGTGTGGAGAAAGTCCAAAAACTGTTGGGTATAAAAAATTTGTACACACCAGACCACGTGCGCAGTGTGTATCACATGGATCAGGCGCTGCGAGCACAAACCTTGTTCAAGCGCGACAAAGACTATGTGGTGACCAATGACGGCGAGGTGATCATCGTCGATGAGCATACCGGTCGTTTGATGCAAGGACGCCGCTACAACGAAGGCTTGCACCAGGCCATTGAGGCCAAAGAGGGCGTGCCAGTACTGGAAGAAAGCATGACGCTGGCGACCATTTCGTTCCAGAACTATTTCCGTTTGTACAATAAACTTTCCGGTATGACTGGTACGGCGTTCACCGAGGCGGAAGAGTTTCAACAAATTTATTCACTGGACGTTATCCAGATTCCACCGAACAAGCCAGTGATTCGCGATGACAAAGAAGACCTGATTTTCAAGACCGAAAAGGGCAAGCTGAAGGCGGTTGCCGAAGCCATCAAAGAGTATCACAAGCAAGGCCGGCCGGTGCTGGTTGGTTCTGGCTCGATTGCCAAGAACGAGCAAATTGCCAAATATCTGGAAAAAGAAGGCATTAAGTTTGAGATTTTGAACGCTAAGAATAATGAGCGTGAGGCGGCCATCATTGAGAAGGCTGGTGAAAAGGGCGCGATTACCCTAGCGACAAACATTGCCGGACGTGGTACCGACATTAAGCTCGGCAAAGGCGTCAAGGAACTGGGCGGCCTGGTGGTGATCGGCTCAGAACGCCACGAGTCACGGCGCATCGACAATCAGCTGCGCGGTCGCGGCGGCCGTCAGGGTGACCCGGGTGAGACGCAGTTTTATGTGTCGACCGAAGATGATTTGATGCGAATTTTCCAAGGCGAGCGCATCGCAGCGTTGATGGATCGGCTGGGTGTGGATGAAGAAACGCCGATTCAAAATCGTGCGGTGTCAAAGACGTTGGAGGCAGCCCAGAAGCGCGTCGAAGGGTACAACTTTGATACGCGCAAAAATGTTGTTCAGTACGACAACGTCATCAATCGTCACCGCCGCGTGGTGTATGTTATGCGCCGCAAGATTTTGGAAGGCGATAACATTAAGCCAGAAATTGAACGCTTGCTCAAAGAAAAAGTGAACGATTCAACACAGCTACCGCTCAAGAATAATCCTAATTTTGTGAAAGAATTTACTGCAGTTATCCCGGTTGATGAGGGAGCCCTGGCAAAGGCTGGTTCAGAGAAGAAAGACAAATCTCGTATCCAAAAGGTGATGAAACTGGCGCGTGAAGCATACGCAGCGAAAGAGGAAGAAATTGGCGACGAGAACTTGCGTGGTGTTGAGCGAGAAGTCTACATGGCAGTGCTCGATACCTTGTGGATGCAGCACTTGGAAAACATGCAGCACCTGCGCGAAGGTATTCACTGGCGCAGTGTTGGTCAACGCGATCCATTGGTTGAGTATCGGTCAGAGTCACAAAAATTGTTCACGAGTCTGCAGAACAATTTGCGAGACGAAGTCTTGAGTACTATCTTCCGTGTGCGTAAGGCTGACGCAACAGTGCAACAATCACAAGATGATGAATACGACACCGAGCTGACTCGACTCGCTGAAACTGCGGTCGAGAAAGGTGTTAATGAGATAACATCCGGCGAAAAGAACCGCGATGATGATTTCTCAGTCAAAAAGGCCAAAACTGCTTCTGAGGCAAATCGCGCCAAGAATGCAGCGCGCAAGAAGAAAAAGGCACAGCGCCAAAATCGCAAAAAGAATCGGAAATAATTCATGAAGCACACAGTTGAAGAAGTACGACTAAAGAATGGTGCTCGTGGGTTGTTGATCGATGTGCCAGACGCTACAGTGATGAGCTTTCAGTTTCATTTTCGGGCGGGCAGTCGCTATGTACGCGACAAAGATATCTACGAGACGGCACACATCATGGAGCATATGTCATTTGGTGCTAATGAGAAATTCCGTTCGCAGGCACTGTATGACCAAGAATTCGTCAAAAACGGCGCGTATTATAACGCCTATACGACAGAATATTCCATGGGCTATGAAGCATTTTGTGCTGATTTTGAATGGGACAGGGTGTTGGAGCTGCAGAGGCTAGCTATCACGGTGCCGCGTTTTAACGCTGAAGAATTGGAAGCTGAGAAGGGTAATGTGCGCTCTGAGCTGACAGGCTATCTGAACAATCACAACCGCGTCATGTGGCCGCGGGTGCAGCAGGCGTTAGGTGAAGACATTTTGACGTACAATCAGCGCCTGAAGACGATTGCCAACGTAACGTTGAAAGATATCAAAGAACACCACCGTCGAACGCACACTTTGAAGAATATGCGCTTTGTGATCGCTGGTAAGATGACGGGGCGCAAGTCACGCATCAAGGAGGCGTTAGAAGCCTGGCAATTGGAAGAAGGTGAACGCTTTGAAATTCCGCAGGACAATCTACACAGCGCCGGACCTCTGTTGATTAGGCGCAAAGAAGCTTCCAACCTAACATTTGGTTGGTCGATGATTGTACCTCGTGAAATTAGTAATTCTGAGGCTGATGCCATGGGCTGTTTGAATCACATTTTGACTGGGACGTTTAATTCTCGCATTTTCGGGGCGGCCCGCAAGCGAGGACTGGCGTATAGTATTTTTAGTGATACTTCGGTTGGATTTTATGACTCGGCATGGGATTTTACCGGTCAGGTCAACTTGGAGACGGCCGAAGAGTTGTTTGATATCATCGTCAGTGAATTAAAGCGTGTGCTAAACGGCAAGATTTCTGCTGAAGATATCGAAAGCGCCAAGTCCTATTCTTTGGGGCGTTATCAAATGGGTGCGCAGACCGTTTCTCAGATCAGTAATTTCTATACCGGTCGCTATTTCTCAGATGATTTTGTGAAGGATTATACTGGCGTGCCAGCGGCGATTTTGGCAGTGACTGATGAAAAAATTGTGCAAGTAGCACGTGAATTTTTCCAGGCTAATACCTGGGTGTTGGCTGGAGTGAGCTGTGGCGAAAAAGAGCTATTGGAACGCATCCAAGAAAAGCTGGGAGCATTGTTCTAAGATGAACATTGTCATTGCAGGATATGACGTAGAAGGTAGGTCGAGCTACGCGTATTTTCAGCGCAAATTTCCAGACGCACAGTTGATGATAGTCGATGAACGAGAACTACGTGACGTACCAGCGGGTGCGGAGGTTCGCACTGGTGCAGGGGTATTTTCCGACCAGTTCTATGACGTTGATATGGTAGTGAGAACGGCTGGACTACCGCCAAGTCGCATCAAAACCAGTGGCAAAATATGGTCGGCGACCAATGAGTTTTTCGCACAGTGTCCAGTGCCTATCATCGGAGTGACGGGGACAAAAGGTAAAGGGACGACCTGTAGTTTGATCACTAGTATATTGCGTGCTGCTGGCAAAACGGTCCATCTTGTTGGAAATATTGGAGTACCGTCGCTGGACGTGCTGCCACAGATTCAGCCGGATGATATCGTGGTGTATGAGTTGAGCAGTTTTCAGTTGTGGGATTTGGAAAAATCTCCGCACGTTGCAGTCGTCTTGATGATTGAGCCAGACCATCTGGACAGGCACGATGATTTTGCTGATTATCTTGACGCAAAATCACATATTGCCGCATTTCAAACGGCTCAAGATAGTATTATTTACAACAGGAACAATCAGTTCAGCCAGCAGATCGCTGCCAAGTCGCCGGCGCGTCAGTTGTCATATCCGATTGATTTGTCGCCGGATATGCAACACGCACTCAAGTTGCCGGGCGCACACAACCAAGAGAATGCCAGTGCGGCAGTGTTGGTGGCTAAGACAGTGGTGCCGGAGTTGTCAGATGACGTGATTTGTCGGGGATTAGCTGGGTTTACAGGCCTGCCGCATCGGCTGAAGTTTGTGGCAGAAAAACGAGGAGTGAGGTTTTATGATGATAGCATCTCGACGACGCCAGGCAGTGCAGTGGCTGCGCTGCGGTCATTTCAGCAGCCAAAGGTGATGCTCCTTGGTGGAGCAGACAAAGGCGGTGATTACACGGAGTTGGCCGAGGAATTAGCACGCTCACAGTCACTAAGAGGTGTGATCGTCAGTGGTGGCAATGCTGATAATATTGCAAAAGCGTTGCAAAAAGCTGGTTTGCCAGATGCGACAATAGTGCAAAAGGGTGTGATACCGATGACCGAAGTTGTCTGGCATGCCCTCGATATTGCTCAGCCGGGAGATGTTGTAATTTTGAGTCCAGCTGCCGCCAGCTTTGACCAGTACGCAAACTACACAGCCCGTGGCGAAGCCTTTGTTGAGGCTGTCGCGGAGTTATAAGACACGGATCTGATGGTATAATGGGTTCTATGCAGCCATTGAAAAAACGTGTCCAATCCCTCCGCAGCGACGTCATGCAGGCTAAGCAAGCATTACAGTTTGATGCGCTTGCCGAAGAATTGGCGGTATTAGAAGAGCAATTAAACCAGCCCGAGATTTGGAATAATCCCGACCATGCGCAGTCAGTCGCCAAAAAGGTAGCCACGTTGCGTCAAACGGTGCAGCCGTGGCAGGTGCTGGGTGTTCAACTGGATGATTTGTTGGAGCTGATGGAACTGGGGGATGATGATTTATTGGATGAGTTTACCAAGCAAATAGATGCTCTGGAGGCGGAATTTTCAGCTCGCAAAACAGACCTGCTATTTAGCGGGAAATATGATGGTCGTGAGGCAGTGGTGCGTATTTCGGCAGGTGTTGGCGGATTGGATGCCCAAGATTTTGCGCAGATGCTGGAGCGTATGTATTTGCGGTGGGCGGAACGATCTGGCATGAAAACTGATGTTTTGGAACGGTCTGCGAATGATGATGGTGGTTTGAAGACGGTTGTGCTGGAGATATCAGGGCCGTTTGCGTATGGTAAATTACGCTCAGAAAATGGTGTGCATCGCTTGGTGCGGCTCAGCCCGTTTAATGCTGATAATTTGCGCCAGACTAGCTTTGCACTGGTTGAGGTACTGCCAAAAATTGATACGCCAGACGAAGTGGACATTGACCCGAGTGATCTAAAAATAGACGTTTACCGCAGTGGTGGCAAGGGCGGACAGGGAGTGAATACAACTGACTCAGCAGTTCGTGTCACGCACGTACCGACAGGAATAGTGGTGGCGATTCAAAATGAGCGCAGTCAGATTCAAAACAAAGAAACTGCGTTGAAAATTTTGCGCTCGAAATTACTGGCAATGCAATTGGAGCAGCATGCGGACAGCTTGTCAGATCTCAGGGCTGGTGAATCGGCTAACTGGGGCAGTCAAATACGAAATTATGTGTTGCATCCGTACACCCTGGTTAAAGATACTCGGACCAAACATGAAGACCGGGATACGCAGGGCGTGCTAGACGGTAAGATTGATGATTTTATGACGGCATTTCTTAGTCAAAATGCGTCGAAAGACGAATAATATTTAGCTACCAAATATCCTTGACTTTTTAGCAATCAAGTGCTATCATTTGAATATGAAGGTGTTGGATTTTCAAAAGGTTCAGGAAATTGATTCTCATATTCAAGATTTGCTGAGTGAATTGAGTACGCTCTACCGAGAGCGCAATGAGATTTTTTCTGGCGCAGACAAGGAAACCAAAGCAAAGAAGAATCGTCGTATTGCAAAGCAGTCAACGAACACTTTGGAAAACCTGGATTTTTCGACATTTGACTTGAGCCTCAAAGACTAGGCGAAAACAGAAGCATTATATTCGCGCTTTTTGATAAAAAGTGTTACACTAATATAGTATGATTCTGTTGGATAGGGTTACAAAGAGTTACACCAAAACAGGCAAGCCTGCCATCAATCGCGTCAGCGTGCATGTGAAGGCCGGGGAGTTTGTCATTTTGGTTGGTACGAGCGGTGCTGGTAAATCAACATTGTTGAAATTATTAACGCGTGAAGAAAAGCCTTCAAGTGGCAAGATTGTTGTTGGTGGTATTGATTATGACACGCTCAAAGACAAGCACATTCCGCTACTGCGTCGAAAAATTGGTGTCGTCTTTCAGGACTTTAAGCTGCTACCAAACAGAACGGTGTTTGAAAATGTGGCTTTTGCGCTGGAGATTGCTGGGATGACCAACCGTGAGATTAAGTCGACGGTACCAAAAGTCATTGAACTAGTCGGACTCAAAGGCAAGGAAAAGAACTTCCCGCATCAGCTATCTGGTGGTGAGCGTCAGCGAGTGGCGATCGCCAGGGCCGTGGTTCGGCAGCCGAAGATTTTGATCGCTGATGAGCCGACGGGTAACCTTGACCCTAAGCACAGTTGGGATATTGTGCGGTTACTGGAGAAGATTAATAAATATGGCACAACGGTGCTGCTGACCACGCATAATGTTGATATTGTGAATAAGTTGAAACGACGGGTGATTACCATTGATCACGGTAAAATTACGTCTGACCAGGCGAGAGGAACATATAAGCAATAATGGCCAAGAAAAAGACAAACGCAAACGTAAAAGCGATGCAGCGCAACAAAATGAAGCAGCGGCGAACGTTAGCTTTTGTTCGCATGTTGCGCTATGGTGTCAATAACTTTAGCCGTAATGCTTGGTTGACAGTCGCAGCGACGGCGGTTATGAGCGTGACTTTGCTGATCATCTTTGTGACCGTGGCGGCACAGCGCATTTTGGTGAACACAACGGAGACCATCACTCAAAAGGCAAATATTTCAATTTATCTCAAAGGATCTGTTTCTGAAAAAACCGTCAACGAATTGACGGACAAGATCAAAAAATTGGATAACGTAACAGGGGTGACGTACATTTCTGCGGAGCAGGCACGCCACGAACAGGCTCAGCGTTACAAAGACAATGTAGAAGCGCTGGAAGCGATTCGTGAAGCAAGCAATGAGCTACCGGCGACACTGCAGGTTTCAGTGAAAGACCTGAATAATTATTCTTCGCTGAAGCATTTTGTGGGGACTGATGAAACGTATCTTGCCAACAAAGACCAGCGTCGACAACCGTCATTCACTGGTGATCGCCGCCAGGCTATCGAAACAATCGGTGGTTGGGTGCGTGTGGCGAGCATCGGTGGGTCAATTGCCACTGTGGTGTTTGTGCTAATTTCTTCACTGGTGGTGTTTAACACTATTCGTATGGCCATCTTCAACCGCAAGAGCGAGATCCAGATGATGAAGCTCATCGGTGCTGAGCGTAGTTTCATCCGCGGACCGTTTGTGGTTGAGGCGATTATGTATGGATTTATCGCTGCGGTGATCGCTACGGCGGGGGGTTATGGACTGTTGGCGTTTGCCAAAGAGCCGATGCGTAAATGGTTGCCAATTGATACGTTACTTCAGGATCTGACACCGTATGTTGGGCTGGTGCTACTGGCTATGATCGTCATTGGTGGGCTGATTGGTACGATTTCGTCATGGGTTGCGACCCATAAATACCTCAAGATTTAAGTCACATAAAACTTGGTTGACATGTGGATAGTGCTTATGCTATTATGATATATAGTATGAAGCAACGGTCCACCACACCAGTTTCGCACAAACAAGCCACCAAAGTAGCCTTGGTGGTGATGGCTGCCGTCGTTGCCGGAGCAGGGATTTTTCAGACCGCTGGCACGGTTTTTGCGCGAGATTATGAGGCAGAAATTAGAGCTAAACAACAAGAAGCCAATAACTACAATTCACAGGCGGCTCGCTTGGGTGAGATGGCGGCGACTCTGGAAGAGGAATTGAACCGTTTGACTGCGCAGGTGAACGCGTTGCAATCTCAAATCATTGAAAGTCAAAATAAGATTGACTCCCTGAAGGAAGAGATCAAGAATAACGAAGCGGCCATCAACAGGAACCGTAAGACAATGGGTCAGATCTTGTCTGACATGTATGTTGATGATCAGATTTCTCCGCTGGAAATGCTGGCTAGCTCAGAGAACATCGGTGATTTTATCGACAAGCAAGAGCAGCGCAGCAGCTTACAGGGCTCATTGAATGACAAAATCAAGGAAATCAAGCGTCTGCAAAAGAAGTTGCAGGACAATAAGGCGGCCGTTGAGCGTACACTGAAGGACCAGGAAACTCAAAAGGCTCAAATGGCGGCTAAGCAGGCTGAACAGGCGAAATTAGTGAATGATACAAAGAATGACCAGGCGGCCTACTCATCTTTGGCGTCACAGCGTAATGGTGAAATTGCGAAATTACGTGAGCAGCAGGCTGCAGAAAACTTGCGTAGTTTGCCACGAGGTAGCGTGCCATCTGGTACGCCTGGTGGTGGTGGCTACCCAGGTGCTTGGGCAAATGCGCCGTTGGATGCCTATGTCGACCCATGGGGGTTGTATACCCGTCAGTGTGTGAGCTACGTTGCTTGGAAGGTTCACAGCACTGGTCGTTATGTACCGCATTTCGGCGGGGCTGGTAACGCTAACCAGTGGCCATCAACCACAGCTCGTCATGGTATTTCGAACGGCAGCACCCCACGAGCAGGGGCAGCAGCGGTGATAATGGGTGGTGCATACGGTCACGTGATGTATGTTGAGTCGGTAAACGGCGACGGCACCATTACGGTTAGTGACTATAACTTGGGCTGGGATGGTCTGTACCGCAATTATAAGCGCTCATCGTCTGGACTTGTCTACATCTACTTCTAAGATTTGATGCCGCTCATGCTATAATAGTCCTATGAGCAAGGAGAAAACACGAAACGCTCAGCTGTTTGCGTGGGCGGTAGTTATAGCAGTGGTTAGTTTTATCGCGGGTGCACGGTCGGATCAGATATTTGCGGCGATTGCACCAAAGCTTGGTGTACGATATAGCGCCGAGCGGCTTGATACGGAGCGGATTCAAGAGACGTATCGACAACTGAAAGCACAGTACGATGGAAATCTGGACACCGATAAATTGATCAATGGCGCGAGCCGCGGTCTGGTGGCGGCTACTGGTGATCCGTACACGACGTTTATGGACGCTGAGGAAGCCAAAGAATTTGAGAAGAGTCTGAATGGTAATATTGGTGGTGGCATCGGCGCGGAGATTGGTTTGAGAAATAATCGGCCGACAGTCGTCAGGGTGCTACGAAATAGTCCAGCGGAGGAAGCTCAAGTGAAAGCTGGTGATATCATCATTGCTGTAAACGGCAACTCAGTGGCGGATGCTACTACCGAACAGGTGGTGGAAAAAATACGCGGGGAAGTGAACACTACAGTGAAGCTGCAAGTACTTCGTAATTATCAGCGACTAGAAATGTCGATGACGCGTAAGCAAATCACTGCACCAGCCGTGGAACATGATATTGTTGACGGTGTTGGCATCTTGAAAGTGTACCGATTTGGTGAGGAAACGGGTACGTTAGCGCGCGCAGCGGCTGAGGCTTTCAAGCAAAACAATGTCCAGAAGGTTATCGTAGACCTGCGCAGTAATCCTGGCGGGACTGTGACGGCAGCGCAAGCCTTGGCTGGGCTGTGGCTGGACAACCAAGACATCATGACGGAGCGGCGTGGTGACAAGGTTGTCAAAACAGTCAAATCAATAGGCAAGCCACTACTGCAAGACATTAAAACAGTGGTGCTGATCGATAGGTCGAGTGCCAGTGCCAGTGAAATAGTAGCGGGTGCACTGCAAGAGTATGGCAAGGCGAAACTACTGGGAGAGAAGAGCTACGGTAAGGGTAGTGTACAGCAATTGATCAAATTGCGTGATGGTGCACAGCTCAAAGTTACGGAAGCGCGTTGGTATACGCCAAAGGGTCACACTATTGACAAGACAGGTATTGAGCCAGACGAGAAGGTGGGTTTGACCGCTAATGATATGAATTTTGGCAAAGATCCACAGATGGACGCCGCCAAAAAGCTGTCCTGGTAAACGCTTGTGTTTTTCTGATGCGGGCGTTAGAATAAAGATAGTATGAACGCAAAGAGGAAAATATTATTAGTAGAGGACGACATGGCACTGGCAGCCGTGTATCGCGCCAGGCTGGAGCTAGAAGGCTTTGATATCAAGGAAGTACATAATGGCGAGGATGCACTGTCCGCAACCGTTGAATATAAGCCAGATTTGATTTTATTGGACGCCATGATGCCAAAAATCAGTGGTTTTGACGTGTTGGATATTTTGCGCAATACGCCAGAAACGGCTAATGTACGCATCATCATGTTAACAGCACTGAGCCAGCCAAAGGACAAAGAACGAGCTGAAGGCTTGGGAGTTGATGAGTATTTGGTAAAGTCGCAAGTTGTCATCGGTGATGTGGTTGCGCGGGTGAAGCACCACTTGGGGATGACTGAATAACCATAGTTAGCATATAAAAATAGTCGCCATGGAAGCGACTATTTTTATGATGGTAGCCTGTAGTAGGCTGAGATTTTTAGGCTTAGTCTACGCAAACTTGTGTGCGGCGTTCGGTTTTACCGGTAAATTTCTGCTTTTTGACTTTCTTGAAGCTAACCACGCCGTCTTTAGCTGCGTGAATAGTGTAGTTACGGCTCATGTACGTGCCGTCACCAGCGATCTTGGTAGCACCAGTTTGACGCACCAATACTGCACCAGCATTGACTTTTTGGCCGCCAAAGCGTTTCACACCCAAACGCTGACCAGCATTGTTGTGGATGTTCTTGCTTGAGCTACCAGCTTTAACCTTTGACATTTGCTAAACTCCTTATAGTTTCTGTAAACAATCCTTACTAGTATAGACCACTACTAGTGTAATGTCAAGAAGCTAGGCGGTTTTTAGTAGCAATATTTCACGCACCACGACTTGGTCGGATCGGGAGTAGATGAGAGGCGGTTGCTGTAGGATATAGCCGAGTGTTTCTAGGTCTTTGATGAGCGGTAGGTGAGTCAGGTTACGGCTGGCGTCGCGCCAAGCGGGTACGGCGATACACAGTGTGGTACCGGGCGTCAGTTGACTGTGAATATTGCGTAAAAAATTAGTGATGATGTGATTGCAATTGCCGGTTACTTCGTGGAGCTTTTTGGGACTTGGTGGCGCGGAGAAAGGTTGTCCGAGGTAGGTTTCGCAGACCACGGCATTAAGCTGTTGGGCCTTTGGCCACTGATGAGTCATGGCGTCAGCTTGTTCGAGGCTACGTACCGAGCCGGTGATATGGTATTTGCTTTGCAACCAGGCTAGGTTTTCTGTCGTATAATCAATCATTTTTTGACTGAGGTCGCTACCGCAGACGTCATATCCTTTAAGCAAAGCTTCCTGAAGAACGGTGCCCGTACCGCAAAAAGGGTCAAGGATGGTTGTTTTTGCGGTGTTGCCGACGGCTAGATTTACCATGATTTGTGCTAATTTTGGCGGCAACATGCCGACGAATGCGTCACGGCGTGGTCGGTTGCGGTCACGGCGGGCATAAGCGGTGATGTTTTGCGCGCCATTACTTTCAGCAATGAGGATGGCGTCGTCGTCGGTCTTGATGATGAATAATTCACGTTTTTTGGGGCTAAGCCCAAGCTTATTGTTGTGTGAGGTGGCGGTCGATAGCTCTGTGGTGGTGTTTGGGATGAGCCGCAGACTGACGCCATGTTTTTTCATGGAAGTTTTGAGTAACAGGCCAATTTTCTGCAGCTGGCGAGGCGAGGTTGATAGTCCATAGGCACTGATGCCGAGGGTGATTTTTCCGCCGACTGCCAGCAGTTGGTTGACATAAGTATGCGTAATCCAATGAGAAGCTTGCTCCAGGGTCGGGCGGTTGTCGGCCGGGAGAGTGTGGATGACTTTGCCGCATTTGAGTGATCCGCCAAGGGAATCGATTGACAGCCCATCAGTGTCAACAACAGCGGCGCTGTGGCTGACGGCACGAACATGTGATTTTCCAAAAATAGCTTCTAATTCTGCGATTGATAACTTCGGCAAGCGCCCTAATATTGCTACGAACATATCTATAGTATATCAGGCTCATGATATAATGGAGAGGTATGTTTTCTGGGAAAATTTCGAAGGTATTGAAAACGCTGAAATCGCCGCGCATGATCGTCAGTCTAATTACACTGTTAGTTTTGGCAGCAATCATCTATTTATCGCGCCATGAGCTACTGCGAGCATGGGAGCTGTTGGGTACGGCTAATGTTGGGCTATTGGCCTTGCTGCTGCCAGCGCAGATCATCGTGTATTATGCTGGTGGCGAAATGATCTTTTCTTATCTACGCGACAGAAAGCTCATCAAGCACGTGTCGCGACTAGAGCAGGTGCGAATTGCCCTGGAACTGAATTTAGTAAATCATATCTTTCCGTCGGGCGGGGTGAGCGGTATTTCCTACACGACATGGAGGATGAGCAAGCTAGGCGTGAGCTCGGCGCGTTCGACGTTTGCGCAACTACTGAGATATGTGACAGGGTTTTTGTCAATGCTGGCCATGATGATTGTGGCGGTCGTATTTTTGGCAGTGGACGGTCGCATCAACCGGTATATTGTGGCATCAAGTTTCCTGGTCGTGGTGGTTGTCCTGAGCCTAACGTTTGCCATCATTTACATGTTTTCTTCTCGTCACAGGATGCATAAGGCGGCGCGCCGAATTGCGCGAGGTCTCAACGCCATCACCAAATGTGTGACATTTGGCATGCAGCGTCAGCTGGTTCAAGTAGAGCAGATGGATGCTTTTTTCTCTGATATGCATGACGATTTTTCAGAGCTGATGCAAGATAAACGATTAATTGTGAAGCCGTTTTTGTGGGGAATTGTGTATGCATCGTTTGATATTTTGATGTTTATGCTGGCTTTTTGGTCACTGGGGGCTTCGGTCAATCCAGCAGTTCTGTTGATTGGTTATATTGCGGCAGGCTTTGCCGGAATTATCATCTTTACGCCAGGCGGCGCAGGTGTGTACGAAACGATTATGATTCTGTTTTTGAGCATGACTGGTACGCCGCCAAACATTGCCATCGCAGGTATCATACTGACGCGTGTCATCTTGCTCATGGGAACAATTGTCCTCGGGTATATTTTCTATCAGCACGCGCTAATCAAATATGGTAAGCCTCGCCGTGACTCCTAAATTTAGCGTCAGTGAATTTTTGGCGGTCGTCAACCAGTCGCTGGAGATGGCTTTTGGCTCGGTACAGATTGAAGGTGAGGTCAGCTCGTTTAAGGTCAATCACCAAAAATACGTTTTCTTTGACCTGAAAGATGATGACGGTACAGTCAATTGCTTTATGACGGTGTGGCAGCTAAGAATGCCTATTCATGATGGGATGCGAGTGGTAGTACGGGCGGTGCCGAAGGTGACCGATTGGGGCAAATTTAGTTTAACAGTGCAGTCAGTGCAGCCAGTGGGCGAAGGAAATTTGCGCAAAAGCTTTGAACTGCTGCGCAAAAAGCTGTCAGATAAGGGGCTGTTTGATGATGCTCGCAAACGACCATTGCCGTCCCGACCGCAGCATGTGGCGGTTGTCTCCAGTACTAACTCAGCGGGGTACGCTGACTTTATAAAAATTGCTAATGAGCGCTGGGGCGGCGTTCGGTTTAGTGTGGTAAATGTGATGGTGCAGGGTGAAACGGCGGCAGATCAGATCATCAGGGCGGTTGAGAAAATTGAGAGCTTGGCGGAGCTACCAGAGGTGATTGTGGTGATTCGTGGGGGAGGTAGCGCTGATGACTTGAGTGTGTTCAATGACGAATTGCTAGTGCGAAAACTGGCGTCCAGCCGAGTGCCAGTTCTGACGGGAATTGGTCATGAAATTGACACGACATTGTGTGATCTTGCAGCTGATGTACGAGCGTCAACGCCAAGCAATGCGGCGCAGTTGCTACTGCCAGATAAACAAGAGATGATTCGGTCGATCAAGCATCAGCTTCGTGGCGTGGCGCTACAAACAGTACGAGCGATTGACGAGGAATTGGAACTGGTACAGGCGGCGCGCAGCAATGCTCTGGATAGCTGGCGTCAGCACGTTGAGGAGCTGCTGAGTGATGTACAGTCACGCATCAGGTTGATCAGTGAATACAATCCAGAATTAGCCCTAGCCCGGGGGTATGCTATGATTAGGGGTAATTGTGCGGTCGGGGAAGTGATTGAAATACAAACTAACAAAGCTTTGATGAAAGCGAGGATTGAAGAATATGCAGAACGAGCCAACAATTAATGAGCTATTGGAACAGCTGGACAAAGAAATGGCGTGGTTTCACAGTGATGAGTTGCGGCTAGAAGAGGCGCGTGAGCGGTTTCTGGCTGTCAAAAAAGTGGCGGAGCAGGCAGAAGAGCGATTACTAAATATGAAAAATGAGATTGAAGTGCTGGGTGAGTAGTTTGTCATGGAAGTGGTGATTGTTTGTGCGCTGATACTATTTTTGATATTTGGACTGACCGCGTTTATCGGCGCGCCATATGTACCAACGCGCCATACTGATATTCAGAAACTGTTGAGGGATGAACTGAAGCTGACTAAAGACGACATCGTACTGGATGTAGGGTCGGGTGATGGCGCCGTGCTACAAGAAGTGGCGAAAACTGGTGCTCAGGCCGTTGGCTATGAGATTAATCCGTTTTTAGTGCTAGCGTCTCGTTGGCGGCTAAGAAAGTATGCCAAGGATGTGCGCATCAAATGGACGAATGCGTGGACAACGCAGCCTGCCAAACACATCACGGTTATATACGCGTTTGGTGCAGGGCTGCATTTGAAGAAGATTTATCAATTAGCCAGACAACAAGCGACCTACCAGGGCGGGTCGGTACGCTTGGTGAGTTATGGCTACAAGCTGGACACCACCAGGGACGACCGGTTGCTGAAGGAAGCCGGGCCGTACTTTTTGTACGAAATACGCCCTGACTTTACAGGAGGCAAAGCATAAGCTATAATGCAAGGTATGAGAAGAAGACAATTTGAACAGGGGTCAATCAACGGCTGGATGGTCGGCACGATTGGTTTTTTGGTGTTAACGTTAATTGCTGGTGCTGTGGCGGCTTGGATGTTCGTGGAATACACACGAGAGAAGACTGGCGTTGACGCAAAGGTCGCCAGTGCGGTTGCTAAGGGTAAAAATGAGCAGGCAGAGCTTGACCAGAAGCGATTTTCTGAAGAGGCTAAGAACCCACGTGTTGAATTTGTTGGGCCAAATGAATTTGGTCGAGTCTCATTTATGTATCCAAAAACCTGGAGTGCATATGTTGACCAAGACGGTACTGACCGCGGTGATTACAAAGCATATCTACATCCGGGTACTGTACCGCCAGCACGTTCAAACACCAGCCGCTTTGCAGTTCGTTTGGAAGTACTAAATAGCGACTTTGACAAGGTGTTGAGTCAATACGCCAACCAGTTGAAGAAAGGCGAATTGACATCAAGTAGCGTTGAATTCAATGGTAACGCAGCAACTCGTTTGGACGGTGCTTTCACCAAAGAACTACGCGGTTCAGTGGTCTTGATGCGGGTGAGGGATAAAACGATTCGTTTCTCCACTGATGCTGATGTTTTCAAGCCAGACTTTCAAGCAGTTCTCGACACGGTTAAGTTTGTTCAGTAACTCGCCAATTGCTATACTGTAAGTAGGTATGGCGGAGGTAAGATGGAATAATGCTGAATTTGGGCAGCTGCCAAGTGTAGCAGTGGCTGCCCATGAGTTGAAATCTCCGCTGGCACTCATCAGGCAACTGAGTCTACTGTTGGAAGAGGGGTTGCTGGATGAAGCTGAAACGCGTCGGATTGTTCGGCAATTGTCGAATACCAGCGATCAATCACTGGCATTAGTGCAAGATTTGGCGCAAACGGCTCACTTGTCGCCAACGTTATTTCCTCTGGAGCCCATCAATCCACTGGCATTGTGCCAGCAAATGGCCATGGAATTAAACCCTATGTTGCGCTTGTACGGTCAATCAATCGACTGGCCGAAAAAACAGTCAGCAAAGCATTTGGTGGTGGCAAACAGGGCGTTATTATCAAGGATTTTGGCTAATTTTTTGAATAACTCGCTGAAGTATAGCGAAAAAGACATGCCTATACGGGTGACGATTCGCCAAATTGGCTCGACGCTGAGGATCTTGATCCGTGACCACGGCCCGATGATGAGCCGTGCGGATTATGCGCGACTTATCGATGAGATGGAACAGCGAAAATCAGTTCGAACACGCCCTGACAGTAGTGGTTTGGGTGTGTATGTAGCGTCGCAATTTGCAAAAGCCATGGGTGGAACTATTGGCTTGATCAGGCATCGTGACGGACTGACATTTTATGTAGAATTACCCATAAGCCAACAGATGAGTTTGCTATGAAAAAAGTGCTGATTGTTGAGGACGATCCAGTGTGGGCGAAGCTGATGCAGCATTATATCTCAGAGGCTGGCGCTGATTCGCGGGTTGTTATTGCTCCGGGACAGGCGCTGGAAATGATCGATGATTGGCACCCAGATGCGTTGGTGTTGGATATGTTGCTGGCGAGTGAAACGGGCATGGCGCTGCTGAATGAATTGAAAAGCCATGAGGACTTGGCTGGTCTACCCATCATTGTCTGTAGCAACGTTGGGGTTACCAGTGATGATATGGAGCCATTTGGTGTGCGGGCGGTGCTTGATAAATCAACCATGACGCCGGTGCAGGTACGACAGGCGTTGACGGAGGTGCTACAGTGAGTCAAAGTGAGCGTCTGCAAGCTATCGTCCTGAGGAGAACTGACTACGGCGAGGCGGATCGAATTTTGCATCTACTGACCTCGGCGGGGCGGCGCAACGTGATCGCCAAAGGTGTGCGGCGCGAAAAAAGTAAACTGGCAGGCGGTATTGAACTATTTGCGCTGTGCGACGTGGTGGTGCGACGCGGGCGCGGCGAGCTGGGAATTTTGACCAGTGCGCAGCTGCAGCAATTTTATCGGCACATTTTGGACAGCTATGAGCGGATGCAATTTGGCTATGAAATGTTGAAATTGGTCAATCGAGCGAGCGAGCAGGTCGACGAGCCAGCCTGGTTTTCGGTGGCTCAGCAAGTTTTGGCGCAATTGAACAATGTGAAGGTTGAGCAAAAATTGATTGAAACCTGGTTTTATTTGCACTACGCTGGGCTATTGGGTGATGAGCTGAACCTGCGCACTGACGTGGCGGCCCATACTTTGTCGCCTGATAAAACGTATATGTATGACGGTACAGAAAAGGGCTTGCGGCCGGCGGAGCAGGGCGACTTGTCAGCGGACGCCATCAAGCTACTTCGGCTCATCCAGGCAAAGCCGCTGGCTACTGTGGCGCAAATTGGCGGGATAACTGAGGTAATTAATGATTGCTGGCTGGTCGCGCGGCAGCACGCGGCGGTGTAATATTGCCCATAAAAATGCTATACTGTAGCTAATAATGTGAATCGCCATGTTGCCAACATGGAGAAAGGTTTTTTGATGAGTCAAGCAAAAATGGAAGATATTATCAGCCTGTGCAAGCGCCGCGGCTTTATTTATCAGGGGTCGGATGTCTATGGTGGTCTTTCTGGCACCTGGGATTACGGCCCGCTGGGTGTGCAGCTGAAGCGTAATATCATGCAGCTGTGGTGGCGCCGGTTTGTCGACGAGCGCGACGATATGTACGGCGTGGATGCAGCGATTTTGATGAATCAGAAAGTCTGGCAGGCCAGCGGGCATGTCGATACCTTTGTCGATCCGCTGTGTGAAGATACGGTCAATCACCGACGTTTTCGCACCGATCATATTCTCAAGGACAATGGCGTTGACGCTGATGGCATGACCATGGAGCAGATGGATGCGGTGATTGCCGAGCGCGGTATCAAAAGCCCCGATGGTAATCCGCTGAGCAAATCGCGCACCTTTAACATGATGTTCAAAACGCATGTTGGCGCCACTGAGAGCGAGGATAGTATTTCCTATCTCCGCCCTGAAACCGCCCAAGGCATCTTCACCAATTTCAAAAACGTCGTCGATAGTTTCTACCCTAATTTACCGTTTGGTATCGCTCAGCAGGGTAAGGCGTTTCGTAATGAGATCGCACCGCGCGATTTCGTCTTCCGCTCTCGTGAGTTTGAGCAGATGGAGATTGAATATTTCGTCGACCCTGAGCATTGGCAGGAGGCGTTTGATGAATTGCTCGCGGCGACACATGAGTTTTTGGCAGAACTAGGCCTGAATCCAGATCATATCCACGAGCTGGACGTTCCGGCGGAGGATCGGGCGCACTACAGTAAAAAGACGATTGACATTGAGTATGATTATCCTATCGGCCGTGAGGAGTTGATGGGTATTGCGTATCGGACCGATTTTGACCTGATGAACATCCAGCGCGCCAGTGGTAAGAGCATGGAGTATACCGTCAAAGGAACGAACACAAAATTTGTTCCGCACGTCATCGAGCCGTCGTTTGGTGTCGAGCGGGCGCTGATGGCGGTACTGTCGGGCGCGTACCGTGAGGACGAGCAAAACGGTGAAAAGCGGGTGTATTTGGCGCTGCCAGAGCATTTGGCGCCGGTCAAATTTGCCGTCTCACCGCTGCTCAAAAATAAGCCAGAATTGGTAGAAAAAGCCCGCGAAGTCTACGCCGCACTTGCCAAAGCCAACCCTGGCCGAGTGATGTGGGACGACAACGGCAACATCGGCAAGCGCTACCGCCGCCAAGACGAAATCGGCACCCCGCACTGCGTGGTCATCGACTTCCAGACGCTGGAGGACGGCACCGTCACCGTGCGCGAGCGGGATACGACGGAGCAGAGGCGGGTAAGACCGCAAGAGCTACAAGCATCATAGAAAGTGGTGAGGAAAATGCAGAAAGTATCATTAACAGATGGAAATAAAATAGTCCTTAATAAGCACGATATTATCGGGGTGGATGATGCCTTGGATGATAAGAAATATTTACTAAACTGTTTTGTTGATTTGGGTGATCTGGACCAGATTAAAGATTTTGAGAGTAAAAAATGTTTACTTCTTGGCAGAACTGGCGCGGGAAAAACTGCGCTTGTTACGAAGCTACAGGACGATAAGAAGAATAAAGTTATTGTCATAGATCCTGAAGCTGTAGCTATGGCGCATATATCAAATTCGTCCATAGTGAGCTCGCTAGTGGCTTCGGGTATTGATCTGAATACATTCTTCAAAATGTTATGGAGACATGAGATATGTGTTGAGATTTTTACGAGACATTTAAAGATAACTTCAGAAACGGAATATGAGAACATAGTTGAAAAAATAAAATATTATTTCAAGACGAGAAATACGAAACATTTTCAGGCGTTAGAATATCTTGAGCAGTGGAGGGACACATTTTGGAAGACGAATGATAGCTATATATCAAAAGTAATAGAGGAACAGAAAGATAAGATAGAGGCGAGTGTAGGTGCTGATATCCCGACTATGGCCACGAAACTTAAGGCAGGCACTCAGTTGACACAGCAGCAGGTTATCGATTTTAAGCAACGTAGTCAAGAAATTGTCAATTCTGTACAGATAAGAGAAGTTACAGCGTTGCTTGAAATGCTTGATGAATTTATTAATTACAACCAGGGAAAATACTACGTTGTTATTGACAGGCTTGATGAAAAATGGGTAGGAAATGACATTAGATATCAATTGATAAAGTCCTTAATTGAAACACTCAGAGATTTAAACAGACTTGATAATATCAAACCCATAGCGACATTACGTTATGATTTATTGGGTAGGGTCTTTGATGTGTCGAGAGATTCTGGCTTTCAGGAGGAGAAATACCAACCGCTATATCTCGATATTAGATGGACTCAATCTCAGCTTATAGACTTGCTCAATGCAAGGATTAATTTTCAGTTTAAACTTAGATATCAAAAAAAGACAAAACTTACATACACTGATATTTTCCCCGATAGAGTTAATAATATACCGATCATAAGCTTTCTGCTTGAGAGAACTATGATGAGGCCAAGGGATGTTATTGAGCTTGTAAACTTTTGCATAAGAAGAGCTACTGAAAAAGAGGCAGAAGGTTTTATTACCGAGAGAGTCGTTATTGATGCTGAAAGAGAATATTCAAAGAATAGACTTCGATCTTTATATTATGAGTGGTTTGTTGATTACCCTGGACTAGAGAAACTCGTTACTCTTTTACGGCAAAAACCATCATCGTTTCCGCTGCGCGACATGGCAGATGTTGAAATAGAAAACTTATGTTTAGATTATGTCGCTAATCCCCCTAAGCCTGATGTAGACTCAAATGATCCAATTTTTTGTCTTGTAGAAGGGGTTGTGAATGGCGAGTCTATATATGAATTTAAGAAAGTAATAACGAAAATATTTTATAGGGTTGGACTTTTAGGCATAAGAGACTGCCCCGAGAGTGATATTAGGTGGAGTGATTCAGTATACTCTAGTGTAGATATAAGTGATATAGAACAAGATAGTATGCTTTGTGTGCACAAGTGCTATTGGAGTGCACTAAGAATACAAGATATTTAGCAATTATCCCTATGCCAAAAATCACCAAAGGACATATCATTACACAGAATCTAGATGGCACAGATCATCTGGACTGTCTGTATCGCATTTCGCTCAAAGCATTGATTTATAACGAGGCTGGGCAGATTTTGGTCGTCAAGGAAATTGATCGGACGTATTGGGATTTGCCTGGTGGTGGTATGGATTTTGGCGAGACGATTGAGTCGTCGCTGAAACGTGAGTTGTACGAAGAGGTTGGCTACAAGGGCGGTTTGCGTTATCATCTTTTTGACGCGTCGGATGAGATGTATATTGAGCGGATTGATGCTAATCAAATCTGTTTTTATTGCCGTGTCTGGCCGGAGAATTTTGACTTTGCGCCAGGTGAAGAGGGTGATGAAGTAATGTTTATTAACCCTGAGGAGTTATTGCTTCAGAAGAGCGAGGTTGACGCACCAGCTCGGGCATATGCGGCGCATGTGAAATGGCAAGAAATCAGTGGCTGCATGAAATGATATAATTATGCTATGACGAAACCGTTTTTACTACTACAATCGCGCCCTGAGGTTGAAGCATCGGATGATGAATATCAAGCATTTTTGAAATTTGGTGGGCTAGAGGCTAACCAATTGGTGCGGCTGAGGTTAGAACGCGGTGATCAGCCAGCGGTGAATTTGGATGATTATGCTGGGATCATCATGGGCGGTGGTCCGGCTAATTTCGCGTATGACGAAGCACAAAAATCACCCGAGCAGAAGCAATTTGAAAGATATATTTTGCCGTTGATGCATCAAATCATTGAGGTAGATGCACCATTTTTGGGAGCGTGTTTAGGTGTTGGCGCGGTGGTGACGGCCATGGGTGGACGGATGAGCTTTGAGTATCCTGAGGCGGTTGGCGCGGTGGATATTTCTACAACGTCAGAAGGTGAACAGGATGATTTATGTAAAGATTTTCCATCAGTTTTCCGTGGTTTTGTCGGACATAAAGAGGGTGTGATTGACCCGCCAAGTGGCTGTACGGTGTTGGCTCGCTCAAGCACGTGTGTGCAGATGTTGCGCGTTGGCAACAATGTTTACGCCACACAATTTCACCCCGAACTTGATGCTGATGGTCTGGCATTACGCATCAATATCTATAAACACGCCGGCTATTTTGCTCCCGAAGAACGACCTGTTGATAGCCAACGCCCAACAAGAAGCTATCAGCTGGCCAGAGCTGGTGTTGCGGCGGTTTGTGGAACGATACCGTTAAAAAGTAACTTTGAGATATAATAAAATCATGCGTATAATTCGTAGCGTTCAAGCCACAAGGTTTCGTCATATTGGGGTATTGCTTGTACTTTTTCTCCTTGGCATGATGGCGATGCGGTTCGCGGCTAGTTATGTGTCGTCGGTTGCCAGTGGTGCGGGGATATTTGATCTTAATTTTGGTAATGATGGTATTTATGTTCACGATAACCTTTTGGCGCTAGGCGACGCTGGTAGAAACGTCTATCTGTACACTTTTCTACCTATTGACACTATTTATGCGGCGATATATGCGGTATTTTATGTCTATACTTTGGCGTTTTTCCTGCGGTGTACTGTGCCTAATTGGTGGAACCATACTCGATGGCTAGTATTGCTTCCTGTTCTAGGTGCTATATGTGACTGGTTGGAAAATATGTGTTTTGCTTTCATGCTTATCCAGCCTTCAACATCCGTAAATCCGTTATTAGTAACAAGCACTTCGCTACTAACTAAAGCAAAATTTGTCTTGGTGTATTTGTCGTTATCAATTGTGTTAGGGCTAGTACTAGGCTGGTTAGTGTGTTGTGCTCGTGTCAAGCGACGCCAGGAATAGTAGGTGTAAGCGTACAGCTGGAACCTTGTGTGCTATAATAACCATATGCATATTATTCTTGGTGGGACGAGTGGACTTGGCCTGGAGATGGCTAGGCAGCTCAGGAAAAATGGCAAGCGTGTGTTAGTGCTGGGGAAGACGCATAACGCTCAGGAGCACGGCGAGGGCTTCCCGTTGGACGTGTACTATTCCGAGCAGGTTGAAGCAGCTCCGGCACGGATTGAGCAGATTTTGGGTGGCGACGCCATTGAACAATTCGTCTGGGCAGCGGGCTATGGCTGGCGTGGTAATTTCGAGGATCAGCCTGACGCGCGCTCCATGGCTGAGGTGAACTTTGCTGGCCCGTTACCGCTGGTGCAGTGGGCGTGGCGCAAGATGGCCTGTCAAAACCAGAAGTCAGTGCTGACCATCATCGGTTCGACCAGTAGCGTCAAAGCTCGCGGGGACGAAGCGGTATATGTGGCGACCAAGCACGCCCAGGCAGGACTGGCGCGCAGTTTGGGAATGCAGGCGGATGAACAGAAATTGCCAGTGAAAGTTGCACTATTTTTACCAGGCGCCATGAAAACGCCGTTCTGGAATGGTCGGGAACTACCAGTTGACTATCTGTTTTTCAATGACCCAGCCAAAGTGGCCGCGCACATCATCACCGCGGTTAATCACCAGCAGCAGCCATTCCTCGAATGGGCGTTACCAAAGGGTACGTTGACGTAGGTTTTTTTCGTGATATAGTCAAGCTATGGAACTGATGGGTATAAACATTGTCGTTATTGGCGGCGGCACGGGTAGTTTTACATTACTGAGTGGATTAAAAAATTATACACACAACATCACTGCCTTGGTCAACATGGTCGACGACGGTGGGTCGACTGGGCAGCTGAGAGATGAATTGGGGGTTTTGCCGGCTGGTGATGTCCGCCAGTGTTTGGTGGCGCTGAGTACTTCGCCAAAGGTGAGAGACCTGTTCAACTACCGCTTTGACGAGGGTAGTCTCAAGGGGCACGCGTTTGGAAATCTATTCATGGCAGCCTTGGAAAAAATGACGGGTAATTTTACTGAAGCGGTCAAAGTCGCTGGAGAAGTGCTAAATATTCGAGGGCGAGTAGAGCCGATTACATTTGACAATATAACGCTTGTTACGCGGCTGGCTGACGGTACGGTTGTGAGAGGTCAACATGAGGCTGAATCATTGATCATCCCGGTTGGTGAGCGTCCGTGGTTAGACCTGGAGCCGACTGCTCGCATTAATCCTCAGGCGCGGCAGGCGATACTAGACGCGGATTTGGTGGTGATTGCGCCGGGGCTGCTGTATGGTAGTCTGGCGCCGGCTCTGCTGGTTGGTGGCGTAACGCACGCGCTCGCTGAGACCAAGGCTAAGAAAGTATACGTTTGTAATTTGGTGAACAAGCCTGGTCAGACTGATGAGTTTACGGTTGCGGATTATGCCAGTGAAATTGAACGCTTTGCAGGTGTCAAATTGGACCACGTGCTATACAATAACCATCGCCCGTCGCAGGAATTGATCGACCGGTATGCTAAAGATGGCGAACTGTTGGTCGAGTGGAACAAAGAAGAGCTAAAAAAGGAGCATTTTTACGCTTCGGGAAAACGATTGATCGCTGATGAAGTTTGGGAGAACACCAACGCTGCCAGTGACCCGCTGGCGGCACAACGCAGTTTGATTCGACACGACGCTGACAGAGTAGCACGCGAGTTGATGCGAATTTATTTTGCCTAGATGAATTGAAGATGCAAGGGAAGCGCTGTACTTGCAAAATATTATATTTTGTGATATAGTGTAAGCTGTTGATTATGACAAATAATACACAAAAGTCAGAAAAGATGATTGATAATTCTGGTAATCCCTCTCGGAGAGGCGAGATATTCTTTCATTCTGAAGCCTTATCTAAGGAGCTAGTGGAGACGTTTGGTGGTCATCACATGACGCCAGCGCGTCGTTCGGCAGCAAAGCTCATCATAGAGATGCCGACGGATATCGAGGAGAATGAGCGGATTGATTACATCACCTCGGCACTTGATAATGATGAAACGATAGTCAACGAGACTCAGCGAGATGTCGTGATTGGTATTCTTGAGGACTATAAGGTCTTGCAAGGTTTGTTTGCGTCATATGTTGAAGGAATTGATGAGACGACATTGCAGGGTAAAGCATTGCGGCTAGAAGATGGCCAGCAAATCCCTGATGATTTAGGGAAAGACAATACGCAAAGTCCATGGTCTGAAAATCCGCCGATGCCAGTACCGCGTATCGATGATTTGATCAAAACGTTCTCAACTAAGGGTGAGGGTGCTCAGGGTATTGGACTAGAAACAGCGATGATCGTTGGGGCGGTAACACTTGCCAAATTAAAGACTACTCCATATCACGACGCAGCAGTCTATAGGCAAGCAGTGTTTGCAAAAAACTTTTTGATCCCTGTGTGTAGTATTGTTGGGCTTGATAATCTAGAATCTGAGTTGAATGATGAAGTAGATATCATTACTGGGCGAAATATCGGCGATGGTATGGATGGCAGTGATTTGAGCAATGATATTGATCCATTGATTGATGAAGTAGATAGGGTTGAATCGCTACATTTTGGTCCTAAGGACTCGGTCGATCCTGAGCGATTTAATTTTGCTATGAATAATATTAATCAAATTTTTTCTCGGTTGCTTGGTAAGCCAGATTTGCGGCCAGCTGTGGAGACAACCTCACCTCATAATACACTGTTTGCAGTTGGTACTGTGGCAGCGCGAAACGGTATTAAGGCAGAAGCGCGAGCTCGTGGTAAGGGACGAGGCTCGTATTTGAAAAAGTTTCTAAGGCGCATAGGATATTATGAGCCGCATTCTCAGCCGCTGAAGGATGAAGGTGATCTTCACCCGATTGATCTGTATGGCATGGTGGTGATCGCCGATGATGATAAGCAGATGGCCGATTTGTATGCTGAGGCGGTGATCAATGCCCTGAATGATGAGAATATTACGCCATATCCATCACCTGGACGCGATAAGGAATGCTTTGTTATCAAGGGGTCTCCAGAATTTCAGGAGAATGTTCGTAGGGCAGTCCTTGAGATGATTCCTGACGCTGATATGGAGTCATTTAGCTTTAAAGACAGCGGTAGGGACTTTACTGACGCAAAAATTACTGGTTTCTCCGAGACAGGTGACACGCGAGTGCCGTTTGCACCATTTGAAATGCAGTTCTCGACACCAGATGCTCGCTTGGTGGCGCGTACTGGTAAAAAAGCGGCACACTTCTTCTTTAAATTGCGTAAGATATATGGCGATTTGGTGAATATGACTGACGAGACAGCTGATGCGGTCATTGATATTTGGCAGCGTAAGCAGGATTACTTTACGAGCCCTGATGACAGTGCTAAGGAAGATCACCTGACAAACCAGAGTCGTGAACGAGTAACGCACTTTAAGGAGCAGACGTTAGATAGGCGTAAATCCTTGCTTAAACGCGTTCGTGATATGGCTAGACGAGCGCTGAATGGTATATAATTACCTATATGACGATTTACTACACTGATGGTTCTGCTAGCCCCAATCCTGGTCCGGGTGGGTTTGCGGTGATTCGTGATCTTGAGCCGTGGATTTTGGGCTCAGAGGACGGTGAGACGACGAATATTCGCATGGAAGGCAAGGCGCTGATCGCGGCGCTTCAGGACGCGGACGGTGTGCCGTGTGTGATTTATACTGATAGCGAGTTTTGGATCAACGTAGTAACTAAGTGGGCTCCAGGTTGGCAGCAACGCGGCTGGACAAAGAAGGGCGGCGAGATCAAAAATCTGGACATCGTGCGTGAGCTATATGAGCTGTATTCGAATTCGCAGGCGGAACTCCGCTGGGTGCGCGGTCATGAGGGTGACGAGGGCAATGAGTTGGCGGATGAGTGGGCCAACCGAGCGCGTGAAGGCGAAAGATTGACTAAATAATACATTTCTGATATAATATAACCATGAGCGAATTGCATTTGCCGCAGCATGTTCAGCTTGAGTTGCATCCATTTTACTCCTATCCAGATTCGGCTGATCAGCTGTACTCGCGCGTTGGTGTTGTTACGCAGGTTGAATTGGGTAAAGACGCGCTACGCGTTAAGGCGGGCGTTAGCGATGATAGCACCCATGACATATTGGCGGCTCAGATTGGTCCGGGTAAGGACCAAAGGATAACATTGCCGCCTGAGATGTATACAAGGCAAGGGTTAGCAGTTGCTTGGTATTATCCCAATCTAAGAGGTAGAGTCGGAGGAGCAGCTGGTCCAATGGTTAATAGAGGCCTTAATCGAGAGGCTAGATTGACGCAGAAACAGACAAAACAATGTTTGGAAATGGCGACTCTGGCGATTACTTTGTTTGTAGTTAAGCCACCGCTCAAAGTATTGGAAGAAGAAGATCTCAGTAATATCACTATTGATAAAGAAATGCTAGCCAAAGCAGAAAAACAATTTGGCGATTATATAGGCTCCGCTTAGCTGGCGGTGTCTAGTAAAAATTGCTATACTAGGGCAATGGAAGAAGTGAGGGAAACGACTGATATTTTTTTGTGGGCAAATCAAACTGACGCAAAAAAGAATGATCTACAGATTGAACTATTTTTGTTTAATAAAAATTACACGCCGTATTTCATGCCCCTGAAGGGCGATGTTGAGCAGCAGCTGCGGCCACTATTTTTGTTTGATTATGTCAATCAAGTTAATTTGGGCGCGGGCACTGGCCTTAGCGTGCGGGATTATGAGTTGAGTGAAGCAGAAGATAACGTACTGCTGCGAACAGACCTCGCCAAGGTTGGCCGAGCGGAAACCTTGATTCATTTGATTGAGCACGAGCGTGATGATATCGTGGAGTTCTCGGAGACTGAGCATGAGTTTAAGCGAATGAAGGGCGTGCTGGCGCGGTTTACTGATCCGAATGATCCAGAAAAAATCTTTTACACCGCTAAGCTGATCCAGCAGGGGCAAACACTCAAAAGCGCGCTGGCGTGGGAGTTTTCTGACGGCAAGTTTGGCACATTTAAGGCAGAAGTCGGATTTAAGGTGCCAGACGATAACCAGGTGCTGATCATTGGTCAGGATATTTTCGCCTTTAATCCAGGCAAGTTTGAGCGAATGTTTGGCTATGAGTACAAGAAGCAAGTGATTGCCGATAAGAAAGTGGCGGAAATTGAAAAGGAATATAAGCTAAGTTTTCCTGAAGGGCTGGACCTGAATGCGCTGGTCAAGGAGCGCAAAAAGACCATCAATAAGTTGCAGAAATTGGAGATCGGCGAGGTCAAGCAGGAGCAGGTGCTGGACTATGCTGACGAGATGCAGCTGGAGCTGATGAGTGATGATAATGGCGCGATTATCATTATGGATGGTAATGATCTGGATATGTTTGTGAACTTGATTAACGAGGACTACATCGAGAGTAAAATTACCGGCAAGCGCTACGAAATTAAATCGAAAAAACTGCTGGGTGAGCCTGAGGGTGAACCGCCGCGAGGTTAAGTATGGACCAGGAGTTGGCGCTGGCGATTTTGATGAGCGGTCGGTCGGCGCTGCTGACGGGTGCGGCTGGTACGGGCAAGACGCACCTGCTGAATACTTTTATTGCACAGGCGCGTGACCAGGGTAAAAAGGTGTCGGTAACAGCGACGACGGGCTTGGCGGCGACGCATTTGGGCGGCAATACCATTCACAGTTGGAGTGGTATTGGTGTCAGTGATCACTTGGCGAACAACTTTTTTGATCGGCTGTCAAAAACGCGACGTGAGGTGATTACCAAGACTGATGTGCTGGTGATTGACGAGATTTCCATGCTGCATGATTTTCGGTTGGACATGGTTGACCGGGTTCTGCGCGGTGTCCGGGAAAATGACCAGCCATTTGGCGGTATTCAGCTAGTGATGAGTGGTGACTTTTTCCAATTACCGCCGATCAATCGTCCGGGTGAGCAGGGCGGTGGCTTTGTGGTGTATTCGGAAGCGTGGCAGGAGTTACAGCCGGCGGTGCTATATCTGGAACGGCAATATCGGCAAAATGACGAGCAGCTCCTCGAGATCTTGACGGCACTGAGAAATGACGACATCAGGCGGCATCATGCTGAGACGTTGCTGGCGCGGACTGAAGTCGAGTTGCCTGATGGCGATATCACCGAACTACACACCGTCAATGTTGATGTCGACGCCATTAATAGCCAGAAGCTGGCGGAACTGGCGGGTGGGGAACGAACGTATCAGCAGACGACGACGGGCTCAAAGGTGTATGTCGAGAGTCTGCAGCGGTCGGTGCTGGCACCGAGTGAGCTCGTGTTGAAACTGGGTGCGTTGGTGATGGCGGTGAAAAATTCGCCCCAGAAATTGTATGCCAATGGTAGTATCGGCACGGTAGTGGATTTTGAGCCGCTGACCGATTATCCGATCGTCGAGTTTCGCAGTGGCCAGCAGGTGACCATGGTGCCGGATGTGTGGGAGCTGCGTGACGGCGAGCGTAAGCGGGCCAGTATTTCGCAAGTCCCATTACGGCTGGCGTGGGCTATCACTGTGCATAAAAGCCAGGGTATGACGCTGGACGCGGCAAAAATTGACCTGAGAAAGGCCTTTGTTGAAGGTATGGGTTATGTGGCCTTGAGCCGGGTGCGTGATCTTGAGAATCTATATCTTTACGGCATTAACCGCAAAGCGCTGGAAGTCTCGCCCGATGCGCTGGCGATTGACGAGGTGCTGCAGCGGGCAAGTAGTGAGGCGGCCAAGCACTATCGTCCAATGCTGGAGGATATGAAGCGAAAACAGTCAGTTCCGAAAAAATCCGGTAAGAAATCTCAGTCCGGTAGCTGGCAGCAAAAGATTACCAAAATGCGCGAAACCTATCCCAAAGCCTATATGCCATGGGAAAAAGCTGACGATGACATCCTCAAACAGGAGTTTCTGCAGGGAGCAACCATCCAGCAGCTTAGCCAAAAGCTTGGTCGTCATGAAGGCTCAATTTGCATGCGACTACAGAAACATTTTGGGGAGGATACCGTAGCGTAAGCAGAGTATACGGTATAATGATAGATATGACGGATGCAAAACGATCAAATCCAAGCTTTCCAAAACGATTTTTATGGGGTGCGGCTATTTCGGCGCACCAGACGGAAGGAGGCTTGAACAATCAGTGGACCGCCTGGGAACTGGAAAATGCTAAAACGTTGGCCACGCAGGCGCCATACAGTTTTGGGCGGACTGCCATGTGGTCACATGTGGAAAAAGAGGCTACCAATCCTGACAATTATGCTTCAGGCACTGGAGTTGAGCATTATTTGCGGTATGAAGAAGACTTTCAATTATTGGAGCAAATGGGGCTTAATTCATTTCGGTTTGGAATCGAATGGGCTCGTGTGGAGCCGGAAGAGGGTGCTTGGGATGCGTCGGTCATTGACCACTACCGCACCTATTTGAAACGGTTGAAAGAATTGGAAATAACCCCTGTGGTAACGCTGTTTCATTTTACCTTGCCAGTTTGGTTTGCTGAGAAAGGTGGCTTTGAGAGGCGAAGTAATGTAGCTTATTTTGTGCGATTTGTGGAAAAGATTTTCGATGAGCTGGGTCGTGATCTGGAGTGGATTATTAGTATCAATGAGCCGCTGGTATATGTCGGGGAAAGTTATTTTCAGGGAGTATGGCCGCCAAATCAGACCAAAAAACTACTCGGCTTTAAGGTGTTGATGAATTTGATACGGGCGCACAAACAGGTCTACAAGCTTGCGTGCAAAAATCGCCGCCACAAGGTGTCGATGGCGCATAATCTATCGTACATTTACGCTGGGGACGACGCTTGGGTGTCGCGGCTGAGTGCTCGAGTGGCTGACTACTTTATCAATCAGTGGATCGTTCGGCGAGTGCGCAAGCATAGTAATTTTCTGGCGGTCAATTATTACTTTGCGCAACGGTTTTTTGGGTATCGAGTGCATAATTCTGAGAAAAACCCAGAAAGTGACTTAGGCTGGGATATGCAGCCAGACAAATTGTATGAGCTGCTAGTCGAAACGTACAAAAAGCACCAATTGCCAATTTTTATCACAGAGAATGGGTTGGCTGATGCGACAGATCAACACCGTAAATGGTGGCTGATGGAAACGATTCGAGCTATGGACAGGGCGCTCAAAGAAGACGTCAAAATCATCGGCTATCTGCACTGGAGTCTACTCGATAACTTTGAGTGGAACAAGGGATACTGGCCGAAGTTTGGTCTGGCAAGGGTTGATAGAAAAACCATGGAACGTACGTTGCGGGCAAGTGGTAAATGGTATGGTATGGTCGTGAAGCGATTGCGATCATAGTGCTCAGCTAGCTACACAGTACACTAGACTTTTCCACAATTTTGTGGAAAAGTTTTCGTTTGGGGATAAAATGGGTAAAAAGTACTAAAAAAGACTTGCAAGTGGGTAGTTGTGGGTAGTATTATGAAGTCAGTGGTAACGGCAACAAGCTGTTGAACAATAACAAACAACCACTAACATTAAAAAATCAATCTAATTCCGTCAGGGAAGGAGCCTCAGTGCAAGTAGATTACTTTGAGCGAAAGCTGGACGACAAGCGTCGTTTGACAATGCCAGCTGAACTCAGAGAGGAATTTGCGTCTGGTGTGGTTCTGACCAGAGGGTTTGGTAAATATCTCCACCTATATCCGCGGCGTGTCTGGGATAAGGAAGTCGAGAGCGCTTTGCAGGGTAGTATCCTGGATGAGCGAATTGCCGACCTGAACGTTAAGTTCCGACGGGGTAAAACGGCATCGACGCTTGACCAAAAACAAGGTCGGGTGACAGTAGAACAGCATTTGCTGGACTATGCTGGCATTGACCGGGAAATTGTGGCGGTTCGCGCCGGAGCATATTTCCGAGTGATGGCAGCGGATGTGGCTGATGCGGATTGATGAATTGTACGCACATTAACAATTAGGAAACCTCTCGAGATCAACTACCTGGGTATTTGAGAAGAGCACTCGTGGCTATTTGCTCCACAATAAAAACGGCAATGCACCTTCCTTAAAACACCTCCCAAAAAAACTCCACCTCACACATAAGTCTCTTTTGGAAAACACGCTTTTCCTCTCTTAAAGACATAAAAAACAAACACAAAACAAACACAAAAGCTCAAATTAAATATCCAGATAGGTGATCTCGAGCATTATTCCGTTATAATGGAGTAATGATGAGTATTAAAGAACATCCACCACAGCCGGGTTTGTCGAACGACGCTCCGGTTCATGTTCCTGTACTCTTAGAGGAGACCGTGTGTGCGCTCGCCCCTCGCCGGGGTGAAGCGTACCTTGATTTGACTGCTGGATATGGCGGTCATGCGCGGGAGATTCTTAAGAGGACAGATAACTATTTGAACGCTGTATTGGTTGATCGCGATAGTAACGCGATTCAAACATTAGGCGATTTGACAGAAAAAGGTGTCGAGTTGATGCATCAAGATTTTGCGTCAGCGGCACGTGATTTGGTCAAGCTTGGGCGAAAATTTGACGTAATTTTGGCTGATTTGGGGGTGTCGTCACCGCAGCTTGACAGAGCAGAGAGGGGTTTTTCATTTCGTTTTGATGGTCCGTTGGACATGAGGATGGACGACACAACGAAGATGACAGCAGCTGATATCATCAATCACGCTTCAGCGGATGAGTTGGTTCGGCTGGTAACCCTGTATGGCGAGGAAACTCGTTCGCGCGCTATGCATATTGCGAAGGCAATTGTAGCGCATCGTCCGATGACGCGAACGTCTGAGCTGGCTGAGCTGATTGAGCAGACTGTTGGTCGCGGTGGCCTAAAAATACATCCAGCGACTCGCACTTTTCAAGCCCTCAGAATTGAAGTTAACCAAGAGCTTCAGCAGGTAGAGCAGATATTACCATTATTACCTCAGCTACTCAATCCAGGCGGCCGTGTCGGCATCATTAGCTTTCACAGCCTGGAAGATCGATTGGTTAAACATTTTTTCAAGGAACAATCAGAAGCGGGGTATGAGGCCGAGCTGATGATTCCTGATAAAAAATTGATTCTAGGGACTACAGATGTTCACAATCCGCGCAGTCGGAGTGCTAAGCTTCGCTGGGCCGTAAAAACATAACACAAAAAGGAGGCAATTATGCCAGTACACATCAAAGTTCAGTTCCAAGATGCAGACCACTCCGAGAGCGTTGCTGTTCGCCGCGGCTAATTAGTCGTCAGTAGAATAGCTGACGCACTATCCGGACAGTGTATCAGTTGATGATCTGGTCCGTCCTTGTGTTTCGAGACGGGCCAGGTTGTCTTGGAATGTCACAATTTTAGAGAAATTATATACCAACATAACATAGAAAACAGAATGTACGCACGATCCACCACTTTCACACCTCGACGGCAGCAACAGATGCGCCGCAATCAAAATGCAACTCGTTTTCGGTCTAATGTCAAACTTGGCCCAGTGGCTCATACAGTGCTGGTTGCGCTGATGGTTGCTGTGCTTGGCTTGATCTACTTGACGCAGGCGACTAAAACGTCCGCGTACAGTAAAGAGTCTCAAGGCTTGGATAAACAAATTAGTGAACTTCATGCTAAAAAGTCTGAACTTGAGGTGCAAAATGCTCGACTGACGGCTCTTGATAAAGTGAAGAACAGCAACGTGGCATCAGCCATGAGTAAACCGTCGCAAACTGATTACGCTAACTAGACAAAAGTGGTATAATTTAAGAAGCACTATGAAGGGGCGACTTGCGCAATCACGAACGAGTCTACTCGCCATTATTCTGCTGGGGATAATGGCAGTTTTTGTGTTGAGATTATTTCAATTGCAGGTGTTGCAATATGGCAAATACGTTGAATTAGCAGCGCGCAATCAGCAGCGTACGTTGGTGATTCCGGCCACGCGGGGCGAAATTTACATGATGGACGGCAAGACGCCGGCTCCAGTGGTGCTGAATCGTATGATATTTAATGTGGTGGCTGATCCGCAAACTGTCTCTGATAATCAACGCCATGAGATCATCCAAGCACTGCGTCAGACAGCTGGCGATAAGCTCATGGAGAATGCTGAGGGGCGACTTGCTAACAAAAAGTCGCGCTATGAGGTGTTGGCCCGGGGTTTGACGCTAGACCAGGCTGAGCAGATGAAGAAGAAGGATTTTTCAGGCGTATTGTATCAGCTCAACTCGGTTCGGAATTATCCAGAAGGAGCTCTGGGCGCACAGGTACTGGGCTTTGTCAATGCAAATGGCGAGGGCCAGTATGGCGTAGAGGGCGCGTTGGACAAGCGCTTGAAGGGTAGTGACGGGCTACTACGAGCGGTGACGGATGTGCGAAATGTGCCGCTGATGATAGGCAAGAATGACGTGAATATTGAAGCGAAGGCGGGTGAGGATTTGGTGTTGTCAATTGACCGCAATATCCAGAGTTATGCCGAAGAAGCTCTCAAACGTGGCCTGCAAAAAGCTGGCGGTACAGAGGGTAGCGTTGTGGTGATGAATCCCAATAATGGCCGAGTGTTAGCCATGGCGAATTATCCAACGTTCAATCCTGCCGAGTACAACAAGGTGCAAAATGCAGCTGCGTTCATTAACGCCGCAACCATGACACCACAAGAACCGGGGTCAATCATGAAATCATTTACCATGGCCATGGGAATTGATAAGGGTGCGATTACGCCAAATACCACCTACCAGAACACTGATTGTACCCAAGTTGGCGACCGTAAAATCTGTAATGCAGTGCGCGGTTTGACCGGTACAACCACCATGCAGCAAGCACTAAACAACTCGCACAACGTTGGAACAGTGACGGTTGGGCGAAAATTAGGTGACGGTTCGTATATCAATAACGCCGCGCGGCAAACGATTTATCAATATTTCCATGATAAATATGGTTTTGGTGAGAAAACAGGAATTGAGCTTGCAGAGGCGCAAGGGTTGATCACTAGTCCGACTGAACAAGAGGGAAATGAAGTTCGGTACGCAAACATGACGTTCGGTCAGGGAATAAATTTGACACCAATTCAAGTTACCTCGGCGTTTTGCTCAATCATCAACGGAGGAGTGTACTACCGTCCAACGGTCGTCGCTGGGGTGAAAAAGGGCGATGCTGTCGAGTGGTCAAAACCACAGCCGCTACGCCACACAGTAAGCGCGGAGACGTCTACTCAGATGCGCACGATGCTAGATACGGCGCGTCATTCGTTCTATGTCGGCAAAGATGACAAGCCGGGCTATCTTATCGGTGGTAAAACGGGTACGGTGGAACTGTTGGTGAATGGTGCATATAGTATGAAAGAAACGGCTGGTACCTATGTTGGTTTTGGTGGCACAGATAAGCCGGAATATGTCATAATGATAAGGGTATCGGCACCAAATAAACATGTTGCGCTGGAAGGTAGTGTGCATGCGTCGCCAATTTTTACTGATATTTCGAACTGGATGATTGAGTATTTGAAATTATCACCGAGGAGATCCTAAATGAAAAGCTATATACAAACGGTAACAAACGAAATGACATATATCTTCGTGTTGAGTCTAGCAGCGTTCCTACTGGCAATGTTTTTGACGCCAATTTATACGTTCTTTGCTTATAGATATCAGTTCTGGAAACGACAACGCACTTCTGCGGTGACTGGCGAGAAGCTGCAGGTGTTTGATAAACTTCACGAGGAGAAATTGCGTCGCCATATCCCTACGATGGCCGGCGTCATTGGTGTAGTTTCCATCGTCTTGATCACGCTGTTATTTAACCTGGACCGCCGGCAAACATGGTTGCCGTTGGCAGCTTTTGTTGGTGGCGCGGCTGTGGGATTGATCGATGATTATTTGAACATCTTTGGTAGTAATAAAAAAGACGCTGGTATGCGGGCGCCAGTTAAGTTTGCACTGATCACGCTGATTGGTTTGGTGCTTGGGTGGTTCTTCTTTGCTAAATTGGGCGTTAGTAGCTTCCACGTACCGTTTTATGGCGATCTATCGGTCGGCTGGCTAATCATACCGCTGTTCGCGTTTGCGGTCGTCGCGACGGGTAATGCGGTTAATATTTCAGATGGCCTGGATGGCCTGGCAGGCGGACTGCTGGCTATCAGTTTTGTGATGTTTGGCGTGATTGCGCTACTGCAGGGAAACTTCTTGCTGGCTGGTTTCTGTTTTACGGTTGTTGGCGCATTGCTCAGCTATCTGTGGTTCAATATCTATCCAGCGAGGTTCTTTATGGGCGATGTAGGTGCTTTTGCCTATGGAGCAAGCTTGGGCGTGGTGGCGATGCTAACAAACTCGTTGTTGCTTCTGCCGATCATCGGTTTGTTATTTGTGGTCGAAGCAGGCTCTAGCGCGTTACAAATTGCCAGCAAGCGATTGTTTGGCCGAAAAATCTTCAAATCTGCGCCAATTCACCATCACTTGGAGGCCAGTGGTTGGCCGGAGACCAAGATTACCATGCGTTTTTGGGTAATTGGCTGCGTGATGGCATTTATCGGTTTTCTTGTAGCCTTGGCAGGAGGACATATTGCGTAATACTATGCCTAGTGTGCCAGCTGGGACGATTCGTAAGCATCGGCCGGTCTATCAGGTGGCGTTATATGTCAGCCTGTTGTTGCTGTTGGGTTTGGTGGTGATGTATGCGCTGGGACCGCAACGAGCCAATGTTATGAATTTTGCATACGGCACGAACTACAGCGATATGTTTTTCTTTAACAAGCAGCTTATCTCCGTTGTGATTTCCTTTGCAGCGTTTGCTGCGTGTGCTATTATTCCATATAAAATTTTCACTGAAAAATACGCAAATTGGCTATTTGTCGGTGGCTTGTTTTTCTGTTTTTTGTTGGTGGCGTTGGGTATGCTGGGTGTTTCGTTTGCACAGGAAACCAATGGTGCGTACCGCTGGTTCTACCTCGGCGGGCTGGGAAGTTTTCAGCCGGCTGAATTGTTAAAATTTGGTATCTTAGTGTTTATCGCTGGATTTTTGGGTAAACGTATGCGACAAGGTAAAATCAACGACATGGAGGAGACGCTCATCCCGCTCGGTATTGCAGCAGCGATAGCCATGTTCATCGTGGTAGTGCTACAAAAGGACCTGGGAACTGGATTGGCGTTGGTCGCCATCATCTTGTCTATGTTGGTGGTTTCAGGTATGCGGTCAGATATTCTCTGGAAAATAGTGGGCGTTCTGCTGGCGGCGGGCGTTATGCTCATCCTCATCGCGCCGCACCGCTTGGAGCGTGTTATGACGTTCTTTCAGGGTGATCATTCAAATGCCTCGTCTATGGACAGCAGCAGTAATACCTATCACGTGCAGCAGGCACGTATCGCCATCGGTTCGGGCGGCATCTTAGGGCTAGGCATCGGAAAGAGTGTGCAGGTGTCGGGCTATTTGCCCGAAGCCATCAACGACTCGATCTTTGCCATCATGGGTGAGACATTTGGTTTTGTTGGACTGCTGATCATTTTGGGGCTATTTACCGCCTTGCTGCTTGGTATTTTGCATATTGCTGCGCGACTGCCTGACCCTAGACTTCGATTAGTGGCAGCTGGTGTGTTTGGTTGGGTTGCTTCTCACGTGATATTGAATGTGGCAGCTATGACGGGGGTGGCACCATTGACTGGTATCCCATTGCCACTACTGAGTTATGGTGGAACCAGCATGCTGTTCATCGCTGCGGCCCTTGGATTAGTTTTTCAGCTGTCTTGCTACACATCGCACAAGCCATTAACAGAAGGGAAGGATAGCCATGCGGATCTTAGCGGTCGGCGGCGGTTCGGGCGGACACGTTACGCCCGTGGTCGCCGTGTTTAAAGAATTGAAGAGTAGGGGAGAGCACGAGTTACGATTTTGGTGTGACCGTAAATTTGGACCAACAGCAAAAAAGGTGGTTACAGAATCCGGCTATGACATCCCAGTTTCATTCATCACTGCTGGCAAATTGCGTCGCTATCACGGTGAGAGCAAACTGCAGCATTTAGCGCCCTCGATTCTATTTCCTAACTTGTACGACCTGTGCAAGGTTATCATTGGTTTTGCGCAGAGCTTTTGCAAGCTACTGATGTGGCGCCCTGACGTCATCTTCATCAAAGGCGGCTATGTTTGTCTGCCAGTTGGTTATGCTGCGCGATTACTGAGAATCCCATTGGTATTGCATGACTCTGACGCTCATCCAGGGTTGACTAACAGGCTGCTGTCGCCATTTGCTAAGCGCATTGGTACGGGCGCACCGCTCGAGTATTATCACTATTCTCCTCAGATAGCAAAGTATGTTGGGGTGCCAATTTCAGATAAGTTTCGGCCATATACTGACGCGGAAAAGCGAGGCATCAAGGCACAGTTAGGGTTTGACCCGTCACGGCCGCTGGTCGTTGTTACTGGTGGCGGGCTGGGTGCTGTGCGCATCAACAACGCTGTGGCGAAGAATCGTGATAGACTTCTAGAGACCGCTTCGGTGTTCTTGATATCTGGACAACATCAGTACAATGAGCTGAGTAAAACTTTGGACCGTCGTGATGGTTGGCGCTTGGAATCGTTTTTGCACGGACCACAAATGGTGCAGGCGTTAGCGGCTGCAGATGTGGTCGTCGCGCGAGCTGGGGCAACAACACTGTTAGAATTGGCGGCGCTGGGTATGCCGACGGTTATCATCCCAAATGGTAGGTTGACGGCTGGCCATCAATTGAAAAATGCTAAGGTCTATCAAGACGCCTTGGCTGCGGTGATTGTGAACGAAGATCAACTAGATAAGAACCCTGATTTACTAGGCGATACGCTGATCAAACTACTCAGATCCCCGAAGATTCGTCATGATTTGGGTAATAATTTCCTCAAATTTGCTAAACCGCACGCTGCTGGTGATATGGCTGAAATGATCCTGGAAGCTGCTGATAAACAGGGGAGGCGACAGTAGATGTCACTGCTTGGCAGGAAAAAAACAAAAAAGCGGTCACCGGCCAACAATGGCCCGCGTCGAATGCGTGATGATATCATCAAAGAATCGTCCGCTTTCCAGCTCAACCGCACTATCAGTAGCTTTCGAAAGCACCAAGATGAAGTCTCTGAGCGAACTATCCACCATAAACGCCAGGATCTACAAAAAGCTTTCATGCAGCGGATAGGTATGATATTAGCTATTTTGGTGGTGTTGATTCTATTGTCTTTCCAGCTGTCGCTATCAATCTCCATACAAACGCCTGATACAGCCAGTGGTCAGCAAGCTGCGACCTATAAGAAGGTCTTAACTGATTATTACGCTTCACGCCCTGCTGAGCGATTCAAGCCATTCCTCAACCAAGACGCATTGCATCAATATTTCCTTTCTCACGCGCCAGAGGTCAAAACCGTGCGCATAGAGACATTTGGCGCTGGTATGGCGACCGCTAAACTCACGTTTCGCCAGCCGCTTGCGCAGTGGTCTTCTGGTGAAAAGACATATTTTGTTGATGAATCGGGCGTAACGTTTGAACGTAATTATTTTGCACCACCAAAGCTGACTGTTAAAGACCAAAGTGGTGCACCGCTTTCTGGTGGGCAAGAGGTGGTCAATCAACGTTTTTTGAGCTTTTTGGGGCAGGCTGTTTCGCAATTTACCAAGAACAAGCTATCCGTTTCAGAGATTGTCTTGCCGCAAGATACCGTTCGTCAAGTGCTGTTCTTGATTGAGGGCAAGGGCTATGCAGTCAAGATGACCGTCGACAGGGCAGCAGTGGCACAAGTTGAGCAAGCCATTAAAGCTATGCGCTTCATCGACGAGAGGCGACTGCGACCAGAATACCTCGACGTGCGGGTAGACCAACGAGTTTTTTATAAATAGGGGATATAGGTTAGTGAGGTGGGGTATCACCCAGCTTGACGTTTTGTTCTCTTTTTGTTCTAAAATGAGAATAGTAAAAATATATATTACAATATGCAAAAACCAAAAAGTCAAATATAGGCGGTCCGCAAAAAAACAGAGCGGGGGAATAAAAAAGAAAAAAGTCAAATACAGGTCGATCATCCAAGATATTGCAATGTGGAAAACTTATCACGGCATAATGTAGTAAATACTACGTTGGGCACTTGTAGTTTTACTGCATGGGTCTTTCAGGAGCCATACAAGCGTGTGGGTATATACTTATATTTCAAGACACAGTGTGTGATGAGTAATTATAAGAGCAAAAGTTACAATTTGTTCGCGCAGTAGAAGATGGTAGACTCCAAAGCCCCTGCTTAGTTAGCTGGATATATCCTTATATAGCTATGTGTGCCGCACTCATTATCATACATGGTTATCTCCTATACAGTTCGTAAAACATACATTGTGCGACATTAAGAATATTTCTCTTTTATGAATACACACTCATTGATTTTGATATCTTATAATTGGATTTTAGTTGCCTGTACCGTTTGGTCGGTTAAAAATTACTTAGCTTGCCCTTTGCCATATGTCTGTCGATCATTTTGTCTATATCGTGAATTTCTAGCTTCTGGATCTTGAGCCTTGAGGCTCCTTGTTTACCGAGCCATAGCAATATATCAGGATGTTATGGCTATGTGCTGGCGTATGGTATATGCTAATATTTTAAGTTCCCTTTTTGTTCTATAATCCTTTAGTGACCAACGCATGTGAGGTTTGACGGAAGGCGAGGTTGGTGCCGTGTCAGCTGGGCAGGGATCACTTCTCTGCCGCCTTAGATACGGTTGCTGTTTTTGCTGGATGATATTATCATAGGGATATGAGAGTTATTTCACCTGACAATAGGGGTTTGCACGAGATAGTACCGTCGGTAGATTTGTTTTTGGCGGGAGGTATTACCAATTGTCCAGACTGGCAGGCGGAGGCGCTAGCCCTATTGAGTAATCAAGATATAGCAGTGGCCAATCCACGTCGTAAGAGAGCACTAGCCCTTCAAGGCAAAGGAGCAACGCATCAGATAGAGTGGGAGTATGAATATCTCAGGCGGGCGCGAGTGGTGTTGTTTTGGTTTCCAAAGGAGTCCCTCTGCCCTATCGCGCTGTTTGAGCTAGGTAAGGAGCTTGAGAGCGGATCGCGTGTGGTGATTGGTGTACATCCAGAGTATTCGCGACGATTTGATGTCATCACGCAGGTGCGCTGTTATGACCCTGAGTTTCCAGTATACGATGAGCTTGCTGATGTGGTGGCGGCGGCTGTGCGTGCGCTCAACCCTTGACGATAAGCGGCTAGTTCCTTAGGCAGTACTCTTCTTCCGCCTTCGCCGCCGCTTTTTTGGTGCGGTAGCTGAGTCGGATGTAGTGTTAGTGTTTGTATTATTGCCGCGGATTTGGAGAACGACTTCATGATTGTTTGGAGCTGGTTGTGGTTGGGCTGGACGAGTGTTAGCAGTAGCAACAGGCTGCTGAGCTGGCTGTCTGGTGATTGGCTGAGCGGCAGGTCGAGGTGGCTGCTTCTGTGGCTGGGGTTGCGGCATGATGGCGGCATTGATTTCTTTTTCGACATCCTCCCTGCTCCGTGAGTACATGCGTCGTGAATGTTCAATGATGTGCAAGGTATTATCAGCCTGGCTTGGCGGGAGTTCCAGGGTGCGTGCGGAAAAGGCTGGGGTCTTCTCTCCCCCGATGACCATGTTGATGACAAAGTTACGATTGTGCATCTGCAAGAGGTCGACTGCTTCGAAATTCGGCTCAAATTGTTTGGCGAGAATTGGTGCGTCATCAGCGGAGACGCGGAATGAGATCATGGTGCCGACATTACCAAAGACTGCATCGCGCACGGTTTCGTTCATCTGTGAAATGTATTGGTTGGCGACGGTCAGATTGAGACCGTACTTGCGGGCTTCGGACAGGATGGTGGCAAATGAGTCAGTGGCAAAGTTCTGGAACTCGTCAACGTAGAGGTAAAATGGACGGCGGTCGCGGATGTCTGGGATGTCAGAGCGCGACATGGCAGCCAACTGAATCTTGGTGACCAGGAATGAGCCGAGGATGGCGGCGTTGTCCTCGCCGATGAGGCCCTTGGATAGATTAACGATGAGAATTCTGCCCTCGTCCATGATTTGGCGGATGTTGAAGGTGGATTTGGGCTGGCCGATGATGTTGCGGATGATGGGGTTGGCGGTAAAGGCGCCGACCTTGTTGAGGACTGGCGCGACGGCCTCGGCGACGAACTTGTCGTTCCAGCTGGCAAATTCAACATTCCAGAACTGCAAGACCACGGTGTCGCGGCAATAGCCCAGCGTTTCTTTGCGGAAGGTTTTATCAGTCAGCATGCGGGTGATGTCGAGCATGGTCGTCTCTGGCCGGTCGAGCAGCGCTAGGATGGTGTAACGCAAAATGTACTCTAGTCGCGGCCCCCAACTCTCGCCGAACATGCGCTTCAAAACGCCGATGACCTCTGATGAAATGTTCGTTTTTTGGTTCGGGTTGGTGACTTCCAGCGGGTTGAAGCCGAGTGGATAGGCGGTGTCAGCCGGGTTGAAATAGACGACGTCGTTCAGCCGTGAGCCGGGGATGAATTTCATGTTGTTGATGGCGAAGTCGCCGTGCGGGTCGATGATGGCGTAGCCTTGGTTGTGAAAGATATCACTGAGCGCGAATAATTCAAGCAACCCAGACTTACCTGCTCCGGTCTGACCGATAATGTAAACGTGGCGCGAGCGGTCGTAGCGCAGCATGCCGAATTGGTGGTTGATGCCGCGGAAATTGGTCACACCAAAGGCGGAAATTTGGTCGTCATTAGTGTCGCTGCCGGTCAGAACAGGCAGCTTGGATGGCGGTTCGGCGGTTTTAGCGCTGGCCCAGACGATGTTTGGTGTCTCAACATTGGTGTGTGGCAAGTGGAAGACAGAGGCCAGTTCTTCGATATTGAGGATGAAGCCATCGCCAAAAAATGCACGACGACGATATTTTTCTAAAAATTCTTTGCCGTAGGCGGCTTTGATGGGCTTAAAGCCGTTTAGGTTTGTAGAATTAAACTGTTTAAAGGTTCCCACCAGGGCCTGCATGCGCAGCTTGGCGTTGGTTTGGTTCTCTCCCAGATATGCCAGGCGGATTTTTACTTCATAGCCCAGTTTGGTGGCTTTCTTTTCGGCTTCAGCGATGCGAGTTTTGTTGCGCTCAGAAATTTCTGGACCTTTGCCGCCAGTCAATCCTTCCTCTGGTGGTCGCCACAAAGCGGCAAACAAACCACCGAGCCACCGCATGCTGCCGCCAACGCTTGGTAGGATGCTAGCAGAGCCTTCACGCAAGCGCGATATCCAGTGGTCAGCTTCGATTTGCCATGAATCTTCAACGGGCTTGGCCAATACCTGAATCCACAACTCCTCACCTGTTGACTCTAGTTTTGCCAGTGTCCCCGTGATGCCAGCCAGCGGGTCAACTTCAAAGGTCTGGAAGGTTTTGATCGGTAAAAATTCAGACGCTGTCAAGGTCATCTCAGTAGTGTATGTTACCGAATGATCGCGTTCGTGCTCAGTATAATCTTCACTGGCTTGGTGAATTTGGACGGTTGGATATTGGGCGTAGATTTGCCCCTCGACGAAGCTCTGCAGAGACCGCGGCGTCCAGACATAGAACCGAATTTGCCCATTGACCGAAGCCACCTCAAAACTCAAATGTTCCTGCGCTCCCCTGCTCAGTTTGAGTTCGCGTTTATCGCGCAGGATACCGTGCAGACTGGCGAATAATTGCTCAGCAGCAAGCTCTTTCTTGTCATTGGTTTTTGGAATTTCCAAAATGAGCAAAACGTTGTCGCTTGAGATAAATTCGTTGAGCTGTTGATAATTGCGCCACGTCAAAAAAGATAACAAAATAACCAGCGGCAACCAAACATACCACTGCATCAATAACGTTATAGTCCAGGAAAATATTTCCATGCTATTAAATTATCCCATATTTGATGTAACAATACAATCAGGCTTGTTGCTGTTCAAACACGTAAGTGGCTTTGGCGACACGCTTGAACTGTGACTTTGACTGTAGGTTCAATAAAATAGTCGTTTCTTTGACTTGGCGTTTGTCCAAAACTCGTTTGATGATCTCGTCGCGGTGCAGCGGCTGATCAGCTTCTTTGAGGATGTCGGTGATGATATCAGCAACGGTGCCGCGGCTGTAGCCCCATGAGTCCAGCGCATAGATACCGCGACCGATCAGCACAAAGCGGCTATCTTTGATGAGTTCATTGTGAATCGCCTGCGTGGTGACATTTTTGCGCTTGAAATCGCTGTCTTTGATGGCCTTGGCGATCTCTGAAAAGTGCATTGGTTTGCCGTTGTCATCCAGGATGACAAAAATTTTGTCGCGAATATTTTTCGGATTGACGGTTGGCCACTTGATGAGCCCCCAGTTCCCTTTCAGTTCAGCCAGCTTCTTGCTGATGGACGCCAGCGCTGCGATATTCTGTGGATGCTCATAGTCCATGGATTCGTGAATCGCTTCAGCGGTGATTGGCTGGCCATGTTTTTTGATGAATTTAACAATTTCTTCGACTTGCTTTTTCACTGACTTTTCGTCACCGACTGATGAGATGACGGCAGATTGATAGAAATCATCATTTTCATTGATAACGGTCAAGCCTGGTGCTAATTCTGCCAAGAAAGCGACTGCTGAACGTTCCAAAAGTGTTGCATCACGACCTAAAATGTGGGATGTCAAGTTCTGCATGCGAGCGCCACGACCCATCTCTGACAAGTGCGACACAACAAGCTTCTCAGCGGAATTGACAGATGGCAATTTGTTATCTGCTACCGACGCACGCAGTTTAGTGAGGATGGCTTTTTCCAATTGACGAACACGTTCACGAGTGATGCCCAGCATTTCACCGATTTGCTCCAATGTCTCTTTCCTGTCTTCCAGTCCAAAGCGCCGTGAAATGATTTCACGCTCACGCTCCTGAGAAATGCTACCAAGAATATCCGCAACCGCTGTATTCAAACTCTCTGCCGCGTCAGCTATTTCTGGTTTGCTCATGGTATATTCCAAGTATCCTCTCTGCCACACCCTGCATATATTTTTATCATTTCTATGTGCTTGATTATACAACAATATGTAACTCAAGTCAAATATTTTTGCTGCTTTTACAAATTATAGCACGTTCTTTACGATTTTTGCAATGGGTTGTTTGATGTATATACAGTAAGCGGTTTATATGGTATAGCACTAGTGATTGTGTCTATGCTTTGTAAAATATGAGCTATATTATATAGTTATCATTATGAATGAATTAGGAAAAACCTCAATGGAAACAACAGCGTCTCCAGAAGACTTGAGAGCGGTGCAAGATTTCATCATTGACTGCTTGGCAGATGGGCAGTCAATGACGGTATCGCAGCTATCTCAGCAGTGGTGCGAAGCTCACGGAATTAAGTCCCGTATTACAGCCGACCTATTTAATGAAACAACTCGACAGGCATTAGGGGCGATCAAAGCCGAGGAGGACGGGCCGTTTGGTGAGTTGAAAGAAACGGTCGTTCAGAATACTAATACGACTGTTACATTTTACCGGCTCAGTGGTGCATCTGAGGGATATCAACCAACTGTGATGGAGCCTGTTAATTCAGAGAGGTTTGTGCCCAAGCTCCAGGCTGCTATCAATGAGGTCGTTGGTAATCATGATGCAGTAAATCCAGATTGGGATATGCGCAAATTATGTGCTAAGAGAGCAGTTGGTTCGTTTACTACTAAGCTGTGTGAAAAATGTCCAGTAAAGACTGACTGCCTGAAGACTGCGCTTGCGGAAGAGGTTCGATTTAGTACCAAGGATGTTAAAGCATTGGGTGTCAAGGGTGGTTACGCTCCTCGTGATCGGTTAGGGCTGCTAAAGAAAATTAAGGAAAAAGTGGAGGCCTCTGACCGAAAATCATAACCAGCCCTGACCAGTTGTTGCTACAATTGACTAGCAATGCGACTGAGCGTTTTGTCTTTACCAAATAGTGCTAAGGTATCGTTGAGTTGTGGGCTGAACGGCGCCCAAGTCGTGACGATGCGAATGAGGCTGAACAAGACGCCAGGTTTTTGACCGGTGATTTCTAGCAGCTGATTGAGGGTTCCTTGGATGGCTTCAGGAGTCCAGTTAGTCAGTTCTGCCAGCTTGTCATGTGCGATTTTGAGGAGCTCGCGAATTTCACCATCAGACAGTTTCTTTAGTTGCTTGTTGCTAGTAATTAATTCCATGTTGACCTCTGGTTCTTCAAAGAAAAAGCGACTCATCATGGGCAGCTCAGCCAGTGTTTTGAGCCGATCTTGCACCAGAGCTAAGACTTGGTGTTTGTATGACGTATCAAACTGGGCGGCTGATTGTGGCCAATAGTCTTCTACTCGTTGGTAGAGCTCGTCCAGGCTGATGCGACGGATCCATTGCCCGTTCATCCATAGTAACCGCTTTTCGTCAAACCGGGCACCTGAACGCTGGACTCGGTCGAGGCTGAATGTATCGATCAACTCTTGCTTGCTGAAAATTTCCTGTTCAGTGCCGTCATTCCAGCCCATGGACGCCAAGAAGTTCAACATGGCTTCTGGTAGAATTCCATCAGTTCGATAATCAGTCACGCTTTTGGCGCCATCTCGTTTGCCGAGCTTTTTCCTGCCATCTGGAGCCATGATGTGCGGCAAGCAAACCAAGGTTGGCGGCGTAATTTCCAAAGCTTCGTAGAGGCTTAAATATTTTGGCGTGCTGGAAATGTACTCCAGACCACGGATGACGTGCGTGATGCCCATCTCAAAGTCGTCGACGATATGCGCAAAATTATAGGTTGGATAGCCGTCAGCTTTGATGAGGATGAAATCATCCAGAGCCTCAGGACCAGCTGACAATTCGCCCATAACAGGGTCGTTCCATGTGTATCGTTTGGGTGAGGTCACTTTGAACCGGAGTGGCTGAGTGCCGTCCCATTCTGGGGGATTTTCTGGCCGATAGTCACGGTATAGGAAAGCTTTTTTCAACGCACGTGCTTCTTCTCGAAATCCCTGCACTTCCTCAGGTGTGTACGGATCGGCATAGGCGAGTCCCTTCTCTACTAGTTTTTTCGCCCAGGTGTGGTAAATCTCTAGCCGTTCTGACTGGTGATATGGTCCATGTGATCCACCTTTGCGTGGCCCCTCGTCCCAGTCGATGCCGAGCCATTCCAGCGTGTCCAATATCAAATCTTCAGCGCCGGGCACAAACCGCGACCGGTCAGTGTCCTCGATGCGTAAGATAAATGAGCCTCCCTGCTGGCGCGTCAGTAGCCACGGAAACAAGGCCGCTCGAACATTTCCAACATGAATATAGCCGGTTGGTGATGGCGCAAAACGAGTACGAATAGTCATGATGACATTATACTACATACTGGTAGCTATTTTGCGAATCTGTTCGCTAGAGAGTGGAGCGTGGCTGTTGATTTGGTACAAGATGCCACCATTGACCCAAGCGACATTTTCTCCTGCTGCAAAAATAGTCAGGCCATCGACGATGGTTGTAGCTGGCGCACCTGATTTTCCTGAGATATACTCTTTGACAGCGGCTGAGTCCCAGTTGCTCTTGCTTTGAGAAATTGTGTAGTTGGCAGTGCCGTCAGCGTATGCGAATTTCATGCTGACCTCTCCCTGCTTGAAGGAAATTGGGCCATTGAGCGCGTAACCATTTGGTTTGTAACCAGGATAAGTGGCGTTGATGCCAGATTGCAAGGCTGCGACACGAATGGAAATATTTGGCATACTGAGATAGGTGAAATATCCACCGAGTAGCATGATGGCCAGTCCCGCAGACGCCAGGCTGGTCCAGCGCTTTAATTTGCTTTGTTTGCGCTTGGCGCGGTGATGCTTCTCTGGTTTTGGCTCTTGAGCTTTAGCCAAGGCTTCGCTGATGGCCTCATTTTTGAGAATTGATGCTGGCTTTGGCTCGGTCTTTTGGATTGGTGCGACGGGCGCCTTGGCAATTTGTCGTTGCTTGGCGCGTTGTACAACTGGGTGCACTTCTGCCGGACGATCTATCTGAACAGGTTTTTTGGGCGCCTCTACTGCTGGTTTTTGAGCTATCTGAGGGGAGAATTTTTTCACAGCAACGTGCTGCTGTACGGTTACGCTGGGGGTTCTAACTGGACGAGTAGCAAGGGGTTTCTGAGGGGGTCGTTTGATGTGTCGTCGGCTGAGGGTGGCTGATTTCTGCACTGGAACACGGTGAATAGTCGCGGTGGTTGTACCGCGTGCGGCTGATGCTTTGACGACGCGCTTGGGTTGAGTCGGCGCTACTGTTGGTGATGTTGCGACTGAGATTGGTAATGGCAGTCCTGTGACTGGGTCGTATGCCTTACCATTGACATTGATAAATTCTTGTTTCATTTCTTCCCCTTGTTACGATGTTCCCTCGCGAACTTCTATATATTATAGTACAAAGTGCCAGCGGTTTTTGCAAGGGCGAAAATGTGGTATAATTCGTTTTATGTACCACAACAATACCTCCGCAAAAGAAATCGTGCGTCGTACTTTGGTGTACACTACCATGACGTTGATGGTGATTGGTCTAATCGTTGTTCTTTTGTGGCACAACTTTGGCTATCAATTCAATTCAAAAGATCTGAAAATCGAGCAAAACAGCTTAGTGCAATACGATTCCTTTCCGCGTGGCGCGCAGGTATCAATCGACGGCAACGCATTTAACCTGACTCAAACCAAGGGCCTCATCGTGCCTGGGCAGCACCAATTCACCATGAAACTGAACGGCTACGAGCCGTGGCAAAAGACGTTGGATATCAAGGCTGGTACAGTGACGCATTTGGTGTATGCTCGGATGATCCCTGAAAAGAAAGAAGCCACCAATTTGAAAGAATATCCAGTGCTAGAATCAGCTAAGTTTGCGCCTGGCGGGCGGTTCATGGCTGGTACTGGCGTGGTGAACGGAACGCCGAAACTGTTTTGGGGTGATGTTCGGTCGTACAATAATCCTAAATTTACGGAAACTGACATTAGCACGCAACATTTGGCGCAGTATGATGTGGCAACGACCAAGCATCAATTTGCCATCGCCGAGTGGGACTTTGCGGGCCGCTACGTACTATTCAAGCATACTTACACCCCAGAGGGCTCTGACAGCAAGATTCAGTGGCTGCGCTTTGACCGGGATAATCCAAAAGAAATGATTGATGTGACGAATATCGCCAGTGTGGATATTTTGGACGCGCATTTCATCGGTACCAATGGCAATGAACTGTACGTCTTGCAAAATGGTGGTCATGTGCGCCAGATGAATGTGGGCGGCGCTTCCCTGTCGCGTCCAGTGTTGTCTGGCGTTCAATCGTTTGTGTTGTACGGCAGTGAGACGATCGCTTATGTTGGCACTGAAGCAAATGTCAAAGTGGCTGGTGTATGGAAAAAAGGCTGGGAACAGTCGCGCATCATGTATCGGGCTGTGTCAGCGCAGACTGATGATACAGTCAAAATCAAGGCTTCAAAGTATTTCAATAAGGACACGGTGGTTGTGACGGTCAATGATACAGCACAGATCTATCGCGGTGATTTGCGTCCGCCAACCGAGGACTCAGAAGCGGTAAAAAAGTTTTTGAATTCCGTGAAAAAGGTGGCGTTTGGACGGACCATCAAAGATCTGACGCTAAACAGCGATGGTCGGATGGTGATCGTCAAAGATGAGACAGGCTTTGTCAATTATGACATCGAGCGAGAGACTATCTCGCCAGTCATCGCGCTTGATGCACCAAGCGAGCTCAAATGGCTGGACGAGTTCTATATCTGGCGACGCGACGCCAGTGGTAAATTGCTGATCCAAGAGTTTGACGGCACCAATGCGCACACACTGACTCCCGTGGCTGCTGGTTACGACGCAGCGCTGTCCCCTGATGGTAAATATCTCTACTCGTTTGTTAGTGATGGCGACAAATTGATCCTCAGTCGTTTGAAGATGACGACCGAATCATAAGCTCAAGGAAGTGGTTTTCCGATTATCGAGCGCCAAAGATACGCTCCAAGACAGTTGGCGATGGATTGCCTGGTATTTGTCCTGTTGCGGTGTTTTCAGCGGCAGCAGAAGCGGTGTTGGGGTCTGGGCTGATTTGATCAGCATAGACCAACAGACGCTTGTCGGCAGTGCCAACAGGAACACAGCTGACCAACGTGAGCATTGGTTTTTGGGTACCAGTTTGGATTTTGGTGACCTCGTTTGGTTTGACGACTTCTGAACCAGTGATTTTATAGGTGTATCGTTTGCCTTCGTAGTTAAGATATATGACGTCGTCTTTTTGAAGTTTTTCGTTTTGGGCGAAGATGAATTTATATCCTCCGGCGGCAAAGGCGTCATTGCTGGAGTGCCCAGCCAATACAACATTTCCCGCCTGTCCTGGTAGCGCGCTTGCTCCAGAAACGGCAAAGTGCGCTACGCCTTTTTCCATGGCTTTGCGCTGTGATTGTACATCTGGTGCGGCGCCGTACACCACGGGTGCATCAACATTAATCTTCGGGATGATAATCTTTGGTTCAGCGCTGACTTTGGTGTCAATGCTTGGGTCGACGATGATGTTTTGCGGCTCAATATTGCCGGGGCTGGTATAGGCTGCAACGGTGCCCAAGATGACCCGGTTGTATTGCAGGAAGACAAAGGCTAACATGACCATGGTTCCGGCTAGGGCTGGGATGAAATGTCGAGAATTGCGCACTTTTTTGGCGGAGTCGTTGACGGTATTGCGGATTTTAGAGCGCAGATCGCGAATGGCCTGCTGTTGTGGTGACAAGGTGTCTGCTGCCTCTGGAGTGCTGGTTTGCGGCCGCTGAGCTGGAGACTGTTGAGCATTCAGGTGGTTGGCGTAATACCGTTCATAATACATCTGATAATATTTTTGCCAGGCACTGTGGTATTGCTGCCACTGATCGGGCGTGGCTTGTGGCGTGCTGTTGGCTAGTTGAGTGGGCTGGCTGGTGGTTGCGGCGGTCGTGCCAGTAGGCGGTGCAGTGTTGAGGCGGTGGCTCTGTGGTTCGGTCTGTGAAACTGGTTTGACTACTGGCGTAGTGGCTTGTGGTTGTGGTTGAGGTTGAGGTTGAGGTGTTGGCTCTTGTGGGGTTGTGTTGACTGGTGCGGGTGTGGTGTGTGGTGCAGCTTCAGACGAATTACCAGTGTAAATCGAGTTTATTTGCCCGCGGATGACATCAGCGGCAGCATTGCGCGCTGATGATTGGTCGCGTGCTGGCGGTTGGAATGGTCGTGGACTTCCGGGGTTCATACTTATGTTTAATGATACAGGAAAATCACCAAAAAAACAAAAATATGCCCTTGTCGAGGGCGATGATACCGTGATATAATAGCCAGTAGTTTTGGAGCGCTCTCTCGTGCCGCGGTGGCGGAATTGGTAGACGCGCTAGACTCAAAATCTGGTGAGCATTAGCTCGTGCCGGTTCAAGTCCGGCCCGCGGTACCAGAGGTCGCTCCAAGTAACCATCGCCCGTTGACTGGGCGATTTTTATATGAACAAAGAAAATAGCCCACCGAGAGGCTCTAGCCGAGACGTGAGGTCTCAAGGCGAGCTATTTTCTCAGCGGGCTTAGGATACCTCATAGGGTATCTTATCACTTCAGCCGCCTTATACCGTGACAGGTAAAGGCGATGGAGCAGACCAGGCAGGCCATAATCCACCACCAGGCTTCGGTGGTGAGAACGAGGCCGGCTGCTGTAATAGAACAGACTACAGCCAGGCCAAATGAGGGCGGGATTTCTGTCTCCCCCCATTTGAGCATAATACACCTCCTCTCAGGAGTGTATCGCTCAAAGCTAAAGGGCAACCTTCACCCTTTGACAAAACTTCGAGCGAAAGCTAGCTTACATCATATCACTAAAAATATAAAATGTCAATGCTTGCTGCGAGTAATTACCCTGTACAGACAGCGGTACTGGCAGCAGCTAGCGGTGAGCTGGGTGACCATACCAAGTAGCTGGCGATGGTTGCGCCAACGACTCCACGCCATATGGCCATCGGCTCATGCCAGGCTTGGGTGACGACGGTACCGCCGTGGGCGATGACCACGTGTTCGGCGTGGAAGGTACAGATGGTGACTGGATAGGTGATGGTGAATTTATGGAGTATGTCGACAAACTGTGCTAGTTGGATGCTGAACGTCAACATTTTTGGATAGTACACTGAACGAAATATTTTTTGCACTTGAGCAAAAGAGGCCACAAATACCACATGCTGATTGTCCAAAATCTCCGCAAAACTGTTTTGTAGTAGATCGATGGCGTCGCGGGTGATGATGACTGGCTGTTGTGACTTTTTGACTAATTCCTCGTGGACGATCGCGGTTTGACTATTTCTGCCAGCGTCGCCGATCAATAAGAGGACGTCGGACCAGTCACAGAGCGATACGGCTTCCGTGAGCGCTGCTTGCGCTAGGCTACCGGATGGATTGGTTGGTGCGAATAAAACATCAGTCATACTGGACGGCACACTTTTTTTGAGAACGTCGGGCAGTAATACGCGAACTTGGCCAACGCCAGTTGCTTGAGCGGTTGCGTAGGCCTCAGCGACAGACGAAAAGCCCAGTTTGTTACCGCCAATGATGGCTAGGCGCCCAGACTGGTCAAGCCGCTCGGGGCGATTCCATTCAACATCAGGAAACAGAGGTTTGCCTGGCTCTTGACGCTGCCAGTATGACGAATTCATGAGGTTTCACGAGCTTTCTTTAGCTGTGTCATCACTTCTTCGAGCGTAAGCTTGTTGCGGTGCATAAAGCTCGCTAGGTCCTTGCCGACATAGCGGAAATGCCAGGATTCTGGTGCAACGCCAGTGATGGCCTGTTTACCTTCTGGATAGCGCAGGATGAAGCCGTATTCGTAGGCATGGGCAGCTAGCCACTCGGCGGAAGCCTTGTCGAGGCGACAGGCAGTAAATTTTTCCATGCATGGTTCGGTGTATGATGAAAAGTCCACCGCCAGTCCCAGCTGGTGTTCGCTCTTGCCTGGTTCTGCTACAAATTCATCGGCGTACAATTGCCCGTTGGTGCGAGCTAGCTCTTTGCGGGTCTTTTCTTGGTCGGCGTAGGAGCGATAAGCGCTGGTGACCAATATGGGATGGCCAGCTGCTTCTGCGGCTTTTGCAAATGGCTTGAGATTGTCTAGTGCTTGTGGGCGCAGACGCTTGTCTTCTACCCATTTACCAACCTTCACATCCTCAAGGTTGGCCAACTCTGGCTGGTAGTTTGGGTCGAGGCCGTGTTGTTTCCAGACGTGTGCCCAAATGTTATTGTCATCGAGCCGTCGCCAGCTTGGTATGGTCAGTTTTTCGGTCGTATTGTTCTGAGTGAACTCCACGACAGCGTCAGGTTGCCAGACTGATGTCGCTGCTAATTGATTGGCTGCTTGGCTCTGTTGGCTAGCCTGCAAGCCGCCCCATATCAGCAGCCCGCTAAACGTTATCCATGCGGATAATACGAATGCTAGCCCTGCCCGCCCAGCTGATAGTTTCATGACGATGTCTCCTTTTGCTTCAGTTCATTTTGTGCTTTTTCTAGATATGGTAATGCTTCTTCCAGGGTTAAGCCGGACTGGTGCAGCGCGCCAGCGAGTTCACGGCCGACGTAACGGAAATGCCAGGCTTCATATTGATAACCAACGGTTGATTGTTTACCTTCTGGATAGCGTAAAATGAAGCCGTATTCGTGAGCATGGGCCGCCAGCCATTTCCCTGCTTTGGTGTTTTTGAAACAATCGTCCACCCAGCATCTGCCGTCTGGCGAGCCAAAGTCTAGGGCGAGGCCGGATTGGTGTTCGCTATAGCCAGGTCGGGCACTAAATCGTGCTGCCTGTGCTTCACCAACTTGACGGGCGTATCGGTTAAATAGCCCGACTTGCGTCTGATAGCTACGGTATCCACTGCCTAAGCGTACTGGCGAGCCAGCACTTTCAGCTGCTGCCATCAATGCTTTTAGATCTGGCATAATCGCTGCTCGTAGAGATCGCTCCTCTGGCCCCCGGCCGGGCAAGGTCGGTACGTCCGCGGTTTGTAGGTCACTCGGTACATAGGTTGGTTGTTTGAAGCCACGCGTTTGGTTGACGATTTGCCAGATACTGCCGTCAGCTTGATAATCTTCTTGTCTGGCTGGAATTGGCGTAGCTCCAGGCAGCGCGACCTGGACCTCTTTTGGTGCTGGTGCTGGTGCTGGTTTAGCGGCGGTGGGTTTTTCCTGGATTTGACCTGGCGTGTTGTCGACTGGCTTCTTTTCGTACTGGTTGTTGAGATACAGTAAATAAGCAACGCCAAGACACGCCAAAACGGCGCTTCCCCATTTGATCAGTTCTTTCCAAGGAAATTGTCTTTGAATTTTCATGCATTACCTCTAGATATTTTCTATTATAGCAGACTTACGGAAACCATAAGCAATATATTTATACATTTTTATTGACAAATACAAAAGTTTGTGCTAATATGGACCGTAACAACCGGTGAGAAATAGTAAGGTTGAGGAGGAAACAATGAATAAAATAGTAAAGAGAGTACTTTTGGCTGGCTCTATTACTGCCGCAATTATCGGTGGTATTTGGTATGCTACGCCTTCAGACGCCGTCGGCTGCTCAGATATCAAGATCGTTCGTTGTGGTACTATGACCCACAGTGCCATGAAGTCGGCTTATCACAGCGACAGCGAAGTCCGTGGTATTTACAACTACTTCGGCATTACACAATCAATGGTTGAGGGCGCTGGTATGCACGAAGGTGTGGCAGACGCTTCAAACAACACCGTTACAGTGAACGGTCGTGTCGTAGCAACGAATGCAAAAACCATTCAGCGTCGTCACGTTAACTACACTAACCCAATTAACTACCAGCAAATTGGTGGTAAATCATACCCAAGCTACTTGATTCGTCACAGCTTTATGCCAGTGGCAAGTAAGAAGCCAGTGTTTGTATGGTTGGACGGTAATGGTAAATTCGTTCAGGCAGTTATCAAGGATTGTGGTAACCCACTTTGGGGTGAACCAACACCTCCACCAACACCAGCTCCAAAGCCAGTATTGACGTGTGACGCATTGAGCGCTCAAAAAGTCGCTGGTACCCGCAACAAGTTCGCCTTTGCTGCGACTGCAACTGCAAAGAATGGTGCAAGCATCAGTAGCTATACTTTCGACTTTGGCGATGGCCAAAAGACAACTGGTAGCAGCAACAAGGCTGAGCACACCTACACAAAGGCTGGTACTTACACTGCAACTGTTACCATCAACAATGGCGTAACCAGCCAAAACTGTAAAGTTACCATCACGGTGACTGAAGAGCCAAAAATTCAAGTTTGTGACTTGAAGACTGACACAATTGTCACTATCAAAGAGAGTGAATACGACACAAGCAAACACTCAAAGAATTTTGCTGACTGTGCAAAAGTTAAGGTTTGTGACATCAAAACTGGTGAGATCATAACCGTACGCAAGAGTGAAGAAAACAAGGAAGGTTACTCAAAGAACGAAGAAGACTGTAAGGTGAAAGTCTGTGACATCAAGACCAAGCAGATCATCAGCGTCTGGACTAAGGACCAAAAGAACGAGGGATACGCATCAGTGGACAGCGACGCATGTAAGCCAAGCACTCCTCCGACTACCCCTCCTGCTCCTAAGCAACCTACCCCACCAGCTCCAACAACAACTGAGTTGCCACGAACTGGTACGACTGACGCGCTCCTTTCAATCTTTGGTCTCGGCTCACTTGCTGCTTCTGCCGTTGCCTACATCGTAAGCCGCCGCCAATAATCTGAGCGCTTACTAACACTAAAAGCACCCGGACAACTCGGGTGCTTTTTTGTGGGCTAGAGTTCTATGCTAACTGGACAGTGATCGGAACCCAGTTGTTCAGGGTGAATGTGTGCTTGTTTGATGGACGGTGCTAGTTCTTGGCTAGCTAGCCAGTAGTCGATACGCCAACCAACGTTTCGGGCTCTGGCATTTGCCCAGTGAGTCCACCAAGTGTAAGCATCTGTTGCGGTTGGATGTTGTGCGCGAAACACATCGACAAAACCAGCGTCCAGATACGCTTGAAAACCTGCTCGCTCTTCGTCGGTAAAGCCGTGTTTGCCGACGTTGTCTTTCGGCCTGGCAAGGTCGATATCTTGATGGGCCACGTTCATGTCGCCACAGTACAGTACTGGCTTGGCGGCGCCGTAACGTCCCTGCTCCAGTCCTTTGAGGTATTCCAGACAAGCTGGGTCCCATTGGTCATGGCGCAGGCTGAGGCGACTGAGATCGCCTTTGGAGTTTGGTGTATAGCACGTAACCAGCCAAAACCCATCAAATTCAGCAGCGATGATACGTCCTTCGTCGTTGGGGTCGCCATATTCGTCGGCGGATAGGTTGTATTTGTCGGCGATGTCCGCCGGGAAGCCGTCAAGATAGTTCAGCGCTGGTTGCTTTGAAAATATGGCGGTGCCAGAATAGCCCTTTTTGGCTGCCGAATAGAAATGCTCGTAAAATTGCGGCAGGTCTAATTCGACTTGCCCGCGCTGGGCTTTAGTCTCTTGCAAACAAACAATATCCGGGTCGTAGGTTTCGATGAATGTGGTAAACTCGCCTTTGTTTAGGACTGCGCGGATGCCGTTGACGTTCCAGGAAAATAACTTCATGTGGCTATTGTACCGGGTTTTGTGAGCCGCGTATAGGCTTGATGTGATGGAGCTTGTGTGCAAGAAGTGGCATAACTTGTTACAATGAACCTATGTATAGCAGAATTCTTCTCAAGCTTTCGGGCGAACAACTACAAGGACAATACGCTGGTGGATTTGATCATGCCAGAGCGCGGTGGATTGCCGAACAAATCAAGCCAGTGGTGGCGAGCGGAACGCAAGTTGTCATCATGGTTGGCGGTGGTAATTATGTGCGTGGTGCGCAAATTGCTGGTAGCGGTATCGGTGACGTGACGGCACACAACGCAGGTATGCTGGCGACGCTGATCAATGCCATCACTTTGGCTGATGTCTTCAACGATGATGGCCTAGTAACGCGTGCTCTGTCGACAGTGGAAGTGAATCAATTTGTCGATCAATACACTTACCGACGAGCGGTCAGTCACCTGGAAAAAGGTCGTGTAGTGGTGGTTGGTTGCGGCACTGGACGACCATTTTTGACTACTGATACGGCAGCCGTCAATTTGGCACTAGAGATGAAATGCGACGTAGTGATTAAAGCCACCAAGGTTGATGGCGTATACGACAAGGACCCAGTCCAGTTTGCTGATGCTGTCAAATTTGACCAATTGACCTATGACGAGGTTTTGGCAAACCCGGACATTGGCGTGATGGATAAAGCGGCTATCGGCTTGGCTGCTGAAGAGAAAAAGCCAATGATTATTTGCGACTTGCTGAGTGACGGCAATATCGTGCGTGCTGCCAGAGGCGAAGCGGTTGGCACGCGACTTGTGGTATAATAGATATCATGACACGCAAGACTCGACTGAATGTCGATATGATTTCCGAGAGTGAGTTTACTGTCCAAGGCCATGGTGTTCACACTGCTTTTGTAGAGATGACAAATGCGCTTAAGGCGAGAAAAGACACGTCCGTCGTGGTCAATCAAGCCCGCTCTGATGCAGACATCGTCCATGCCCAGACCATTGGTTTGTATTCAATGTGGATGCTCAAACGTTCACGTGGCAAAAAGATTATCTCTGGTCATGTTATCCCTGCTTCCTTGGTTGGTAGCATCAAAGGCATGGGCAGAATGCAGTGGTTGGTGCGAGCGTATATGCGCTGGGTATATAACCAGGCTGATTTGGTGTTGGCCTGCTCTAACATGGTCAAAGAAACCATGACTGGTCCGATGAAGCTGAAAACACGTGTGGAGGTGCTGTACAATACGGTCGACATGAGTCGCTATGCGTCTACTCTAAAAACCAAACAAACTGCTCGTAAAAAGCTGAAACTGAAGCCGTCAGACTTTGTGGTGGTTGGTAATGGACAGGTTCAGCCGCGTAAGCGTCTGGACACGTTTTTTGAAACGGCACGAGCTTTGCCTGAGGTGACATTTATCTGGGTGGGTGGTATTCCCTTCAAACATTTGGGCGCAGAATATGGCAAAATGCAAGACCTGATAGCATCAGCTCCTAAAAACGTGATCATCACGGGCGTGATTGATCATGCAGACGTCATGACCTATTTACATGCAGCCGATGCGTTCTTTTTGCCTGCTGAGCAGGAAAATCATCCGATGTGTGTCCTGGAAGCTGCGGGCGCTGGACTACCAATCATCTTGAGAGATATTCATGAGTATGATGATACATTCCGCCCAGATGCTCAGTTTATTTCCTCGGCTCAAGATGCTGTTCAGGTGATAGACAAACTGCAAAATGACGCCAAATGGTATAAACAACAAGTTACTGCAGCTGGGCGAATCGCCAAACGGTTTGATAGTCGAGCTGGCGGTGAGCGATTAGTGAAATTTTACAGGAGCGTACTAGAATCATGAGAATTGGACTGTTTACTGATACCTATCGACCATCAATCAATGGCATCGTTTTTGTGGTTGAATCGCTCAAGCGAGAGCTGGAAAACCTAGGACATGAGGTCTACGTATTTTGCCCTGCCAAGTCGATGAGTCCGTCCAAGCAAGCCGAATTGCTCAACGAAGATGCTGATTCGCGGATTATTCGCTTCCCGTCGATCAAGGGTGCGTTTTTTGATGATTATGACACATCGGTGTTCTTTCCGCCGGCAGTACAGCGTCGCATCAAAGAGCTGGGGCTGGACATGGTGCATGTGTTTACGCCATCACAAATTGGATTAGTTGGCGTGAAAGCTGCCAAAAAGAACAACATTCCACTGGTGATTCAGCACTGTACGGATATCTACGAGTTTGTTGATCACTACCCGGCGGTGCTGCCTGGTGCTTTGGCGCTGGCAGGAATCGTCTTCCCAATGTCGGTGAAGCTGCGTGGTCATGACCTGCTGGAAATCGCTAAATTGTATAAACCACGAGCGGGCGTCACTAAGTGGAACAAAGACATCATTGAAAGCGTCATCACCATTTTGTATAGCAAAGCAGACGCGGTCATTGCTCTGTGTCGAAAGAGCTGTAAACAGCTAAAATCGTGGCAGTACGATGATTATCAATACGAATTGGTGCTGATGCCAAATGGTGTGAATGCGCTGCCTCGTCCAACAAAAACTGAGGTAAAAGCATTTCGTGAGCAGTGGAACTTGGCAGAAGATGATGAAATCTTTGGATTTGTTGGTCGGTTGGGTGAAGAAAAGAATTTGCCGCTGCTCATCAAATCGTTTGAACGGCACATCGCCAAGAAACGCCCCAAAGCAAAGCTACTGTTTGTTGGTGATTTTGAATACCGAAAGACGCTGGAGGAAATGGCTGCCGCAACCAAATATGCTGACAGAATTATTTTCACTGGCGCTATGCCGCGCGAAAAGCTCGGCCTGGCGTACTCGGTGCTGGACGTGTTTGCCTTTCCATCTCTGAAAGACACGCAGGGTTGGGTGCTGCATGAGGCGGCTCACGCAGGGCTGCCGATCGTGCTGGTGGACAAAGAGTTGTCAGAAGTGGTCCAAGACGGCGTGAATGGTTTTATCGCGAATGATAATCCGACCAGCTTTGGGCGAGCAATTATTACCCTACTAGAGGATGCCAATAAGCGTCAAGAATTTGGTGCCGTCAGTAAAAAGTTGGCAGCCAAATTTACTGAAAGCCGCCAAGTGAAGAAACTGGAAAAATTATACCAAGAGCTTATCGACCAGAAAGCTGCCGACGCGTCTCGCGATCCTGATCACGACGCTTGATGGTCTCGCGTTTGTCGTAACGCTTTTTACCCCGCCCCAGTGCGATGACAATTTTAATGAAGCGGCCATTGGTTAGTAATCTGGTCGGGACGATAGTAAGCCCCTGTTGTTTGGCGGCAGCAAATCGATCAATTTGTTTACGGCTGGCTAGTAGCTTTCGCGCTGAGGTATCGACGCTTTTTGTATTTGCCTGACCACGAACGTTCAGTCGCAACGAAAAACTCGCGTTATTGAGCCACAATTCGTCATTCCTCAAGCTGACAAAGGCACCTTTGAGCTGGACATGTCCGTCTCGTGCAGCTCGTACCTCTGGTCCTGTTAGCACCAGTCCGGCCACGATTTCCTCACCCAACTCATAGTCAAACCGTGCTCGACGGTTAACGACGGCGTGAGTAGCTGGTTTTTTTGCTTTGGGCTTTGGCATGGTCCCATTATAGCAGGTTTATCAGTCTGCCGGTGTGTAGACGCCGGTGTGAAAGTCGTAGTCACCTGGGCTGCCGCTTGTTACGAGAAGGGCTTTTCGAATTGCATCTCTGACTGGTCGATAGCTTGGATGCCGACTCCTTGCTTGAAAGTTAGGGTCATGTTGCATACTAAGGGCAACGCCGAGCAACCTGACGAAGTTTGGGTGATGGACTATTGCTTTAGAGAGGTTTTCGTGGGACTCACTCAGTACGCTGGTTAGCTTGATGGCTAACGCTTTCTTTTGGTCAGGGCTAAGTTCTTCATAGCAATCCTCCAGTTGATCATTAATGATGTCTAAGAATTCTCCTAGGTCACCGTCATATTTTGGCAAAGCTTCAAAGTTTGTTGTGATATCTTCCACCATTTCTGCAATGACTTCCTTTTCGGTATCTTGCTCCCCAGTAGTGACGTCTTCTTCAGCGGCGGCTTCTGGAGTTGTAGTTTTTGGGAGACGACTGGAAATATCATAAACCCGGGCTAATGGTTCTGGCTGTGACTCCCCAGCGTCCGTATCAAGTCGTCGAAACACGATACGGCCAGCTTCTCGCATGGCCTTCTTGTTGAGGTACGGAGCAAGAGGGATAACTTTAGCTTCTTGAGGTGGATGAGAATCATTTTCCATAAGTTCTATTATACCACAAAAAATCATATATTTCAATACCTTTATGGTGTGGCGTGTGGTACAATAGCCCAATGATAGCCGACATCCACATCACCGAAAAAAGTTTTGGCGACAAGACGTTGATGCGCGACGTCAAGTTTAGCGTGGATGACGGCGAAAAGGTCGGCGTGGTCGGCCGCAATGGCGTCGGCAAATCGACGCTGTTTGGCATATTGGCGGGCATGGACAGTGATTATACTGGCGAGGTGATTTTTCGCCGCGGCATCACCGTGGCTAGTACGGCGCAGGAGCATCATGGTTTGGGCGATCAGACGGTGCTGAGCTACATCTTGGCGGGGCTGCCAGAATATGCGGCCTTAAAGAAAATCATTGACGAGTATCCCGAGACCATGGGCGATAATATGCGCAAAATCGAGGAGTACACCCAGGCGCTGGAGCGATTTGACCAGAAAGGGTTTTACCAGATTGAGGAGAAGATTGAGCGGGAGCTTGATAATTTTCAGCTGAGCGGATGCAGCGAGCGGCCGCTTGGTTCCCTGTCGGGCGGTCAGAAGCGGCTGGTGGAGATTGTGAAGATTATGCATGCGGAGGCGCATTTGGCGCTGATTGACGAGCCGACTAATCACATGGATTATGTGGCCAAGCAACAGTTTATCGACTGGATGAGTTCGCAGCCGCGCCAGGCCATGCTGATCATCACGCACGACCGCGATGTGCTGGGCCGGGTGGATCGGATTATTGAACTTAAAGATGGCCGAGCGGTCAGCTACCGCGGTAATTATGATGCTTACCTCAAGCAAAATGCTCAGGCGACGGCGGCGGGTATGAATAATTTTGAGCAAATTGAGAAGCGGATGACTAATCTTCGACAAAAGGTGTTGGATTATCAGCGGCTAAAGGAAAAGTCGCGAAACCCCGGCACTATCCAAAAGTTCAAGCGGCTGGAACATGAGGCGCGGGCCGAGCTGGCGGAATTATCAGAGATGGACAAGCCGACGTTTTGGATTGACAAGGAGTCAGCTGAGCAGCTTGATTATAAGTCGGCTGAGCGCTACGGCAAGTTCAAGGCGCGCAATATTCGGCTATCGATGAAGGACGCGGCTAGCCGTAGCCAGCATGTGCTGGTGCGAGTTGAGGATGCGGCAGTTGGGGTTGGCGAGCGGATACTGTTTGAGGGGGTGGATATTGATCTACGTGAGGGTGAGGCGGTTGAGCTGCGCGGCCGCAACGGTGCCGGCAAGACGACGCTGATTCGGATGTTGTTAAATAGTAGGGCGGCAGTTACTCCACCGTCCTCCGCCAGAGCACACTCTTCGCTCAAATCTCCACCGGAGATTTTTCGCGAGCGTTCGGCTGAAACGTCCGCTACTCGCGAACGTTCCACAGTCTCTGGCGTAGAAGATGTCGCACCTGCCGCTCCTATCCTCTACTCCGGCAATCTCTTCCTCGACTCGCAGGTACGGGTGGGCGTGTATGAGCAAGAAATTGATGAGCGGTATTTGGTGGATCCGCTGGAGGTAGCGATTGAGAAATTATACCTTAGCCGCGACTTACCGATTTCTGATACCAAAATCCGCCAATTGCTAGCCGATTATCTGTTCACCGAAGCGGACCGAATGACACCACTGGCGCGCCTGTCGGGTGGCCAGAAAGCCCGCTTTCAGATCATTGCCATGCTGGCGAATGACCCGCAGCTGCTGATTTTAGACGAGCCGACTAACCACCTTGACCTGCCAAGCATCGAGGAGTTAGAGACGGCGCTGACGAAATATTCTGGCGCCATCCTCTACGTCAGCCACGATAATTATTTCCGCCAAGCAATTGGCGGTGAGGTTGTGCAAATTGGTGCAGAATAAAAATCCCGCCACTATCAGGCGGGATAATTCGTATTCAGATTTTTAATCAGCCAACAAGCCGTTCTTGCGCAGCAAGTCTTGTAGTTTTGGTCGATCAAAACCAAGCACCAACTCGCCGTTAATGTCAGTCACTGGTACGCCTTGGAAGTTGCCACCATTTTTTGCTAATAGTTCTTCTTTGGCTGCAGGTTCTGCTTCAATATCTTTTTTGATGAAGTCAATTCCCAGTTTTTCCAACCACTCCATTTCAGTGTGACAAAATGCGCACCAACTGGTGCTGTAGACGGTTACTTTGGCGCTGTGGTTGGTTGCTGTATCTTCGCTCATATATTCCCCTCAACTTTCTTTACGTAAGTCTATTATAGCATATTGTACATGCTTATCGACAAGTGTATAATGATGAGTAATCATGGGTGCGGACAGCAAAAAAACAGGATTTACCTTGCCAACAGTTCTCATCACCTCAGTAATTATGCTGACCTTGCTTTTGGTGGCTATGCAGCTGGCTGCTTCATATGCAGCGGCGTTACGGGACCGGTATTATAACCAATTGGCGCGCGAAGCTGCTGAAAGTGGTCTTGCATATGCTGTGTCTTGTTTGCGCAGCAACGGTATGATTTCGCCATGGGGATCAAAAAATCTAGCTCCAGAAACAAACTGTGCGGGTGATCCAGAGCCTGGTCAGTCAAATACTGTGATGCATGAGGGCAATATTCGAACGCGGTTTACTGTCCCTCCTCTTGGCTCAACCGGTGGTGAGGTCCAGCAGGCCTACGCTACAGGTTATGTTGAGCTGTTACGACCAAGCGGTGGCGTCTGGAAAACGTATACCCGAGTGTTGTCGTTGGCCACTGGAGCACAAACACGTGTCGACACCTTGGCGTTTGGATATGAGGGTGATATGCACGGCATACAGCACAAAGTATTCTTTGCGACAATTGACTCTGCTGGACGCGTCCGGTCAGTTGGGGCGAACGACCGCGGTCAATTGGGCGCTGGATTGGTTTCGATAGCTCAGCCAACGCCAGTGAGATTTAATATATCCCAGCGCGCAGTTTCAGTGCACACCAACTTTGTCTCTGTCGGTGGAAACTTGATGATTCGAGATGAGAACGGTGCGGTGTATGGCGCTGGTAAAAATGATCGCGGTCAATTGGGCGCTGGCTATATGAGTCCGACCGTCTCAACACCAGTGAGGTTTGGCTTGCCGGTTGGAGTTAAAGCAGTTACTGTCAACTCAGGTTGGGCAAACTTTGTACTGGGGAATGATAAAAATATCTATGCTGCTGGTGAATGTACCTACGGCCTATTGGGTACTGGTGATTATACCGTTACTCCAGCGTATGCGACTGCCTGTAGTAATAGGTCCAACCCAAAGCGTGTCGCCTTACCTTTCCCGAACCCTGGTAACCCAGCAACGATTCCGACAGCTCATCTGGTACAGGACCGATATAACGCTTATGTCATCATGCAAAATGGTGCCGTGTACGGTTGGGGTGCAAATGATTATTATCAGTTAGGTCGCGCCAACATCTCAAGTTCGTCAACACCGGTAAAAATTGGTAATTTTGGTGATCACGGCAAGCCACGTGCCATGCAACTAGCTTTTGACGGAGGTACCTTATATATCTTGGCAAATGATGGTAAGGTGTACGGCGTGGGTGGCTCAAACCATTTGGAGGTCGGTAAAGATAACCTAGTGTTCCGTTGGCGATTTTTAGAGGGTCGTTGCATGGAGGCGGTTGGTCCTACTACAGTAGCTCCTCGTAGTTGCAATGACAGCTCTCAGCAGCAATTTGAGTACACACCACAAGAGCAGATCAAAATAAATGGTAAATGTGTGGAGAATACTGCTGGTGACCTCGTGAATATTCGTTTGGCGAATTGTAATCCTTCAGCCGCCATTCAGCGCTGGCGCATGGTCTCCTATGGTTCGGATCGTATTTTCCGCCGAGGTGCCAGTAACCACTGCCTAGCGGCTAATGCTTCGGGTACAGGAATGGCAATCGCTGCTGCCTGTCCGCCGAGTAATAAGCATATATTCTTCAGGCTTCAGACGCCAAAAATTCGAGATCTTGGTGTTCCAGGATTTGTACAACAAATTTCCACTGACGAGTTATTCGCATCATATCGTACATCTGATGGAAATGTGTACAGTACTGGTAGCAATTACCACGGTGTGTTTGGTAATAGTGCTAACCACGCAAACGGGGCTACTAACTGGAGGAACCCGACCCCAGTAAAATTCATGCTGCCAGCCGGCGTGAAAGCGGTTGATATCTGGTCAACAGCATACGCAGGGCGCGTCAGTAACTTGTTTGTGGTGGGTGATGACGGTAAGGTCTATGGTGCTGGCTCAAATGAGAATGGTCAGTTGGGTACTGGTGATAAGGTCAGCCGTAATACACCAACGCCAATGCAACTGTTTGGTAGTGGTCCGACTGCTCCTCGTGCTAAGCACGTGGAAAGTGGTGGGGGTACAACTGTGATCTTTACGACTGACAACCGTGTGTATACAGTCGGTAACAATAACCGAGGACAACTTGGCGACGGTACGACGACTGATTCAACGGTGCCAATTTTGGGTCGTTACACGAATGTGCCAATCCAAGAACATCTCGTCTTCTAGTGGCTCTAGCGTGACGTGAGGTGCCAGCCGCCGCACCAATGGCATTTGTAAGTTGCCAGAGACAGGTGTGGGTCGGTCAGTTGTCGGTTGGTTATTTCCCTTTCGGCTTGTTGTTGGGTTGAAAAGCGGCGTTTTTGATGGCAATTGTTGAGCTCATGTACAGTAGTTAGCGGCTGTCTATTTTTCTGGACTGGTTGAGATTTTGGATAATTTTTCCTCGGCATATTGTCAAATAGTATAGCAGATTGATATAGTATAGGTAATGGCTGAAAAACCTAAGGTTCAGAGCGACCAAAAAACAGACGTAGATGTCACTACGGTTATGATGAAAACTATCATCGGGACGACGTGGCGCATGTTTGTGCCGAGCATCGGTCTGATGTTGGTGGGGCTGTGGGCCGATCTGGTGCTACACACCAAACCGTGGTTGATGGTTGCAGGGATTATCGTGGGTCTGGCGGCGTCAGCAGGATTGATTTATCGGCAAATACGATTTATAAAACAGAGAGAGGCCAATCAATGATACACCAGTTTGCAAGCAGTCTGCATATTTCAGTCAAAGCAGATGAGATAGTACAAGTTGGCGGCATTTCAATCACCAACTCTCACCTGCTGGGCGCTTTAGGCTTGTTAGTTTTGGTATGGATTATGCTGCGAACGCGTGCGGCAGCGCTGGGCAAAAAGAAGCCTAATTTTGTGACACGGTTGGTCAATTGGACGTTTGATGGGTTATATGGCACGGTCAAGCAGGTCATCCAAGATGATGTTTGGGCAGCGCGAGTAGCACCATTGACTATCACCATATTTTTCTTTGTAATAGCGCAGTACTGGCTGGGGTTGTTGCCTTTTGTTGGCCCAGTAACTGTTGGCGAGCACGGCACTCCCCTGTTTCGTGGCGGCGTGGCTGATTTGAATATGACGTTTGGGCTGGCTATCATCACTATCATTGCGGCGCAAATTTATGCGTTCCGTTACTTGGGATTCCGCGGCAACATGGGGCGATATTTCGTCAATCCACTGAAAGACCCAATTATGTCATTTGTTGGTATTTTGGAGTTGGTAGCAGAGTTCTCGCGCTTGCTGGGGCTCAGCTTCCGTTTGTTTGGTAATGTGCTGGCAGGCGAAGTGCTGTTGATCATGATTGCTTATCTAACGAAATATGCTTCACCGGCGGCCTTGCAGCCGTTCTATATGTTCGAGTTGTTTATCGGCGGTATTCAGGCGTATATCTTTTTCATGTTGTCAACGGTGTTTATTTCTTTGGGACTCACTCCTCACGGCGACCACGACGAGTCCAATCATGCACATGTTCATTCCCCTGTTGATATTTCAAAGAAAATGACAGAGAATGAAAATAAGTAGTTAAGTAATAATTATAAGGAGAACATCAACCATGGAAGCATTAGCTTTTGCCTTAACTTACGCAATCCCAGCAGCCTTTGCAGCAATTGGTGCCGGCATCATCGGTGCTGCAGCGATGAACGCCGCAGGTCGCAACCCAGAGAAGATTAATGACTTGCGTACCATGATGATTCTTGGTATTTCATTTATCGACGCCTTGGCAATTATCGGTTTCGTGGCTGCCATCGTTGGTAAGGTTATGTAATTTAGAGGTAAATTGTGGAAAGATTGGTAACACAATTTGCGAGTGCTGAGGCTCACGCAGCTGATAAGGCTGATTTGTTTGGCTCTTTGGGAATCGACTGGAAACTGTTGGTCCTGCAGTCAGTGGCATTTTTGATATTACTGTTTGTGTTGAGCAAATGGGTGTATCCGCCACTGGCAACGATGCTGGACAAGCGTGAAAAAGACCTTCGAACGGCCGAAAAAGCTGCCAAATCAGCGCGTGAAAATGCTGATAAGACTGAGAAAATGATCAACGCCTCGATGCGCAAAGCGCGAGCGGAAGCACGCGACATCGTTGCTTCAGCCAGGAATGAAGCAACGGAAATCGTTGAAGCTGCGGCTAAGAAAGCCGAAGCGCGAGCCGATGGCATCATCGAGGCGGCTCGGACGGAGATCGCTGGCGAAGTTGCGGCTGCGCGCCAAGCGTTGCATAACGAAACATTACAACTAGTGGCTGAAGCAACTGGCACCTTAGTGAACGAGAAATTGGACGCTAAAAAGGACGGCAAATTGATCGAGAAAGCTTTGAAGGAGGCGCGCTAATGCCTGCACGAACGTCGCGTCGTAAATTGGCTCGGTACGTAGCTGAACGATTATTAGACAACGATACGAAGGTTATGGACGAAGTAGCGGCGCTACTCAGCCATGAAAATCGTCAGCGTGAAGTCGACTTGTTGGTGCGTGATATTCAGACAGAACTGGCGGAGCGTGGCTTAACGGTGGCGACAGTTGAGTCAGCACGCTCGTTGACTGATGAGGCGCGTTCGGCTATCATGACGCTACTCAAGAAGCCTCAGACGGTTGTTCAATTGAGCGAAGTTGTTCGCCCAGAACTCATCGGTGGTTTCAAGCTACAGACGCCAACTGCAACACTAGACGCAACGGTTTTGAAGAAACTAAACGACTTGCGGGCGAAGAAAATCTAGGAGGAAAAATGAGCAAGATTGATGTG
>CAUSVT010000002.1:0-161989 GCA_963535375.1 uncultured Candidatus Saccharibacteria bacterium | reverse complement strand
CAACGCAGGCTTCTCCCAAAGCGGATAAATCCTTTAATCCGAAGACCATATGCGGCATTAGCTACCCTTTCGGGCAGTTATTCCTCACTTTGGGGCAAATTCCTACGCGTTACTCAGCCGTTCGCCGCTCGCCGACAGGGTGCAAGCACCCCTCGCTGCCGCTCGACTTGCATGTGTTAGGCACGCCGCCAGCATTCATCCTGAGCCAGGATCAAACTCTCCGTTAAAAATCTACTTTGTATCAAAGTATTAAGGCTCTACAAAAATATAAACTGACGATGATATTGCACAATCAAATTGTTAAAGTTCGATAGACTGGCCAAAAATCCTCACGTAACTTGATCATTACAGATTGTAATTGTCGTTTCGCTCGCATCCCCACGACCAGACTGATACTTATCATACATCATCAACCAACCTTTGGTCAATACTATTTTGTAATTATTTTGTTGCGAAAAAGACAACAAGCGAGACAAACAATCCTATTGTTGCACCCACAGCAACCTCAACAGGGGTGTGGCCATGTGCAACACGGATGCGAGACAAAGAACTTTTTTGCTCATCCAACAACTGATTTAGCGTATCTCCCTGTTGTCCAGAGGAAAATCTCACCATCATAGCATCATATAGAATGATCATGGTCACCCACAGAACGATAGCAAATTGCACCGTATCAACACCATCATACAATGCGACAACAGTAGCTAACGAAACGACCGTTGCAGCGTGAGCGCTTGGCATACCCCCAGACAACAATAGAGGTGATTTTGGATTCTTACTAAATACTCGGCGATTTCTACCCATCAAGCGAAAGATATGCTTTAAGCCCTGAGCCAATGCCCATGCCAACAAAGGCACTAGCAAATATCTCATTTAGTTTCCTCTTCGGAAGACCGCTCTTCCATTAAGCCTATAGAAGATACTGCATCATTATCGCCCAGCCGCATGATAGTAACACCTTGAGTCGTACGGCCTAGTAGCTTGATGTCTTTGAGGCTAATACGAATCGTTTGTCCATTTTGTGATACCAAGATAGCATCCGTCATAGTCGGGTCGATCGTCTGAACTGATATGATTGGACCCGTCTTTGCTGTCACAATCGCCGCTTTAATGCCCACTCCGCCACGCTTGTGGCTTGGGAAGTTGGTTACTTTTGTACGCTTACCGAAGCCCTGTTCACTGATAACCAATAGTGTTTGGTCGTCACTCGTCACAATATCCATACCGACTACTCGGTCGTTTGGCCGCAGACGGACTCCACGGACTCCACGAGCAGCCCTACCCATTGGCCGCGCATCTTTTTCGTTAAATCGAATCGCCTGACCAGCTGATGTTGAAATAATTACATCACTTTCTCCATCAGTTTTCTTGATCCATTTCAGTTCATCGCCATCATCTAGTTTTATGGCAATCAAACCATTCGTACGGATATTAGCATAGTCACTCAGCGGAGTCTTCTTAACGGTACCATTCTTCGTCGCCATGAACAGATAACCAGCGTCGCTCGCGTTCTTCTCGTGTTTAATGATAGCTGTGATCTTCTCTTCTGGCTGAAGCTGGAGCAGATTCACTGCAGCAACACCTTTAGCGCTGAGGCTAGCAGCCGGGACTTCATATGCCTTGAGACGGAATACACGACCCCTGTTGGTGAAGAATAGCAGGTAGTCATGCGTACTTACTGGAATTATTTGTGCGATGATGTCTTCTTCCTTTGTGGTCATCCCGCGCTTACCCTTACCACCGCGGTTCTGCTTGCGGTAGTCACTTGCCAGAGTTCGCTTAATATAATTCTCAGTTGTCAAAAGAACAACGGCATCTTCCTCTGGGATTAGCTCCTCATCAGAGAACTTACCCAGCTCATGGTTGATAATTTTACTACGCCTCTCATCACCATATTTCTCTTTCATTTCCAAGAGCTCAGTCTTGATGATATTCAAGATCTCTTGCTCATCAGCCAAGATAGCCTCTAGTCGTGCAATCAGCTTCAAGAGTTCGCGGAGTTCATTTTCGACCGCTTCACGCTCAAGTCCAGTCAGGCGTCGCAGCTGCATCGCCAAGATAGCCTTGGCTTGAATCTCGCTCAGCCCAAACTTAGCACGCAAATTCTTCTCTGCCTCATCCTGAGTTTTTGAAGCACGAATGGTTTTAATCACCTCATCGATATGATCCAGCGCAATCTTATAGCCCTCCAAGATATGCGCCCGGGCCTTTGCCTTTTTTAGCTCAAACTCAGTACGGCGACGCACCACAGACTGACGATGTTTGACAAATTCGCTCAGAATATCATGCAAACCTAAAATTCGTGGCTGCATGGTATTAACCAACGCCAGCATGTTGTAATTAAAACTCGTCTGTAAGGCCGTTAATTTGTACAGCTGATTCAATACCTTCTTTGGATACGCATCCTTTTTCAGCTCAATGACGATGCGGACCTTGCCTCGAGAGCTTTCATCGCGTAGGTCAGCCAATTGTACCCGCTTTTCTTTGTGAAGCTCACCAATTTTTTCGATCAATGTTGCTTTATTTACACCATACGGTATCTCAGTAACAACAATCTGGTGTCGACCTCGTTTGGTCTCCTGGATCTCTGCCACTGCTCGCATCATTACACTACCGCGACCAGTCGCATACGCTTGGCGCATCGGTGCACCACCGTAGACGATCGCGCCCGTCGGAAAGTCTGGACCCTTCACATGCTGCAGCAAGTCGTCAACTGTCGCCTCAGGGTTATCAATCAGCTCAATTGTCGCATCTACTAACTCACCCAGGTTGTGTGTCGGGATACTCGTTGCCATACCAACAGCAATACCAATCTGGCCGTTCAACAGCAAATTCGGTAACTTTGCCGGCAACACAATCGGCTCACGCTCTGAACCATCAAAGTTATCCTTAAAATCAACGGTTTCCTTCTCGATGTCAGTTAGTAATTCTTCAGCCGGCTTATCAAGTCGCGCCTCAGTATAACGGTGAGCAGCTGGTGGGTCTCCGTCCATTGAACCAAAGTTTCCCTGACCTTGCACCAAGGTATAGCGCATCGCCCAATCTTGCGCCAGACGAACCATTGAGTCATAAATCGCTGAGTCACCATGCGGGTGATATTTACCCATCACGTCACCGATGATACGTGCTGATTTGACGAATTTCGCAGTACTACGGTTGCCGTTCTGATTCATTGAATACAAAATACGGCGATGCACCGGCTTCAGACCATCACGCACATCTGGCAATGCCCGGTCAACGATGACGCTCATCGAATAACGGAAGAAATTGTCTTGCATCACATTTTCAAGTCGGCGTCGCTCTAATCCTGCTGATACTTCAGTCACCGTATCTGGTGTTGCCTCAATTGACTCATGTTCACTGGTTGGTTGCATCTGTTTGTCCTGATCACTCATGATTAAATATCCAAATCCTCTAAGTTAGCATTTTTTGCCCAGCTCTGAATAAAGCTTTTACGCAAGCTCACATCATCACCCATCAGTCGCGTAAAGATCGCGTCCGCTTCCTCGGCGTCTTCCACTCTGACCTGAATCAACACGCGATTTTCTGGATTCATCGTCGTCTCCCATAACTGGTCAGCGTCCATTTCACCAAGACCCTTAAACCGTGAAATCGTCACGCCAGCCTGCTTTGTGATATCCTGTTCATCATCAATCGCTGTACCGCGACCCTTCTTATCAGCAATCAGGTCTGCCAAGACTTTGTCTTTCTCCGCCTCATCATATGCGTAGATCTTCTTCTGGCCGCGGTTGATTGAGTATAGTGGTGGCTTAGCAAGGTACACATAACCACCCTCAACCACCTCTTTCATATAACGAAATAGGAAGGTCAACAGCAAAGTCGCGATGTGACTACCGTCAACATCGGCATCGGTCATGATGATAATTTTGTGGTAACGCAGACCATTGATATCAAACTGATCGCCAATCCCAACGCCAAACGCCTGGATCATTGCCACAATCTCTTTGTTAGCAAACATTTTATCAAGTCGAGCCCGCTCAGTGTTCAACACCTTACCTCGGAGCGGCAAAATCGCCTGAGTTTTACTGTCGCGGCCCTCTTTAGCTGAACCCGCTGCTGAATTACCCTCAACGATGTAAATTTCACTATCACTTGGGCTCTTACTTGAACAGTCCCACAATTTGCCCGGTAATCCCATACCATCAAGTGCGCCCTTACGGATCACATTGTCGCGTGCTGCTCGTGCCGCTTTGCGAGCTCGTGCCGCCAAGGTCGCCTTACCAACAATCTTCTTAGCAACACCAGGGTTTTCCTCCAGATAGTACGAAAAGTACTCATTCATCACCTGCTCAACATAGCGACGCATCTCTGGATTACCAAGTTTATTCTTAGTCTGACCTTCAAACTGTGGATCGGGCAATTTAACCAAAATAATCGCTGTCAAGCCCTCACGAATGTCGTCGCCAGTCAGGTTGTCTTCTTTTTCCTTCAGCAGACTATTTTTGCGTGCATAGTCATTGATGACCCTGGTCAACGCTGAACGAAAACCGACTAGGTGTGTACCGCCGTCTGGCGTCAACACATTGTTGGCAAATGGCTTTACTGTCTCAATATACGTGTCGTTATACTGCACAGCAATTTCCACCATGCAGTCTTCAACTTGTTTTTCAACGTAAAATGGCGCATCGGCTAAAACATCTTTGCCCAAGTTCAAATGCTTCACATAACTTTGAATTCCGCCTTCAAAGTAGAAAGCCTGACGATCACCCGTACGCTCGTCTACAACAGAGGTGTATACGCCTTTGGTTAAGTATGCCTGGTGGCGCAAATAGTTAACCACCCATTTATAATCAAAATCAACCGTTTCTTTAAATATTGTTGGGTCGGGATAGAAAATTATCCGCGTACCAGTTGGCCGGTCTGCCTTACCGACCTTCTTGAGTGGCTCCACAATGCCACCAATTGCAAACACCACCCGGTAGAGCTGACCGTCACGCACCACTTCAGCAATCATCTTAGTAGAGAGAGCATTAACAACACTTGATCCAACACCGTGAAGTCCAGATGACACCTTGTAGCCACCGCCGCCAAACTTACCACCAGCGTGCAACACTGTTAACACAGTTTCCAGTGTACTCATACCAGTCTTCGGATGTTTATCAACCGGTATGCCACGACCATCATCAGTGATCTGAACACCGCCGTCCTCCAGCAGCACTACTTCAACTTTTGTAGCATACCCAGCGATAGCCTCGTCGATCGAGTTGTCGGCAATCTCCTTAATCAAGTGGTGTACACCGTCATAGCCAGTACTACCAATATACATACCCGGGCGCTTACGAACCGGCTCAAGTCCTTCGAGAACTTGAATTTGTGATCCATCATAGGATTGATTATCTGTTTGTTTAGCCATGTCTCCCTCACTATTTCCTGACTTGTCAGCTATTTACAACTCTCTCATTATACCGCAAAAAAATTGTTCACTCAAGTGCTTTACCTGAACATATTTCTTATGCTAAAATGGAGTAGATATTATCATAATAATAGATTACATAAACATACAAGAACGGGGCAACCATGTTTAGAAAAATAGTTTCTCACTTGCCATTTAGTCCATCACTTATCAATGAATTGGGCTTTTATGCAAAAAGGTTAAGTAAAGAGGAGGCTACTCGAAAATTAGGCTTAATTTTCACTGTTCTTGCGTTAATCGTCCAATCATTAGTGGTATTCTCTCCTCCGGAATCAGCAAATGCTGCAGACCCAAGCGACATGGTTCGAGGTGGCGTATGGAGTGGAAGCCAAATGATGAATCACTATGATGCTAACACCAACGATATCCGCTCATTGTTCAATACAATTGGTATTACCCGCGCAGAGCTATCAAATGCAACTCGCAACCTGCAAACTCTACACAGCCGTGACGGCAATTATTCCTGGGGAATGACTCCACATTTTGGATCGGCTCAAGGAGAGGGCTCCTACTCTGTTAAATCAGCTGGCAGTGGAATGCGTAGTTTTTACTACAGGCCACATCAACTTTGGGGTAATTTTACCTATACCGCGTACGTAGGCCACTCAGCCAAGTTCGGCTGGTTCGCAATTATGCGTAACTGTGGCAATCTCATTACCAAAAGCATCCCTCCAGCACCAACCTGCCCTCCAGGACAAATCGGTACCTATCCAAACTGTTCTACACCTCCAGCTCCCGTAGTCACCTGTAATGCCTTAGAGGTGAAGCAAAGCGATAATAATAAATATCAGTTTACCGCTAACACAAGTGTCGCTAATGGCGCCAAAATACAAAAATATGTGTTTCAAGTTTATAGGGGTAATTCTCTTGTAAAAACTCTAGAGAGCACCACCCCAAATGTAACATATCAAGAAAAAACCCCTGGGTCATACAAAGTAACTGTAACACTCAAAACTTCTCTAGGTGACCGCACCTCTGCTGGCTGTCAAAAGACATTCAATATCGCTGCGCCAGAAAGGTGCCCGCAAAATCCAACACTACTTAAAAATGACCCACGCTGTCAGCCATGTGCAGGCAACCCAACTCTTTGGATAGAAGATAAGCAGTGTTCTGCTTCCTTTATCCAACAAAAGAGCGCTATAAACCTCACTCAGAGTAATATGGACGCTACTAAGACCACCGCGAAAGCACATGATCGTATTACCTATCACCTAAAGGTCACCAACAAGGGTTTTGCACCAGAAAAATATACATTCACAGAGAACTTGGGTGATGTTCTGCAATATTCAACTATCTTTGAATCGGGCGGCGGAACCCTCAAAGAAGATGCCAATAGCAATGGAGGCAAGACCATTCTCCAATGGCCAGAGATAACTATCAAACCTGGCGAAACCCAAGAACGCACCTTTACGATACAAATGGCCAGTAAAATATCCTCTATGAGCACTGGTACCAGTAATCCTGGGTCCTTTGACTGTAGGATGGACAACACTTTCGGTAACACCGTAAGCGTTAAAGTTGATTGTCCAAATGAAAAGAAAGTCGTCGAGACAGTGGCTACGCAGCTGCCCCGCACTGGAGCTAGCGAAAATATGCTGTTTGCAGGTCTAATCCTCTCTATTGTCACATTCTTCTACTTGCGGTCCAGGCAGCTCAAGAAAGAAGTGCGCATCATACGGCACACATATAACTCAGTAGGTACAATTTAAATAAAAGTTAGGTGTAGTCACAATGAAAGAATCACTTAAGTTCAACAATGAGGCCAAAACATCACACGAAGGCCTGAATGATCTGCGAATAGAAACACACAATCGTGCAGCCGAAGTTATCAAAAATCGAGTCGAAAAAGAAAGCTCACCGGCAGAAAAATCAGAGGCTGAAGCACGTGAGCAACTCGAAAAAGTCATTGAAAAGTCCGAAGCTGAAGAGGTAAAACAAGAAAAGAAGAAGCAACCGGCAAAAGCCGAACGCCTTATAACCAAGGAAGATCGCAAAGACAGCTTCAAAAAGACCATGGAGACAGTTCAAAGCCAGCTCCCTAAGTCCAGCCGAACTTTCAGCAAGGTTATTCATAACCCCACCATCGAGAAAGTTAGCGAAGTCACAGGTAGAACAGTTGCTCGACCAAACGCCATACTGTCTGGCTCTGTGGCGGCTTTTGTCTTAACTCTCGCTATATATACCCTAGCAAAAATAAACGGGTACCCTCTGTCGGGATTTGAGACGATTGCAGCATTCACCATTGGATGGCTTGCCGGTATGTTGTTTGACTACATCCGTATAGGCGTAAAAGGCGGGAGTAGCAGCTAAGCTACTACCGAATCTTAGACCTCTTATTCTAAATTTATCGCAATTTTATTGATATTTCCCTGTCCGAGTCCTGATTACCATCCCTAAGGTCAAGCCTGTTGTTAGACGGCTTTGGTTGCGCTGAGTCTAGCTCTTGTTGCATTCTTTCTTGGATAGATAAATTCTCTTTATTAGCAGTATCTGAAGACGGCATAGCATTGGCAACCGGAGGTGTTGTCGGTATATCTACAGGAGTACCAGGATTATCCTGAGGCGACCGTGACAAGCCACCCATCTGACCACTACTCAAACTCTGCATGTTAGGGCCTGAACTAGCAGTAGACATTGGCGTTGGTATCGTCACTGGCGTCGCAGGAGATAACGCACCAGAGGCTTTTTGTGTTGGTACTGGCTGCGCACCGCCTATCTGCTTACGCTTCGATAGCCATTCATCCAGAAAAGATTTATTTTCTCGTAGTGCAGTAGGTTTAGGTGAAGCAGCTTGTGTCTTTGTATTTGCCCTACCCAACCGCTCAAATATTTCCTTCTCCACAACAGCACGCGGCCTGCCATATTTCGCAGAAGATAGCCTCACCAGCGCATCCCGCAACTGAGAGTTCTCCTGTCCCATCGGTGGTATCCAATTCATACTAAACGGCGCCGATGGAACATTATTAATCATGACTGAGGTAATTGATTGGAAGTTTGGCAACTTAGACAAATCATCCACATCAAAGACTGGCTGAAATTTCTTAACCATCAACTCAGCGTCCGTCACGCCAATACGCCCAGAAATCACTGTACCGACGTTACCAATGATTGCTTCACGTATCTTATCCGTCAACTGGGTCATGAACTGGTTACCCATGATAAGGCTTAGCTTATATTTACGAGCCTCAGACAAGATAGACTCAAAGCTATCTGTAGCAAAGTTCTGAAACTCGTCAACATACAATGAAAAATCAACTCGCTGGTCCTCTGGGGTATCGGCTCGAGCCATCGCTGCAGCCTGAAACTTCATCACAAAGATAATACCGAGCAGCTTGGAGTTCAACTCTCCCATCTTACCCTTGGAAAGATTAACCAATAGGATCTTATTATTATCCATTATCTCCCGCAAGTTAAATCCAGACTTCGTTTGTCCAATGATGTTGCGCATTGCATCGTTAGAGATAAATGGACCAAACTTTGCAACAACCCAAGACACAACTTCACCAGCTTCATTAGATCGCTGTGACGCTGGAAACTCCTTTGTCCAGAAATCAATCACTTGCGGGTCGGTAACATATTTCAGTTTACTCTTCACAAATTCTGGGTCTATGAGACATTTTGGTATATCGATAAACGTTCCGCCCGCGGGATCAGACATCAATAACAACGCACAGTTACGGAAAATGTGCTCCAAACGAGGACCAACGATTCCCGTATGCCCCGGGTCATACAACCCATACAGCATATTGATTGCTTCTTGCACCAAAAAGTCTTTCTGGTCTGGTGTATCAAACTCAAACATATTCAAACCAATAGGGTTTGTCATGTCGGCTGGATTAAAATAGATAATATCTTCGACACGCTCTTTTGGCACCTTACCAAGAAGAGACTCTACCAAGTCTCCGTGCGGATCAATAAACGCAAAGCCTCGACCATCCATCATGTCTTGATATGCCATATTCTCCTGCAAGACAGACTTACCGACACCAGTTTGACCAATGATATAAACGTGGCGACGACGGTCTTTTGTTCCGATGCGAATAGGTTTTTTAACTCCACGAAATTCGTTATAACCAATCAACAGGCCTTCATCCAAAACATCTGTAGGACCATCAACCTGTTTAGACATCTGGCGTTTAACTTGGGAGGTCGGTATTGATGAGGAGCCAGGTAAATGGAACAACGTTGCCATTTCTACACTATTCAAGATGTTATATTTTATCTGTTGTGGAAAAAACCTCATTATGTAGGCTGTTGTAATTTCCTCTATATTGCGTGTAACTGAGAACTTAAAGCCATTATTTCGTGGTGAATCAAACAACGCAAAAGCGGCAATAATATTCTTCAACAGAGATTGAGACCTTGCTGCAGTATTAGAAGAGACCACAACACGAATCAAAACCTCATAGGCTGGATACCTAGTCTTTTCACTGACAGCATCAACTTCTGCCTGCTCAAGCGAACTCAACGGCTTATTTTCTTCTTCTTTTTGCTTTTCATCATTTTCTTGTGGTGGTTTCCACAACGCTTCCAAAATATCCTTCGGGGCTATAAGTGCACCAATACCCGTCTTTTTCTTTTTATGTTTTCGCAAATTGTCAATGTGAAGCTCAGAGGCTTTAGCCCAGCCGTCATATGCTGGCCTGATGAGAAATTGTATACCAATTCCATCGTCTTTCGATGCAGACGAAAGCGCATTAAGCAATGCCCGCGATGCATCACGCTTTGATTCTTGATACGTCGCTATTGGATAAATGAAAGACTTGCGCAAGGTGAATTCACCGCCTATCATGCCAGAAGTGCGACCAATCTCACTAAAAATATTCACTTCGCTCATCTCCTCCAATCGTGCTGATGGATAAGCTGCTATGATAGCTTGGCGAATAACGTCGATCAGCACCACAGGCACCACTGCATAATAGTGGACTAAACCACCAGTAGCGACAATCTCAAGAGATATATGACGCTGACCATAAAACTTACTCTTAAAGCCTTTGGTAGCGGTGCTGGATATAATATTATACATAACCTGTGCCTGAGAGATGACCTCCTCATTGAGGTCACGCTGGTCACGGCTACCATTATCTATATCCTCACTGGTCGGAGGCAAATGTATCAACAAAGGCACCATTTTTAGGCCGCGCTCATAATTCTTTGCTTCACGCATAGCATTACGGTACAGTATAAAAATTACTGATGTTCCAACAGCTATAATCCCTAATACCAGTAATCCTAAGATGAGAACTCCACCCATTAATCCATCCTACTCATTAGACTGACCAAGAGTCTTATTATATCGTTTCTTCAAATAATCTGCTTGCAGCTGAGCAATGACCCGCGCTCGTTCATGAGGATTCCCCTCTGTTAGAGCAATTAAGCTCTTTAGCTTATCAACCCACTCTTTCTCAATCAAATCATCATCGCCTGCTATAGAAGGAACTCCTGCCATAACTGCATCATCATCCGTCTGCGGTGTCTGAACACTAGCAGGATCCTGAGGAGTAGGCTGTGCCAAGTTTGCTATGTCAACAACAGGCAACGCCGGCGTAGCAGGTAATTGCTTCCCCTGCTCAATGGACTGTGCCCCATACTGTTCAAAACTTTTTTCTTGATTGCCATATTGACGCTCTACATCAGGAGCTACAGGAGCTGATTCTGTCCTTGGTATTACTGGTGTCGTCTCAGGATTCATACTCAAATTATATCATGGTGTACACGAAAAGACCATGTTAGAACCTCTTATATACGTACAAACAAGCAATCACTTCAAAGATGACAACAAGACAGATATCAAAAAGCTTTATGCCGCCAATAGATTGAATTCCTAGCAATATAACTGGAGCCAAAGCAAGCACGCTGGAGAAATAATACAATTTTATATCCTGTCGATTTTTACTACCATCTCTAGGCTTTGGCACATGTAATATAGAAAATAAAAATCTCAGCAAAATATATAAAGCGCTAGTTAGCGCCACATATAGGGAAAATAAAAACAAAAGAACCCCAAAAGGACCTATGCCAGATGGGGTAGTCATATTTATAATCAATAATACCGTTAGGGTTGCAACGCAGCCAATTGTAATAGCGATCTTCTGCTTCATATCACATATTATACACGAGCGCATAGCCCAAAAGAGCCCGAGCGATAACAGAAGTTGAACTATCAAACGCTCCATCCGCCGCTTTAAAACAACTATTAGGGCGCGGGCATTGCGAGTTCGTCGTTATCGCTCAAGGCGACTGACCGCTCCTTATGTAAGGAGCATGTCCTTGCGTGAAGTTCCTTCCACACATCCAGTACTCTCATTACCAATACCCTACAAAGATAAGGATAAACTGGATGTGTGTGTACTATCCACGCGCGCTCAACACCTATACTATTTGTAACTTGCGAATAATCACAAATAACTTTAGTGGAGCATCGGCGGCACCATGCCTAAAACACAATAACCAAATATAGACTATATGCTTTCAGCTTCATGTTGCAGCCGTTCCCTACACCAAAGTAATATTTAGCGCTAAGCGATATTCTAGAATTAATTATTTTAATGTACTTTTTTGCTTTGTTTATTTTTCAAAAGCTTATGTACACATATTAGCATCTATTGCAAAATAAATCAAGTATCTTTCCAAGAAATTTGTTGTAATAATCACATAAATTAATAATATTTACCATACAATCATCTGTAAAATCAATATTCTAAGGACAGTGACCATACAGTGAATATTACAACAATAATAATTCACCAGGCTTATATCTGCCAAGAAAATTCTTTGTCTATACCAACTAGATCACAGCTCATGCAGTAGCAATAGCTAGTAAATACACTACGACTTATCTAACAATTTCTTTAGAATTACTTACAAAAGCATACTACTCAATATGTTACAAATATATAATCATTGTCCACTGGATGCAGACATGCGCGCATACAATATCAATCACTATTAACCAACGTCCCTCGCCTTTGTGGTAGATTTTTAAATCATGTCATTGCCACTACCAAAGTCTCAGCAATCTACCTCTCGTTAAGGATGGCGGCGTTATTCCTATATTGCGTAGTCTATCGCCCTCCTCCACATACCGTATAAACATAGCAAGTAGAAGGACCGCGCGGTTGGTAGCAACCTAGCATCACTAAGGACTACTTAAGAGTTAAAAATAGCTGTTCTTGCCCTACAATCAGGTGTAGTTTTTTTTACTCATTAAATCTTTAGTAAACATATTGACATAACCGTTTTCATGGATTATTATAGGGGTAGCTTCTGAATAAAAAAGTTGTACAAACTAATAATGGAAGCCAAAAATAAACAGATCATCAAAAACTCCACTTTTTGAAAACGACCACTACTCGCAGGTGGTTGTTTTCTTATATGAAAGTTTTTCATAACAAAAAATCAGCCTAATGGCTGATGTTAGTTGAGCTGTTTGGTGGAGCTGCCGGGTACTGCCCCCGGGTCCAGTTGGTATCATAAATATTCGTCTACAAACATAGGATCATTTACATTTTTATAACACAGCTTGGATAATAAACGAACCCAAAAACCGAGCTTGTTACGTGGCAAAAGTCCCATGTATTTGCCACTTCCAAATACATAGCGAGCAACATAAATTCTGACACCTCAAATCGTATCATGTTGCCTATACGAAGAGATGGCTATAGATTAAGCTACAGCTGGCGCAAAGGCTGGAGCCTTGAACAGGCTAGCTACTTTGCTTGCAAAGTTTTTTGCATCTAACAATATGCGTATCGTGCATGTTCGGTTTGCAGAATATTTTGATAAAGTCCAACTGTCGAACGCTATTTCAGCCCCACAATCATATACAGTATACCACCCCACCTTTAAAAACCAAATAAATTATGATTAACTGTACATATATGACGGTAAGTAAGATACTCTCTGCAACACCATGTGGGTTTCAAGGTCAATTAATTGAAATTGAGGGAGATTTATCAAAAGGGCTGCCGAATATCCAAATTGTTGGCTTAGGGAATAAGGCGATCGACGAAGCTAAAGACCGAGTTCGAAGTGCCATCAAGAACTCTCTGCTTGATTTTCCAAAAGGCAAAATCATCATCAACCTAGCGCCAGCCGAGCTACCGAAAGATGGTACACAGTTTGATCTACCAATTGCATTATCAGTATTACAGCTGAGTAATCTCCTTCCACAAGAAGCTGTTAGCAATGCACTCTTTGCTGGAGAATTAGCCTTGGACGGATCCATCAGACCCATCCAGTCAGCAATTACCATTGCCGAAGTTGCTAAGAGAAACAACATTACGACTATTTACATTCCAGCTGAAAATACAGAACAGGCTCTCCTACTAAAGAACATCACTGTTATCCCTATCAAAAGCCTGCGCCAATTATTCCTACATCTGAAAAAAGAATGTCTGATACCACCTGCTGTTAAAAAAACTACATCTGATTTTAAAGAGGTGACAGACACTCCAATAGACACGATCATCGGACAAGAGCAAGCTAAACGAGCCATTAGTATTGCAGTAGCAGGAAGACATAATTTACTATTTTCAGGACCCCCTGGGTCTGGTAAAAGTATGCTAGCAAAGGCTTTAGCGAGTCTATTGCCTCCTTTAAGGGGTCAAGAAATAATAGATGTCACCAAATTGCACAGTATAAGCAATCCGGACTTAGCAGACAGCATAGTCTCATCTAGGCCATTCCGCGCACCGCACCATACAGCGAGTAGAGCTTCTATCATAGGAGGAGGCCCTAAAGCCCGACCAGGAGAAATAAGCTTAGCGCACAATGGAGTCCTATTTTTGGACGAAATCTTAGAGTATCCACGATCGGTCTTAGAAGCGTTACGCCAACCCATGGAAGACCATACCATAACCATCAGTCGTGCTAACCAAAAATACAAATACCCTGCCAGTTTTTTACTAGTTGCCACTATGAATCCTTGTCCTTGCGGATATTACGGAGATGCTGAGAAAAATTGTACTTGTACATCTTCTCAGATCCTTAACTACCAAAAACGACTGTCAGGGCCGCTCCTTGATCGCATAGATATGACAGTAACTGTCAATCGCGTGAACCATGAAATACTCCTACAGAATAAGCCGTTGAATAATTCACAACAATTGAAAATAACAGAGAGCATACAACAGGCATTACATTTTCAGCAACAGCGTTTCAATAGTAGTGAAAAGCACAACGGATCATTGAAAAGCTCTGAGATCGACCGCTATGCTCGCCTATCTCCTGAGGCAAAAAACCTTCTCATTAAAGCAGCGAAAAGCTTGGATCTTAGCACGCGAAGCTACTTTAAAGTTATAAAGGTAGCTCGAACCATTGCAGATTTGGAAGCTTCCGACACAATTGATACGCCTCACATCGCCGAAAGCTTGCAATACCGGCAAATTCAACATTCATAGATCCTTGAAATGCGCGCTCTTATCTGTTAGAATTGATTTTGGAATTAATCTAACGATTCACTTTATAAAGGAGAGCTAACGATTAATAAAACAATTCGTACCAACGGAGCTATCCGTGCTCGCGAACTACGCGTTATTGGTTCAGATGGTGAGCAGCTAGGAGTGATGTCACTCCGTGAGGCACTAGCAGCGGCAGAAGAAGCGGGACTAGATCTCGTGGAAATATCACCCAACGCTAATCCACCTGTGGCCAAAATCGTCAACTGGGGCAAATACCAGTACCAGAAGATGAAGGACCAGCAACGTAATCGCAAACTAGCTAAAGCCAGCGACCTGAAACAAATGCGTTTCGGTCTCAAGATAGGCCAAGGCGACTTGGAAGTAAAACTTCGTAAAGTCCGTAAATTCTTAGAGGAAGGACACAAAGTTCGCATCCAGGTAATGTACAAGGGGCGCGAAATGGCGCACAAAGAGATCGGTTACGAATTGATTGAAAAAATCACTACCCTGCTTGAAGAAGTTGCAATCGTAGAACAAAAGCCTCAGATGGCAGGTCGCAATCTGAGCGTAGTAATAAGGAGTAAGTAATGCCAAAACTAAAGACCCACAAGGGCACTGCTAAGCGCATCAAGCTAACCAGTACCGGCAAACTAACCCGCCAACGTGCATTTGGCGGTCACCTCTTAGCCAAGAAGTCTAAGAGCCGTAAACGTGCCATTAACACAACAGCAACCGTAAAAGGCTCTATGGCCAAAAATGCTCGTCGAGCAATGGGAGTGTAGTATATTATGCGAGTAAAACGAGGTGTTTCAGCACATGCGAAACATAAAAAGATCCTTAAAGCTGCTAAAGGAATGCAACATAACCGTACGCGCAGTTTTCGTCTAGCAAAACAAGGCGTTATTCGCGCTCTGCAATACGCTTATCGCGATCGTCGCAATAAAAAACGCGACTTACGAGCATTGTGGATTACACGTATTAATGCAGCTGCTCGCCAAGAGGGTACTACCTACGGCAAGTTGATCGCTGGCATGAAGGCTAATAATATTGAGGTGAACCGCAAAATATTGGCAGAGATAGCGGTAAATGATCCTGTAGCATTCAAAAAAATCGTTCAAGCAGCTACAAAATAGGTCATAACTTAGAAATAATATAGTAAAAATCCTCCTATTGATGGAGGATTTTTACTATACAGTCCACCGATAAGCCGGGTTCTGTCGTGGGCAATCATCTATCTAGTTCATTTGTTGCCAAATGAATCAAGCGGTTCTCGACCTACAGGTGGACACCCGAAATGTAGATCTCCTTGCAACCGACAGGGTTTACCTCCTTGCTATGTCACCATAGCAAGCTGTAAGCTCTTACCTTACTCGTTTCACCTTTTCCCATAACTATGGGTAGTTTTGTTTCTGTGGCACTTTCCCTAGGGTCACCCCCGGTCGCCGTTAGCGACTGTCGTGTCCTTTGTTGCCCGGACTTTCCTCTTGACAAGAGTCAAGCGATTGCCTAGTGAACTGCTGTATCTGATTATATATGCTCTGTAATTATTCGTCTACCCACCAAGCCCAATTAAAAATATGCAAACAAAAAGCCCCCCGGGCCATGAACGCTTGATATTCCCCGCATAACGCAAGGTGGGTGCTCGCAACATATCACCACGGTGATATATCATATAAAGCTCCCTATCATATGATGTTAGGAAAATCATATGCGCCCATAGACTCAAGGGACTACTTATATTATACACTAAAAATCAAAATAAATACCTGAAGTGTGTGTATAATCAACCAATTCATAAACAAAGATATAAATGGCGAACCAACCATGACAAGAGCCATGATGATGACAAGCCCATATTGTTCGACCTGTCTCATAAAACCTCTCACAAAATCCGGAGCCAATGCATAGAACACTCTAGATCCGTCAAGTGGTGGTATGGGGATCATATTGAAAGCAAAAAAGCCCAGATTGACAAATACAAAAGTCTGAAGCGTGACGCCGATCAACGATGGCGAAAAACCAAATTTGTCTACAAAGCCTAAACTTACGCCAATACCAAAAAAAGTAAAAGCCAACACTAGGTTAGTTAGGGGCCCGACAATCGCCACCAAAGCGACACCCCATTCCCCAAATCGCACCTTATGTGGATTAAATGGTACTGGTTTGGCTCCACCAAACACCGGAGCACCTAACATCAACAATATTAATGGTAGCAGGATGGTGAGAAGAGGGTCGATATGTCTTATAGGATTGAGCGATAGTCTTCCCTCTGCCTTGGCGGTTTGATCACCCAAGAAATACCCCATAAAAGCATGCATCGCCTCATGAATAGTCATTGATACCAGAATCACTAACAATGTAATTACCACGGCTGTAAAGTTCATATATTTTATTATACCATCTTGACTATTTTGTGATATACCGTTACAATATTAGGGATTGTTTAATAAATGAGAGAGGTTGGAAATGGCATCACGATGCGAACTAACCGGCAAAGGCAAGCAGTACGGCCATAACGTGAGCTTCTCACTGCGACGTACAAAGCGAGTTTTTAAGCCGAATCTACAAAAAAAGACCTTTACGGTCGGTGGCCAAAAAGTCACAATGGTACTTAGCACCCAGGCGATTCGCACTCTTCGAAAAAAAGGTATTCTACAGAGCGCAGCAAAAGCTAAATAAATAAAATCCTCCATGATGGAGGATTTTATTTAATCAGATTAACTGCAATCAATTTTCACTACCGTCAATTGCTCAGGTAGAGCTTCCGTGGACTTAACTTTCCATTTAGTGCCAGCATCTATACCAGAAGCACCTACTTCTTTTAAGAATGTATCTAATACATCCTGTGGTACCTCATACGCTAATTCTGGATCTGAATAATGAACCGGTATAACAACTCGAGGATCAATTTGCTTAACAATTACTGCTGCTGCCGTAGCATCCAGAGTGTATCCTCCGCCACCGACAGGCAGTACAACGATATCAGTAACTCCAATTTGCTCTAATTGTTCCTCACTCAACTTTGGGTCAATGTTCCCCAGGACAGCTATTCTCACCCCACCTATCAGAAGCTTATAGATCGTACTATTATTCCCTTCTGCATCGATGTGTCGTTGGGCAGGAAAGCCAGCTAACCCAACATCTGCCACTTCATACTCACCAGGGCCATCAAATTGTACGCGAGGATTACCTACTGTTGATGCGAATCGGTCTTCAGTGAGTACCTCGACCACATCCTCAACAGATAAGTCCTTCTTACCAACTAGCGATAGTCTTGGATCAAATACAACCTTTACGTTTTTTGTTGTAAAAATGACAGCATTAGCACCCTTATATTCTATGTCAAACATATTGTCTCCTTATTTTAATATTCTATCTACATCAACTAACACTGAATGCTTACCACTCAAAATATCAGTCACAAACCTATCACGAACGCTCAACCGATAATAGAAGTCATCATATGATAACACGGCATAGTTAAGGCTCTTCTTTTCTAGTTTTTCGGCTTTATCCATCAATTTTTCCAGCTGAGATTGTACGATCTCACCCACAACCAATAAATCTACTCGACTAGCAGAACCTCTAACTAACGTTCCTGCTGCTATGGCAAGCCGCAAACCAGAGAGTTGACCCACTTTAGCTAACCAAGTTGTGTCTTTTGCGACGGCTTTTGGCTCTTTTGCTTTAGGTGAGTTGTCAGCAAATATCATAGATAAAGCCTCGAAATATTGGTACTGTTGATTGACTGCATAGTACAGCTTATTGTCAGCATTATCAGACACGATAATGCCAACATTCATCATATTGGCTAATTCACGCCTCACGGAATTAATCTGCTCATCAATAAGACGCGTAATCTCTCGCACGTAGAATGATTTTCCGGGATTATTTAAGAATAAATGCAACAGCTTTACTCTTGTTTTTGAACCAAATAACGAATCAATCATTGCACAATAATTGTATCACGGATTGCCCAGGTGAGCCAGTATCTGTGATAAATAGTGTTCAGCTGAATATAGGTCACACCACACAATATAGGGGTTGCGCCTCAACCAAGTCATTTGGCGTTTGGCTAATTGCCGATCACTAACAATCATCCTCTGCATCATTTCAGCGTAGTCAATTTTACTACATATATATTGACGTATTATAGGATAGACATTACCCGTCATCGCCTCACTACACCAGCCATACTTATCACCCAAGTGTGTTGCCTCCTCTACAACATTATTGGTCAATAGTTGTTCAACCCGTTGAGCAACTCTGTTAGCCAGTTTATTTTTTTCTGTTGCTATTCCTACAACAATAGTATTCTCTTGTATTGATGCATTTTTTACTACAGTTTGAGCACTTCGTTCGATGGCCCGAACGACATAGCGTTTATTATATTTATTCTCCGGCAAAGACATGTTGTTATCAACACAATACTTATGTAGGTCTTCTATGCTCATATATTCTAGCCTCTGACGATACCTTTCATCGCTCCTATTCGCAAAACTAAAATTAAAAATAACCCCATCTATATATAATCCGGTGCCCCCAACCAGAAATGGTATGTTGCCACGGTCGCGAATTTCTGCAATCTTTTTTGTTGCATACTCCTTAAAATCAGCAGCCGAGAAAAGCTGCCCTGGTTCCACTAAATCAAGCCCCCAATGAGCTACGCCTTGCATCTCCATGGGGGTTGGCTTGGCAGTTCCTATGTCCATGTCGCGGTACACTGTCCTGCTGTCTGCACAGATAATCTCGCCGCCAAACTTTTTTGCTAATTTTATAGCCAGGGACGTTTTGCCGCTCGCCGTCGGACCGGTAATAACAATCAAAGGCGCTGTTTGCTCTAGCTTATTGGCTTCCATCGCCGCTCCTCAAAATCAATTATTCGCCATCGTGCGTCACAAAAAATCCCATCTTGTTCAAGCAATTGTTTTTGTGCCCCTTGACCACCAGGAAAACCGACAGCTAATCCACCCTTAGCATTAACCAAGCGATGCCATGGTAAATCCAAAACTCCATTATGGGCGATACCTCCAACGATACGCGCTGCATATGGATGCCCAGCCATGGCGGCTAAGTCTCCATAGGTAGTGACTTTGTCATTTGGTAATTGCGCCATCAATTCATAAACTTTATCGCGCAAGCTCATCGCTGATAGTTTGTTCAATATATTACTCCAAGTTACTTGGCTATTTCATTGGTTATTGTATGTTCTGGATATAGCTAGCCAATTGATCAATCGAAATTTGTTCTTCACCCTTACGAGTACGCACACTAACGGCACGTGCCGCTTTATCTCTTGGGCCAACAATAATCTGTGTTGGTATTTTTACAACAGTTGCTTCACGAACCTTCTTGCCAATTGATTCATTTCGAATGTCTGTTGTAAATCTGACTTCATTATATTTTACTGGTTGCATCAAAGTAACCCCTGATAAAATCGTTGTTATTTCATCAACATAGTCCATAACAGTGTTATTGATCGTCAAAATACGTACCTGTTCTGGTGCTGCCCAAAATGGAAACCAACCGCCTGTGTGCTCGATGAATACGCTCAAGAATCGTTCGATTGAACCCAACAACGCACAGTGAATCATCACAGGCGTTGTAAAATTGCCATCACTCTCTGTGTACTCCAAACCGAACCGCTGCGGCTGCACAAAGTCTAATTGTACTGTCGCAACTTGGTGTTCACGACCGATGGCATCAGTTGCCATGAAGTCAATTTTTGGTCCGTAAAAAGCAGCCTCACCTTCCTGTTCAAAATAGTCCAGACCAACTTTTTCAACTGCTGATTTCAACTGGTTTTGTGCAGAAGCCCATAGCTCACGTTCGCCCAAATATGCATCAGAATCATCACGATAACTCAGTCGAACTCGCAGCTTCATATCAATGGTATCGTACAGTTCCCGTGCAGCAGACAATAAATTATTGATCTCTTGCTCAATCTGGTCTGAGCGACAAAAGACATGACTGTCATCCTGGGTCAACGAGCGCACACGATTCAAACCACCCAGTTCACCAGTTTTTTCGTCACGATAGTCAGTGGTTGTCTCCAAATAGCGTACCGGCATATCACGGTAACTGCGCGGTTGTGAAGCAAAAATTTGCGTATGGTGTGGACAATTCATCGGCTTTAACGCCATTTCATCACTGGTTTCCTGACTCTTAACCAAAAACAGCTCTTCACCAAATTTGGCCCAATGGCCTGATGTTTCATACAGATCCTTTTTGGTGATATGTGGCGTCCAGACTTTTTGAAAACCAAATCTCTGGCGTAATTGATTTGAATACTGCGCCACGATATCGCGCAGAATAGTTCCACGAGGCGTAAATAACGGCAAACCAACCCCCACGAGCGGCGAGGTGGTGTACAAATCAAGCTCCTTGCCTAACTTGCGGTGATCACGCTGTTTGGCCAGTTCTAATTTCTTCAAATATTCATCCAACTCTTCCTGCGTAGCAAAAGCCACGCCGTATAGTCGCTGCATTTGAGGATTTTTTTCATTACCGCGCCAGTAAGCGCCTGCAACCCGCATTAATTTAAACGCACCAACTTCACTGGTATTTGCAACATGCGGTCCGCGACATAGGTCCCTAAACGATCCGTTCGTATAGAATGAGACCTCATCAAGCGCACTATCGCCTTCGGTAATTGTGCCCATTTCTGCGGCATCCAGATCTTTTGCCACTGTCGTTCCGGCACGTTTCAGGTCGTTAAGAAGCTCTTCTTTGTATGGCTGATGATTATCCTTGGCCCATTGAATAGCATCGTCAATTGGACATTTTGTGCAAACAAAGTCCTGCTTCTCGGCAATAATTCGGCGCATTATCTTTTCAATTTTATTGAATTGTTGCTCACTAATCTTTGTTTCGCCAAGATCAATATCATAATAAAACCCGTGTTCAACAACCGGACCAACCCCAAACTTAGCATCTGGCCATAACTGCTGCACGGCTGTTGCCATGATGTGTGCTAGGCTGTGTCGCATTGCATAGAGTTTATCTTCGCCCATAGAACCTCCTTTAATGTCCTGGATACATTTGGCTTAAATAATGAATAAGATATTTATATGCCTCGGGCCAGAAAAACTGGCGGTTCCACCTTGGCGATTCTCTTGCTCCGACTGTTATCGTTCATTCAAAACGCATGCGTCGCAACCGCTTCCATGAGGTTCCGAAGATGGTTAGTCTTCATCACTACCTTGCGGTTATTATACCAGCTAATGGCAACTCTCTCAACAAAAGCTATTTTGCTATCACTAAACACTCTACAATCACTATATCTTGTAGGATTGGAGTATTTCTGATACTATCAGTATAAGCACGGGGGCGATTAGCTCATTTGGCTAGAGCGCAGCATTGACGTTGCTGAGGTGATAGGTTCGAATCCTATATCGCCCACCACACTAAGCACCTTTACGGGTGTTTTTTATTTACTCACATATTCACACCATGATATATCAATTGTGAGATTGTTCTATTGACTTTTTAAACCGTTTATGCTAATATGTAAGATATGAGTAATCGTGCCACTACTAACGTGATCGCGTCATCAAAAAAACAAGACGCATCACTTCTCAGCAAAATCACTATCCATTTCGAATATGACAAGCAGATCAAGGAAGTTCGTGCTAACTACTGCAGGATGAACGAGAAAGTAAAATAACCATCAGAGACCATTTCACCCCTATCCCCAGTAATAACTCTGGGGATATTTCTTTATCCACTACACACTTATGGTTTTCCACTAGATTTTTTAATAGCGTTATGTCAATATATAGACATGATATGTATAAATTGTTTTCACAACAAAACTCGTGTGATAAACTCACGAAAGCATAAAAAATACCCTCAGCTGTGGCGGCGAAGATCTTGCGACAACTGTCACACTACTTTTACTACGTATGAATATCCCTCAATTGATAACACCCCAGTCATCAAGGAAACAACCGAGGAACCTTTCAATATCGGCAGATTGACGCTCAGTATCGCAAAGAGTCTCCAGCACGATGACTATTCAGCGAAATATGATAGCTTTCATTTGGCACAGACTGTTCAGAGAAATCTCCTCATTAAGAATATGGCAACAATACCAGTAGATAGTATCACCAAAGAAGTTCACACTGTACTCACTAGATACGACCCTGTGGCAGCCATACAGTACGCCGCCCAGCACAAATTGCTTATTTCGAAGCGCCGCCCTGGTCGTCCTTCGACCGGTTACGTTCTGCCTTCAATCGATCATTAATATCAACGGTTAGTTTCTCGGTAACATCAAACTTATCTAGATATCGTCCCGTCATTAGCTTCGTTTGAGCAGCATACGCCGCCATGGAGCTATACAGAATAGACGTAACTGGCATCAAGATCCACTGTATCAACATCAAGAAAGTACGTCGCTTCTTATAGCGCGCTGGGCGCGGCGGTAAAATCTTAAATGAAGAAAAGATAGCAATCACCATACCAAGCATCGCAATAGTTTGCAATAAACTAATCGTACCTGGTAATTGGTGAGCATCTATGTTTCGTACTGCCTCTGGGTTTAATAGAAGCGGTAACCACGCTCCAAAGGCCGTTACAAGCGCTACGTACGCTAATGTGACATGACCGTCCAATAACCTCAAAAAACGCGTCAGACTTGGCCAGAATGGTGCTCGGCGCTTAGAACTGAACACCCGAGACCCTACATAAGCAACGTCAGAGGCACCATATGCCCAACGACGAAGCTGAACAAACTGTGCCTTTAGCGTCTTTTTATACGTTTCTGACAAAACCGCATCTTGGTAAATTGGTGCATATATTGGCACTACCCCGTATTTACCATCGAAATGGAAATAACTACGCCAATATTGGTGCCCGTCCTCAACGATTGTCCTGACGCTCCAAAAATCCATTTCCACTAGCGCATCCATCGGTTGCGCATGTGATGCAAAATTCCTTAAAGCATATGGGCGCATTGAACTAACAATATTCCAAAATGAGTTGCCCGTTGCGATCACGCGCATAGGTGCTGGCACATCCCATATGTTATTAGTAAACAATGCAATCGGCTGATACGATAAGTTCTTGCGATCTTTATAGACAATGTATTCATAGGTGATGTAATCAAAATAGGTAGGATGTGGTTTGTTGTCACAGTCCATTGTGGTAACCAGCACCTGGGAGAAAGCTATCCCAAGGTCGCCCAGGTAACTTTTTAGCCAACGCCCTGCATGCGTGATATTACCACCCTTACCTATCACCTCGTGCTCTATCCCCTTTGGATGCTCAACGATATGGAACGAATGGAACGCATCGTTATATTTCTTTTGTAGTGTCTCGGCGGTTTTTTTAATTTCAGCACCTCCGCGCTCTTCATAGGCAAACACAACGATGAGGTGCGACAGATCATACGTGGTATCAAGCAGCGACTGAACTGCGGGCTCAATAATTTCGATGCTCTCATTGTATGCCGGCATAATGATTGCATTATAAATTTGTGAGGGCTTAGGATATTCCGACGGTTCATCAATGATACTTTGTAGGTTTTTCAGATGGATAGTATGTTCAAACTTCTCACTTTTTGTAGAGAGTAATCGGGCATGAGCAGCCGCTGGATCTTCAAGGTCATGCAACCTTCGAGACCAGTCCACCCGACAGGCTTTCTCCATGTTTGTACGACCAACCAACATATGATAGCTGATACCAAAAATCTTTATGAGAGCCATGGATATCAAGACCAATAGATACACAGAAGCTAGCAATGGATTAAAGATTGATAGCAAAATTAATAGAATGATGACGCCATAGCTCAACATTCCGGGTAGCATCTCCAAAAAACGGTAGAATGGTTTTCGTTTGCCTACAGGTATTTCTAGATCCATATCATTTATCCAAATGAAGCAATTCGTAATATTGGTAATGCAAACAATAAGAGGATGGCTGAAAAGCCAATAGTTCCCCAGGCTAGAGCTAAGCCAAGATGACGACGCTCCAGCTTCACTAGTTTAACTGCAAGAATACTGTGCCCCAGAATAGCAACAACTTCCAGCAAAGCATAAAACCACAGTGTGTACCAATAGTCTCTATATAGACTTGTAATACCAAAGGCACTATATTGGGTGATAACCTGTGTTTCACGCGGTTTTATGTGAGCCGCCAAAACGATCACGACGATGACGGCAAAAATGATGTTAAAAATTATCAAACCTGCCAACCAGCGGTCGCTCATAATAGTCTTAATACTCGTCGTTATTTCTTGTTTCATACTACTAATGGAGCCGCTGACCGGATTCGAACCGGTGACCTACGCTTTACGAAAGCGCCGCTCTACCAACTGAGCTACAGCGGCAAGACTCCTCCGCATAATTATATCAGATGTGAATTATTTTTCAATCAAGAGAAATGTAGTAGGTAGCCTTCTTTTCAGTCTTGAATGCATCAACTTTAGCCTTAAATGCCGTTAGTGGCACGTGAATATAGCTATACTTCACAGAACTATCAGTTCGCTCATCAACACGAATAAAGTAGTAGCCGTCACCAGAAACCGTCTGCTTGGCTTCTGAAGTGGTTCCTGGTTCAATTTTCAGAGCCTGTTCAGTGATGCCGTCAGCATTATCCTTGCCAACTGACATGTCGGCAACATATTGCACTGATTGACCATGTTCTGTCGCAATATCTGCCAAGCTTTTACCTGATTTTATGGCTCCATCTATAGCAGAAACCAGGTTGGTTGCCTTGTCATCAACAGCAAAGGATACTTTACTAGTGATGAGGCTATCTCGAAGGTTTTCTTTCATCTCAGCGAGAGACAATCCCAATGTCTTACGAACGGCAGCATCATACGAAGCATCAGAAAGTCCGCGCTTATGCCGTTGCAACGCTGCATCAATCTCAGAATCTGATACTGTAATTCCCTTTTCTTGAGCAATTTTCTTTGCGTATGTAATTTTTACAACTAAGTCCATGGACTGTTGTCGTTGAAACTTCACCTTATCATCACCACCCAGACGATTGACTGACTCGAGGGAAGCTAATGTACTGCGGTAGTATCGTAAATAGTCACTATAGCGAACTGTTGCACCTTCGATGGACGCCACAGGCAGTGGTATAGTGCGCGTGATGCGATAAGCGACATCCCCTGTGTCACGCCAAATGTAAAGCTGAACCCACACAAACACCGTCATCAAGATTGCTGTTCCAAGTCCAATGAATATAGCGTTCCACACCAACCGGTGCCTGGTGTATTGAATTGGGTACTTGTGCTTACGACCACCCGCCAGAATCTTCTCACGATGTTCAGCGACCGTATCGTTAGTGATACGCGTCGGTACTTTTTTCGACTTTTCTGACTTACGCTTCAGTGCTTTCTTGATCATGACTATTCCTTTCATTCGCTATTTCTACTGCATCTTGCAACATGTTGTAAATTTTATTTGGGTGTTCCACATTCTTAATCACAAGATCACCGACAAATGTTTGAATAATAATCGTTCCAAACTTGAACATTTCGCCGCTGAACCCTGGGATATTATAACTGATAGTTTGAATTTTTCGTAGTTGCAATTCTACAACATCCTTACCAAAGAACCCACGTTGCGTAACCTGGCGAATTCGCCGATCCGTCACGATGAAGTAGGTAAAAAACCACATGAGAAAATGATAAATAAACAACAACAGCCCAAAGATAAAGCTACCAAAGAATACCCACAGCAGTTCGAGGTTGCTTTGCCAAATCAAAAACGGCACTGCACCAAATGTCATCGGTAATAGCAGACAATAGAAACCTTTGCGCATGGCAATAATGTGGCGACGGAATACAAACAACAACTCCTCGCCATCACGCTGACCATCAAAAGCCTTAACTGTTTTAGTCTTCTTTGTCATAGTCTATGGTACCCCGGGCAGGAGTCGAACCTACAACCTTATCCTTAGGACGGATCTGCTCTATCCAGTTGAGCTACCGAGGCATATTACTATTATACCACGGTAACTCTGTGGACATGCCAGCGCTAGCGAGTAAATTTTTCACTCAGTGTTGTATAATTTACCAATTCTGCCTCTTCAAACCAGTGGGCAATCTCTTGAACGGCCTCTTCAGAGTCGCCAGAGGCATGGATCAGGTTTGGAATGCCCTTACGACATGAGTCGGCATAACCAAAGCTGACGTGTGAGTAGTCACCACGGATTGTACCCATGTCAGCAGATTTCGGTTCGGTTGGGCCAACAATTTTACGAACCACTGCTACAGCTTCCACGCCCTCGAGCACCATGGCAATTACTGGACCATCCATCATCATATCTAGTGTAATATTGAGGGTCTCTTCACCACGACGAGTTGCTAATTTGCCAATGCCCTCATAGTGTTTTTGATAATGTTCCCTGTCTGGAGATACCATCTTGACACCAATAATCTTTAGACCAACTCGCTCAAAGCGTTGTAAAATTTCCCCCACAATTCCCCGCTGGACTGCGTCTGGTTTGAATACAATCAGTGTTCGCTCAACTCCACAGAAAACCTTTTCGTCATTACTTGCCATAGTGCTCCTTTCGTTAGTATTTGTCTTATGATAGCAAAAAGCTATTATTTGATAAACTGCCTAAATACCCGTACAATAGGCTTATGTTTGTATCAGAGGCACTAACTGATTTCCTGGAGCATTTAGAGATAGAGGGCGGTAGAAGCCAAAATACCATCCGAAACTATTCGTTATATCTGGAACGATTCATTGAATTTGCTGGCGACATAGAAGTAGTAAAAATTACATCAGAGATGATTCGGCGCTATCGTCTGTGGTTAAATCGTTATAAAAATGACAACGATGGCAAAGCGTTGTCAATTTTAACACAGAGCTACCACTTGATTGCGCTGCGCGGCTTCCTCACCTATCTGTCGCGGCGTGATATCCCCTCACTGTCTGCCGATAAAATCATCTTACCGAAGACGGTTCGCAAACAGGTGACTTTTTTACAATACGACGAGGTGGTTAATCTGATAGACAATATACCACTAGACAACGAGCAAGGCTTACGTGACCGAGCAATTATTGAGCTACTCTTTTCCAGCGGGCTGCGCGTGTCGGAGCTCGTTAATCTCAATCGAGACCACATCAACCTCAAACGACGAGAGTTTATGGTGCGTGGAAAAGGCCAAAAAGACCGACCAGTGTTTGTTTCACAACATGCCGCTGAACAGGTCGAAAATTACCTACAAGCTCGTCAAGACAGCCTACCTGCTCTTTTTCTCAACTACAGTAGGCGATCAACCAAGCCAACCACATCAGGCGATTATCGTCGCTTATCTGCACGTAGTATCCAACGGATGATATCACACTATGCTCGTCTAGCGGGGATAACTAAACACGTCAGCCCCCACACCATGAGACACAGTTTTGCTACTGACTTGTTAATGAATGGCGCTGATTTACGCTCAGTTCAATCACTCTTGGGTCATAGCAGTATATCCACTACTCAGGTGTATACGCACGTCACTGACCAACACTTAAAAGACATACACGAACGCTTTCACAGCGATACTTCTCAGTAGGATTTAGGAGTCGCAAGCTCCACCTTCTACGATATTGCCAGCAAGTGAGAAATCCTTACATAAGTTATTTAATACTTCCACAGATCCGGCTGGATACCATATATCCTCACCAAGTCGGAGGCGCGCTTCTACACGACGGAACAGATTATTTGCTCGACCTGTCGAGTCAACCGCCGGCTGAGCACCATAGAGCATAACCTGTTCCGTTCCTTTCATGACAGATACACGCACATTAGCGCCCTTGTAGAGGTGATTTATCGCTAGAAAGGCATTTGCGCTGGCTTCCGGGCTCACCTCATCAAGCTCAATAATAGCTCTACATGAATGACCATGAGGATGTGCAAAATCCTTAGAACATAATACCCCTGTTGGTTCGTTGCGAGTCGTTGGCGTATCAGTAGCGCGGCGTAATGAGCCCTTGTGCACTACATTTTCTACCGCTGGCACCCCTGAAACGATACCGTTAGGGCGCAAAAAGACCGCCTGGGATGCCGACGAAGAATCTAGGCTATCTATGGTGAAATTATTGCCTGGTGTAATAACCTGAGCACGCAAAACAGCTGGAGCTTGAGTACTCCAAGTAGCCTTTTCTGGTAGGCTAATGTCGCCATTGTGAACATCGGCCAACGCCACGTTTTTATTGGCATTATCTTCCTTATTAAACCACTCGATTATCACTTTATCGAACGCTCCCCGAGCACGCAACGGCACCAATTGCACCTTATTTTCCGCTCCTACATACAAGAAATCTTCAGTATCCATAGAAACCTTCAGACAGGTATACGCCTGATCGAATTTCCTACCGTTTGAACTGTTGGTTTGGACCAAGGTTTCTTGTGCATTGCCAGCACCTCCCAATACCGATGATTGACGAACACTGTTGCAATCTTTCTTTTCCAGGGCATCACATGCCGAAGCATTGCCCTTCTGACACGCACGAATCACACGTTTTGCGTCTTCCACACCAGCCAGCGCGGCATCATAGGCACTTTGCGACAAGTCGTTATTAATGGCTTGCTGCTGATCTTTGAGCATTAATTTCACAAAGCCAGCCGCTAGAATGGTCAATAACATTGCCGAAAAAATGACTGCAAACAAAGATGCTGCGCCCGATTCTTTTCTCTTATCCATTGGTCCTCACTATCATCTCAAAATTATTAATTGCACAGAAATTGAAATTGGCCTCATTGTCTTCTGGTGGCTTACAGGCCATGTCCTGCAGCTCGGCAACAGCACTTGTCCCCAGTGTGAATGATACTTTGTACAGCGCCTCTGAATTATTAGCTGACGTAACGCGAGACGCCGTAAAATCATGCACGGCAATGGCTACATCAGTGCCATCAATAGGCCGCAGCAAATGCGTAACTCGCTCAGGCTCAATGTCCATCGGATATGAACCTGAGGTCGATTGACACAACGCAGCATCTTCATCCAATACTCGCACTAGGTTAATAGCCTGACCATTAGAGCGAACAACTCCTCTGCCACTCCGGCGAATCACTGGATCATCAATCGCGGAAGCCATGTTCCAAACGTAGGAATATTGACCCAAACATACACGACCGCTTCTAACTGACCCAGATTCACGGACTAAAATAACTGGGTTGGCTGAATTGACAATCTTCGTGGCGCTACTCTGTAGAAAGTCTCGACGAATGACATCACTAATCGTTCTACCCGACTGATTAACTGTCTTCATCACAGTACCACGGTTGTATATTTTACCCGCTTGGACAGCAACCATCGCCACGGAAAGCAACAGCACCGACACAAATGCCATTGCTAGCATCAATTCCACCAGGGTAAATCCTGAATTAACTCTTCTCTGGTGCATATAACCTCACAATCGTTCCTATCGTCACAGGTCTCGGCTGACTTGGCGCGTACCAACAAGCCTGAATATACGCATCGTAGGCAGATCCACCGGTGACATGCACCAATTGCACAGAAATACCGTATGAAACATCACCCTCTTGTTTGGCATACACTTGAGCTGGCATATACGACGATACTCGACCAAGCGAATCGCTGCGCGAGCGCAGTGCAAATTCACCGTCACCAAAGTGGTCTGGGCAAGTGTCGACATTTAGGATCTCATTTGCAGCATCTTTTTTGGGCAAGTTCTTCCACAACTCGGCCATGGCAGCATCGCCCTTGTGGGAATTGTTATGCACAAAACGAAGCATCTCTGCTTGCGCGTCAATCTGCTGGCGAACTAGTGTTGACTCAAGAGACTGCTGAGCTATAGACAGTCCCCGATTCATCACCGTCAGACAACCGACAGCAACCGCACTAAAAACAGCAGTCGCCAGCATGACCTCAATCAAGGTATCTCCAACCTGATGCTTACAGCGCTTTACACGCATTTCCCGCCCCCTTAACCGTCAATGCTTCACTGGATCCAGCACGCGCACCGATAAAGACCGATAAACGCTCTGGAGCGAACCATTTATCATCATAGATACAAACCTCATACGTCACGTCGCCACTGCTCGTCAATAGTTCACTAATTTTATCGTCTGGATAGGTGCGTGAATCTGAGCGTATCGCCAATTCTCCAGTGGCAGGATTGCGAACCATAGCGACCGACAAACCGCCGCCAGCTGGCTCAACAAGCGCTGTTTTTACACTCCAGTTGGTCTGATATTCAGCGACATTATTATTTGACGATCGATATGACCAGGTTTTTCCATCAGCCCCAAGCAACGCATAAATTAGCTTCACGCGGAAGCTTCTACCCTGATCGTCGCCAATGATATAGCGCCCTACTATCACGCAGTTTGACTGCCCCCGATAGCCATTGACACTAGCCCCCGGAATAGGACACGGATCGGTTGGTTGTCGATCATTTTCTATACTAATAACCTTTGAGTACTGTTCGGTTAAAAAATTGGCGTAAGATTGGACAGCGTCGCGATACTGTTGGCGCTGAATAGCCACGCCGATACCAGCCAATAAGGCAATCGCCATGGTGCCGGAGATTGCTAGAAACATTGTTACTTCAATTACAGTAAAGCCACCCTGTCGTCGCATATTTCTAGTATAGCATAAGCGGTTTCTTTAGCCATCATATGAGCGGGAATAATCCACGGATAATTTCTGGACCAATGAACCAGGTCAGTAAAAATCCAACTATCAAAAGCGGTCCAAACGGCACTTTAGCCTTACGGTCTAGTGTTCCCCGTACCATCCCAGGCAGCACCATCAGAGTACCAAGGAGATTGGCTGCGAAGAGACATAAAAACGCCAACTTCCAATCAGCCAAGAATAATGCTAGGCCAAGACCAAGCTTGACGTCCCCAAACCCAATCCATTCACCCTTGGAAATAGCGTATAGTACGAGGTATAGTCCACTCAAAATAACTACCGCTCCGCCGAGTGTCATCAAAAGGCCAACGATGTCTGAAGAGGCTATGAACTGTGTGGCTACAAAAATACCACCCAGCGCAACGAATGGCCACATGGCAATATCAGGCAAAATTGACCATTTTAGGTCGTAGACAAACAAAATTGTTAATGGCACCAAAGCTGATAGCCATACAATCGCCCGTAACAGCCCCATATCAGAAAGCGATTCTGGCCAAAACCATACCGAAAGCGCAAACAAAGCTCCCAGGCCAAGTTCTAACAAGATTTCTGTATAGCCAATTTTTGCTTTGCAGTACCGACATTTACCACCAAAACGTAGCCAGCTGAAAACTGGTATCAGATCCTTCCACGCTAAATCATGATGGCACGACAAACACTGTGAACGGTCTTTTTTGAGTTTTTTACCAATGAGCGGCTTGAGTTTTTTCCATTCAGCAGCGTCTATTTTTTCACCAACAGCCTTGTCTTGTTTCAGTTGCCAGGCACGCAACCGCCACACTTGCGCCCCCGCAAAGCTACCCAAAACTGCCCCTAACAATCCAATCCCTACGGTCATCATGATCATAATACAACTGTCCATACCTCTTATGGTAGCAGAAATAGTAAAAAAAAACAGCCTCTGTTGATGACGAGGCTGCTGTGATTGATCTGATTTTTAAGCACCGCTGTCTTGGCAGAAGTGAGTTGGGCCACCCTCAAGCAGTACCACGACCGCAAACTGCCGTGAAGTACCAGGTTCTAATTCCTGTTTCTCCTTAGAGCTTTCCCCACATTTCATGCCGGTAACAACCTGAATTTCGGTATCGCTAACAGTAACTGAATTCTTTTTACTGTCAACTGACACGTGATCTTTGTTGGTGTATTTTGACAGATCTGTACCCAAAAATGATCGGAGTTTCTCAGTGCCTGGCCACGCGCCACGGTTAGCATTGGAGTAGTTAGTAACTGCAGTTGAAACAAGGCTCAAGTCGTTTTTACGAGCCGTGTCACGCTGGTTACGGTTTAGTACTGGAACAGCGATGAAGACCATCAGGAATATCAGTGCTGCAATACCCAGAACCAATACCACTTCTATGATCGTAAAGCCTTTTTTATCTTGTGTGTTGATCATAAAGTTTCCACCTTTCTATGATCTATTACTAATGTTAGCGGTAGTGCTTATCCTTATAATACACGGTAACTAGCACGTTGTCTAGATTCCTACGTGGTTAACCAGACTATAGATTGGGAACAAAATGGCTCCCACCATACCAGCTGCTACAATAGCCAAAAACACCATCAATACTGGCTCAATGGCGGTGGATATGGCTTTAATTTCCTCATCAAGCTCATTTTCATAAATCTGAGCCGTCTTGCCCATCATTTCATCAACCTTACCTGATTGCTCTCCAATTTTGATCATATGAGGCACCATCTCCAAGATATATTCCTCACTTTTCAGCGACAGGGACAACGCCTTTCCGCCCTTCACCTTGTCGGCAGCGCGCATGATTTCCTCGCTGACAATGACGTTATTAACACCATCTGCAGCAATTTTTAGCATATCAAGCATTGGCACACCAGTTGACAATAGCGTCTGTCCGGTTCGAGTAAACCGCGCCATGTAGAGCTTACGGAACATGCCTTTAAACAGCGGCACATTGAGCTTGAATTTGTCCTTCATATGAATACCCGCCTCTGTTTGCAAGTACTGAGCGAAGAAATAAATGCCAAATCCCAGTAAAATAGCCAGTAGCCACCAAAAATTGATGAAGAAATCAGCGATACTGACCATCAGTTGCGTCAAAATCGGCAATTCTCGCCCAACGTCTTTATAGAGACCCTTGACCTGTGGTACGACCGAAACTGTCATAAACCCAACCACCATAACGATCACCGCCAGCACAATGGATGGATAGGTCAAAGCACCCTTGACCTTACGCAGCATCGCAGCGTCTTTTTCCTGCTGGTTCGCTACTCGTTTCAGGGCTTCATCTAACGTTCCAGAGGCCTCACCTGCTGAAACTAAGGCGATGAATAGCTTATCAAACACTTCAGGATGTTTCGAAAAGGCATCAGACAACTGCTTACCACCCTCAATATCGGCGATAACTTCCTGGACGATACCCTGCATGCGCTTATTGGACGTTTGTTCTAACACCGTACGCATACTTTGCGACAAAGGCAACCCCGCACCAATCAACGTCGACAACTGACGCGTGAACAATATTTTGTCCTTGGACGTGATACGCCCTAATATTCTATCAATAAAATTCGACTTATCGTCCTCAAGTTCAATTTTTAGTGGCACAAAGCCTTGGTCGGTCAGCAGACGCGCAGCCGCATGCTCACTCTCAGCCTGAACGACTGATTTGACTATTTTATTACTGGCACTATCCCTGGCTTCGTAGGCGTATTTTTTCATATATTATCCTCGCAATAACCTTTCTAATTCCGTCAAATCAACTGCGAATTCACGTGCGCTATCATAGGTAATCGTACCATTCTGTACGAGATTTGCCAGAGTTCGGTCCATGGTCTGCATGCCCTGCTCGGCACCAGTTTGAATAACAGCGTCCAACTGGTGAGACTTACCTTCACGGATGATGTTACGCACCGCTGGATTAGCGATGAGAATTTCCGCTGCCACCACACGACCGCCTCCGATGGCTGGCACCAAGCGCTGTGAACAGATAGCCATCAAGATATTACTGAGCTGTGCGCGAATTTGTGGCTGTTGGTGTGGCGGAAACACGTCAATCATACGGTCAATCGACTGGGCAGCCGAGTTGGTGTGAAGGGTTGCAAACACCAAGTGTCCCGTTTCGGCAATGGTGATGGCCGCTGAAATAGTCTCTAGGTCACGCATCTCACCGATCAGCACTACGTCTGGGTCTTGGCGCAAGCTGGATCGTAGCGCCGCTGAAAATGAGTAGGTGTCGTAGTGAACTTCTCGCTGCACAACGACTGATTGCTTGGATTTGTGGGTAAACTCAATTGGGTCTTCAATAGTGATGATGTGGTGTGACTTTTCTGAGTTGATTTTATCAATTAATGAGGCCAATGTTGTCGACTTACCAGAACCCGTCGGACCCGTCACCAGCACCAAGCCTCGTGGGAAGTCAGCAAAGCTATTGACGATTGGTGGCATACCAAGTTCGGTAGCTGATTTGATTTCGTTGGGAATCAGACGCAGCGCAGCTGCCAAATTACCTCTTTCATGGAAGGCATTCACACGAAATCGCCCCAATGTACCAAACGCGAAGCTAAAGTCAAACTCTTTGTCTTTCAACAAGATCTGGCGCTGATCTTCATCCAAAATTTGGAACACCAAACGTTCGACCGCCGCCTCATCAAGTGGCATAGTACCAGCTACTGGCATCAAACGCCCATCGATACGCAGCATTGGTGGCAGACCCACTTGAATATGGAGGTCAGATGCACGCTTCTTAACCACATCTTCCAGTAACAGTTCAATTCTTAGCTCTTGATTATTCATAATTCCCCCTTTTTTTATGCTGTGTCTGCTGCAACACGATTAACTTCTTCCAGTGTCGTAATGCCACTCAAAGCCTTCAAATATCCGTCCTGACGCATCGTAATCATCCCCTGTTGAACCGCCATTCGCTGAATCTCTGCTGAGGTTGCTTGTTTGACGATCAAGTTTTGGATCTCCTCAGTCACATCCATCACCTCGTACAAACCAGCGCGCCCCAGATATCCTCGCGGTGACTGAGGAGTGTCCCGACCTCTCACTAGCGTGTATGATTGTTGACCAGCCAGCGGCAAGTCTTTATATCCCAAGTCTTGAGCATATGGCACAACTTGTTCTCGTGATTGCGGTAACAAATGGCCAATCGTTGATTGAATAGTTTGAGTCTCCAGAGGTGAAGACTGATAAGCATCGTGTTTCGGGGCAACTCGCCGAACCAGGCGCTGACCGATAATCGTGTTCACAGTACTAGCGATCAGGAATGGTTCAATCCCCATATCCAACAAACGCGGCAACACGCCGGCTGCTGAGTTGGTGTGCAGTGTTGAAAACACCAAATGTCCCGTTAGTGCCGCCTGAACCGCCAAGTTAGCGGTTTCCGCGTCACGAATCTCACCCACCATCACTACATCTGGGTCTTGACGCAAGATAGAACGTAACCCCGAGGCAAACGTCAGCCCAACCTCAGTGTTCACCTGAATCTGATTGACACCGTCCATTTTATACTCCACAGGGTCTTCCAGTGTCACAATATTGACTGAGTCGTCTTTAATTTCCTTGATCAAAGCGTACAAACTCGTGGATTTACCAGAACCTGTCGGACCAGATGTCAAAATCATACCGTTTGGCCGCTTAATTCCTTTTCGGATGCTGCGCAGGGCTCGGCCCGCATAACCCATATCTTCCAAATCAAACGAATTTCCCGTCTTATCAAGCAGACGAATCACCACCTGCTCACCCCAAACCACCGGTGATATTGCTATACGCAAGTCGACCGCCTTACCAGCTACATTCACTGCAAACTGACCGTCCTGAGGGATGCGGTGCTCGTCAATTTTCAAGCTGGATAAAATCTTTATACGGCTCACGAGCGCTGGCTCAATACTTTTCGGTAGCTGCATGACCTCCCTGAGCACACCGTCAACACGGCAGCGAATCTTCAGAGCCTTCTCGAGCGGTTCAATATGTACGTCAGAGGCATGGCTTTTCACCGCATACTCCAAAATAGTGCTTAATGCGCGCGAAATTGGAGAGTCCTGGACGATAGTCTTGATCTCGGTCGCTGATTCAATAGCTGCTTCCTCTTGTGATACCTGAGCTGCGTCACTAACCGTCGACAAATCCGCCTTGTATTGACCTAGGACATGCCTGACGCTGTCCTCAGATGCCATAAATACCTTCAGTGGACGCTGGATGCGATTTGCCAAATAGTCGACAGCCTGAACGTTATTGGCATCAATCATAGCGACTGCCAGGCGGTTTTGAACTTCAGCCAACGGAACGGCCATGAAACGCTCCGCCACTTCAGCCGGCAGCAGAGATAAGATATTCTGATCGATGAAGCTATTGCTCAAATTTACATATGGTACGCCTGAAACTTGAGCCACCGCGTGCGTCAGAAGCTCATTGTCGATGACACCTTCTTCGGTCAACAGCGAAAAAAGCGGCTTATCTTCTTTTTTTGCCCGCTTTTCTGCGTCATCTAAAATTCTCTTTTCAACAAGGCCCTCATCAATCAAAAGCTTGATGAGTTTTTCCTGTATTTCATCTGTTAGCAGCGCCATGTTGCTAACCCCTTATCCGTTTTCGCCACCAACAATCACTTCAACGGTAGGGTTGATCGCTTTATCGTTAAAAATATCTTTACTCGGTTGGGTTACATCTGATGAAATCTTGCGAATCGTTTGTACTTTCACGCCACTGTCTGGCAATTTCAAGAATGATAGGTTAGACGCCACTACATACGCGACGATCACGCCCAAACTTGCTACTAAAATAATCATTGCTATATCTGTTTTTTTCATGGTTTTACCACCTTATTTTCAAGTGTAATTGCCTGCGCTGGATTGTACGGAACTTTGCCTTGTATGTTGAGAACCACCTTGCCATCACCTGCTTGAATTTCCATGGCGGTGATTTCAATGACACGAATTGATTTTTCAAAACGCTCCATCAATTCTTTCAGCTTATCAGGAGCACCGCTGACTGAAAGGTTGAACTTGTGTGCTGACTCTGAGGTAGATTCCCTTTCACCGGCAGACGCTGCATCTACCGTTAGACTCTCTAGTGTCAGACCTGGCACTGCGCCAATGAATTTTTGTTGCAAAGCGGCACCCAGGGCATCAGCATTTGGCTCAGCTGGTAGTGCGTCCAAAATGGTCTGCAACGGGCTACTCTCGTCACTAGATTTTACTGATTTAAGGGCATCATTTGTCTCTAATACCCTGATGTTATCTTTTAACTCTTTGGCGTTAGAGATATTGCTGTGTAGTGTACTCACAGTACCATTCTTTGTAGCAATGACTTTAGAATGGAAAATAATCTGCTGTATCAGGAATATTGACACCACCAGTGCGACACCCGCCAAAAAAGCAGCGCCCGCCACAAAAAAGAACATTGTCTTTTTTGAAGAATCTATCTGCTGGCGTTTGCGAATTGCCACATCTTGCTCACCTGAGGGCATTATTGATTCTCCTTCTTCTGTTCAGTTGATTCACTACGGCTAAAGAGGCTTTCTGGAACGCCTAAGCGTGAATCTGTCACGTTTGTCTTGCTGGTCGGCGTAATGATTGAAATCGTTTCTTTTGAATGCGCAAACAAATCATCAGGATAGGTGAAAGTAAAGGCAAAGCGCAACACCTTCTTACCTTCGGCATTCTCGCCAAATGTTGTTTCACCAGCTTTCATATCACTTGCTAGCGGCACACCGTCACCCTCAGTGTTGCCCTTTTTCACCTTGGTGCTGGTCAATGTCTTCTTGAGGACCTCCAACGCCGCAAAGCCATTGACGGCTGAACCTTCCAGGGTAATTGTCTTTTCTTCTGGGTTGAGGCGTGCCATCGATATCTGCACATTGTTTGGCGCTGGCGGGTTGATAGCGCTAATCAGTGACAGTAGTCGTGAATTAATTTTTTTATCATTATGCAATCGATCGATCTGCCCCAACTGCTGCTGCAACGTTACGGTCTTGTCTAGGTCGCTAATTTGCGATAGTTCACCATATTTGCTTTTTATATCACTGTCTTGCTTGAGCTCAAACGCTAGTTGACCACCCAGAACAACTGCACAAAACACGACGATAGTAATGGACACGATGCCTACCAATATCGACATTGATATGACCGCGTTGCGCATCATGCGAATGCGTAGTAATTCGCGCTTAACATCTGGGATCAAGTTGATTTCAATCATCCGAGATTACTCCTTTGCGCTAACCCGACGACTGTTGCAAACTCAGAGGCCACTGGAGCCAATTGCTGCTGATCATTTTGTGACATCGAAACACGTTGCCACGGATTGGCAGTAACGGCGTTGATACCAGCCTTTGAGGAAATGTATTGATCCATCTGCGGGATAGCTGCGCCAAATCCAGACAATAATATGCCAGAAACCTGCAAGCTCGTGTAACGCGTCTGGAAAAAGGTGATTGATTTGACAATTTCTGAAGCAAAATTATCCAAAACCATATCAATCGCTCGCAGCACTTGACCATCCAGGCGATCTGGCGCCAAGCCAAACTTCAAAATAAATTGCCGCGCCTGGTCCTCTTGGACGCTCAAGTTCTGTACTGCTGACCGCACCAGTGACTGTAGGCCTGTTGGCACCGTACGTACCAACCGAGGTGTTGTGCCATATACCACAGCTAAATCAGTAGAGATTTCACCCATATCGAGGATCAATTTGACGTCTTGATTGTCAGATGGCGTCAATGAGCGAACCATTGCTATCGGGTCTGGCTCCTCAGCGATAACATTAAAACCTAGACCTTCTACGAACTCCAATTTACTTTCAGCGTATGATTTGGCTGTGCTAGTCAACAACACTTCGTACTGGTTTTGCGTTCGCAAGCTGTCACCGAGCAACGCCCAGTCAACCTTTGCATCGTCAATCGACATTGGAATATATTGCTCCACCTGATACTTCATGGTTGCGCGCAGCTCTTGGTCAGACACTTTTGGCACATCGATGATAGTGCTGAAGGTTTTACTCGAAGGCAACCCGATGGCAACATTTGAGGTTTTGATGCCACTTTGCCCAACAGCAGTCATAATCACTTCACCCAAACGGCGCTTCGCCTCTGGTGAATCACTGCTTGATATTTTGCTATCAACTGGTGCATAACCATAATGCATCAAGTTCCAGCCTGAACCACTGCGGCCCAACTGAACAACCCGCACCGCGTTTGTACCGATGTCTAGTCCGAAGAAGTCGCCCAACCCTTTTGAGAATTTCATATCACCTTTCATTATACATAAGCTTTTTGTATTTGTAAAACAAAACGTTAAAAACGTGGCGGTAGTTCACGGGAATACATAGTCTGAATGGCGCCCGAATCACGTGAACGGCCATAATTTGCTAAATACGCATCTGGTCGCAAGTTCAAAATCTCTGCAGGCTTGCCAAAATCAGTCTGATCAGAACCGTGCGTACGCCGCAAATAGAGCGACCCGGTAACAATTGGTCCGTTGACGCGAAGCTGCTGTTTATCGCAAGCCCCACTTGCTAACAGATCTGATTCTGGCCAACCCTTGCCGTTCTTGACTTCAGCACAGGTACTAACCGTTTTATTAGCCAACAACCACGCATCAACACGCTGCACATTTGGTTCTATGATAATGTGATCTGCCCGAATGATGAGTTGTGGAATAGACCCGACACTTGATAGCGGCCCGTTTGCATAGGTAATATCACCAGTAATTCGTACTATTCGCCCATACACCGTGACGTACGCGCCAGTCTTTACCGTGCCACCAGCAATCTCCACTTGTGCTGCACGATACTCGGCGTTGCCAGACAACTGTCCATCACCGATCTTTATAGAGCCACTGTCCGTTCCTTTGATAGCCGGGTAGTTGTATCCTGTGAGGCGACCAAACTGCCCATATGGTGTTTTAGTGTTACGGAATGTCAAGGTATTATATTCACGAGCTAAGCCCCCAGCTGGGCCACCATCGGACAATCCAGCACCTGAAGCAGAAATGATATTTTGTGGCGACAAAATGCCATACTCTGCCCACGATCCATACCGTTTATCGTCCAAAATAGTCATACTAGTTTGTACTAAGCCCTTGCTGGTCGCTCCGCCAAATGATACACCAGCCCTGACGTCGCCACCCCAGAACTGAACTTTTGGTTTCTTACTGACAACCACGCACTTCACAGCGTATGATGACGTTTCTTTACCAACCTCTTGTTTATAAGCAGCAACTACCGTTGCATAACAAACCCTATCGCCCGACTGGACCGGCAATCCATTGATATCATCGTCAGACGAATGAATCATGGTTTGATTGACTGGAAAGTCTCGATCCGAACCATCTTTATACAGGTCTTTACAAGCACCAGAAATTGTCACGCCATGTTTTGCGGCAATGTGAGCTGCTAATTCACATGGATTCTCAATGGACATCTTTACATTATCACCAGATTCAGCAATGGTATTACCCGCCTTTGCCACAAACCGCACTACCGCACTACGAGTTGGCTTGGAGCGTGTCGGTCCGCTATTGTATATCGATCCCTGTACTCCAGAGACTTTCTTTTGTCCCAGAGTAATCGTGGTTGACGCTACATCAATTGATGGTCTCAAAGTGTATTCATATGGCACGACAGCACACGCGTAGTTTGAGCCAGCAACGCCACCCTTGTAGCTAGCTGGTGCCCATTCAATTCGTTGACAGATATTTTTTCCCGCATCACTTGCTTTGATGGTATATCTCATGACATTCCAAGGGTTCTTTGCACCAGCGTATGGACCATAGTGTTGAATAAAGGTATCTCTTCGTAACGGTGGGCTGGACCAGCCAAAGTCAATCACGCTAGCATCTTCCGAAGCACTAATGTGCGGACTTCGCGGCAAATTATGCCCCCTAATGGTATGGCGAATTTGTTGATTAGCATTTGCGTCACGCATAGCCAGTCGGTGAGTAAAACCAATAGTCTCGCCCGGTTTAGCAAATAACGTTGCTTTCTGCCAATCCCGATCAACATTTCGGTTCGCCGCTGTTTCGCGACGAATATAACTCTCTCCCTCTGCGCGCCATGGGCTAGCCTGGCGGATTATCCTGACTGGTAACGTTTCTGCTCGACATCGACCAATTGAAGTATTCTCTCTAAAATCACCACAACGCCAAAAAGTTAAATATAACACCTGGCCATTTGGATCACCAGGCGTAGCAACATTCCTAATGTCCAATGTTGCTGGCAATGAATCTCCAATTGATGTCCAGCCACTCGCATCACCACGTCCACGGAGGAGGTTAGTACCATGAATTGTCATCCTTGATGATAGTGATTGAATCTGTGTAGCATAAAATGGGAGTCCTGTACATTCACCGCCCATCACCGCCGATCCATGTAGGTATATGGTGATGTATTCTTGATTATGAGCAACAGCCTGCACGCCAGTTGAATAATAGCCTTGCTCCCAGCCGTTCGAAGGGCCATAATTTCCATTTTTATCATTAAACCATAAGGCTCCCTGGCCACAAACTTTATTTTCTAAGTATTTGTTCCAGGCATCTATCTCTGATTTGTTACGTGGCGCACGTGCCGCATAAGCATCGTTTGTGAAACACAACGCCGAAGCCATGGCGCCGACCAGAATCAACGAAGCGAATGCCCACCGCCGATTCATTTAGTCTCCCCGCCTCTGATCACCCTGCTTATCATGTGAGCCCACAATATTCTTTATGGCATCAAGGGTAATAATGTCATTAACTCGATGGTCCACATATACACCAGAATTGTTCACTGCTTTTTCAAGGGCTTCATAGCCACTTTTTGCCGCAGCTGCATCCCGCGTGTAGTAAAACGGATATGCCAAAGCCATGAACGCACAGGTTGGATCCTTGTCATAATCCTTCTTTGCCTTCACATCATCGACAAACTGCTTCATTTCTTCGCTATGTTTTTTCTTGGCTGCTTCATCAACTGACAAGTCGGTGTCTTGACGAATTTTATTATACCGGTCAATCATATCTTTGCCACATATCACATACGGTGTTTTCACCACTTGCTGTGGCTGCTTAAAGCCCAGGTAGAGAAACCCGCTCTTTACGCCAGCGACGACAATAGCCACGACAACTACTACTGATATAATACCCCATATAATCACTTTCTTCATACTGCTTATTCTAATACAGCTACGCTATCCTTGCAACCATCAGTGATGGTATAATAAGCTCATGAGTTTATCTATTGGTATCGTGGGGCTCCCCAATGTTGGCAAGTCAACCACGTTTAATGCATTAACAAACAATGATATTTTAGCGGCAAACTACCCTTTTGCGACGATTGAGCCAAACACGGGAATTGTTCCGGTGCCAGACGAACGATTGGAGGTTTTAGCAAAGCTATATGGTTCAGAGAAAATATTACCAGCTACAGTCACCTTTGTAGATATTGCTGGTTTAGTGGCGGGCGCCTCTAAAGGTGAAGGCTTGGGTAATAAGTTTTTGGCAAACATCCGGCAATGTGATGCAATTGTGCATGTGGTTCGTGCTTTTGAAAATAACGCCATTTTGCGCCATGATGAAGCACCAGTCAACCCCAAAGCTGACATTGACATCATCAACACCGAGCTAATCTTGGCAGATATTCAAACCATAGAAAATCGATTGCCACGGCTACAGAAAGAGGCCAAAGCCCGTCCAGCAGCTCGCGAAGAAGTCGCCTATCTACAAACACTACTAGAACAACTGCAGTCTGGTGTCCCGCTATCTTCAATAGCCGACTTGAACACAGAATTGATTCAAGATCTTCACTTATTAACTGCCAAACCAGTTATTTACGCATTCAATGTTGATGAGGCGGGACTAACCGATACTGCACTACAATCAGAACTCACTTCCCTGGTAGCGCCTGCCAAAGCTTTGTTCTTGAGCGCCAAGCTGGAAGAAGAATTAAAAGGATTGTCCCCCACAGAAGCTGCCGAGCTGTTGGAAAGTTACGGCGTCACGGAAACCGGACTCATGCAATTGATTCATGCTGCCTATGACACGCTGGGATTGCAAAGCTACTTAACCGCTGGGCCTAAAGAAGTTCGTGCCTGGACTATCCACAAAGGATGGACGGCGCCACAGGCTGCTGGCGTTATTCACACCGACTTTGAAAGAGGCTTCATTGCTGCTCAAGTGGTCGACTATCACGACCTCGTCAGTGCTGGCTCTGAAGCTGCTGCCCGCGCTGCTGGCAAGATACGGACCGAAGGTAAAACCTACGTCATGCAACCTGATGATGTCGTTGAGTTTAGATTCAACGTGTAGCTGATTTAACTACTTTTAGTACATAAAATCGCTCACGATTACCGCGAGCTCCAGCCACGGCACTGTCGGCTTTGTCCACCGTCACGAACAATTTTGCTGACCACGCCTCAAAATCACGCAAAATCTGCCGCCGAATTGTATCATTTTTGATGACGCCACTGTTACCCAGCTGCTGACGCGCAGCTTCAAACTGCGGTTTAACCATAGCAACAATTAGCGTCGTGTTCTTACAAATACTCGCAAGGTGCGGTAAAATTTGCCGTAAACTGATGAACGATACGTCGATCAGCACAATATCTGGCGATTCGTCTGGCACAAAATCCCGAATATCAGTTTTTTCGTGCAATTCTATCCTTGAATCCTGCCGCAAATCTGGATGCAATTGATCCGTCCCAACATCAACCGCATATACTTTTTTGGCACCATGTTTCAGCGCATAATCAGTAAACCCGCCAGTGCTACTACCAACATCCAGCACGATGCGGTTAGCAAACGTAACACCCAAAGCTGAAGCAACACTCGCTAATTTTAATCCCGCACGACTGACGTATCGCTCACGTGGCGACAACGTAATCAATGCCTGATCACCTACCACATAACCTGGCTTTTGTACCACCTTTCCATCAACCAGAACATCACCGAGGCGAATATAGTTTTCAGCCTGCGACCTACTGGCGACCAGGCCACGGACAACAAGTTCCTTATCAAGCCGTCCCTTAGCCGCCATACATAATATCCTCAAGCTTACGAGTTATCTCAGCTATTTTACCCCATGACTGACCCTTGGTGATGATTGACATGACATATTTCCCCTTTGGATGAGTCACAATAGCCGCATCATTCAGGTACCCTTCCAAAAAACCAACCTTGTCCTGCACTGTGCCACCACTACCAGCTGGTATACCCTGGCGATACACCTGTCGCTGCATCAAGCCCAACAAGAAGTCACGGTGGCTACCTCTGACTAAAGTGCCATCATCAATTCCCTTCAAAATCTTCGCCAAATCATTAGTCGACGTCATCACATACGATCCTCTGAGTGACGTATCCTTAAACCCTTTGCCCTCACGCAAATACGCAGTTATGTCACTGGCCTTGTACCGAGCAATAACCACCTCCGGACACGCATTATCTGAGTTTACAATCATCCGCGTTATACATTCTTGCACAGATACCCCGCCGATTTTATCATTCATAGTCAACTGATTATTATCAATTTTATCCATCAAAACCATAGCTATATATAATTTGTACGTGCTGGCCGACACACTGGACTCGCTGCCGCGCACCTGAGCACTCCAGTTTTCGCCAGACACTTGGCTAACTGTCAGGCGAATATCATGATCACGCGCCACTGAGTTAACATAAGCCTGCAGTCCCAGTGCCGAATGAGAGAAGGTCTCTTTGTATACCGGTTGCGGTGGCAACTGCTTGGCCACCAGCGCAAGTCGACTATCTTTTTCCTCTGTACCAAGCAGCACCTCTTGTACTTTTGTCGTCATTTGCGCGACATCGATGCCCCGGCCTGGCGCCCCATTCTCACGTTTCGTCTCTGTGCCGTCATGCATATAAATAACGGTTTTACCAGCTGGTTTATTGACTACTTTGCCAAATGAATGTTCCAAAAACTCCGTTAGTTTCGCCTGATTGAGCGCTATTTTGGGGATATTATGTCCATCTTCGATGAAAGACAAAAGTTTTGCGATGGTTGATTTGTCAACTTTGACTGCCTTACCTTCAAATTCCACGGCGATATTTCGCTGCAAAATCTTTTCAACACGAGAGCGTAACTCTTGCAGCTGTTTTTCCGTCACCTTGGCAGACAGACGTTTACCCTTCATTTGTACCTCGGTCTTGTCACCCAAAGAATACTGGGTCGAAGCTATCGCCTGACGCGCCTCAACACTTTGCAGTTCACGACCAGCTTTCTCTGCTACAACCACCACCTTGTCATTCTGAATCTCTACTCGTGCATTTTCGGGCGGCAATGTTAAGCTATCACCATATTCAGCCATCTTCGCTTCCAACACACTTTCATCAAATTTCACTTCAGCATTGTTAACCTCAACCGAACGCCACCACAAACTAAACGGCATCAATCGCTGCCACCACGGATAATCCAACGCTTTGTCGGCCACACAACGACCACACACTGTGCCACCAAAATTGCCTACGGAAGCTTCCTGCTTGCCATTTCTTGTCGCAAATTGCAGCTGTGTCTGTGGAGTACTGTCCTTCGCCAACCGTTCAATATCATTGCGTGTCCACCAGCTAACACTCCGTCCCATCATGTGTGCCCTACTAGTCAAGCGATCCCCAGGAAAGCTCATCTGAATAACCACAGACAACAGACAGATTAAACAAAAACTGACACCACCATAAAAGACCCATCTCAATGATGAGTCTTGATGACATCTTTTACAAAAACGACGCATTCGAAGACGTATAATCTTCAGCCGTAGCGTGAGGTATTTCCTCAGTTCTCTACTTTTTTCTTTCCCTATATTCACCAGTCGTTGTATCGACATTAACAATATCCCCCTGCTTGATGAATGCTGGCACCTTGATCACTAATCCAGTTTCCAATGTCGCATCTTTCAATACGCTCGACGTTGTGTCACCCTTCACAACATCTTCAGTATACGTCACTTCCAAGTATAGGTTTTTTGGTAGCTCTACGTTGATGACTCGTCCATCAAAAAACTGCAAGCTCAATGAGTCACCTTCCTTCAGAAAGTCAGCTGCTGAGTCGACGATTGCTGCACCCAATTCAAATTGTTCAAAGCTTTCAGGATCCATAAAGTAAAATGTTTCACCATCACGGTACAAATATTGAACAGTTTTATTGGTCACCTCGGCTGACTCAATCTTCTCTTGCCCCTTGAAGGTTTTCGGGATAACACTGCCGTCAATCAAGTTTTTCAACTTCACATTAACAATCGATCCGCCGCGACCCATCACCTTCTGTCCATATTCAACCACGCGATATGGCTTACCGTCTATTTGGCAAATTGTTCCTTTTTTTAACTCTGTTGGCTGGTACATCCTTGCTCCTTTATTTCATCTTTAGAACTGTTGGCCGGCGCGCCACATACTTTGGTGCGCCGAAAAATGTTCCAAATTAGCCGTGTGTCACGAATGGCAACAATGCCAAGTGGCGAGCACGCTTGATAGCAACTGCCAAGCTTCGTTGTTGTTTCTCAGTCAAACCAGTTTTTGCAATTGATTCAATTTGACCGTACACGTTGGTGTATCGTTGCAGCGTCTTTACGTCTCGGTAGTCAAATACACTTGGTGTATCCTTTTTTTGTCGTTTAGCCATTTTCTACTCCTTGTTAGAACGGAATTTCTGATAAATCAATCGGTTTATCGTCAATTTCCGTCACTACTTCTTCTTTCGTTGATATATTTGCCGTTGAGCCAGCAGTATCACCACTTGGCCCATCTAGGAAGGTCACATCAGAGGCAACCACTTCAATTCGTGAACGTCGCTTGCCAGTTTCCTTGTCTTCCCAGCTGTCTTGGCGAAGGCGTCCTTGTACCAACACGCGTCGGCCCTTTGATAGGTACTGCATAACCAGCTCACCGAGCTTTTCCCATGCAGTGACATCAAAGAAGTCAGCTTGATCATCTTGTGTTTGGCGATCCACCGCGATAGAAAAGCTCACCACCGTCCTACCTGACGTTGTTGTGCGCTGCTCAGGATCACGGGTCAATCTCCCCATCAAAATGACTTGATTGATACTTCGTGCCATAGTGTTACCCTCCTTATTATAGTGTTATTATCGATATCGTTTGCGATAATTATGCGTCAGCTTCAGCGGCTTCAGCAGCCATCTTCTCAGATCGCTCGCGCTGCTCTGCCAATGCCTGACGAGTCTTTTCATCAGTCTTTACCAACAAGTAGCGCAATACTTCGTCAGTAATGTTCAATGTGCTTGAAATCTTGCGCGGTGCGTCTGATGGTAGTGTTGCCTCAAAGTATACATACACTGCGAAATCTTCGCGACGAATTTGGTAAGCCAGTTTTTTCTTACCCCAATTGTCTTCTTTGGTGATTTTACCACCATTGTCTTTGATCAACGCTCGAACCTTGTCCAGCGCCGCGTCCAAATTTGCTTCCAAATCTGGATGAATAAGAACGGTCAGTTCGTATTCGTTCATGTTTCCTCCTTCGGAATCCTTCACGGATGGTTATGCTATCTCACATAACCTTAGGTTATTATTCCCTCGTATTATACGGTAATCTGATATAAAAGTCCAGTGGTAAACCCACTAGACCGTGCTACAATAAAATTCATGCGTATCGCTATTCAAGGACAAGCTGGATCATTTCACGAACAAGCAGCAAAACAATGGTACGGGCCTGACGCCACCATCGTTCCGTGCGTGACCTTTGGCGATGTTTTTCAAACCTATGCTCGCGGCCAGGCTGACGCTATTATCGTGGCAGTAGAGAATACCATTTACGGCACCATCAACGAAACTTACCGTCACATCGAATCCTGCAGCGCTCCTATCGTTGGTGAAGTGACACTTACCATTCAACAAACCCTCATTGCCAATCCAGGCACACAGCTTGAAGATATCACCACTGTCTATTCACATCCTGTTGCCTTGTCACAATGCCAGTATTTTCTCCAAGAATGCCTACCACACGCGGCGCAAATTGAATATTTTGATACCGCTGGCGCTGTCGAATTCATCAAGCAACACGGTTCATCACACCTAGCAGCCATCGCTGGTGAGGCCGCCGCTCAGCTACACAATATGCCAATTCTCAAGCGACACATCCAAGACGGTCAGGATAATATCACTCGCTTTCTCGTCCTTGATCCAATCGCCACAGTGACTGACGCCAATCGAGCAACGCTTGTGGTGACCACTACCCACCAACCAGGCAGCCTGCTCGAGATACTCCGTACCTTTGCCAATCAGTCAATCAACCTCGCCAGCCTCCAATCCCAGCCTATCATCGGCCAACCGTGGAACTACAAATTCTTCATAACCGTTGATACTGCTGGCCCATCATTACGTCGCGCCATCAACAAAATCACCGCAATCGGTCACAAAGTCACGCTACTTGGAGAATACCAAACAGCACGATAACTAGATCATTTCAAATTAGCTATCACCAAGCTCATCAAGGCTTGATACCAACACCTCTCGTGGCTTCGATCCATTAGCTGGACCAATGATTCCCTGGTCTTCCATCTCAGCCATGATACGAGCAGCTCGACCATACCCAATCTTCAACCGCATCTGTAATAAACTAGTAGAAGCTCGCCGACTCTCGATGACCAGGCGGACAGCGTCCTTAAACATCGCGTCACCGTCATTGCCTTCCAAGTTCACCATTACGCCACCCTTACCATTGAGCTGAACAGGCTGCGCAACCACTTCGTCATTGTACTGTGGCGCTGACTGCATCCTGAGATAGTCCGTTATCTTATTAACCTCATCATCAGTCACCCATGCACCCTGAATACGCTTTGGCTTGCTCATGCTTGGTGTGTACAGCAACATATCACCCTGACCAAGCAGTTTCTCAGCGCCAATCTGATCCAGAATAGTTCGTGAGTCAACTTGGGAAGCCACGGTAAAGCCAATTCGTGCTGGCACGTTCGCCTTGATCAAACCAGTGATCACGTCAACACTCGGCCGCTGCGTTGCCAAGACCAAATGAATACCCACTGCTCGGGCTTTCTGTGCCAAGCGAACAACCAGTGCCTCAACATCACGCGCCGCCACCATCATCAAATCAGCTAACTCATCAATGACGATGACAATGTATGGCATCGCCCCGTCCTCATGCTGTTGAACGTTCCCGTTCTCATCAGCAACCGGGATTTTCGTACCAGCAGTCTTAATCTTTTTGTTATAGCTCTTGATATCACGAATTTTCTCAGCCGCCAACAGCTTATACCGCCGCTCCATCTCATTGACCGCCCATTTCAAGGCCGAGATAGTCTTTTCTGGCTCAGTAATCACTGGAGTTAACAGATGCGGGATGTCTTCATATGGCGCCATTTCCACCTGCTTTGGGTCAACCAAGATCAATTTCATATCGCTTGGACTGTTGCGGTATAACAAACTAGTCAACAGCGTATTAATCATCACCGACTTACCAGAACCGGTCTGACCAGCGATCAACATGTGCGGCATCTTGTTCAGCTCACCAACCACTGCTTCACCCGAGATATCCTTACCGATAGCAAAGCTCAACGGTTCATGGGCGTGCTTCCATTGTTTCGAATCCAACACACCATATAGTCGCACATCAGCCGCTCGTCGGTTTGGCACCTCAATACCAACGGCCTTTTGCCCAGGAATCGGCGCCTCAATCCGTAAACTCTGCGCCGCCAAATTCAAAGCAATATTCGTCTCCAGTGCTGTGATGCGCGTCAATTTTACACCACTCGGCGGCCGCAAAGTATATTGCGTCACCTTCGGCCCAATATTGGCGTCTTCCATCTCCACGTCGATGTTGAATTCTGCCAAGGTATCATGAATGATCTGGGCATTTTGCCGAATATCGCCAGCATCAGCTGGGCTTTGCTTCTTCTCTAGTAGATCCAAGCTTGGTGATTGCCAATTTGGATCATGCACCGAAACCAACGCTGCCTGTTCTTCAGCAGATTTATCCTGCTTCACACTACCCCGCAAACTACTTAACGGCGACGATTTTTTGGCTTTAGCTGGTTCTTCTGTATCTACCGTCGGCACGCCAGCGTTCAAATTAATCTCGCTAACCTTTCGTGGTTCTGCTTTTTCCGCCTTGGCAGCCTGTCGCATAATTGCCTTGTTCTCATCGTCCTCCGAAGAATCACGCCGCATCATCTCCCATATCTTACCGAACAGCTCAACTGGGGTCATGAGCGTGATGAACAACGCGGTGATAAGGATGAGGACGATATATATCAGAGCGATGATTGGCTTTTCTGCCAGGGTCATCATTATATTGTTAGCAACATCCCCAATAACACCACCAGCCTCCGGGCGGGCGGCAGTCTTCAGTAGTCCAAACAGTCCACTCAGCCACACCACCTCCAAAACAGCCGCTATCTTCATGGCAATTGGCAATCGATTATTCTCTGCGCGGAAAGTCTCCACCGCAATATACACCAACAACACTGGCAGAGCATACATAGCGTAACCAACGACCTTCAAAGCGGCGTGGTTGGTCCATTCCAATACTGGACCGCCTACATCAAACCATGCCACCACTAACAGTAATGACAGCACTATCATCAAGACCGCCCCAACTTGCGACCAAAAGCCACTCGGCACGTCATGTTTTGGCGCAGTCGCCACTGATTTCTTTTTTGTAGTCTTTCGTTTTTTAGGCATAACTATTATCTATTATACCCCGTTTTACGGATTATCGCACTTGTTTATTATATCATACTTTATCAAATATGTCTAATAAGCCGGTGCGTTGTGTCGCTCTCGAGCCTTGGTGTCGTTCGCCTCCGTGTCAGGGATTTGTTTAGCTGGAAATCGTTTTTTTGGTAGTTTTGGTACAACTAGGCTATCAGCCGCTGCTTCTGGCTTAGCTGCTCCCTGGGCACCACGAGAAACTTTTCCTGGTGCCTTCAAACCACCACCGATTTCATTGATAACAGGGATAACAATCGGTGTTCGACGCGTCTGGTCGTACAAGATGTGCGTGACTTCATCCTTGATTTCCTTTTTCACCACATCAAGATCGTATTTACCAGCAAAACTGCGGGCTGCTTTTTGCTTCAAGTACTGGCGAATCATGTTCATCAATTCCTCAGAATCACGCAGATAGATAAAACCGCGGGAGATAATATCTGGGCTGGTCAACAGCCGTCCCGTACCGCGCTGGACTGTCAACACCACCACAAACATACCCTCTTGAGACATGTGAATGCGGTCTTTCAGTACCACCTCAGAGACGATAGCGCCCGTATCGTCATACATCACGCCACCAGCCTGAATTCGACCAGCCTTCTTAGCTTGGCGTTCGATATCAATTTCAATAATATCACCGGCGTCACACACAAAGATATTCTTCCTAGGAATGCCACATTCTTTTTCTGCTAGCCGCGCATTGTGCACCAGCATGTGGAATTCACCGTGAATTGGCATGTAGTACGTTGGGTTCAAGGCGTTAATCAGCTTAATATGATCATCATAATACCCATGGCCCGACAAGTGTAGCGGCCCAACCCCGGTCAAGTGTGTTTTACCATTCTGAATCACATCAGAACCCTCGCGCATCAAGCCATCAACCGTTCGCACCACGTTCTTCTCATTGCCCGGGATCGGGTTAGAGCTAAACACCACCACGTCAGAGCCTTTAATCTTCATGTATTTATGCGCGCCAGTCGCCATGCGATTGAGCACAGCATTAAACTCACCCTGTGAACCAGTACAAACCACCGTGACCTGGCTGTCTGGTAACTTGATGATATCCTCCATCTTCATGACGGTATCTTTCGGGATCTTGATGGTTCCCGAACGCAGCGCCACTTCCAAGTTCTGAATCATTGAAAAGCCAGCAAACGCCACCTTACGGCCGTGCTTGTGTGCTTCTTCCAAAATCAATTGCAAGCGGTGCACCTGCGATGAGAAACAGCTCAAAATCACCCGGCTGTTACTAAATTTATCCATCACCTGGCCGATGGAATATTGAATATCAAACTCCGTGTGCGTGTGTGTACCAGCCGACTCACAGTTGGTCGACTCATTCATGAACATCAACACGCCTTCTTTGGACGCCACTTCGGTCATGCGCTTGAGGTCAAACTTCTGACCGTCAACTGGACTTTCCTCAAATCGCCAATCACCAGAGTCAATCACTACACCCAGCGGCGTTCGAATAATCACCGCCGTTGAATCTGGAATTGAGTGATTCACCCGTACCAACTCCACCGAAAAATGCTTCGATACTTGAACAATTTCGTGGCTCAATGGGTCCATCACCCGAAAGTCTGGCTGAAAGTCAGTATCGGCATCAGCCAGCGACTTGTCTAACATACCGATAGTAAATTTCGATGCGTAGACCGGTGCTGGAATCCGATGAATAAAGTGCCGGAAAGAACCGATGTGATCAAGGTGTCCGTGAGTGAACACGTGCGCCTTAATCTTATGCTTATTTTCCTCGAGCCAGGTGATATCTGGCGTGATGTAGTTAATACCTGGATAATCACTGCCCGGAAACAGGAAGCCCATGTCCACAATGATAATTTCATCATCGTACTCAATGGCGTTCATATTTTTACCAATGCCCATTTCGCCGACACCACCGATTGGGATGATTCGTAGTTTTGGCTTGCCGCCACGAGTCCGTTTTGGCTGCATTTTGGCACTAAATTGCTCGCCACCATAGCCATTGTAAACTGATTTATTTACCGGGATATTGATTACGTGCTGCGACGCCCTGAGGTTGACATTCTCGCTCGTTCGTCGCTGCGCTCGAAAGACCTCGCCTTTACGAGTAGTGGTACTGTTTAATACTGCATTGTTACTTTTTTTCGACTGAGGACGCTTTTTAGCATCATCCTTCTGCGGTGTTGCCAGTCGCCGCTGACCCATATTGTTATACTCCTTTTTTATTACAATAATCTAAAAACCAGGTAAAGAGGTGTTATTTTACTCGCTAGAAATCCCTCTCGTTAGTAGCTTTATTTTAGCAAACTGCCCGCATTTTGTCAAAAATGACCCTACACCAACCAAGATGCCAGCGCCGTTTTCCCAAAGACGCTGGCATTTTCTAAAAGCTTCAAAGAGGATTAATCGTCGCCATCCACCGAAGTATGAGCAAACTTACGCTTGCCGCGGTAGATAAAGAAACCGATCGTTAAAAGGTTAGCCACCAACAAGAATCCCGCTAGCACCCACATGCTATTGTCATAGAACGAACTGCCCAATCCTCCCGAAATAGCCTGGCGCAGCGCCCGAATAGAATAAGTCATCGGCACCAGCGGATTGACCGCTTGGAAAAAGTCGTTGGCTGTTTGAATCGGGAACGTCCCCTCGCTTGACCCCAGCTGCAATACTAATAGTACCATCGCTAGGAAGCGTCCTGGATTGTCCAGCACAATTACCAGGAGCGACACAATCGACATATAGACAAACGACGTTAAATAAATCGCCCCGATGAAATGCCCCGGATGGTCTGGCACTAGACCCAGGCAGTAAACCATGATCAGCATCAAAATTGTTGCCTGAACGAAAGCCGCCATACCAGTAACCGAAGCTTTAGCCAACCACCAGCGAAAGGCGTTCTCTTGTTCGGCAAAAGTTTTGCGGATTGGATAAATAATATTCAGAGCAATCGCCCCGACAAACAAGCTCAGCGACAATACGTACGGTGCCAGCGCATAGCCATAGTTCGGCACGTCGCCCTGCTTGGTCGTTTCCGACTTCACCGGATTTGCCATCTGCTGCTGGGTGGCTGCGCCAGTTGGTTGTATTTTGAGTTGCCGGGAAGCATCCGCTAGCTTCGCAGCCAGAGTATCCGCGCCGCCCGCCAATTGCGATGCACCATTCGTTAGTACACCAGAGCGGCTATCTAACAGCCGCGCGCCATTCGCTAGCTGTTGGCTGCCAGTTTGCGCCTGCACCAGACCGTTTGTTAGCGATGTCGAGCCGGCCAGCAACTGATTATTCGCCGCTCTGACGCTGTTATAACCATTAAGAGCAGCGGTTGCATTCGGCGCCAGCTGGTTAACGCCGTTGTTCAGCGTAGAAACACCGGTTTGCAATTGTGCTTGCTGTGTTGACAGGCTTTGGGTAAGCATCTGCAAATCTTTAAGTAGCGCGGCCGCTTGAACGCTAATTGTCTGCGTTTTATTAAGCGCTTGAGAAAGCTGGCTAATTTGCGGTAAAGTTATGGTTGTTGAACCGCCAGAAACTACCGCCTGGCTGCCCAAATCTTTCAATACAACACCTGCTGCTGATAAGTCAACTAAAGACGTCTGCATTGTTTGTGCCAAAGCCTGCGCTTCGTTCTGCACCTTATTCTGCTGATTAATAAGCGTCGGGGATGGATTATACACGCTGGTATTTAATTGATTAAGACCTGCCTGCAACTGTTTCATACCGTTTGTTAACTGCGCAACTTGCGATTCGCTTGGCAAACCGTTCGACAATTGCCCCAAACCTGCCTGCAATTGGCGCGATCCATTGCCGAGCCGCGCTAAACCATTAGCCATCGCCCGCTGATTTACCGCCAATTGCTTAACACCGCCAGTATACGTCTGCGCGCCCGCTTGCAGTTGCATCAAACCGCCATGCAGGGTGGACGCGCCACCCGCCGCCGTTTCCAGACCACCGCCGAGTTTATCTACACTTTCCAGCACGCCCTTAGCATACGCTTGAGTAATTTGCTCAGCCACCGACGTTTTGACTTTTTCAGCCGCTTGATTGCTGACCAGTGAACCGATGTAGTTCTTGGCTGGCGTAGTCGTGTAGTGAATCACCGCTTGCTGCGGTTGAGCAGCAGTAATCGATGCCGCTTTTGCCGAGAAGTCTGCCGGAACAGTCACCACCGCATAGAAATGCCCGCTATTGACTCCGTCATCAGCCTGCTGTTTATTCACAAACTCCCAACCCAAATCATGGTTATCTTTGAGCTTTTGCTTGACCGACTGACCGACATTCAGCGCCTGTCCGTTCAACTGAGCGCCCTTATCCTCATTGACAAACGCCACCGGCAAATTTTTCACCTGTCCGTACGGATCCCAGATTGAACCCAAGAAAAAACCGCTGTACATAATCGGAATAAACGAGATAACTGCCATCGACAGCAGTAATATTTTATTCTTGCAGAGGTGCTGCCATTCAGCTCGCACCATATTAGCGCGGCGTCTATTTGACAGCCGCTTTAATTTTTCAACCATGCATTACCTCCTTGACAACGTCTGCTAACGTTACCGTCTTTAGATATTCGCTCCACTTCTCTTGCGCCTCGGAAAAGACTTTTTCAATCATACTCATGCCAATTTCCACCTGGCGAGACCGCGACGCAAACACCCGTTCGACAATTCCTTGAGGCTGAAAAAACGGTGCTTCGCCTTCAATCGCCAACACCACATCGTGCAGCGTCACTTGGCCCATTTCCCGCGCCAAAATGAAACCGCCGCCAGCGCCCTGTGTTGAGGTAATTAGCTTTGCTACCACTAGTTTACGACTAATTTTTTTCAAATATGTCGGCGAAACCAACATCTTTTCTGCTAAAGCGTCGTTGGTTATCGGCGCTTTTCGCTGCGGGTCAGCCAAAATTGCCATGATACAACACGCCTGCTCAACAGCTCCTGATAGTTTCATGCTTGTCCTTCCATAAATTAGATATAGTGGATATCGACTATCTATTATATTACGTTTAGTTATTTCAAACAAGCCCCATAGCAAGTAAAAACTCCGCCAAGTGACGGAGCTTTTACTTGCTATAGTAACACGTTATCCCTGGTTCGCCTTCTCGGTCAATACGCGGCCCAAAGCATTCAACTGAGAGTTAACCTCTGCCTTCTGGAACGCCTCGTTTAGCTTTTTTGGAGCGTCACCAGCCTTGAACTTTGTGAGCTGGCGGTACAACTTACTCGCAGCTGCTGACAGACCAGACGCGTCGCCAGCATCATGAGCTTTTTGCATCTCCTCAACTATGCCTCGTTGTTCATCAAAAGCATCAGCCAGTTTCTTTGCCTCTTCGGACAACAATTGACTCTTTACTTTGGCTAATTTTTTAACAGCAGAAACACAAGAACTAACAGTTTTGTCATAGTTCTCTAGCAACTTACTACGGTCTGAGCTAAATCGAGGAAAGGTAGTAGCGGTTCGACAGTTCTTTGTGGTCTCCAACAATTCATCAGATGCATCAGCCAAATCACCTACCATTGTGGTAAATTCATTGTTTTGTTTGATGAAATCATCATATTTTTGCTTAACATCTTTGTCACGCAAGGCTTTCATGTCTTTCAAGTCATCAACCGACTTCTTGTATTCTTCTACTGATTCTTTGATCTTATCGGTAGACGCGGTTGATGTCCCATATGAAACCATACGAAAAGCCGAGCCAACCCGTAGATAGGTACCTCGCACTTTCGTAACCTTATCATGCGCTTCCTTGTAATCTTCTTTGCTTGGACCGCTCAATAAAATCACCGCCAAAACAATACCAACGACCAACAAGATGAAGGCAATCGAACCACCAATAATACCCCACAACATACCCTTGCTCATGCCCTTTTTCTTGACTGGTCCCTGAGGAGCTGGCTGAGTTGGCGCCGGTTGCACACGTGGTTCCGGAACGGTTGCAGCAGGAGTTGGTGTCGAGTTTGTATTATTACCTTTGTTATCCATGCTTTCTCCTTTTCTTACTCTATTAATTGTACACTATTTACGATTTACTGAATACGGTTATGGCTAGATTATAAACCGATCATCGTCAAATTGATCTTACCGCGCTCGTCAATACCAGTTATCTTGACGCGGACAGTCTGGCCTTCTTTGACGACATCAGTCACCTTATTGACCCGACCTTCGGCCAGTTTCGAAATATGTACCATACCATCGACTCCTGGTAAGATATTCACAAAAGCGCCAAAGTCTTTGATACTAACAACCCGACCCTCATAGATCTTGCCAACCTCTGGCTCTTCTACCAAACTCTTGATCCAATTCATAGCTTTCTCAATTGATGCGCCATCTGGGCTAGCCACGGTAATTAAGCCATCTTCTTTGATGTCAATTTCGGCACCAGTTTCAGAGGTGATCTTATTGATCATTTCTCCACCCTTGCCAATCACCGCACCAATCTTGTCTGGGTTGATCTTGATCTTCTCAATGCGTGGTGCATATGGGCTCAACGCCTGGCGCGGCTGTGGTAATACTGACAACATATGTTCCAAGATGTGCGCTCGGCCGGCTTTTGATTGCTCAATTGCTTGTGCCAAGATGTCAACTGGTAGGCCATGCACCTTCATATCCATCTGTAGCGCCGTGATACCTTGAGCAGTGCCTGTCACCTTAAAGTCCATGTCACCAGCAAAATCTTCAGCATCAGCGATGTCGCTCAGCACATATGGTGTACCCTCGTCCATCATTAAGCCCATGGCGATACCAGAGACCGGCGCTTTGAGTGGCACACCCGCATCCATCAGCGCCAAACAACTTGAACAGGTTGCTGCCATTGAGGTAGAACCGTTCTGACTCATGATTTCTGTCACTGAACGAATAGCATATGGGAACTCTTCTTCACTTGGCAAGACTGGCGTTAATGCCCGCTCCGCCAAGTAGCCATGCCCAATTTCCCGACGACCCGGGCTACCCAAACGGCGCACTTCACCAACCGTGTAGCCTGGAGCATTGTAATGGTGCATATATCGCCGCTCGTAATCGGTCTGCTCCATGGTGTCCACCAGCTGCGCGTAGCTCAGCGGCGCCAGAGTAACGATGTTCATACCCTGGGTCACGCCGCGGGTAAACAAGCTTGATCCATGTGCTCGCGGCAAGAAACCAACTTCTGAACTGAGTGGTCGAATTTCCGTCAATTGGCGGCCATCTGGACGCACCTTGTCCTCAACGATACCTCGGCGTACGTCCTTATGGAGCGCCAAGGTAAAGGCCTCATCGTACTGAGGTCGCAGCTCATCATAATCCTCACCGAGCTTTGTGGTAAATTCATCATGAAACGCCTGACGAATATCCGCGATCAGTTCGTTACGCTCTGGGTAGGCACGGCGAATAGCTGCGCCAAATTTACCAGCAACCCACACGTCAACTTCTGCTTGTATGGTTTCATCTGGTAGAACTAGTTCGTACTGCTGCGCGGCTGGTGCGACTTTTTCTACCAACTCACGTTGAAGCTGGATGGCTGGCTGCATCATCTGATGTGCCCACGCCATAGCATCGATAATTACCTGCTCGCTCACTTCATGAGCACCCGCTTCCACCATGGTAATGCCGTTCTCGATACCAGCAACCACCAAATCCAGGTCACTGGCTGCGCGCTCATCAGGGGTCAAAAAGGCCTTAAATTCACCGTTAACTCGGCCAATACGCAAACCTGCCACCGGTCCATCAAATGGGGTGCCAGTCAGGCTCAGCGCTGCGCTAGCGGCTACCATTGCTACCATATCAGGACGGAAACTTGGGTCCATACTGAGGACACTCGACACAACCTGAACTTCCTGCCGATATCCCTTCGGGAACAGTGGACGAATTGGTCGGTCAATCAGCCGCCCGATGAGTATCGCCTCATCAGATGGACGACCTTCTCGCTTGATAAATCGGCTACCAGAGATCTTGCCGGCAGCATAAAACTTTTCTTCATAGTCAATTGACAGCGGGAAATAGTCCAATTCGACTGGTCGCGATCCGACCATCGCCGTACCTAACACAACCGTGTCGCCGTAACGCGCTACCACACTGGCGGTAGTGCGAAAACCGACCCTATTTACCTCTAATGTCAGTGGTCGACCACACCATTCCGTGGTAACACTAAAAATATCCTTGCCACTTGGATTAATAATGCTCATCATGAGCCTCCTTTCTTATCGCGAAAAGTAACAGGGGTGAAAGCTGATATGTCATAAGCTCTCGTCTCTATCACCATTCGCGGTTAGTTACCCTATCATTATACCACACCCTTCAGTCACCACCCGGTGAACTGGTATAATGATAAGCGTGAAGATTAAACGCACTAAAACGACAAAAGATTATCTCATATTAGTTATAGCATTGGTATTGTTAGTAGGTGGCGGATATTTGCTTATTACTATTTTTAGCCCCTTTTTTGCAACACAATTTATCGACCCAAAAAACAATGAGACAACTAAGGTTTTGCAAAAAACAACTGATGAGTTTCATCCAGAAAATCGCATTTACATCCCGGCTATCAATGTCAATATCCCGTACAAAACCGGTGGCGCAGAAGTGTTAGAGCTAACTGCCTGGTGGCGTAAGCCAGAAAATGGCAACCCTAAAGAGGGTGGAAATTTCATCGTTGCTGCTCATCGCTTCCAGATTGGACCAACACCACAACGCACCATCAACAATTCTCCTTTTTACAATATCAACAAGCTCAAAGTTGGTGATTCTATCACAGTTGATTACGACGGCAAACGCTACGAGTACAGCATATATGATATATATAAGGTTAAGCCCGATGCTATCGAGATAGAAGAACGAACCGATCAACCACGCTTGACGCTGTATTCATGTTCCCTGGGTGGATCATTTGACAAGCGTGAAGTCATCATCGCTGTCCCTAAATAGTCCATACAAAAATCCGCCCCAACATAGTAGGGCGGACCTGAAACTACTTGGCTTGCTTATTTGCGCAGTCCCAATGTAGCCAGCACTTGCTTGTAACTCTCAAAGTCAGTTCGCTCCAAGTATCGCAGTAGGCGCTTGCGCTTACCTACCATCTGGACAAGGCCGCGACGAGCCATGAAGTCGTGTTTGTTGACTTTCAAGTGCTCTGTAACCTCTTTGATACGAGCTGTCAAAATCGAAATCTGTACCTGAGGGCTACCGACATCGTTTTTGCCAACCTGAGTCAAAGCAATCGCTTTTTGCTTGTTCTCTTTACTAATCATAGCCGTTTGATTATATCAGGAGTGACCGATATTTTCAAGCAGTGCCGCTAGAATAGCTGCGCGTAGCTATATATCGTTGAGCCACTGTCTGGTGCTTGCGTGCTATTGTGATGACAACTTGAACGAATACGATTGAAGGTTGCTACGTCCTCGGTAGATGGATTATTCAATGCGGCATATATCACAAACCCCTTACCACCGTCATGACACTCATAGATTCGAAAGATTGCTTCCTCATTTGCTGCTTTTTTACTAGAAACACCTTGCCGATAGTCAGCCTTCAAATAATCCGGTACCAAAGTTTGTACACCATCCGGCGCATTAAACGGACCAAATCCGGTGATGCGCTTTCCTCTAGCCTCCGCCAAAGCAGCAGCATCGCCCGCAGTTTTAACTGCAGATCGAATCTTCGCGTCCAATCCATTCTCACGCACCGACCGATACGAGACAATTGCTATTGATGCCAACACGGCAATCACTGCTATAACAATTAATACTTCAACCAATGTAAAACCCTTATGCTTCATATCCATATAATACCACCCTAATTCTCTATGCCAAAATCTGATAGTTTTGCTGCTTGTTCGATGGTAAAATCGGCAATTTTTGTGCGCCGCAACGACCGACAGTAGGCACCAGTCCCCAAATAGTTCCCGATGTCCTCTGCTAGCGTACGAATGTATGTGCCACTAGAGACATGAGTATTGATGCATAGTTTTGGATAGTTATATGATGCAATTTCAATGTCATACACCGTGATCTGCCGTGCAGGTATTGCAACTTCCTGACCTTTTCGCGCGAGTTGATAGGCGCGCTGCCCATTGATTTTGATGGCGCTAAAAGCTGGCGGGGTTTGCTCAATCACCCCAATGAACTTCCGTACAGCCTGTCTCACCTCTTGAATTGTCGGCTGATGCTCAGACACCGGCGTAAGCTCTCCTTCAGGATCTCCCGTCGTGCTAGTCACCCCCAAAATGATTTCTGCCTGATACCATTTGTCTAGCTTGGTAAATGACCCGGCTTCTTTACATTTTTTACCCGTTACTAAAATCATCAGACCAGTAGCAAACGGATCCAAGGTACCGGTGTGTCCAACTTTTGCTTTCTTACCTAGCTGTTGATTGAGCACTCTCCTGATTCTGGCGACTACGCCAAAACTGCTCATACCAGCTGGTTTGTCAATAAGCACGATATCGTCATTTGGTATCATGCTAATTTTGTCCCGGAATCTGGAACTGGGTTGGATTAAATTCAGAGTTAGTAGTATTTACAACTGACGGGGTTGCCGCTGGCGTCGGTGGAGTATTAGGGCTGACTGCTGGAGCTGGCGGAAAAGCCGGTGGCAGTTCTGGCAACGTACTAAAGTCAGGCATTGGTGGTAACCCTGCTATATTTTTGGCAGAAGACTCAATTTCCGCCAAAGTTGGGGTGCCAGGGTTTACCGCCAATGGATCTGGAACATTAGGCACCGCTGCTAATGCTTCGCTAACCGCCTGATGGGTTGGTTGACCCAATGACTGATTAGTCCCCAATACCTTTGAGGTATCTTCACTGAGAGCAGCCATGACATCGCCATTATGTCCAGCGATAGCTGAAGCTTCTCCCAGAGGAGAGATAGACCTATTGTTCTGTAAATTGTTGTTCATTTCAGCAAACGGGTCGACTGATTTTGGCTCATCATCATGGCGAGCAACGGTGGCGTTTATCGGTGAATCACTAAACCCCCCTTGACTAGTACCCGGTTGACCATGATTCAAAATCGTGCGGTTACGACCACTTTCAGCCTCGCGCTTCTTGTCTTCTGCAGCCTGTTCAGTTGAAGCATTGAACGTACCGCCTACTGACGGTTCCGGCAACTCATCTTTCGGAGATTGTGGGCTGCCTAGCGGCTTGATGGCTGGTAAGCTATATTCTGGCTCCGGTAATTTTGCTGGTTCTTCTGATTCTTCTGATTCTACTGACTCTTCCGGCGTGGATTTTGCTAATTGCTTTTCTAGGTATGACTCAGCGGCACGTGCAGCCTCATCTTGAGCTTCGGCCTGTGTTCGTCGAGCCACCTCATCTAGGTCACCCCTCTTTTGGTGTGATATTTCCAAGGTGCCATCATCTGGTTTTGGTAGCTCCTTATCTGCTTGTTTTGGCTGTTTACGTGATGAACGGCTAATTGACAGCTTGGTGTTGTCTACTTCTGCTTCCTCAGTATCTGATGACTCATTTGAACCATCGGCACCTTCCGGTTCATCATGTTCGTCAGCCGGGGCCTCCAATTCCTCAGCTTCCACCAACTTTGCTGCAATCAACTGCTGGTTAGCTCCTGCAGCCATCAAATCCGCAGCCGCTGTCATAACGCGAGGTGATGTCAGGTTGTTACTAAACCTATTAGTTACAGCAACGATACCGGTCATAAACGCATTTGCCATCTGCTCGTCCAGCGTTGCCTTTACGGTCTTTAGCTCGTCAACCAATTCCAAAAGCATCTCGCTCACACCACTGGCGTTGCGCTCATGCCAATCGATCGCACCCAAGCTACTCTTAATGTCCCGAGCTGTCACGGTCACCACGTCAGCACTGTGCAAAATTTTACCATGAGCCGTCAACGCTTCATCAAGATGATTGCTGTCTTCAACGTTCAAAGCCAACACCAGCTCAATGTTGTAATCACCCTGTGAGAATTCCAAGTCCGCTTCAGTAATCGTCGTTCGGTACGGAGTGATGAAAATTTTCACAACTGCATCGTCAACGATTTTGTACCGCAAATGATCCGCCTTGTCCTTATCAAGCGCGATGATAAAGTCCCTGAGACTGTCCGCCGTGTCTTCAAACGTCTTATCAGGCTCCAGGAAATTTATTGCCGGTGGAATTTTACCAGAGAATACCGCTGTAGCATGCTTTCCAAGCTCATTCAAAAATAGCGTCAACCCCAATGCCGCTGATAACTCATCAACACTTGGATCACGACTAACCGTAACCAATATATTAGTGTTTTCTTTGATTTTTTGGATTACCTGCTGCTTGGCGGAAGCGGTGCTCATTGTTTGTTTTCCTGTTTCTTTTTATTGCTATAGCCTTTGGCTGAATTATAGCATAAGCATAGGCGATTAGTCAAGATTATACCCCGTTTCGTCCCGCCCCTTTACTTTTCATGTGATTTTCTGTATAATGCATCCTTGATTAGCGATAACAACTTATAGAGGTAAAGGAGTACCATGCCAATCATCAAATCCGCCATCAAGCGCGCTAAACAAGCAGTCAAACGCCGTGAAAAGAACATCGGCATCAAAAAAGATATCAAATCAGCAGTCAAAGCTTTTCACGCAAATCCAACCGCTACTACCTTGGCAGCTGCCCACTCTGAGCTAGACACTGCGGTTAAAAAAGGCCTTTTGAAGAAAAATACTGTAGCTCGCCGTAAAAGCGCTCTGAGCAAAGCAGCCAAAGAGGCTGGTGTTAAACTAGAAGCTGCCAAAAAGCCGGCAACCAAGAAACCTGCTGCAAAGAAAACACCAGCTGCCAAGCCAGCTGCCAAAAAGGCACCTGCAAAGAAGCCAGCACCAAAAAAACCTGCCGCTAAAAAAGCTGACAAATAAGACTCGTCAATTTCAAACAACACCTCAGTGATGATGCTGAGGTGTTGTTATTTGGTTACAATTTTACCAACGCCGTTTCTATCAGCAGCCACGGATTAACCCCGGTTGTTTTCATCTGAAGGTCTGCCTGAAACAATGCGTCGTTGATCCGCCTGAGATGTTCAATGTCAACGGTCCGCGCTGACGAGGACAAGCGCTGTAACACATATGGATTGACCGATAAATCTGCCGCCACCGTTTTATTATCGCCACCCGACAACACCAATGCTACCAGGTTGGTCGCCTGCGAAGCTAATAGCCCCATCGTCTGATAGGCACCATCTACGCCACTTTCCGATTCCAAATAACTGATGATGTTATGCACCATTTCATAATCCTTCGACAAAGCAGCAACGAACAAATCAAATACGTTTTCTGACCTCGCCAACGGCACCAAATCATTGATCAGCTCGTTAGTAATATTCTCCGCGAGCGCCAATTGATCCAAAAAATTACTGAGTCGCAACTGGTCAAACCCCAAACGGTCAATCAACGTTCCTATTTGTGTGCGCGTCAGTCTATAACCGCGCTCACGAGCCTGCACTTCACACCAAGATATAAGCTGCGGTTTTTGGCGGTCACTGAGCGGCAAAAATTCTTGAGTTTTGGCAGTTTTTTGCAACCATTTATAGGTTTTTGTTCGTTTATCAAGTTTGCTTTCTAGCAAGATAACGGTTTTATCATCATCAAACGGCAACTCTGACAATCGCGACCAGATGTCAAAATTTTCGCTCAACTTCGAGATGACGTACACTGCAGACTGACTAAATAGGGTTTGTCCAATTGCTATTTCCTGCATATCAGCCAGCGTTAATTCCTCGCCATCATACCGCACGACGTCCGCATCACCAACCAGCGCTACCAACGCCGCCTGTTTCTCAAATTCGTTATCACCACAGAGAAGATAGATCATTTAACCTCCACCTGGCACACCGGACAAACATGCGTACCACGACCGCCGACTTTTAGCTTAATGATTTCTTGGTCAGGGTGGCGGTGGCAAGCCTGACCTTCGCGGCGAAATACATGAGCAAATGTCAGATAATTCCCTTTTCGGCCCTCGGCATCAACGTAATTTTTATCGGTTGAGCCGCCTTGATCGATGCTGAGTTGCAAGATTTGCCGCAGCTCATTAAATAATGTATTCAACTGCTGATCGCTAACATTTTTTACCCGCGTTTGCGGATGAATCTGTGCCGCCCACAGCGCCTCGTCAGCATAAATATTGCCAACCCCAGCGATCACTGCTTGGTCAAGAAAGGCTGGTTTGATCATCGAATTCTGACGGCGGCGAATCCGCTGGATGAAATCCTCAGCCCGCGTCTGAGGATCAAGCGGCTCCGGCCCGACTTTTTGCATGAATGGCAGGTTTTTTACTTCATCAGTCGGCAGTAATTTTACCCAGCCAAACTTGCGCTGATCGTTAAAAAACAGTCGTGACCCGTCCACAAAATCAACCTGCACCCGCGTCGACCGATCCGGCAGCTCACCAATCAAGCTATCGTTTGGGTGACCGCCAGCAAAACTCTGCACTCCACGAAAGATAAGCTGCCCCGTCATCTTCAGATGTATCACCAGCGAATACTGCGTATCCAGGTCAATCATCAGCACTTTTGCTCGCCGTCGCACCGCCGTCACGCGCGCGCCATACAAAAATTGTTCAACATCAGCCGGCGCATTCGGAAAGCTTTTTGGTGAGTCAAACGCCGTCACTCGCGCTACCACTCGACCCGGCAATAGTTCAGCTAAACCGCGGCGAACCGTCTCAACTTCTGGCAGCTCAGGCATCCGATGTAACCTCCATCCCTCGTTATCTATTATGTGTATTAGAATTGGAAGAATGTATCTTCCTGCTGCAAGCCAACACCTGCAGCAATCTTTTTCCCGTCAGGAATTTGATTGAGGAACATCAGCAATATGTCATTGGCATTGGCAGTTGCTGAGCCTTTTGAGCCACCACAGTCCGACGTCCACAGCGTCTTCACTGGATTTCCGTGATATAACGTCTCAAACTTGTACACTTTACCGTTGGCGCAAATACCCCTCAAATCATTTTGTTCTTCTGACAATTGACGCCCTTCCATCATCTTTCTTTTTTCCAGAGCGTATACCAATTCTTCATAAGCGCGGCTATTATTATCCAACTTTTTCTCATCAATTTGCTTTTCCAGATAGCCCTCATAGGTACTCATGCGTCGAATATCTGGTGTGATTTCAATCTGGTAGGAGCGGAATTTTTCCTGCGCCACGATTGGTCCGCGAACCGTCAAACGCACTGCTCGATTGGCGTCAGTTGATAGCAATGACTCTTTGGCAATATCTGCCTGAGATTTTGGCTTATTCTCCGGATTATTACCGCCCAGCAAAGACTGACCAATGGCAATCACCGCTGCCACCGCCACCACCATAATGATAATAACCAGTAAAATCGGTATCAGTCGGGAAAAAGAATTTGTTCTTGCGTATCTCATGGGGTGATTATACCATAATATTAGAATTTTTGCACTAGTATAATTAGTATCCTACGAGAGCTGGACTATCGCTTGACGGAAGGCCTCAGGATATTTGTTTTTCAAATAATCAGCCGCTTGCTCAGGGCTTACCCAATGAAGTGTAACGCCGGGCTCACATGAACGAGGAATTTGATCTGCCGGTAGCTGAACACGGTACACAATCAACATCAGACTTGTCATTATGTCGTCATATGGTAATAGCTTGACCGCTTTTGCTACGTTCCATAATTCTTGTTTGGCAATGCGATGAATGCCAATCTCCTCATGTAGCTCACGTAACAGTGCAGCCGTTATATCCTCGCCCTGATCCATCCTGCCGCCTGGAATATCCCAATAGTCCTTGCTTTTGAGTAGTAAAATTTGGTGTTCATCATTTTGAATAAGGGCTTTTATACCGATTTGAAATAACTGCTCTGTCATCTTATGTCTCCTCCCAGTTCTTGCCTATTTGTACATCAACCTTCAATCGAATTGGCAGTTCTGGGCAAACGCCTTCCATTTCCGCACGCATAATGCCACCGACTCGCTCAACGTCTTCCGGCGCACATTCCACCAAAATCGAGTCATGAACCTGCAGGACTGGCTCGGCCAGCCCAGCCAACTTGTCCTCCAACCGAATCATCGCCAGTTTCATCAAATCCGCTTCCGTTCCCTGAATCGGCATGTTCATGGCTGCCCGCTCGGCCGCCGAACGCACCATAAAATTGCTCGACTTAACGTCTGGCGTTGGTCGGCGCCGGCCAAAATAGGTCTCGACAAAACCTTGTTCGCGCGCTTGAACTAAAATTGTATCCAAATAGTGGCGAATTGGCTGGCGCACCGCAAAATAGTGTTCAATAAACTGTTTCGCCTCAGTAAACGTCATGCCGGTGGCCGCCGCCAAGCCATGCGGGCTCATACCATACAGTACCCCAAAATTGATCACCTTAGCTGCACGCCGCTGTGCTTTTGTCACCTGCTCCATCGGCACACCGTAGGTCTCGGCCGCCGTCTTGGTATGAATATCCACGTCGCTATTAAAATCCCGAGTCAACTGTTCATCGCCCGCCAGCACCGCCGCCAGTCGCAGTTCAAATTGCGAATAATCCGCACCAACAAACACCTTGCCCTCACTCGGTACAAACGCCTGGCGAATTTTCCGACCCAATTCCGTGCGCACGGGGATATTCTGTAGGTTCGGATTGGTGCTGCTTAGCCGCCCAGTACTGGTGACATCTTGGTTGAAGGTAGTGTGAATCCGTCCATCCTCGGCCACCAATTTCGGCAGCGCTTCAATGTAGGTACTGATTAATTTAGTCAGTTCCCGATACCGCTCAATCAGCTCAATGATCGGGTGTCGCCCGCGCAGTTTATCCAGCTCTTTTTGTCCCGTCGAATAGCCGGTTTTGCCTTTTTTGATACCAGTCGTTGGCAGCTGCAACTTGGTAAATAACACCTCAGACAGCTGCGCCGGACTAGCAGCATTGAACTCGCGTCCAGCCATCGCATACATTTGTTGTTCAAGCTGGCTCACCTCCGCCCTTAAATCCTCGGCCATCTGTTCAAGCAGCGCCGTGTCCAGCTTCATGCCGCGCTTTTCCATCTGAAACAGCGGCCAAATCACTGGAAAATCAAAGTCGCGAAGTACCCTGGCAATCTGCTGATGCGCCGCCATATAATCCTGCTGCTGGCGATAAATTTGACGGAGCCGTGCCAGCTGCCACGCTGGGGAGTTGTCCTCAGAAAAATCACCCGCCAGCGCCATCAAACTACGGTCACGCCTCAGCGGATCGATCAAAAACGCCGCCTGCCCAACATCCCAGACCTCATGAAACCGCACCGTCACGTTATGGGCGTCTAGCGTGTGATACAGTACCTTGACATCCGCCGCGATCACCACGCCCTGCGCCAACAGTTGCCAAATATGTTGACCAACCTCACTGATCTTGGCCCGCCACGCCACGCCAGGCTTGGAATTAATATAGACCATGTCCGGCTCTGATGGATCAATATGGATAATATTTTCTGCCTCAAACAGCGGCTCAGCTGGCAGATTGTCAACGTGCGGCAATTCCAACTCCGCCGTCTCCATCGCCTCGTCCACCGCCTGCATAGTCTTTGGCAACCGCCCGATCAGCGAATGAAACTCCAGTTTCCGCAAGATCTCCGCCACCCGCGCAAAGTCGCAGTCGTTAACATCCGCCACTTCCCAGTCCAGCTCCACCGGCGCGTCCGTCCACAGTTCCGCCACTTGCTTGGTCAAATACGCCGACTCGCGACCGCCCTCTAGCTTTGTCCGTAGAGCGCCTTTTTGCTCATCCAGATGCGCGTACACGCCATCCAGCGTGTCATATGCTTGTAATAATTTGACCGCCGTCTTTTCGCCAACGCCCGGTACACCTGGCAAATTGTCGCTGGAATCGCCCTTCAGCGCCTTCAAATCCAAAAACTGATCCGTCCGAATACCATATTTTTGTTCAAAATATTCCGCCGTAAATTCCTCTATGTTCCTCAGGCCGTTTTTCATGGCATAGACTTTGGTCAGCGGCGACACTAATTGCAGCGCATCCAAATCGGATGTCAATAGACAGGTCTGCACGCCGCGCGCTTCCGCTTGCTTGGCAAACGCACCCATGATATCGTCCGCCTCATAATCATCCAGTTCATACAGCGGCCAGCCAAATGCATCGAGCAGTTCATGTAAAATCGGAATTTGCTGATAAAAATCATCAGGCGCTGGCTTGCGACCGGCCTTGTACTCTGGATATAATTCCCGCCGCTTGCGGATATTGGTGCCGCGCTTATCCCACGCCACCGCTACATAATCCGGCTCCAATTTCTTGATCAGCTCAATCGCCAAACTCACAAATCCATACACCCCGCCCGTCGGCGTACCGTCCGCCGTACTGAGCCCCGGCATGGCATAATACCCTCGGTAAAACACTGATTTTCCGTCGATGACCGCCAAACGCTTCATATACTCAGTATAGCAAATTTGCTATACTAGCAACATGACACAACCACACGCAAACATCATCGCCCTCGTTGGTCTAGCTGGTAGCGGCAAAAGTTCGGCGGTCGAATATTTCACCAAAAAGGGCATTCCGAAAATTTATTTTGGCGGCATCATCTACAAAGCCATGGAAGAAGCTGGCATCGAACCAACCTGGGACAATCAGCAAAAATTCCGCGAGGACATTCGTCGTCGCGAAGGCAAAGATTTTGTAGTCAAACGCGTCGTCAAATCGGCGCATGACTTGATTGACGCTGGCCAAAAACTCATCGTCCTGGACGGTTTGTACACCTGGAGCGAATATAAAATCCTCAAGCACGAATTCCCTGGCCAAATGTCTGTCATCGCCGTTGTCACGCCAAAACACCTGCGCTATCAACGTATGGCCAAACGCCCCGAGCGGCCGATGCAACCGCGCGAAGTTGACCAACGTGATTGGTCGGAAATTGAAAACCTAGAAAAAGGCGGACCGATTGCCATTGCCGACTATTTTGTGATGAACGACCGCGGACTGGATGAGCTATACGCGCAGCTAGAGGCCGTCACTCACCACGAACATTTTTGCAAGGCGCCTGAGCAGTGCTAGATCACAACGCATCAAAAAAGCCAGACGAACATCCGCCTGGCTTTTTTCTTTTTTATTATCGCTTGCTCATTTAGCTCAAATATTCATACAATTTTTTAGCATCTTTGTGCTTCCTCAGCTTCGCCAAAGCCTTCGCTTCAATCTGGCGAATTCGTTCACGTGTCACAGCGAACTCTTGACCAACCTCTTCCAGTGTGTGGCTTTTACCATTATCCAAACCAAAGCGCATACGGACAATTTTCTGCTCACGATCGCTCAAGCTCGACAGTACGTCATTGACCTGCTCTTTGAGTAGCTGATTGGTGGCTGATTCCTCTGGTGATACCGTATCCTCATCTTCGATGAAGTCACCCAACACCGAATCTTCTTCATCACCATCGCGACCAACACCAGCGTCCAAGCTTGAAATATCTTGCTTGATTTTCATCACATATTCAATCTTTTCTGGCTCCATATCCAGCTCTTTAGACAGCTCTTCAATAGTCGGTTCACGGTTCAGCTCTTGCGTCATCCGTCGCTGAGTGCGCAACAATTTATTGATGGTTTCCACCATGTGCACCGGGATACGAATGGTTCGTGCCTGGTCAGCAATCGCTCGAGTAATCGCCTGGCGAATCCACCAGGTGGCATAGGTTGAGAACTTAAAGCCTTTGTCTGGATCAAATTTTTCGACGGCACGCAACAAACCAGTATTACCCTCCTGGATTAAATCCAGAAAATCCAACCCACGGCCCGAATACCGCTTGGCAATCGACACCACCAACCGCATGTTCGCCTCAGCCATCTTATCTTTAGCCCTTTTATCACCCTGAATCACACGGTGTGCCAATTCCATCTCTTCTTCAGCATTGAGCAGCGGAATTTTACCAATCTCACGTAAATACAACCTAACTGAGTCATCCGATATATCATCCAGGTATTGCCCAGCGTTCAGAGCATCAAGGTCTTCGGTTTCCTCGTCATCATCAACATCATCGATGGTCGGCTCATCGAATTCCGTCTCATCAGTTGCTAATGGCCTGTTTTTTATTGGGTCGTCGGTCACGCTTTCTCCTTAATTAGTGCGTTCAGCTGATGTCGCAGATCTTGAGCCAACGACTCATCATTTGCAATTTCAGCGTCACGCAAATTACTCATTAATTGTTGTATTTTGTTTTCACGGTGTTTGGATATTACATGTTTGACCAATCGTGCCATCTCACCTGGTAAATCGTCTTTATCCCAGTCGGCATAACGAGTGTCGAATTTCAACTGTACTATCTTTACATACTCTTCAATATTTTTCAAGGTTTCGGGCATCGGATCCAGTGCTGCATTGGGGTTTTGGGTGAGATACTTCAACAGTTCTCGAGTATTTACATTGTCCGTAATTTCTTCTGGCACCGACGCCAGCCAACGCCTCACTCCCGGCTCTTGCACTGCAAGCCCTAGTAGCATATCCAATGTCTCATCTGATGGTTTTTGTGGTGCTGTTTTCTTAACTTTTGGGTGGCGGAGAACCGTTTTGTTTGTTGTGATGCCAGACATCTTTGCTGTAAGAGCCTCTATACTTGCCCCTGTTTTCTCAGCCACCATCTGCAAATAATGCTCTTGTTCTACTGGATCATGCAAGCTGCGAATCAAGTTCAGCGATGCAGTTGAAAAGCGTCGTTTTCCCTCAGCAGTCCTGACATTTTCTCGCTGCGAGTATTGTTGTATCACCCACGCTACGGCAGGTACAGCGTTAGTGATAGCCAGTTCCCATTGCTTCACGCCATGTAGTTTGATCAATTCATCCGGATCCTTACTACCCTCTGGTAAACTAACAACCTCCAACTCCACCCCAATGGTTTGTGATAGTTTGATAGCCCGTTCAGTCGCATTTAAACCCGCTCTATCACCATCAAACGCTAATTTAATTCTACTAGCCAGCCTACTCAAGGCCTTGAGGTGCTGTTCAGTGATAGCTGTTCCAGCCGTGGCGACAACCTGCCGCACCCCTGCCTGATGACTACTCACTACATCCAAATTACCCTCAACGATTACCACTTCGTCTGATTTTCGAATCGCCTCTTTAGCCTGAGACAAACCAAAGATGTGCCGTGATTTATCAAACAGAAGTGTTTGCGGCGTATTTAGATATTTTGGGGCATTTGCCTCATCATGAATGATCCGGCCAGTAAACCCAACTACTCTGCCAGTCGCATCCATAAGTGCCACCACCATCCGACCACGGTACAAATCACCACCAAATCTATTCGTTAAACCAGCATCGGCTAATTCTTGTTTTGAAAAGCCCCGCTTGGTGAGTGCCGTTACCAACGATGAACCGTCATCTGGCGCAAACCCAACCATAAAATCCTGAATCGTTTGTCGAGTCAGACCACGTTTTTTGACGACGTACTCCAGGGCTTTGGGTGTACGCAGTAGTGATTGTTGGAAGAATTTTGCCGCTAGCTCCAATGCTTCAGCCGCTCGTGCTCGCCGCTTGGCAGTTCTCCCATCACCGCGAGAGAACAAACTCAAATCCACACCCGCCTTACGCGCCAAATGTTCCAACGCCTGGCGAAAATCCATCCCCTCCACCAGCATCACAAATGAAAACACATCACCGCCCTTGCCTGACGAAAAATCATGCCAAATCTGCTTTTCTGGGCTAACCATAAAACTTGGCGTTCGCTCGTCGGTAAACGGACTAAGTCCCTTCATATTACGACCTGCCCGCTTCAGCTGAACATACTCACCAATCACGTCCTCAATATTCAGTCGTGCCCGCACTTCTTCTTTGGCATCTTGCATGTCTTTATTATATCACCCTTTACCTCTGTTCATGTTTATGCTTAAATAGTACTATGTATCCAAATGATCCATATTCTCAACCACCAACACCATCTGGTATTGATTATCTCAATCAAATCGCTGCTCCACCAGAGCCAGCTGGATTTGATAAGAAAACCAAAATCATCATTATCATCATTGCACTGGTTGGTATGCTCAGTCTTGGCTTCATTTGGGCGGCCAGTCAGTCAGGTTCTGGTCCAACGGTTTCTAACGCCATCATGAGGGTTGCCCGCCTACAAACCGTCACTGAACTACAGAAAAAGCGTCTAAAAAATAGCACGGTCACTGACATTAACAGCTCCCTTGATGCAATATTAACCACCGCCGTCAATAAGGCAACACCAATCGCTCAGTCAGAAAAGCTAGATATCAACAAAGCTCTCAAGGTGCCGGACTTTGAGGTAAAGCTCAATGAAAAGCTAGATGATGCCTTTTTAAACGACCAGCTCGATGCTGTCTACGCCAGGGAGATGGCCTATCAACTTGAGCTACTTAGTTCAGAATTATCCAGCTTGTCAAAAAAAGCCAAAAAATCTGACGTCAAAGAATTCTTAGAAAAAACACAGTCAGACATCACTTCCATCAAGAAGCGTCTCGAGAACTCTCCGGTGTAATACCGCTAACCAACTGCCAGCTCAGCCGCGCCAAATCAAAAATTTCTTCATCACTCAACTGCCCCGAACAGATGATGGTGTTCCAGTGCTTTTTGTTCAAATGATAGCCCGGTAGTACCGTTTCGTATTTTTCCCGCAAATTCTGCGCCAGCAATGGATCACATTTCAAACTCACTCTAAGCGGTTTTGAGCCCTCCGCTACCAATGCCACCATTTTCCCCGCGCCATCATTGCTCTTGCCAAATTTATACACCGCGATATCCTCGCCAAACGGATAGTCCAACCACACACCCGGCAAGCTCAAGATAAATTCTTCAAATTGTTTATGGGTCATGGTTTCACCTTCTTTAAATAATACTTAAGTTCCATGATACTGCCGCGAATGTCCTCCAGCGCCCGATGATCCTCTGGCTTGGCAAATTTCTTACCATATTTACCCTCAAACACCACTTTCCAAGCACTGACATCCAACATCCGATAATGTAGTCTTTTTGACAACATAGGCCACCATTGGTCGATAAATCGCCGATCTTGATGAATTGAATTACCACCCAACAAAATCCGTGGCTCATCTGCAAAATGTTCATCGCAAAATGCCAATAATTCACACTCCACCTCGGCTAACGGCTTACCCGAAGCATTTTGTTCCTCCAAACCGCGCCGCGCTGCTGGATGCTGGTCCCAAAAACTAGCATTTCGGTCCAGTAGTTTACCTAGCTTCTCGGGTTCATGTCGCACCACACCCTCATAGGCCGCAATTTCCGTAAAATCCCAATCCGTCGCAATCGCCGCCACTTCCAAAATCTCATCACACACCGGATCTAGTCCAGTCATCTCAAGATCCATCCACAAAATCTTCTTTGGCTTAAAAGTTGCTTTCATATCTTTATTATACTACGTTTTAGAGTCGTAGTAGTCACGAGAAAACCGCTCTGGCACCTGCTGCAGCAACCGTTCAACAGCGTCATCAAATTTTGCTACACTACCAAACTCCAGACGATTTTCTCTTTCAGTCAGAAAAACGCCAGATGCATTACCGTCAGAGGGAACAAAATTTGTCCGATTGACTAACTCGTAGTATAATTCAGCAGCGCTCATGTCTTCACAGCCATATGGCAACATCCGGTAGAACCTCAGATTTTCCACATAGCATTCAGCTAATTCGTCGCTGACCTCTAAAGCCTTGTCTAATTGCAATGTTTGCATGAAATAATCGTCTCTTGGATCGCCATAAGTATCATCTGGCAGCTGGACGCTTTTAATACTTGCATCGTCAATTCCTTGAACTTGCATATCTGAAAGAAGGCGCACAGCCTTGAGGGCTAATTTGTTACCAATGCGATAGCTATTATCAGGATCGTGCTCAAATACCGTTGGCCTGATAACGTGCTCGGCAGTATCCAACACTGCTTGAGTACTGGCCAACAGCCTCCAAGTGTCACCGTCCTTGTGTATAAGCACTTGATTGATTGTAAAATCATGCTGCCTCATAAACTCAGCGGTAGACTGTACAGGCTCCGCACCATAGCCATTCATTGCATCACGCGGCGAAAAGCGCATTGAAAGATCGCTCGCTACCGCCCGAATCTCATCTGGATCATAATCGCCGCTAGCAATAACTTCTTCTAAAATTACCAAATCGACATCGCGAGGAGGTGGTAACTGACGGTCACTGTGTACTAGTGCCTCCAAAACCTGGCGAGCCGCCCCGCCCTTTACACCAATAAATGACGGTAGCTCATCTAAATCAAAACCCAAATTAGCCCGCTCAATAGCATCGGCAGGCAACTCATATTCATATATTTCATTGCAGCGAGCTTCCGGGTTACCGAGTTGCTCACAATCACAGTCTTTTAATTGAAGGTTCGCCACCCCTAAATCCGCATAATGCTCACCACTATCAAGCATTTGCAGAACACGAGGCTGATGCATCTTAGCCTCTATATCGCTCGGGTTCGGGCTTACTTTTTCCACGTACAATATTTTAGCATAAATCATTTAAAAAGTCAAACAAATACGGTCGGCGCCACTTCCAAAATCTCATCACGCACTGGATCTAGTCCAGTCATCTTCAGATCGATCTATAATATTTTTTCGCTTTACTCATACTACCTATTGTACACTTGTCATCTGTTTATTTGACTATAAAAAGCTTCTTGCTGTTCGCTCGTTAATACCTCTTGCACCACAGCCCAAACCTTAGCCTCCGCTTCGTGGACATTGTGACTATTTACCGCAGACCCGTCTAGGACCTGACGCAATTGACCCTTAGTAATAACTCGTTGATGTTGTAAATCAAACAATACTCTTACTTGTTTATTGGCCCTATTTTTCATCGTGTCCACTACCAGCGTGATTTGCTCATCTGTCGTAGCAGGGATTTTTTGCTGCTGCTCTGGACCGATCACCAGCGAACCAATCTTCGGCTGTGTCACACGAACTAAATCGCCATTCGGCGCCACCCGGTCACCAAGGAACTCAGGCACGGCACTGTCGCTCAGGGCTTGCGTGATTTGATCCTTCGTCACTGGCAAAATTGTATTGAGCGTATGTCGACGACCATCATGCGCGTCATACCACCACGGAAAGGCTACTACCAACTTCAGCGCCTCCATCCCCATACGCCGCGCTAAACTATACGAACTAATTTCGTACTCAGAAATACCACGTTCGCCAGTATGAATATTTCTGTATTGGTTAACTGTTGTTCGACCAATACGTCGACTACCGACCTTGGCATACAACAACTCTTGAAATCCCCGCAGCAGGGCCACTGATATATTATGTTTTTCTTCACTGTTCAGTTCACCCATATCGACGTCATATGGATTAACCTCCAGACGCCGACATATTTTGTTAAATTGATAGTGAATATTATCTGCCTTATTTGGGTCAATACCATTTGCCAGATAAGCACGACCATCAGTGTGATGACCGTTGTAGATCTCTCTGGTTTTCAAAAAAGCATCGTATTCGGCAAAAAAGTCATCTGTTGTATCGGGGCTGACAAATTCCTGGAATAGTTCCTTTGGTTGATGCCAAGCAGCAAAGCCACCACCAGAGATAGAAGCCGCCATCGCTGACAGCGCCAACACTTCACGCAAGCTTCCTCCACGTTTGATCATTTCTGCTAATGCTCGAGATAATTCTGGTGACAATGGTAGATTATCCATAAATTCACCAATTTTTGTAATCTGCCCTTCTTCATCAATCGCCTCCAATGTTTCCAACAAATCGTACGACTCTTGAATAACTTTTTTACTAGCAACAGGATGCATCAAGTACCGGTTCAAGTCTTCAAAATCACCGTTCAAATTGATAGCCGACAAGACATTGCGCACAATATTGGTGTGATATATCTCCGGTGGGATATGCTGCTCGCGGGACTCGATGTCGTAAAATCCTTTCAGCTCCTCTGGTAGATAAATCTTGCCGTAAGAAATTGGCCGCGCCAGCACAAACTTTGCACCGTCAATATCACGGCCACCACGCCCCGCCTGTTGCATCAACTCTGCCTGGGTACACAATCGAGGTGGCAGTCCTTCCGCACCCTCTTCACCGATTTCTTTACTCTTTGTCAGTCCATTTGACAACACCAAATCAACCTCGGGGATAGTGATGCCAGACTGTCCAGCCGAGGTCGAAACGATGACAAATGACTCGTCTTCTGCTGGTTCAGCAGTAAAAATCTCTCGGCGCGCAGCCTCTGATATACCAGAATGTAGTTTAAAAAATCGTATCCTCCTAGGTTGATGGCGGGTGTGGCGTTTGATTGACGCAATAGTCTCCTCAATACTTCTCACCCCTTCAACAAAGACCAATGCTTTTTTCGAATCCTTACCATATTCAAGATACGCTTCAGATACGGTCCCCACGTTATCTTCTGTAATGTCGATATCATGCGGCCGACCCTCGATGGTTACGACTGGCAATGCTGATCCATTAATATCTTCGTACATCGCCTGAGAAACTTCCGTGTCAGGCGTGGCGCTGGAAAAAGCCATATGCCATTTGTCGGTATTCTCTATCGATTTTGCCGCCAGGGCCGTAGCAAATTCCATCTCCAAATTGGCTTCATGTATTTCATCAACCAACACCAGTATTCTCTTGTCATGCCAACCCTCAGAAAGTTCCTCCAATTTGTTCGTAAACGTTGCCGCTGTCATGAAACAAAGTCTAGTATCTGGCGTTGCTTCCGTGGCGCGTCCATGAATTTTTCCTACCAAATGATCAGGATATTGTTTGCCCAGCTGTTCACGTAAATTCTGCTCGACATATTCAGTAACATTATCAACAATCACCCGTCGCGGCATCAACACCACAACACGATCAAACCGCTCCAGTGCATACTGAGCGGTTTGTGTCGTTTTACCACTACCCGTCGGTCCACATAACCAAGATATTTTGTTCTCTGAGAGTGTATCTAATATCTCTGCTTTGTGCTTATACGCAGGCAATGTTTTGTCACCAAGATCGTAGTTAGCAAAAGGAGTTTCCGGTAACTTCCCGTGCTGTTTTCGCAATTCTTCGAGGCGCTGTCTTCTCTGCTCGGGAGACTCGCCATAGTTATATGGCGACCGTCGAGGACCTTCAATATTCTGACTTAACAAATGGCTACTACTCGGTTCTTTCGACCTATGTAAATAACCCGCCCTCCGGACTCCATCTTTCACACTACACTCTCCTTTATACTCACATTGTAGATAGGAGAGCGCAAAATGGCAAACGTAAGCGTTTTAGTCTTTTTTCTTGTCTAATTTATCAAGTTTCAAGAAATGGACAATTGCATAGACTACAAAGGCAACCGCCAGCAAGGTGATCAATGAGCTGATAAATGCTCCGTACAAAAATTCACCCCGACGTCCAGCGATCTCAACAGTAAATGATGCTGCCTGGAGACCTTGTTGCGAACCAACGATCAACTGTACAAGCGGGTCGATGAATGCTGTCACCAACTTTTTCACGGTATCACCAGCCGCAGTACCGATCGCCAAACCGACAGCTAGACCAACGACACCCTGCTCACGAATAAACATCATAAAGCCACCGCCATGGCTTTTTACCGCGCCTGCTTTTTCTTTCAACACCGCTACGCTTGGTTTTTTAATAATTGACTTCTTGGCTGTCGTTTTTTTGACTGCCGCTTTCTTGACTACTTTTTTCTCCGCCATAAAACTCCTTTACGTTAAGTAACACCTTGATTGTACCATATTTAGTACAGAACGATTTATAGTCTCTCTGGTGCTACAATACCCAAAATAGTCAATCCTGCCTTCAAGATATCAGCATACACTGCCACCAGACCAACGCGGTGCGCTTCTTTGTCGCTGCCGACGACTTGGTTTTTCTCGTAGTAACGATTGAACTCCTGCGCCAGCTCAAATAGGTAGACACAAACATGATGCGGTTCCAAGCTCTCGGTGGCGCGGTTAACCGCCTCCGCGTATTGGCTCATTTTCCTGACCAGCAGCTGATCTTCATCAAACAATTCTGTCGGGAAAGCAGCTGTCTGCTCAGACTTTGCCAAAATTCCCCGCGCCCGAGCGTGCGCGTATTGCAGATAGCTACCGGTATTACCGGTGAGACTCACCGCATCATTGATATCAAATACTACATCGCTACCAATTTTCACCTTCAAAAATTGATAACGCAGTGCACCTGCCACCACCGCGTCGGTTGGTTCGCCGCCAGCTTGGGTGATAGCTTTCTTGAACTCGTTAAACAACCAATCGATAGTAATGACGTCACCAGTACGCGAGCTCATCTTACCAGTCGTTAGTTTGACCAGGCCAGTCGCATAATTAAACAATTTACCCTTCAATTCTGGGATTGCTAATTCACTAGCGGCAATCACCCCGCGGAAATACGCCGCCTGCTCTTCGCCGTTGACCGTAATCGACAAGTCCAAGTTTGGATAATCTTGATGCTTCAACTGAATTAGCCCCATGTCGTGTGCGCCGTACAACCCGTTGCCGTGCGAACCGATAAACACATTGTCAAACGCACCATACTGACTACCTTTGAAGATATACGCACCATCCGACTTGGTAAAGACCTCTGGGGTTTTTGCTTTGATCAAAGCTTTACCTGGCACTTCGGTTTCACTCTCGACGTAGCGCCGCTCAATTGGCACATTGCCCAGTCGTGCCACATTGGCATCAATTTCATCAAAACTCCAGGCTTTACAAATCTCGTACACCTGCTTATATAGCGGATCGTCCAACTCAAATGACTGCTTGGCTAGCTCATCAATTTCCGCTCGTGCCTCTGGTGATTCTTTAGCTGCCCGTGCGCCTTCAACATACATACGGCTCATAAACTCGTTGCGCTTATTAGACGGAATAGCGTCTAGTTTGCTGACATCACCGTCAATTTCGCGAAGAATCGCCCACATACTCTTACCGACATGTGTGCCGACGTCGCCGTGGTAACTCACTCGGTGCACCGACGCACCATCCACCGCCAGTAAATTCGCCATGGTATCTGCCAAAATCGCATTCAGTGCGTGGCCGATATGCATGGCTTTGAATGGATTTGGACAATTAGTTTCAATAACGACCGTTTGGCCTGAACGATTGGTGGCCGGCCGCACTTTCAACGACTCCAGCACCGCTTGGTCGCTTAACGTCACGTTGATAAAGCCTGGTCCAGCCACGCTCACCTCGCCCAACTTCTCATGACCACGCAACTCTTCTGCGATCGCCTCGGCAATCTCACGTGGATTTTTACCCAAGGGCTTCGCTAGCTGCAGCGCCACATTCGTCGCAAAGTCACCAAACTTTGGATCAGGACGCGTCAACTGCACCGTCGTTTCAATATTAAATAGCTTTGCAATAACTTCTTGAATTGTGTGTTCCATCACCACCAGTATACCACCAGATCAACTAGTCTTCCACTATGTCCAAGTCCAACGCCGTGGCGGAGATTAAACTCGATCCCCGGACATGACGCAAAATATACGACAACATTGATAAATCATCCTGTGTTGGCAACGCTTGTGGTTGCTGTGATAACGCTTGCTCTTCAGCCATTAATTTCCTTTTTTTGTTTTTAGCATACAACTGACTACTATTTTAGCATTATTAAATATTTTTGTCAATATAGCGCGGTGACAATTATCCCATTAAGACAAGTTCCTTATATGCTAGCAGTAATGAAGGTGTTACAATATAAATATAATGATTATGCTTGTGTATAATATAATAGCTATACAATAGGAGAAAATCATGAATCAAACTGAAGTTGAAAAAATCATCGACAGAAGTTCAGACGGAAATGGGTTTCCTGTACAGTTGATGCGCATTGCATCGGAGCTCGGTATTAGCGTAAAGATGACCGAGGAGTGGGACGACAGACAGTCTGGTTCTTTGGCTCATATTGATGGAAAATTTATTATATTTTTAAACTCAAAACATTCTCAACTACGCAACCGATTTACATTAGCTCACGAAATTGGCCATTACGTAAAGCATCGAAATCAAATTACTGTTGGACAAGAAGTTGTTAGCACATATCTTAAGCCAGCTACAGGTGTTTTAAATCGAATTAAAGACACAAATAGCTACAATCAGACCGAAAGAGAGGCTGATGAATTTGCGGCAGAGCTTTTAATGCCTGAGAATGAATTTCGTAAAAAATGGAGACAAGCCGAAACGATTGAGGAGATTGCAGATTACTTCCTAGTGTCTGTATCTGCTGCAACGGTACGCGGCTTGAAGCTAGATCTTGGGTATTTCGCTTAAAAAAATTGATAATGATCGACTTAATAATGCAAAGTCGGCATCTTTCGATGAGATCGATAAAGTTCTTGCAGTAAACGAAAAAATACGTACTGAAGAGCAACGCGAAGCCGAGCATGGGAATAGGATAATGCTATTTAAGGTTTTACCTGTTGTTCTAATTATTGCTATTATTGTATACAGTGTCCTTGAAATTTTATATGGAGATAAATCACGGTTGGCCAATGCAGTTTATATATTCATTGGCTATATTGGTGGGTTATTTACTAATAAGATCTCAAAACCAAAAGATTGGTAGCACAACACTTTTGAAAATAATATAATAACCTCGTCTAGACTCATAGCGAGGCTCATTTTTTATCCCGAAAATGGACACCACAAAACTGGCTGTGCTAAAATATAGACAGCCAATCACGCGGAGACCCTGAAGGGTCTCTTACGTTTTTATAGCAATGCCACTGGTTAGTAGTGGTGCCAGCGGTCGGACTCGAACCGATATCGACGCGAAAGCCAATCACGCGCTCTATCCTTTGAGTTACGCTGGCGTATTGTTACTAAAACAAAAAACGCGGCGATGTTAATGGACTTATCCATTTCGCCGCGCCATACGCGTAAGTTTACTAGATTTCGAAATAGGTTTTATTAATACTAGTATAGCATAGGTTATTTATTGATCACTTGCTTCAATGGGATAATTGCCAGCGCGATTGTTAGGCGCTTCTCGCCAAAACAGCTGCTCGGATTAGCCCCGAAAAGAGTGGGTGTGGCCGGAATGGACGAGATTTAAACTCTGGGTGAGCTTGTGTAGCAACGAAATAGTCACAGTGTGGCGATTCAACAAATTCAACCAATCTGCCGTCTGGCGAGGTGCCCGAAACAACCAAACCACCTTGTTTAATCGCCTGAACAAAATCCTGATTCACCTCATATCGGTGCCGGTGTCGCTCCGTCACCTCTGTCATACCATACGTCTTCGCCGTTAGCGAGCCTTCTTTCAGCACTGCTGGATAATCACCAAGGCGCATCGTGCCACCAGTCGACTCTTTACCTGCCTGCCCATCCATTAGATAAATCACGTTCGTGCCCTGACCTGCACCAAATTCTTCACTATTAGCACCATCCACGCCACCTCGACGTGCCGCGGCAATTACCGCCGTTTGCATACCCAAACAAATACCCAAATATGGTTTATTGTGCTCCAGACAATACGTCGCCGCTGCAATTTTTCCTTCAACACCGCGTGAGCCAAATCCGCCCGGCACCAACACAGCATCAACCTCAGCAAAATCGTCATCACTGGCAGTCTCTGAATTTATCCACCGTATATTGACTTCACAATTCTCCGCCCAGGCTGCCGATTTGAGCGCTTCAGTCACCGACAAATACGTATCGGTATTGTCAATATATTTTGCCACCAGACCAACGGTTACTTCACGAGCATAATCAGTCGTGTCACGCGTGGCGAGATTTTCCCAGCGAGTCAAATCAGGCTCCGTTGTTACTCCAGTAAATTCACTCAACATTGGTCCCAGGTCGCGTGCAACCGTCAGCGGCACCTCATACACGGTATTGACATTTGGCATCATGATGATACCCTCGGGGCGTACACCAGAGGAGATAGCGATTTTTTCGCCAACACTACGCGGCGGTTTATCATGACCCTCGGTCCGCACCGCCACGACATCTGGCATGATCCCAAAACTACGAAGCTCCGCCATGGCATTTTGTGCAGGCTTTGTTTTGTACTCCTGACTCGCTTCCAAAAACGGCACATACACCACATGAACAAAGAGACAATTATCCCTACCTACTTCTTGTGAAAAATCACGAATTGCTTCGATAAAGCTCAGACCTTCGTAGTCCCCGACCGTACCGCCGATTTCTACAATGTGAACATCGCCCTCAGCTGCTTCGTGAATAGATTTTTTAATAGCATTGGTCAAATGTGGCACTAGCTGCACCGTTTGCCCACCAAATTTACCAGCTCGTTCATCAGCGATGAGATCACGCAATAGTCGACCTGACAGAGTAGTATTTTTCCGCGTCAACTCCAAATCCAAAAATCGTTCGTAATGCCCTAGGTCCAAATCAGTCTCGGCACCATCTTTGGTTACAAAGCATTCACCGTGTTCTTTGGGATTTAATAATCCAGCGTCAACATTCAAGTACGGATCACACTTTTGTACTGACACCGACAGGCCTTTGGCTTGCAACACCGCACCAATACTTGCCGCCGTGATTCCCTTGCCGACACCAGACAACACCCCACCAGTTACAAAAATATACTTCTTCGTCATCACTTCTCCAACCTATCAAAAGAGGCGCCGAATCGACACCTCTGTTGTTTTATTCACAACCGTCACACACCGTCAAACTTGCCGGATCGAGCGGTGCTGCAATGCCACCAGATTTTTTTGCCTGGTCGTCGGCTGCCTGCTGGACTGCTTTCATCGCTGCGTCGATGGCGCTTAATTTTTCTTCCAATGTCATGTCGTCAGAAATAATTTGACTTGCGTTCATGTTCCTATCTTTCTATATATTTAGTATCTGCTTATGCTTATAATACGCTATATGTAGCGGCTATGCAATATAGTGCAGCCAATTTCCTGTTGTAGTTTTTTCATCAAGTTTGCCGATTGGCATGATGTAAATTTGCCTATGTTCGACGCGTGGCATAAAGTCACCCAGCTTGTTAGCATAGGCCTCCAAAGCCGCCGCCTCTTCTTCCTCTGGCAGTTCTCGTACCGTTGTTGTCAAAAAAACAGCACTCTTTTGATCGTTCCACACTACAAATTCGACAACACCGCTGCGGTAGGCGTTAACGGCGTGACGAGATTGTCGGTCAGAGATCCAAATGATGTTGTCATTTTTATAACGTACAAAGTGGAGCGGCGTCACTAACGGTGTTCTGTCGCGATTGACGGTTGCCAAGGCGCCAACTTCCACGGTGTCTAAAATGTCTGTTGTAATTTTGTCCATAGTAGTTATTTCGTGGTATTTACTTCATAGCTAGTGTTAGTGCTTTCAAAGAAATTGACCAGCTCCAAGGTGTCATTTGCGGTAGCCATCCACTTGGCTGGGTTGGCCACGTTGTATTCAGGCTCAAAGCCAAGCTCGACCAAGCGGCGGTCGGTCATGTGCATGACGTATTGATTGACATAATCAGCGTTCAAGCCAAGGATTCCCTTTGGCAACATGTCCTTGTTGTACTCTTTTTCTAGCTCAACCGCTTGCAAAATGAGGTTGCGGATTTCCTCGGCAAATTCCTGAGTTTGCAGTTCTGGGTTTTCGTCCAAGATGGTGAGTAGTAAATTGATACCAAAGGTCAAGTGCAAATTCTCATCCTTGGTGATCCAGTCTAGCAGCGTACCAACATTACGCAGCAAGTTACGCTGGCGGAAGCTCATACCGACCATAAAGCCCGAGTAGAACCAGATGCCTTCGAGCACAATGTTATACGCCACCAGCGAGCGGACAAAGTTTTTCTTACCCTCCAGGGTATAGATGTCGAGATTTGGATCGAGCATCACATCCAGGTGCTTGTTCTGGAAGTTCGCCTTGTCAGCCAGCGATTTTTTGCCAAAGCCCGCCGCGTAAATCTCCTCGCGGTCAAACGGAAAGGTCTCGATGATGTACTCAAAGGTCATAAAGTGGTTGGCTTCTTCCCACATCTGTTTCGACAGATATAGCTGCGCTTCAGCAGCATTAACATATGGGTAAATGCCAAAGGCTAACGACTTGTTGATCAATAGCTCGTTCGGATTGAGGTAGCTGATGACGGTTTTGAGCGCGTGCTTTTCTTCGTCACTAAGTTTTTCAAAATCCATCAAGTCCTGTGCTAGCTGAACTTCATTAGGAAACCAAGTGTTAGCCACCGCTTGGTTGTATAGATCGTATGCCCATGGGTAACGAATTGGGTGTAAACTCAGCCCGTCGCGCAGCCCCGAGCCTAAAATTCCACCTTTTGGATGTGTATAGTCTGACATGATAACCCCCTTTATTTATTAATTTTCGCAAAGCCAAAGCCACGCGCCTTGCCTGCACCTGTTCTAATCTTTTGCTCAGCAATTTTTTCCACTGAAACCGTCGTTTGCTCTGACTGATGACGCGGCTTAACGTGTAGATAATAGGTTGTTTTCAAACCACGCCGCCAGGCTTCCGAATAAATCTCCACATACTCATCAATGTCACGAGTTTCCAGGTACATGTTGCGGCTGATTGCCTGGTCAACCCATTTTTGAGCCCGGGCCGCCACTTCAATGAACGCATATGGGCTTAATTGGAAACTGGTTTTATAGACATCTTTCAGCTTCTGCGGAATAGCATCAATGTGTTGAATATCACCTTGGTTGGCAAATACCTCTTCCTTGATGTCATCCCACAAGTTCAGCGCCTTAAGGTCGCGCACCAGGTTATTATTTACCTCCAAAAACTTACCGTTCAGAGTCGAGCGGCTAAAGATTTGTGCAAACTGCGGATCGATACCTGGCGTGGTACCGGCAATGTGGCCAATGTTAGCAGTCGGCGCGATAGCCATCAGTGTCGCATTGCGCATACCCTTCTTGACTTTCACCCGAAGCGAATCCCAGTCGAGGCTCGACTTGTGGTCAATTTTCACCTTTACCTTGCGGTCAGTAGACAACGTCTCCAGGGTGTCGATTGGTAAAATCCCCTTACTCCAACCGCTACCCTTGTAGGTAGGATAGCTGCCCAGCTCCTGTGCCAAGTCTGCTGATTGGTCAATGGCGTGATAGCTGATGAACTCGGTCAGTGTATCAATCAAGTTATATGATTCCTTAGATTCATAGCAGTAACCAAGTTTCTCGAGCACATCAGTAAAGCCCATTATCCCCAAACCAATTGCCCGCGTTTGGTTGTTTGAGTGCATAGCTTCCGGAATCGGCGTCTGGGTGATATCTACCAAGTTGTCCAGTTGACGTACGGCTGCTCGCGACGCTTCTTTGAGTCGATCCCAATCCCACGTCTTATCTTCGTTCAAAAACGCTGACAAATTGATACTCACCAGGTTACAGGTAGCAATGTTGTCTTTGTCCTGCGGCAAGGTAATTTCCGTACAGAGGTTAGACAGGTGAATCGTACCCGTGTTATTGTTTAAGGCTCGAACGTTAATGGTATCTTTCCAGGTAAGCCATGGGTGGCTAGTAGCCTGTAAGCTGGTCAAAATCTGTTTGAATTGCTGGCGAGCTGATGTCTTTTCAAAGACGCGCATTTTACCAGCCTCGGCTAGTTTAATGTACTCTTTGTAGCGTGCGGAAAATTCTTCACCATACAGTTCTGGTAGATCTGGCGTATCTGCCGGGTCAAACAAGTACCAATCTTGGTCTTTTTGCACCCGCTTCATAAATTCGTCAGAGATAAACACCGCAGTGTTAGCAAAACGCGTTCGCATGTATGGGTCACCGGAGTTAGAGCGTAGGTCGATAAACTCCCTAAAATCAATATGCCAGTTTTCCATATATACTGCTGCTGCACCCATCTTTTTACCCTTACGGGAGACGGCAAATAGCGCCGTATCGATCATCTTGATAAATGGGATTGGTCCAGTACTTACCGTATTGGTTGTCTTGACTGGACTGCCAGATGCCCGCAATTTAGTAAAGCCGATACCGATACCACCAGTACCCTTGGCGATCCACATCGTGTCACGCACCGCCTTGGCGATTGATTCCATGTCATCATCAACATTCAGCAAGAAACAGTTACTGAGCTGCGGGAATGAACCACCAGCATTGACGCGGGTTGAACCACCTGGCACATACTCCAGACTACTCATGTGATTGTAAAAATCGATGGCTGCAGCTGTCGGATCTTTTTCATTGTAGCTCAGCCCCATAGCGATGCGCATGTGAGTAAACTGTGGTGGTTCAATTGGCTCACTACCATGTTTACGCAAAGCGTAGCGGTTACGGTTAGTGATGACACCGAGGTACTTACTGAGGTCGTCTTTAGCAGGATCAAGCGCTTCACCAAGCTTTTTCAAATCAAACCTACCGTCAGTCATCCGCTGGTCCAGTAGCCCAACCTTTACTGCATCCTTCACGAACTGAGGAAATTTCTTTGCGTGCAGCTTCTTTAGCTCATCAGCAGTTTCATAATCATCTAGGGTGTTTTTATAAATATTTTTTAACAACAGCCGTGCCGCAATCTTGTCATAGTCCGGATCATCTTTAACATTCTGCAAGGTTGTCTGGATGACCGCTTGGTCGAGTTGCTCAGTCGTAATGCCGTCAAACAATGTCAGCTGCAGTTCAGTAGCCACCTGCACGACCTTGGATACTTGATCAGGCAACCCCTCTGCCGCCTTCAGTAACGCAATGTTGATTTTATTTGCATCAAACGGCTCTTTCGTCCCGTCTCGTTTGACGACATGAATGACACTCATTATACCTCCCTTAAACTATATTGGTCATAGAGACACAAGAAAAATACCAACAGCACCTCCCCTGTGGTATCAGCTTTTCTCACCTCTTGGTTTTTGTTTATCTACCCGCTATAGATATAGCGTATATACACCATGATAAACACTAAATGTAGGGTTTGCAATAGGTTTTGTTAATTTTACAATGACGATCGAAGATAACCCTATTTGCACTTGGCGGAAGGACGGGGATTCGAACCCCGGAGACCCCGTGAAGAGTCTACACACTTTCCAGGCGTGCCAGTTCAACCACTCCTGCATCCTTCCGTCTTGATTTAGTATACAAAACTTTACGGGAAATAACCAACTACCGCAGTAACAATATAAAAATGGGCTGATGATGTACATTTTACATAACTATTATGGTTGCATATCCTCCCGTACTGCATATAATAAATATAGTATGGATACACCAGTTGCACCGTGTATAAGACTCACAAACATTACAAAGTGTTTTGGTATCGGCGATGCGGAACACTATGCTCTTGACGACGTGAATTTGACCGTCGAAAAGGGCGAATTCATTGCCATCATGGGGCCAAGTGGTTGTGGTAAGACCACCCTATTAAATATCATCGGATTGCTAGATCAAGCAACAGATGGTGAATATTTCCTCAACGGTGATTCAGTGGACAATCTCGGCTCAAAACGATTAGCCCGAATCCGTTCAGATGACATCGGTTTTGTGTTTCAGAATTTTAATCTGATTCCTCGCTTGAGCGTCCTAGAAAACGTGTCTCTCCCGCTAACATACAAAGGCATGAGTAAGATTAAACGCCTACAGGAAGCCAGCCGAATCTTAAAGAACTTTCACTTAGGCGAGCGCGAATATTACATGCCGCACCAATTGTCAGGTGGACAGGTTCAGCGTGTAGCGATTGCTCGTGCGCTCGTTAACAGCCCGTCAATCATCCTGGCGGACGAGCCGACTGGTAACCTAGACAGTAAGGCCAGCCATATCATCATGGAAGAGTTGGCCGACATTCACCGCCGTGGCAATACCATCATCATGGTAACCCACAACCCTGAGTTGACCTCGTACGCCAGCCGCGTCATCACCATGCTTGACGGCAGGATCGATACAGATGAACAGTTGCAGAAATCAGCACCATTCAGGAAAAACCTGGAAATTATTGATGAAGAAAAAGAAGCAAAACCATCAGATAAGCTCAAGAAATCTGAGAAAAAAGCTACTGAACCTACCGAAAAGCCCAACAAAGAGGAAGCAAAGCCAGCCAAACATCCTGAAAAAGAAGAGGCTAAGCTTGCCGAGAAACCAAAAAAAGAAGATGATAAACCCGCTGAAAAGTCTGACAAAAAATCTTCAACCAAATCCACAAAGAAGACACAAACTTCCAAAAAGGAGACGACCAAGTGAGGTTTTTATTTAAAAATCACATAGAGAACGCCATGCAATCCCTCCGCGCTAGTCGCGGTCGGACAACATTGACCGTTACTGGCATCACCATCGGCATTATGGGCATCACCATGATCATGTCCCTGTCTGTCAGTGTCAATAAATTGATCAATCAACAGTTCTCAACCACCAAAGACAGTGTGGCATTGATACGGTCTGGTCTGAGCGGTAATATCGAGCGGTCATTGTCTCAAGCACAAAACATTACACCTCTCCCAACCCTGACCGAATACGATGTACAGGACGTTGCTCGCATCACTCCAAACAGCGCTCCAATGTCAGTTATTCACAACTCCATCACTACTACCAACTCACGCATCGATGCGCACAAAACCGCCATCATTGGCACCACTGAAAAAATCAAAGATCTAGCAGAACTAGAACTGCGTGATGGTCAATTTGTTGGGCAAGCCAACGGTGTGGTGATTGGTCATCAGCTGTCAATTGATCTGTTTGGTACCGAATATTCACTTGGTAATGTGCTGCGTATTCAGGATAAGCCGTTTACGGTCATGGGTGTTTTAAAACCAGTCAAACAACCACTTACTTACTTGGGTGTTAATTTCAATAACTCAGCCATTGTTTCACTGGATGTCAGCAAGAAGCTAACACAAAATGTCGCACAAATTCAGCAAATTGCCATCAAAACTGACGGCGACTCATCGCTTGAGAAAGCAATTTCTGACATTACAGCAAAGCTCAATCAAAATCACCACGATGCTAATGACTACCACATCATAACTGGTAAAGATATTACTGCGACTAGTGACGCTATGCTACTATCCTTGTCTGCAATCATGATCGCTGTGTCAATCATCTCCCTATTTGTCGGTGGAATCAGCATCATGAATATCATGTTGGTAAATGTTGCCGAACGACAGCGTGAAGTCGGTATCCGTAAAGCTATTGGTGCCACTAACCGACACATCATCCATCAATTCTTGATCGAATCAGTCATCATTGGTTTAGCTGGTGGTGTTATGGGTTATATCTTTGGCTTAATTGGTGCGTACACGGTCAGTACCTTCCTACCAGTTTCGCCAATTTTGAGCTGGCAGCCTGCCGTCGTCAGCATCAGTGCTGCCATGCTGGTCGGTGTCGTCTTTGGTATCTATCCGGCCGTACGTGCTGCCAACCGCAACACTATCGAAGCAATGCGCAACTAAATAAACCGCGTTTTGCTTTAACTTAATTCTTGTTTCAGACGTTCTACTAATTTTACTGGCGCTGGATCAACGCCATTTAGAATTGCTGTGTAAATACTTGCGGCATCACCAAGTGCCAAGCCCCACAATAGCTGCTTGAGCAAGGTCTCGCCTTGCAGTTCCACCGATACAGCGTGCGGACGCATACCACTCAACAATCGATCGCTCAGCTCCATTCGCTCGCGAATGCGCGGATGTTCCAAGTGACTCATCAAATCAACAATCACAAACGGTTTTTCAATCGGATGAGATGACCAGCCGATAAATTCATTGTGATTAAATTCAGGGTACTGATTACAAAAAGCTATATTTTTTGCCGATTCATTCCAACTAATTTTCCATTTATACGCCAGCGGCCAGGTTAGCTCGCCAGCATAAATCACCGGGGTTTTGCCAGCTGACTTAAGCGCCAACTGTTTGGCGATGTTTTGCTCGGTCGGTACTTCCGGTGCCCAAGCTTTTACCTGACCAGATAACCATTCGCCGCTTTCTTCCAATTTTTGATATAAATCACCATCAATGATCAAAAAATGTTGTAATATCTTCAACAATCCTCGCAGATGATAAACTGTCGACATGCGGGGCTGTGCACCAGCTGGTATTTTTATCCTCTTGACGCCATCAGCTGCTGCCTTTTCAAATAAGGCTCCGCCCGTGGTGATTGTCGCCAACTGACAATTGTTGGCACGCGCCTGATCATAACAACTGAGGGTCTCTTCTGTATTACCAGAGTGACTGATAGCGATAACTAGGGTATTACCATTCACAAAACCTGGTAAATCATAGCCTTTCGTCACCACCAGAGGAATATGTAACCAACCCCTCGTTAACGCAATTACCATTTCTGCTGCCAGCGCTGAACCACCCATACCAGCAATCACCACCGCATTGATAGTGCCCGGGACATAATCATTCCCTTCGATAACTACTTCAAACGAAGTCTGCGTTGATAACTGCAACAAACCAGACAGGGTGTCGGCTGGATCTTTTCGCCGAATCATCATAGGATCATCAAGCATCTTGTCATATCACCTTTCTTCATGCTAAAGTATAACATATATAAGCATAATCATTAATAAGATGGGTGGGGACATGCAAAACCAATCAGTTACCGATGATCAAGAGCTTGCCAAGGTTTTGGCAGGTGTAACACAACAAACAGATGATAATTTGAGCTTTGAAGAGACGGGGACAACTCTGCAGTCAGACGACGCTCAGGTAGTCGCGCCACCACCAGACAACTCAGTCCCAGTAACAACGGACGATTTAATGGTCGCACCGCCGCCAGCAGTGCCGATTTCCGTTGACACTATGACCCCTGCAGCCCCGGTAAATGATTCAAATCTGGACTCCATCAAGCAACAAGCGCTATTGGAGCTTCGTCCCCTGGTCGATAAGTTAAACATTTCCCCAGAAGAAAAGTTTGACACCTACCTACTGTTATTACGCTCAACAGATGACAGCGCTTTGATCGCTCCAGCACACGCAGCAGCTGGTGCCATCGCTGATGAATCTCGCCGCGCCCAAGCTCTGCTGGATGTGATCAAAGAGATAGATTATCTGTCAAATCCACAAAAATAACCATTTCAATTCATTAAAATAGGGCCTGCTACCGGCCCTATTTTGTTTGATGTAACCTGCTACATCATCCCCATACCCGGCATACCACCAGGCGCAGCTGGAGCTTCTGGCTCTGGTACATCTACGACCAATGCGCCCATGGTTGCTGCGGTTGAAGCGATAGATACCGCGTTCTGCACTGCTTCTTTGGTGACGCGTGCTGGGTCGATAACGCCAGCTTTTTTGACATCCACCAATTCGTTCGCAGGTTTCATGACATTAACGCCAAAGCCCGCCTTGCCCGTCTCGACTTGCGCTAGCAGTGCATCGGCGTTCAAGCCAGCGTTACGCATAATCTGCAGGAACGGCTGCTTTAGGGCATCCTTTAGAATCTGCCGGCCAGCCGCGATGCTGTCTGCACCGCTCACCTTCAGGCCACCAGCCAAGTTTACCAGCGTGACACCACCGCCAGCGACGATTCCCTCGGCCAAGGCTGCCTTGGTCGCTGCCACCGCGTCATCCACGCGGAATTTCTTTTCGTCAATTTCTGTCTCGGTCGCGCCGCCGACTTTGATAACGGCCACCTTGCCGCTCAGTGCAGCCGCCCGCTTGTCAAATTGTTCTTTTTCGTATTCGCTAGAAGCATTGTCGGACAGTGCCTTGATCTGAGCGATCTGCTCCTTCACGGCTGACGGCTTGCCCGCACCCTCAACGATGGTAGTTTCATCTTTGCCGACAATTACCTTGCGTGCCGAACCCAAAACTTCCAGGCCAGCGTTCTCAAACGTCAAACCATGATCTTCAGCAATCACCGTTGCGCCGGTCAGCACTGCGATATCGCGCAAAATCTCCTTGCGGCGGTCGCCAAAGCTTGGTGCCTTGACCGCGACAGTGTTAAATACGCCCTTGAGCTTGTTCAGCACCAAGATGCTCAGTGCCTCGCCTTCGACTTCATCAGCGATCAGCACCACGTCCTTCTTACCAGATTGTGCCAATTTCTCCAACATCGGTAGGAATTCTTGCACGCTGGAAATCTTCTTATCGGTGATCAAAATCGCTGGCTTTTCATAAACCGCCTCTTGCCGACTGGTGTCGGTGACGAAGAACGGGCTGACCCAGCCCTTGTCCAGGCTAAATCCTTCAACAACCTCGGCTTCCAGCTCCAAACCTTGGCCAGCTTCGACCGTTACGACGCCGTCTTTGCCAACTTTCTCGATGACACCAGCGATTAGTTTACCAATTTCCGCGTCACCCGCCGAAATGGTTGCCACTTCCGCCACGCGCTCAGACTTGCCCTCAATTGGCTCCGCTAATTTATTCAGCTCTTTGACAATTTCCGCGCCGGCCTGCTCGATGCCTTTTCGCAGTTCCATCGGGTTGTGGCCCGCCGCAATCAGCCGGTTCGCTTCCTTCAAAATCGAATAGGTCAGCACCGTCACGGTTGTGGTACCGTCACCAGCTTGCTTATTCAGATTCTTAGCCGCCTGCTTAATCAAATCAGCACCAACCTTGTAACCCAACGTCTCATCATCATTTTCTGGCAGCTCGATACCTTCCGCTACCGTTACGCCATCATGCGTCACTGTCGGCCCACCAAAACCCTTGGCGATCACCACATTGCGACCCTTTGGTCCGTAGGTTACCTTGACTGCGTTATACAGCGCCTCAGCACCGCCCAGCACGCGAGCACGCGCATCATCATCGTAAAATACTTTTTTTGCCATAGTAAAAACTCCCCTTTTCTCAAACAACCGTTGCTAAAATATCTTCCTCACGGACGATCAAATATTCCGTGCCGTCAATCTTCAAGTCCGTAGTCGAATATTCCTTATACACAATTTTGTCGCCCACCTTCACATTCTTGACATCACCGCCAACTGCCTTGACCTCAGCAACCACTGGCTTCTCCTTCGAGCTGTCCGGCAAATACAGTCCGCTCGCCGTCTGCGTCTTCGCCTCCTCGCGCACCGCTACCACGCGGTCGCCGAGAGGCTGAATAGGTACACTCATAGTATCCTCCATTTCATTATCAATACATCTTATTGTATCGCACCACGTTAGCACTCGTCAAGGGTGAGTGCTAATTCACTCAATACCCTTCCCTAAAAATAGCCCTCCCGCCTTGATATTGTTATAATAATCTATATGAAGCTATTCAAATCTCTCATCTCGTGTCTATTGGTGCGAATCATGCGTAAATTTTTCCACAATAATCCACACATTCGCCTAGTCGCCGTTGTCGGAAGCGTCGGCAAGACAACCACCAAATCAACCATCGTCAACGTTCTCAAACACAACAAAAAAGTTCGCACCAACAGGGGTAATTTCAATGCTGAATTTAGTGCACCCCTAGAAATGCTTGGTATTGATGGCCCGAAAAATCCTCGATCCATCACTGATTGGCTATCAACCATCTACCGCGCCTATCGCTCAGCCCGCCAGCTTCATGATATCAACGTCATCGTCCAAGAATTTGGCATCGATCACCCCGGTGAAATGGCTGCCTTTGGTCGCTACGCCCACCCTGATATTCTCGTCGTCACAGCCATATCTCCTGAGCACATGGAGTTTTTCGGCAATCTCAAAACAGTAGCCCAAGAAGAATTTGCCCTATCTAGCCACAGCATCGTTACCCTGTATAATCGTGATGATATCAACTCTGGATTCATCGCTTTTGCCAATTCTGAACGCAATCTTTCTTACAGTACTGAGCCAGATGCTGACTATTATATCACCGCTCATCAGTTTAATCACAGCCAAGGGTATACCTGTACCTTAACACATGGCGAGCAAACCTCTCGTGAGTTTACCATGCCTGTTGTCGCCAAACATCAGCTACGCATTGCCGCTGGAGCTGCTGCGGTTGCGCTAGAATTCAACCTTGACGTTGAAAGCGTCATCACCGCCTTAGAGAACTTTACTCCTGTGTCAGGGCGAATGAACCTCCTAAGCGGCATTAATAACTCAACGATCATCGATGATTCGTACAATTCCAGCCCGCTCGCTGCCAAATCAGCGCTAGAAACTCTCTATCAGCTGCCTGGTAAAGCCAAAATCGCCGTCTTGGGAGATATGAACGAGCTTGGCGATACAACAGCGTCTGAACACCGCACACTCGGTACCCTATGCGACCCAGCGCAGCTATCGCACGTCATCACTGTCGGATCCAACGCAGCTACATTCTTGGCGCCAGCCGCCCAAGACAACGGTTGTACTGTTACCTCGTTTGATACAGCCATCGATGCTGTAGAATTATTACAATCCCTTGCCCGTCAGGACACTATCCTATTATTCAAAGGATCTCAAGGCGGTGTCTACCTCGAAGAAGCTATCAAACCACTCCTCAAAAGTTCGAAAGATACCGAAAAACTTGTCCGCCAATCCAAAGAATGGCTTAGCAAAAAACAAGTTTTTTTCGGCAAGTCATTGAGTTAATTATTCTGCTTTTTCCTGTCCCAAAATTTCACGTACCACCTGGCTATCATTCCACGGCAGCCGTTGTCCATTCACGATTCGATACTTCTCGTGTCCCATCCCGGTGATTAGCACCATATCACCCTTTTGCGCAGAGCCAAGCGCCCGCTCAATCGCCTGTCGCCGGTCAGGAATTTCCGTCGTCTTGGCGTCACCATGCGCCCGTTCAATTCCTTCATAGATCATTCGCCTAATCTGATCAGGATCTTCATTATAGCTCTCCTCGTCGGTTAGGAATATCCTGTCGGTGTTTTTGGCAGCAATTTCGCCCATAGTTGGCCGCTTGCTCTTGTCGCGATCCCCACAAGCCCCAAACACCAAAATCACTCGACCCTTGGCGATCTTACGAGCCGCAGTCAATAATTTATCCAATGCATCAGGGGTGTGTGCATAGTCCACAATAACGTCATACCCAACACCCTCGACCGCTCGCTCAAACCTACCAGGAACCGCCTCGACGTTAGCCACGCCTTCTTGGATATCTTGTAATTTCACACCCAACAAATACGCTAACGTCACCGCCGCCGTCATATTGTGTACATTAAATTCACCTGGCAGCGCCGTCGCCAGCTCCAAATGCGTTTGATGATCCAAAACCACATCAGCTTCAGTACCCTTGCGGTACAGCTTCACTCGCTGAATTTGTGCCTCTGCTTCTGGATGTTTGCCATAGGTCATTTTTTGTTCACCGGCAACGAATTGATCAAAATAGTCATACCATTCATCATCGCGGTTCAAAATGATATATCGCGGTTCCAGTGCAAACAGCTTACCCTTAGCCGCTGCATAATTCTCCATGGTCTTGTGATAGTCTAAATGATCCTGTGTCAAATTGGTCATCACTGCCGCCTCAATCGGCACTCCGTCAAGCTTGTGCTGGTCAAGCGCATGCGACGTGATTTCCAACACGACATAGTCCACATCAGCCTTTTTTGCATCACGAAAGAACTGCTGCATCCTACCAGTCGAAGCCACTGTTGCATTCAAGTCATTCACTTGAGCCTTCCCTGCCACCTCGATCAATGCCGTCGTGAACATCGCTGTCTTAAATTTGGCCTCCTTCAAGATCTCATTGATATAGCAGGCGGTCGTTGTCTTCCCGTTGGTACCAGTTACTGCGATAACTCGCAAGTTTTTTGACGGGTTACCATACCGCGCGCTCAATAGTCGTACTCTAACTCGGCGATATCCGTTTTCCACGCCATGCAAAGCACTAGCGGGCAAAATACTTCTGGCTGCTTTGACAAGAATCTGTTTCATATATCCATGATACCACTTTTGCGTGCTGATTCACACTTCCAGACAACAGAGGCGAATATGTGCTATACTATGCCATAGTTATGAGGATTTTGGGAATTGAATCAAGCTGTGATGAAACAGCTGCCGCTGTCGTCGAAGATGGTCATCTACTATTATCAAATGTTGTTAATTCACAGATCGACATCCATGCCGAATATGGTGGCGTCATTCCAGAAATTGCCGCCCGTTCACATCTGGAGGTTATCAACCCGGTTGTCAAAAAGGCGTTATCTGAGGCCAACTGTACTTGGGATGATATCGACGCCATCGCCGTCACTTACGCTCCTGGCCTCATCGGTTCGCTCCTTGTTGGTACCCTCGCTGCCCGCACCCTCGCCATTATTCATCACAAACCGTTGTATAAAATACATCATGTAGAAGCTCATGTGTATGCTAATTTCATCAACCAGCAGTCTGATAGCTTATCTTTAACACTGCCAAAAAACCAACCTACCTTCCCTCTCCTTACCCTCATCGTTTCTGGTGGACATTCACAGCTCGTCCTGTTCCGTAACCATGGCGACTACCAGCTCATCGGCCAAACCCAAGATGACGCCGTTGGTGAGGCGTTCGACAAAGTCGCTAAAATTATCGGTCTACCCTACCCTGGTGGCCCTGCCATCGCCAAAGCAGCTGAGCTCGGTGATCCGCAGGCCTTTCATCTACCCATCGCCAAACTCGCTGGTAAATACAATTTTTCCTTCTCCGGCCTTAAAACAGCCGTTCTGAGAACGGTGCAGCGCGAAGTCGGTAAAGACTTTACCTTCCCATCACACGAACTCCCTGCCCTTGTGACCGATAAATTACGACACAACATGGCAGCCAGCTTCCAGCACACTGCCATCAAAACCTTGGTTGATAAAACCAAGAAAGCATACGATAATTTTCAGCCTGCTTCCGTCGTCATCGCTGGTGGTGTCGCCGCCAATCAAGAACTGCGCCGCCAACTAAGCCTAGCCCTGCCTATCGACATTGAATACGCACCCATTCAGCTCTGCACCGACAATGCCACCATGATCGCCGCACTCGGGTATTTCCGCGCCCACATCGACCAGCCCACCGACCCATACAATATGGAAGTCCAGCCAAGTCTATCCATGCTCGACACAGCGTAAGCCATAACGCCAAAATCCCAGTTCTATGGTATACTATAACCAGAAATAAACATGGGAGAATACACACATAAGCTCGCTCGAGGGTACTTTTTCGTGTGAAAAGTGTTCGGTGGTTTGTATGTGTCATTTTTCCCGTGAAATATATAGGAATCAGATCATATGCAATTAGCCAAACAATACATTCCAAATGACTACGAACCAGATATTTATGCCCTATGGGAGACGAGCAATTCTTTTGCGCCCACAGGTGAAGGTAAGCCGTACAGTATCGTCATGCCACCACCAAACGCCAACGGCAATCTACACATCGGACACGCGCTTGATATGAATCTGAAGGATATCTTGATCCGCTATCATAGGCTCAAGGGCGATGATGCAGTGTTTATCCCCGGTGCCGACCATGCTGGCTTTGAAACATGGGTAGTCTACGAAAAAGAGCTGGCAAAGCAGGGTAAAAGTCGCTTTGATTTTTCGCGAGAACAATTGTACAGCCAAGTATGGAACTTTGTCCAAGAAAAGCGTGGCAATATGGAATTACAGCTACGCGCCTTGGGTACCAGCGCCTCCTGGAAGCACCTTACATTCACTCTAGACGACAAGGTGATACAGACGGTGTACGATACCTTCAAACAGATGTGGGAAGATGATCTGATTTACCGTGGCGAACGAATCGTTAACTACTGTACTGTTCATCAAACCAGTTTTGCTGACATCGAAGTCGAGCACAAAACAGAGAAGGGGACGTTATGGAAAATAGCTTACCCAACCCTGGACAAAATTGGTGAAATCGTAGTTGCCACCACTCGTCCTGAGACCATGCTTGGTGACGTAGCAGTGGCTGTTCACCCTGATGACGAGCGCTACAAAAAACTCATTGGCACCCGCATTCTCCTGCCAATCATCGACCGCGAAATCCCCATCATCGCCGACGAATACGTCGACATGAGCTACGGTACTGGAGCCGTCAAAATAACTCCAGCGCATGATCCAAACGACTTTGAGATGGCAGAACGCCATGGTCTACCGATCAAAAGCATCATCAGCCATGACGGCAAACTAATCAATGTGCCGCCACAATTCTTAGGTCTAGATCCGCAAGAAGCAAGACGCCGCATCCTAGCGGCCCTAGAAGCCATGGAGCTACGTCGCGGTGAGTCTAGTATTGAACACGCTGTCGGTCATTGTTACAAGTGCGGCACCGTCATCGAACCAATGGTGAAAGAGCAGTGGTTTATCAAAATGCAACCACTAGCCAAGCCAGCCATCGAGGCGCTAGAGAAGGGGGAGATTACCTTCCATCCAGCCTCAAAGCGCAAAGAGCTCATCGCCTACCTAGAGCAACTCAAGGACTGGAATATTTCTCGACAAATCCCATGGGGCATCCCAATTCCAGCGTTTGTCAATGAGACTGACTCAAACGACTGGATCTTCGACACCCGGGTAACCGAAAAGCGTATTGTTGTAAATGAAACAACATATATCAGAGAAGAAGATACCTTTGATACCTGGTTTTCATCTGGGCAGTGGCCATACATCGTCACCGATTACCTCAATGGCGGAGAACTAGCCAAATACTTCCCAACCAGCTTGATGGAGACCGGTATGGATATCATGCGAGCATGGGTATCACGCATGATTATGCTTAGCCTGTACCGCACCGGCAAACTACCATTCAAGGACGTTTATCTGCATGGTATGGTCAACGACGAACATAATCAAAAAATGTCCAAATCCAAGGGTAATGTCATCAATCCGATGGAACTAGTCTCAGAATTTGGCTCAGACGCCACCCGCATGGGTATCATTGCCGGCCGCGCACCAGCCCAACATCAAGCCTTCAATAGAGGTGCGGTCATCGCTGCTCGCAACTTCTGCAACAAGCTATGGAACATTGCTCGCTTTGTTGAATCACAAATTGGCGACAACCACGTCATCGTACCACTACAGCCACAAACCCCAGCTGACCACTGGATTATCCGTCAACTGAACGATGCCGCCAATAACATCGCTGTTCGCTTGGAACAATACCGCTTTTCTGAGGCCGCCGAAACCGTCTATCACGCCATTTGGGATGACGTCGCTGATTGGTACATCGAATCATCAAAAACCGCCATCAACCGCCCATTATTGTCGTGGGTGCTGGCAACCAGCCTGAGGATTACTCATCCATTCGCCCCATTCGTCACCGAAACAATTTGGCAGACACTCAACTACACCGACGGTATTCTGATGTGCGACTCTTGGCCAACGCCAGAAAAATATGACGAGATTGAAGCTGAACAGTTTGAACGAATCAAAGAATTAGTCTCCGAAGGCCGCTGGGTAATCACAGAGCTACCGGGTAATAAAAAATATCGCTTACTGTACGGCAACGACAGTCTGGTCAAAGAAAACGCCGACACTATCAAGCACCTCATGCGCCTTGCCTCAATTGAACACACCGATCAACCACGTGGTCTCAGGCTAGCCGCAGCCAACAGGGAAGTATGGCTAGACATCGATGATGAAACGCTCTACCAGCACCAGACTGAGCTAGAAATGCGCCTCGCAGAAGCCCGAAAACGCCTCGAGGGGCTTGAAGCGCGTATCAACAATCCATCCTACGCTGAAAAAGCACCAGCCCACTTGGTGGAGGAAACTCGCCAACATATTACAGAGCAGCAAGCGCTCATCCAACGACTTATCACCGAGCTGGAAGTTATCAAATTTAACTAAAAACAAATCTTACCGATACACAAGCGTTGCCCATCAAACTCAGGACCGCCATTACCCTGGGCACGCTTGACTTTCATGTATTTTCGGTCATCATTTCGTGGTGTTGAACGAGGATTTGCCGATCCATCATGAATGATACTACTGAGTGATGTATGCTCTGGATGCGTGTGCGCAGACGAACCAATCCTTGTCGTTTTCATGCCATCGTCGCCTGTTGACCCCTGAAAATCAACTGCACTAAATACTGATACCACCGCTTTGTCTACGTGGGTGTCATGCATCAGTACACCACAAGCAGTTGTCAAGCTCACAAATATGGTAAATTGTGTAATAATCTGTTGTAATATATTCATATATCTCTCTGTTTATGTTTTATTAACGCGCACTGAGCGCTGTTAAACTGATTATCATATTAGCATAAGTTTTATTTTATGTCAAGTATATTTCACGTTGTAGCAAATAAAAAACACCTATTCGAGGTGTTTACGTATCATTCTGGCGGAAGGGGAGGGATTCGAACCCTCGGTACGTTTTACCGCACGCCGGTTTTCAAGACCGGTACCTTCAACCACTCGGTCACCCTTCCAGAAATCTGTTCACATTATACCACACTCCTGTTCACAAATAAAAATTCCCAACCCGTAAGTTGAGAATTTCATATCAGTTCCTGGCGGAGGAGGGGAGATTCGAACTCCCGCTACAGATCTCTCCGTACTAACGATTTAGCAAACCGTCCCCTTCAGCCACTTGGGTACTCCTCCAAAATGTACACCATGAAACCTGGTTACATTGTACCACACCTGTACGAAATACCATAGCGTTGACTTTTTTCTACCAACCAAGGATAATATAACTATTATGAAGAAGATTGTAACCGTTGGCGTAAGCATCATCATAACGACCATGTTAGCATTAACTATCACTGGTCTACCAGCTCTAGCACTTGGTGAGGGTGGTTTTGCAGAAGGTGTAGAGGCAGCTCGCGGCAATGGCGTACCAACCAACCTATGGAATGGTGATAGCTCTCTGGTGCGTCGGGTTATCAACTTTATGCTGATCGGTATCGCGGTGGTCAGCGTTGTTATGCTGATCTTTGGTGGTTTTCGTTATGTCATATCTGGTGGACGAAAAGAATCGGTTACCGCCGCCAAGAACACCATCTTGTATGCTGTCATTGGTCTATTGATTGCTCTTTTTGCCTATGCCATCATCAAGTTTGTCATCAATTTCGCCGTCAGTGGTGGCTCTACTGACGTCTAGCCTGCACATCATGCTCATGGTATACTAAAACCATGGAAGTAGAACCAACCAAAGCAACAGCTCATGATTTGTCTGAACCGTTTTCTTGGCACGCCCCAGAGACCAGAGGACCAGTGCGCGGTCTAGGCTGGTATCTATCATTTGCCGTAGTCATCATGGTGCTCATGGCGCTGTCTGTCTTTTGGATCAAAAGCTGGACATTCACGGTGTTGATACCCATCATGGCAGTAGCATTACTATCTCTGTCTACCAAGACTCCTCGCATGATCAACTATGCCATTAGTCCCAAGGGTGTCTATGTGGCGGACAAGTTATACGATTTTAGTGAATTCAAAGCCTTTGGAGTTATCGAATATCAAGGTCAATTCTCAGTACTATTACTACCCGTCAAACGCTTTTCACCAGGACTAACCATCTACTTTTCAGAGGCGGAAGGGGAAACGATTGTCGATATGTTAGGTACACGTCTCCCCATGCAAGAGATAAAACCAGACGCTTTGGAAAAACTCATCCGAATCATCAAGCTTTAGCTTGCTCTTAGCTTTTGATATGTGTTAGAATGTAAAAGTTCGATGTTCATGATGTGAGCAGAGAAGGTACCTTATATTTTTGTTATGGCCAATCGGTTTTACCGAAAGGCTGTATGCACCCGTAGCTCAGCTGGATAGAGCGTTGGCTTGCGGAGCCAAAGGTCGTACGTTCGAATCGTGCCGGGTGTACCAATGAGCATTATCAAAACAACTCTTCGTCATGGAAGAGTTGTTTTTTTATGATAAATCACTCACGCGAATTATTCCTCTGTTGATTTCTTTTCAGGAGACAACTCAGACACTAAACCAACTGTATTATTAAAATGATCTACCGTGATGGAGTATGCAGTATCAGCAGCAAGAAGTGCATCTGGTGCAGAAATACCATATTCTTTTGCCATTACATCAAGAAATTGAACGGTATTAACCGCCGCTCCTCCTAAGCCCCTAATAACCTCCTCTGCAACTTCAATATAGTTAGGCAACTTTTCATAGTCTAAACCATAGTTAAAACTCATACTATCATCTCCTTTTTACCATATTTCAACATTATTATATCATACTGTTACTCTCTGGTAGCACAAAACCCTCACAGAGGTGAGGGCTAAATAAACACTGTATGGCGGAGAGAGAGGGATTCGAACCCTCGAAGCCTTGCAGCTTACCGCTTTTCGAGAGCGGCCAGTTCAACCACTCCTGCACCTCTCCGTGATTGACTTTTTCATTATACCAGAGGTTAGGTTATACTTGCAGTAGTTATGCTCAAAATTATCACAATCGGCAAGAAAAATAATCCTTGGGTCATGGACGGCCTAGAATACTACCAGAAGCGCCTGAGAGCCCCGTGGAATGTCGAATGGGTATTGTTTGGCTAATTCTTCACTCGAAGGCTCCAGAGCGCGTCAGGAAGAGTCTGAGCGAATACTCAAGCAGGTCAAGCCAGATCATTTTGTCATTTTACTGGATGAAAGAGGTAATAATCTATCATCTCCTGAACTGTCGGCTCTCCTAGAAGAGCAGTTCACTCATAGTCAGTCCGCGATCATCATCATTGGCGGGGCGTTTGGTGTTTCTTCAGAACTACGCGAACGGGCTGATGTCGTTTGGTCGCTGTCAAAGCTAGTATTCCCGCATCAACTTGTCCGCCTAGTTCTGACAGAGCAACTCTACCGTGCCCAAGAAATCACCAAAGGTAGCGGATATCACCACGTCTAATCAGCTGTGGTTTCTTATGAAGTCTGCCGCGTCAGGACTATGATTGTCACTGAGGTAGCGCCCGCTTGGCGTAAACAGCGAGCAGCCTCCCGCACCGTAGCACCAGTAGTGAAAATGTCATCCACCAGGCAGTACTGCTTGACTGGATCGATATCACCCACCACCCGGAAAAACTCTTTTGCCTGCAATCTCCGCTGTTTGGCCGATGTAGCAAAATGCTGCGTGACGTTATTGCGTCGCTGAAGCACTTGCTCAACAGGGATTCTCCTAACTCGCCCCAACTGGCGACAAATCAGCTTCATGTGGTCATATCCTCTGATGCGGGTGTTTTGTGGTGTGGTTGGAATAGGAACTAGTACGCTATTAGCTGGCAGCTGTGGCAGCAATGCGTCAGTGATATCCACCAAGTCGTTGATAACAGCTCGTTTGCGTTCAAACTTGAGCGCGTCAATCGCTTGCAACACCGCACCTTGCCTAAGCAGTAAACAGTAGATCTGTCGAACAGGGAAGCGATGTCTACCACAATAATTACTATATTTAGGATGCCGATCACATAAAACGCATGTAGTATAGGTCATTTGTGTGATGTATTTTTTACATTTTTGGCAAATAATTTGGCCAGTTTTTCCACACCCATAACAGTAGTGGGGAGCGATAACCGACAATAACTCATCAAACATTGTATTTTTTACGTTTTTTGCCTTTCACTGTTGATTATAACGCATATACTAGTTATACTAATAGAGAACATTGTCAATTGAGCCAAATAGAGTGGAGGAACAACTATGGCCCGGAAACAGGACGATAATTTATTTACCGACGACGATTTAACTGCTGCATTTTTGGATGAAGCTGACTTGTCAGCTCCAGCACAAGCACCAGTAGCACCAACCATTGCTGCCAACGAAGACAACTGGGAAGAGGACGCTGATGACCTGATGGGTCAGTTGGCAGTTGATGTTTTTGAGACCGAAGGAGAACTGGTCATCAAAGCGCGCACCGCTGGTGTTGACCGCAACGACTTGGATGTCAGTATCTCTGACGGCATCTTGACCATCTCTGGTACCTTGTCTAGTGGTGACGAGACTGAAGTTAACAACTGGCACATTCAAGAATGTTACTGGGGCGAATTTAGGCGCACCCTGGCTCTTCCAGTTGCAGTCAAGGAAGAGGGCGTGAAAGCAGAACTAAAAGACGGCGTATTGACAATCACCTTTGAAAAAGTAAAGCAAGAAAAAGCTAAGAAAATCCAAGTTCTGTAATTAGCCACTAATTTCTACTAAAAACACCAGTCGCAATGACTGGTGTTTTTCGAGATGTAACTAGGTGGATTAGTTACCAGTAACCTTATTGACCACGAAGTTAACGATAGCGTAGGCAAAGATAGCAATCAACAGACCGATCAAAGAGTACATAATGGTATTCTTAGCAGACGTCACCTTAGCACTGTCACCATTGGATGTGGTGTACTTGAAACCACCAAGGATCAACATAAACACAGAAACAATCGCAATCGCCATCAATGCAAAATTAATTGACTTTGAGATGATGTCGTCAACGTTAGCAGTAGCACCGGTGTTGGCGTTTTGAACCTTATTCAAACCTTCTCGAACCTGTGCAAACGCATTGTCACCAGAAGCCAAAAATACTACACCCATAACCAACATAGGAAGGGCAAACGCGCCAGCTATTTTAATAATGGTTTTTTTCATGAATTTCGTTTCCTTTCCTTGGGAAATTGATTGTTATTTTACTTCATTATACCATATTTTACGGTCTGTCTATACTGTGTTGGCTCTAATTACCAATTATGCGAAGAAATACGTAATCAACGATAGCATACGCAAGGGCAGAGATGATCACACCGATGATGGCGTACATGATGGTGTTCTTAGCAGAGCTTAGCTTGGCACTGTCGCCATTGGAGGTGCTATATTTCAACCCACCAATGATAACCATCACAACTGATACGATACCAGAGATAATCAGCAGATATCTGATGACTGTTTTGATGACAGGGTCAACTGATTCACTACTGTTAGCACAAACAATGTTGTTTGGGTCGGTGCTACACGCATCATAAATCCCAACTGCTGAAGCAGCTTGTGACAGCAAAAATCCACCGACTATGGCGAGAGCCAGGGTAGCGGTAATAGTTACGATTTTTTTCATTAGTTAAACCTCCCTGCGACATAATTTGTAATAACAAAAGCGCACCATACCACCAGCAAACCAACTACCGAATAGATGATACCGTTTTTAGCTTTCGAGACTTTGCCTGGATCGCCAGCGGATACACTATACATGATGCCATAGATGATGATGGAAATGATAGCTACGACCGCTGAAATAGCAAACACCAGGTTCGCTATACTTTGTAATGCCACCTTATCATCTTTACGATCAGGAATTCCTACGTCACTTGGGGAACCTAGTTGGCTAACAATTTGAACGATAAACTTTTCCATAGTTATAATAATGCTCCTGATACCCAGTTTACTACACCTACTGAGGCGATAGCTATAACTAAGCCAATAATGGCATTAAAAACTGTTTTTCGTCCACGAGCCGCCCGATCTGGTGATCCTGAGCTAGTAATGAACAGAAAACCACCGTATATGATGTATCCTGCTGCAATATAACCCGTGATTTGGAACAAGTCTTCAATGAGGTTCAGGGCAATTTGCCAGATATATGGGCCAAAACCACCAGCCTCACTCGGACTCTTTAAGTCACACGAATTACCAGATGTTAAGTTATAAAACCAAGGTTTTAGAGTTATAACACGACCACGTTCATCACAAGCACCAGCTAAGGCAGGTTGTGTGCTGACAAATGCCATACCAAAGCTACCCATAAACACCAAAGTAACTGCTATAATTGCCCGTTTGATCACGAGAATACTCCTCCTGGGATTAAGAATTGGGTGAGTGTAACGAAAAATGCATAGAGTAGTAAACCTATCACAACATTAATCCAAATCTCGCGAGCTTTTTTGATATTTTCTGGCTTATCTCCAGATGATGAAAATAATATGCCACCATAAACTACCGCACCAACAGCTGTCACACCTACACCCATGGTTAAAATTTTTACCGCCTGTTTAACGATATCAAAGATAGCCTCTTTACCGCTTTTACCGCCACATTCTATGGTTGAAGTATCGACGCCAGCACATTTCTTCGCACTCTCCTCCTCAGCAAATACCGGAGCTGAAACAGTAAAACCGACTAGTAGGGCTACAGCAATGATGGTTTTTGTAAAGAAATTTCTGTTTACCATTGAATTGTTCTACCAATATTAGGTTGATATGTGACTAATTGTAAGATATTGTCATGCAAAATGCAAACAACATTTCACCTGATGGCTCTTGAATATTAGGGAAGTCTTTGGTATTATCGAGCTAGTTGACATGCGCTCGTAGTGAAGTTGGTCCATCACGCCTCCCTGTCACGGAGGAGATCGCCGGTTCGAATCCGGTCGGGCGCGCCACAGACACCCAGTTGACGGGGTGTTTTTATTTTGCTGATCTATAGTCTTGTATTTTCATATACTTTGTGTTATAATCACGCCATATCGATTGTAGATATGATACATGTAACTAACCTGGTAATAGACCAGAGAAAGAATCCCAAGCGTTATGAACGAGCGTAACCCAAGCGATTCACAAAAAACATCAGTATATGAAATAAACCGCCGAGGAGCCCTGGGTCTTCTTATGACCAGTGCTGGAATGGTGGCTTTAGCAGCCTGCGGTGGTGAGAAAAAAACTACACCAGAACAAACATCAGGACAACTGCCTGAGCATGCAGAGAACAGTCCTTCACCAGAAGTATCTCCAACTCCTGAAGGGATGCGTACACTGGACCTAGATCCTTCAACAGAGGTAGAGCTTTGCGAATCGTATGTAGACACAAGATTCCCTGAAGAAGAGGCTAAGAAATTAACCATTCCCGTTAGTGCTTTCGAAAGCCCCGACGAATTAATGCGACACCTGAGTACTATAATTGAAACAACAGTTAACGTAGTTGCTGATAAAAAAGATCAGGAAAATCCACCGTCATCTGAATATAGTAGGGTATATGACGAAAAAAGGTTCAGTTATTTGGCACAGAAAGATCGTTCTGCAAACAGCACACCTCCTACTTTCGGATCAACACTAACCCCATATATCCTCGATCGCATAAAAGGAGTTTTTGAAACTCCAGGCAATGACGCACGTGGAAAATCACAACCAATTAAGTACGGGAATGGTTTCAAGAGTCTCTTGGAAAATCTTATAGATGCACAAGAAGCATTACGGATCGATTACAGCACTCACCTTGAAAATGATGAGAATGGTCTTCACAGGACGGCCTATACGAACCCAATAGACCCAGAGATGATATTGGGGCCTGTCACTATTGCAGGAATGGAACATGGTGAGCCAAAATACGATGGTGATACCATTTTTATGACTTTCTCATTCCGACCAGATAATGGCGCCCAGCATTCTGAGAAAATTACTGATTTCCTTGCTAACAATAGCGTTGGTACGATGCCTGTGGAATGGGTACTAACGGCCGGAGTTGGCGGTATGCAAGGTAACGTTACATTTAAGAAAACCGGCCCTGGTGCTGTTGTTATTAGCGAGCTAGAGTTTAGTCGTAAAGAAAATGTTCCGTATTCAAAATTGCGTGAAGAAGGTAAAGCGTAAGCCGACTTTCTAAGCATTTGCGCTTTTGAGACATATACACTACAATTTGTAGTGTATATGTTTTTTTCTGAAAGGGCATCAAAACATGAGTAAAAAGCGAGGGTTGATAGTACTCTCCACACTAGTAGTGGCACTTATATCAGCGGTGTTACTTGCTCCGCAGGCAGAAGCTGCAAAAAGTTTGAAGTTAAAGCAAAAAGTTGAATCAACACTACTTTACGCTAATTTGATGAGTCGTGGTACTAACGATTGGACATGCATGACTGATCTTGAAGGAATGCGATACAGGGACACGACAAGCACTGACACTAACTGGCCCCCCTCAAATGGCGATAACCAAGGTGGTGCGAACACTTTTGTAGGCAAAAATACCAGAGAGGGTATTAAATCTTACTCGGGTGTTGACCCTATCACAAAACAAACCGGAGGAGATCTTAGTTGTGCCAGTCTTCTGAAAGGTGCTATTGATATATGGGAAGACGGCTCTTCTAAATATGCTGATTTTTACCGACATATGGGTGGTAAATTTTTCGTCAAGTCTTCTGAAAACAAAGCAGCTTGGATATTTCGAGACTGGGGGAAATGCACATCAGGAACAGGGAAGACAGAATGGGATAAAGCCACAGCACAGGTAAATAAAATAGGAAATATAGCTACAATACAATTGGACTACCATACTATAAATCCAATGGCGGGCTGTGCACCAAAAAAGGGTGGTGCAGCCATCAGGGAGCGTTTTAAGAGCGGTATCAAAGGCGCTATTGGTAGTTTACCTTCTATAGCTTCGGGTAGTGCTGAACAATGGTATATGTATTCAAAAATCTTTGTCAGCCCTGCCAGTGGCTGTTCAGCAACTGGTGACGGCTCGATAAAAGAAATTCCTAAAGACAATCCAGACGGCTCGGGGTATTATTACTACAAAATTCCATTTACCAGTAAGGACGGCAAGACCGCCGACAGAATATACAAAACCTCCAAAGGCAATGAAAAGGTATGGGTGGCAGCAACTAATAATTCCGAAGGTGCGCTAGCCCAAGTAAGCTGCAGTGAAATTGGTTCTTGGTTACAAAATAACAAATCTGCTTTTGATAAGTTTGCTAAATACGCGTCTGAACATAAAGACGAACAAAAAGAACTTTCTGTGGAGGATTCACCAGAAAAGAGTGCTGACGCTACAGCCCAGTCAACAGAAGGGGCTGGGGAGGAAAAAGAGGAAAAAACGTGTACTAGTGAACTAACGGGTATCGGGTGGTTTATCTGCCCAGTTATTGACAAACTGGCTGACTTTGCCGACTCGGTCTGGGGGATGTTAGAAGAATATTTAGTTACAAGTCCCTTGCAGGCAACAGGAAATACATATGATGCTTGGAAAACTATGCGAGACCTTGCTAATGTCTTGTTAGCACTGGTATTTATCTTGATCATTATCTCACAAGTATCGAATGTCGGTATCTCTAACTACGGTATTAAGAAAATGCTACCTCGTTTCATCATCGCTGCAGTTGCAGTGAATATATCCTACTTTGTCATCCAAGTCATCGTTGATACCGCAAACATCCTTGGTAGTACTCTGCTAGGAATCATTACAGCTCCGATACAAAATATGAGTTACAAAGATGTTGGTTGGGGCGCCTTATTGACGGCAATTTTAGCGGGTGGTGGCACAGTTACTGGAGCAACAATAGTCGGTGGAGCAATTGCGGCCTCAGTTTTCGGGATTGGAACTATGTTTATGTTTGTGCTGATGGCAATCGTTCCGGGTGTGATCGGCATCGTCTCAGGTTTATTGGCATTGGTATTTCGATCAGCAGTTATACCAGTCCTAGCCATCTTGGCTCCACTGGCGTTTGCAGCCTGGATTTTGCCAAATACTCAAAGCGTCTTTGACAAATGGAAGAAGGTCTTCACTGGTATGGTGTTCCTCTATCCTTTGGCGGCAGTGTATTATGGTGGATTAAAATTATTAGCTTTTAGCGCCCTTATGAACAAAAATACCGAAGTGATACAACAACTAATGGCCTTGGCTCTCTTGTTTGTTGGTACCTTCGTCATCCTCGGTATGGCACTGAAGTCCAATGCCATTATCGGTGGCCTGATGGGACGAGCTGGTGGATTACTAAACAAAGCCTCGGCACCAGCGCTTAATGCAGGAAATAAGTTTGCCAAGCGTCGAGCAAATATGAAGCGTAGTGAATTTATGGCTAGAGATTTTAGCGATAGTCCAATTAGAAGACGCCTACAGGGAGGTTTACGAGGATTAAAGCGACGATCACTCGACAGAGAAACCCGAGCAGCCCTGGCAGAACAGAGCGAACAGCAGCGCTACCGAGCAGGGCTGGCTGAAGCTTCTGGCGGAGATTTGGAGAAGCGTTTGGGATTTGCTGCTGCCACTACCGGTGGTCAGGAATATATCCACAAATTATCTCAAGAAGCGGCAGCCAAAAAATTGCGGTTTGAATATAATAGCAACGCAGTTGAGGCTCTACGGTCAGATGACAAATACGTTCAGGCGGCAGCAGCGGAAAAACTATCTCAACAAGGCGCCTGGGGAACAGGACAGTTGCGTAAGTATCTGGAAGAAGGTGGTAAAATTACCAGCATCGAGATGGGAGATGCTCTCACTAGTGTAAAGAAGTACGATGCCGGAGTGGCTGCTGCCGGAGTGGCTGGTTTTGATGCAATAGGCAAAGGACAGCAGGCTTATGGCGTCAGTCGAGAAGAGTTAGCCCAAATGACAAGTAAAGCATTTGAAAACCTTTCTGTAGATAATTTATCTACGCAGAGTGCAGAGGCACTTGTTAATGCTTACGACAAGGGAGGCTTGGCAAACAGTAGGGCTGCCGAAGTGTCCGACAGTTCACGATATATGGGTCAAGCTAATGGTAAGACCGCACCAGTATTTGAAGCCTTGGGTCAAAAAGGAGAAAAAGGTCAGACCAATCTTAAGGCAGCAATTGACACAATAAAGTCCAATATGGCTAGTTCGCAGCCAGCAACACCATCCGTACCACCACTGCAGCAAAATCAAGCTCCACAGGGTGTGGCGCAGCCAACACCTTCTCAGGCACCAAGCATGACTCCTGATCGTTACTACGCCATCAAAGAGCAGGCGCGGGGACCAGAAGCTCCAAAGCCAGATTCATTGTCTTCAGGTGGTCAAACACAAGCTCCAGCTCCGCAGGTTAACGTTACCGTACAAGTGGATAAATCTTCTAATCCGACGAGTGCTACCAGTATCCCACCGAGCTATATTGATCAAGGCAGCACTGGTGGTGCTGGACAATCACAACACCGACGCAACCGACCGCCTACCGCGTTTGGACGATAGATTCATATAGTTGACTTTTACGCCAAAAAATGCTACCATTTACAGTAATGGAGTGGTTGAAAATGCGAGTGCGTCCGCAAATACGTCGGTCGCAGTGGTTTGCCATACTGACTATTGGTATTTTTGTCGGGTTTTTTAGTGGTATACTCATCAACTCCACTTCGGTCTATGCCGCTGAAGCTCAGTGGAAAAGCGACTCCCTGGTCGTTGACGGTAAAACACTCAAACCAGTTAACGATACAGCTCGTAAAAAACTCCTCGGTCGCGACAGTAAAGACTGGGTCTACGAGACTACCGAAGGTAATCAATCAACCGTGGTATTTTTCGCTGGAAATAGCAATCCACGAACTGCTACTACCGCGAAATACGTTAAATACACCCTAAACGGCAGCACACCAACACAGTCAGGCGAGCCAGAAGACATCGAAGTTAAACAAGACAGTAACCCTAGTGAGTCAGAATGTGATGTGAGAGGGGGAACGGGTTGGTTTATTTGCCCAATCTCTAATGGGATCGCCTCAGGAATTGACGAAGTGTATACGTGGATCTCCGACCTGATGACTACACCAGCGATAGACAGCTCCAACAATAGCTCTGGGGTAAAGGTCGCCTGGGACATCATGCGAAACATCGCCAATGCAGCGTTTATCGTCGCCTTTTTGATCGTTATTTATTCACAGCTAACCTCAGTTGGCATCAGTAACTATGGTATTAAAAAACTAGTTCCACGAGTGGTTATCGCCGCAATTTTAGTTAACCTGTCTTTCATCATCTGTGCTGCGATGATCGATCTGTCAAATATCTTTGGTGTCGCCCTACAAGATATGTTCAACGAAATTCGTTCTCAGGTGTCAGCAAATGGTGTGTTTAATGGTGCTCCATTGCCAACCTGGAGTGACTTGGTGGCCATGGTTCTGTCTGGTGGCGCAGCAACAGCAGGGGTCTATGGCGCGCTGGCAGTAACTGGCGGGTCGTTAGCTTCAGCCGCTTACTGGTTGCTGCCTATCATCGCTAGTATCTTGCTAACCCTGACAGTTGTCTTTATTATCTTGGCAGCTCGACAGGCACTACTGATCATCCTAACCGTCATATCGCCACTGGCTTTTGTGTGTTATCTGTTACCGGGTACCGAAAAGTTCTTCGAAAAGTGGCGAAACTTAATGTTCACCTTGGTGATATTTTTCCCGGCATTTTCAGTGGTATTTGGTGGAGCGCAGCTGGCAGGATTAATCATCTTACAAAACGCCAACTCGTGGATTATGGTAATTTTAGGACTGGCAGTTCAAGTTTCAGCCCTAGCCATCGCACCGCTGGTATTTAAGCTAAGCGGCGGTGTGCTGGGTCGAGTAGCTGGTATCGTCAACAATAAGAACCGCGGCGTTATCGACCGAACTAAAAACTGGTCACGTGACCGCAGTCAATTGGCGGCTCATAAAAATTCATTGGGCAGAGCTGACGACGAACTGAGTAAATTCAGTGGCATCCGCAAAATGGGGCGCTGGGCCAATTATCGCTCGCGTAAGTTCAAAACTCGTTCAGAAGCCTATCAAAAACGGGCTGACGCAGCCTACAAGCTTTCCCGCGCTAACCAAATTGCTGATATTGAGTCACGAGCTGCCGCCGACCAATTGTCGCTAGCTGATGTCACGACCGCAAACGCTTATGAGGAGATGAAAGTTGAAGGTACACCGACACCAGCCAACCTGAAAAAGAGAGCTGCCCGCCGCTATGAAACACTACAGGAAGAAACTCAACGAGAAGCGCGTAGTATTGCGATTCAAGGACTGCGAAAAAACAGTATTCAGCGCGTTAATGACTACATCTTAGCAAACGACTTAGCTAACCAAGAGGATTTGCGAGCCCAAGCAGGTTCTGTGGAAAATATGTACTTTGGCAACGATCGTGGTTCACAACGTGTATGGTCAACCGCACGTAGTACCATCACCAAGGCTAATAAGGAATCGATTGAGAACGCTATGACTATTCTCAATGCCATGAACGTCAGCAATGATGATATGGTGGAATTGGCCAATGGTGTTAGTCGACGCGGCTTGACGGTTACTGATGATATCCGCTATGCAGCGATTCACCACGTGTTAGGTGGTAAAGATGCCGTGGCCATCCAAAGCTTGCTGCAAAAAACCGACTTCGGTGCGCTTAATGACGACTTTGCACAAGAATACGGTGACGCACTGCTGTCCAACTCTGCTAAACCAGCTTGGTTAGGTGGTGCAGCTGCAGCGGCTATTAAGGCCAACAATGTTAATATGAACGGCCCAGACTACATGAGGAAACTTATGCTCGATAACCTTAACATCGGTGGTTTGTCGACCGAAGCAATTGTCGGTTCAGACTTGGCTTACCTAAAGCCACTAAAGGAAGCGTTGAGCGACCAAAGCTTTGTCTCGCAAATCAATGAAGCTGGTCTGGATACGTTGCGCAAGAACCTTGTTTTGGCACAAACCGATCCTCGGTTTAGTAGTCGAATTGGTAAAACTGGTAACACAATTCGAGAGATATCTCTTTCTCTAGGGATTAAGCCTGAGGATTTAACTAGTTAAGCTATCTTTGCTATACTAGTAGCATATGGCTGTGTATAGAGTGCCCCAGGATGTGGAAGCAGAAGACAAGCTGCTTGGGCCGTTCAGTTTTAAGCAATTTGTGTTTCTCATTATCGCGGTGGGCTTTTTTGGTATAGCGTGGGCGCTAGGAGTTGCCTTGTTACCACTAGCAATCATTCCTTTGCCGTTTGGAGTGTTTTTTACAGTATTGGCGTTGCCGCTGCGCAAGGAACAGCCGATGGAAATATATATTGCGGCAGTGATATCATTTTTCTTAAAACCGCGCGTGCGGCTCTGGGAGCCAGACGGAGTAGAGACGTTGATAGAAGTGGTGGCACCAAAAACTAAGGAAGAAAACCTGAGTAAGAACTATGATCAACGAGAGATCCAGCGACGATTATCATACCTAGCAAATATCGTTGACACGCATGGCTGGTCAGTCCGCGGCGTCGGCAACCCGGAAGCAACGGGTAATTTAGATACCGCCAGTTCACTACAAGCTGATTTCTATAATACCGCTGTCCAGGCAGAGGAAGATATTTTGGATCGGGGTAATACTACTTCACGACAAATTGCTGATATGATCGCCGAGACAGACCAACAGCGGCGAGAACAGCTGATGCAGCGCATGCAAAAACCTCAAACACCAGCAGTACAGTCACCAGCTCAACCAGTAGTCTTCATGGCTGCACAAGAGGAAGATATACCAAAGCTAACCGTCAATCCATACCCTCACATGCGCCAGGGTGTCCTATCTCCAGCAGGTGAGCGACCTACCATCACCCCACCAGCTGACCAAAATCAACCTATACAACAACCTGTGGACCCTGGTATAATAGATTTGGCAAATAATCATTCCGATCTTTCCATAGCGACCCTACAAAAAGAAGCAGATCGGATACATAAACGCTCAGAGGAAACAGCTGAGGAGGAAGTGGTGATTTCACTACGTTAGGTGGGAAATGCAACCAGATAATCAACAACCATATCAGTTACCACCCAACCCGACGACACCGCCGGTTGTTTCTGGACAGCCTAGTCAACCATTACCGCCACAGCAGCCACAACCTGGTCAGCCGGCGTCACCGATGCAGCCTGGTATAACTCAGCCAGGTCAGCCAGCTCCAAATCCACAGAATCCACCAGCTCCGAAAGACAAAAAGAGCGCCATCAGCACACAAAATACGTTATTGTTTTCAGAAATGCGTGAAAACATGATCATCATGAGTGATGGTAGTTTTCGTGCGGTGATAGAATGTCAGTCTATCAACTTTGATTTGATGAGTACTCGTGAGCGAGAAGCTATCGAATTTAGCTATCAAAACCTACTCAACTCACTCTATTTTCCAGTTCAGATCCTAGTACGATCACAGCGTGTCGATATCGGTCCATACCTTGACCGATTGTCGCGCATTCGACGCTCTCAAGACAATATGTTACTTAATGTGTTGATGGATGACTATATGAACTTCATAGAGGTACTGTCCCAAGAGGCAAACATTATGGATAAGCGATTTTTCATCGTGGTGCCGTATTTTCCTGGTGGCGATGTCAATGCTATGAAGCAGCAAGCAAAGGGTCTGTTTGATAGTTTCTTTAGTGGTAAAAAGGAAACATTGATCACTAGAATCGATCAACCAATGTATGAAAAAGCAAAAGATGAGATCAAAAACCGCATCGATACGGTGATGAATGGTCTGTTTGCTATGGGCGTGAAGAGTTTGCAACTCAACACCAGGCAGCTTGGAGAATTGTTCTATATTTCCTACAATCCTGACACTGCAGCACGTCAGCCATTAGTACGCAACCCAAATGATCTGACGACGACTTACATCCGTAAGGGAAATGGTGAATCGCCATATGGAGGAGATTTCTAATGGCTAAGAAAAAACTAGACGCCATCGATATCGCCGCTCAACAGCGTGCTCGCGAACAAGCTGAGGTCGAGCAGGCTTTCTTGACTGGCGTGAGAACTCTGCGAGATTTTATCGCCCCAAGTAGTGTGGAAATTCAAGCAAGTTATTTCCGACTGGGCGCCAAATATGGTCGCACCATCTACGTCTATGGTTATCCTCGTGAAATTTACACCGGCTGGTTAAGTTCGGTGATTAATATCGACGAGGTGTTGGATATCAGCATGTTTATCTACCCAGTTGATACGCAAGTGGTGCTGAACAATTTGCGTAAAAAAGTGACTCAGTTGGAAGCTAGTATGAATATCAACGCAGAGAAGGGGCGTGTGCGTGACCCAGCCATGGAAGCTGCCCTACAGGATGCCGAAGAACTGCGTAACCAGCTGCAGATTGGGTCAGAAAAATTCTTCCGTTACGGATTATATGTGACGATTTATGCCGACAGCCTTGATGAGCTGAATTTTATTCAGCATAAAATTGAAACTATCTTTGGTCAGCAGCTTATCTTTAGTAAAGTAGCGTCAAACCAGCAAGAACAGGGACTAAACAGCACCATTCCTCAGTTGATGGATCAATTACAGATTCGCCGCAACATGAACACTGGTGCCATCTCCACTAGCTTCCCATTCACATCTGCCGACCTAACTGATGGCAAAGGTGTGCTGTATGGCATCAATATGCACAACAATGGTTTGGTGATCTTTGACCGATTTTCTCTAGAAAATGCCAACATGGTGGTGTTTGCAAAGTCTGGTGCTGGTAAGTCATTTACCGTGAAGCTGGAAGCACTGCGTAGTATGATGATTGGTGCTGACATCGTTATCATTGACCCGGAAAATGAGTATCAAAAGCTATGTGACGCCGTGGGTGGTAGTCATATACGCTTGAGTTTGAATAGTGACACGCGCATCAATCCATTTGATCTGCCACGAGTGATCGACACCGAAGAAGCCGACGACGCGTTACGTGCTAACTTAGTGACACTGCACGGTTTACTGCGTCAGATGTTGGGCGGTTCAGTAGCTGGTTCTATCGGACTGACCGCGGCAGAGGAAGCGGATATCGACCAGGCATTGATCGACACCTACGCTCGTGTTGGTATCACATCAGATCCATTGACCCACAATTCAACACCGCCAACCATTCATGATTTGTACGATACATTACTACACATGGGCGGCACTGGTCCACAGTTAGCACAGCGTCTGCGTAAATTTACTTCAGGTACCTTTGCTGGTATTTTCAGTCAGCAGAGTAATATTGATATCAATAACGCCATGGTGGTCTTTAATATCCGAGACCTAGAAGACGAACTGCGCCCAACAGCTATGTATATTGTACTAAATCACATCTGGAACATCACTCGAACTGATCAAAGAAAGCGTATGTTGATCGTTGACGAGGCTTGGCAGTTGATGAAATATGAAGACTCAGCTAGCTTCTTATTTAGCTTGGCAAAGCGAGCCCGAAAATATCAACTAGGACTTACCACCATCACCCAGGATGTCGAGGACTTTGTGGGCAGTAAAATGGGCCGCGCTATCGTCGCCAACTCATCCATGCAGCTACTCCTTAAACAATCCTCAAGTGCCGTTGATGTGCTTTCTAGTGTGTTTAAGTTAACCGAGGAAGAACAAAAGCGCTTGGCGAATTTCCCCGTTGGACAGGGGCTGTTCTTTGCTGGACAAAACCACGTACACATCCAGATTCAAGCCAGTGATACTGAGTATGATCTAATCAATACTTCACCCGTGAAACAACAACTTCCGTCTGAAACACCAATTGGTGGATATGGAGCCGTATAATCATGGCACGGATTGACTATACGACTGATCCAGATGTTGATGAACGGCTCAATCCGGCCTCTGAACAAACGTCTAAATATCTGAACTCCATGGAGAATAATGCCGCCAATGATAATTTTTATGATGGCGACAAGAAAGACGACGGGCTTAACGCCGCGGACAGTGTTAATAGTCAAGAACAGTTGTATTCTCGATCACCTTTAGGTAAGGCCGGCGGTAAAAAGCGTGGTAACCTCTTGGCAAATATGAGTCGTAGAAAATGGGGCGCTACAGCCGGCATTGGTGGAGGATTATTTGGCTTAATGATGTTATTTTTCACAATTTTGCCATATAAGCTTGATGCCATGGTCTCCACCATCACCGACCAGCTCAGCTCTGTGCCACAGCACGCCATCAACCAACGACTCGAGTATATCACCACTCGTTGGGTCGCCATGAAAATGATGCAAACCGCATATCCTGGTGATGCCAATCTCGTGTTCTGCGCTGGCGGTGGTGTTTTGTGTCACCTGGGGGCTACAAAATACAGTACGTGGTTTGAAAAACAACTTGATGCGAAGTTTGAGAAAGAGGGAAGGAATGTCAAGGCCGTCTTTAATGCGAGTGGTAGAAACACCTTGGGTGGTAAAGCAACCTCATTTACTATGCATCTTGAGTCAAAAGATATGAACTCTGTCCTGCAGGGGGTAGAAAAGGAATTATCTCACAAAGATATGCGTCGTCATATCAAAAAGATGACACGTAAAGTCCATGGGCGCAACTACTTCATGCGCTATCTGTCTAAACGTGTATTGTATCGAAAATACGGTGTGAAAAAGTTTAACATCATACCAGAAAAAGCTGGTCAAAAATATGCTGACTTTAAGGCTAAGATTAAGCTAAATATGAATACGCGTATCACCGCTAAAATGTCGCCTCGTTTTGCAGCGTATTTGGGATGTTTGGATGGTACTGACGCTAAAAAATGCCAAGACACATTAGATAAATTAAATAACGACCTTGATAGCAAGATTAGCGAAGCAGAAAAAGAGGCTGAAAAAGCGACAGGTGACAATAAAACAAAAGCTGATGAAAAAGTGAAAAAAGTTAAAGGGCAAAAAGAAGCTCTTAATAATATTGATTCTCTGTCCAAAGCAGCACCAGACACACCGCTAGGTAAAATCATCAGTAAGCAACTGTTTAAGAAAATAGCAGCTGCAAACGCCATCATTGGAGCAATTGATTTGGTTGCGAAGATTGTTGGAGCAGTTAATGAAAAGGTTATCGAAATTGTCGGAGCTGACCAAAAGAAGCAGCTGTATACCGCGTTCACTTATGATGAAGAGGCTAGTCCAGTCTTAACCCGAGACCAACTCCGGGCGGGAACAATTGACAATATCCAACACGCTGAGCTAGCAACCTCACTATTTGACGGCGCCGAAGCAGCACCAATATTCCAAGCGACGTTTGGCGGCAATAACACTGCAGCTTCACTACTATATCCAACAGCTTACGCCGAGGACGGTGGTATTCGCACCAAATGCGAGGTTGGTGGTGAAGAAAAGGTGGTTGCCTTAGATCCCGGTGAGCTTGTCTGTCCAGAAAAAAAGATTGTTAAAGACTACACTACCTTTACGAAATATCCTGTCTGGCGAGTGCTAGCAGGGATAGCTGAAGCCTGGAATAGCACATTCGGCGCAATCATCGACTTTGTTGGCGACACAGTCGGCAAGGTATTCAGTTGGTTCTTCAGTTATCTACAGGAATTGCCAGGCTTGAAACAGCTGGTTGAACTCTCTGAAGGATTGATCGAAAAAGCCATGGGTTGGGCGGTAAGTTTGCTGTTCGGTATACCAGAGGTGGGGGTTGACGCGCCGGGTAACAATAACTTTGAGGCTCTACACGGCGGACTGACGACAACTATGCAGAGTAGTACTGAAGCTGGACAAGCTGGTGCTGATTCAGGCTCCAAACAGCCAGACGGCATCGGTGGGGCACGTCTCACCAATCAGCAAGTCAGTGTGCTCGCAAAACAGATCGAGCAAGAGCGTGACGAAGAGTTCCGCGAACAACCGCTCATGGCAAAACTATTCGACCCAACACTCAAGCGTTCAGTGGCTGGTCAATTACTCGCCGTCATGCCAACCTCTGGATTTTCGACTGCGCGACTACTTGCACGCGCACCAGTTGCTTTGGCGTCCGCTGTCACACCAGCCAATACTCATGCCGCCAAATACGATCAAGCGGCCGTTATGCGAGCTTTCGGCGTAACATGGCACGGTTTTACTGATGAATCGGTGTATCAAGCTGATCCAAGCCAATACACCGACGCTGTCTGTTCAACCAAAGCTAAAGAGCGTGAAGCGAGCTACGGACTTCACGAAGGTGATTTAGTCCCAACATACAGCGTATCCGATCCGTGCGCGCTGGAATTAACAGTAGCTGGTAACTTGGCACTCATGGCTGATGACAAGGAAGGTAAATATTATCCAAAGGAAATTGATGATCCATCAGCCAACACCGGGGCACAACAGTCAAGTAGCGGACCAGTTGGAGACGCAATCGGTCCACCAGAACTAGAAGAAGCACAGACTTTTGGTAAGGATCCTGCGTCATGGGGTGGACACAGAAACGGTGAGATTCCACTGTCAGCTATGAGCGAACTGAAAACTGCACCAGGGCACTATATGCATCCGAAAGCCGCTCAAGCATTTGATGCACTAAATGAGGAATACGCCAAACAACACGGTGGTCAATATATGACAATTCAAGAGTCATACCGAGATTTGGCAACACAACAGAGGTATGTAGCGGATGGTCTCACGCTAGCTCCCGCAGGAACCTCAAAACATGGTCATGGACTAGCTCTAGATATCAATGTCGGTGGCACTAGTTTCAATACGCCAACATTCCTATGGCTGAAAGCAAATGCCTCGAAATACGGCTTTGTCAATCCACCATGGGCATGGGATCATAGTAACCCTGGCTGGTATAAAGATGAGCCGTGGCATTGGGATTATGCAAGGAGAGTACAATGAAACGAGTAAGTATCGGTCTGTTGTTAGCTTTGGTGGGTTGTATCATATTTTTGACCGCCAATTCTTCAGCAGCACCAGAAAAAGACAAAGAAAAAAAGAAAGTAAAGGAGCAGGGTATTCCTTACCAAGATTACATTCTCAATGATATCAATATCAACAATCCAAACGGCCAAATCTGCTCAACCCAAAACACCGCGACTGGCGAACTTACCGGTGAAAATGTAGAAAAGGTCCTGAAATTCTTCACTGGTAAAGGCCTGACTTTGATGCAAGCAGCGGCTATCGCCGGCAACCTCCAGCAGGAATCTCGCATTGACCCAAATGCACTGAACAGCATCGGTGCATACGGTATCGCTCAGTGGCTAGGTGGACGTCGCACTAATCTAGAAAAAAAGCCAAATTATAGTACCATCGAGGGGCAGCTAGAATACCTCTGGGAGGAGTTAAACGGAGCAGAAAATGCTGGCCTAAGGGTATTACTTAAATACTCGGGCAGTGGCGGCACGACAAATCGCGATATACTAGCTAAACCGGGTGGTGACGTCGGCGCTTTAGCGGTCGAGTTTGGTGAGACATTTGAACGCTACGGCCCAAATGAAGAAGGTAACCGCGCCCAGTATGCCGCTGAGATTTTCAATAGCTACAACGGTAAAATCCAAGATGGTGATCCATCAAAAATCGCGTCAGGCATTGGCGGTGATTCGAGTGGTGCGCAAATTAGTTCAGCATCAGCAACTGGCTGTAGTGGTAATGGGTCTAGTGTCGCCGGGCAGAGCATCGTCGATACAGCCAAGCAGTTGGCGTGGAATCCAAATACTGACAAAGGGGCTAATAACCAGACGGCTAAAGCTGAATATATCGATGCAGTCAAAAAGAATAACCCAAGTGTCGTCGGTAGTTCAGACACTGACTGCGGTAGATTTGTAGCGACGGTGCTGCGTACTTCTGGTGCAGACAAAGATTACCAGCCAATTGGCACCACTGATCAGTATACTTACGTAAAATCTCATCCAGAAAAATTCAAAATCATCGATCGTCCATCTGCTTCAGACTTGCAGCCAGGTGATATCCTCCTCCACCCAAGCCATGGTGGCTACGGACATACTTTGATTTACACTGGTGACGTCGGTGGAGGTTACGTCGCCGCTAATGCCTCCCTTGGAGATACAGTACCGATATTCATCAAGCAAGGATCTGTTGACTATCAACTCACTCAACCAGGTAATATCTTGGTTCGCGTCATTCAATCAAACAAAACCTAGAAAGGAAATATCATGCAGCCAGTCATCACAAAGCAAAAAATTATTGGCGGTGCAGTGATTATCGGCGCGCTGATTGTTATGTTTATCTCATATTATTTATTTCAAACAGTCACGCACGATACTACATTACTGGCGACCTTTGCTCCAGAGACTGTTAAAATGTCGTACGACTCAGTGAAAAATCAGGTCATCAAGTCTGACAAGCCCGTAGCGGTTAAAAGCGGTAAACATACTTTTAGTTTTAGCGCCGATGGTTACGACACATATACCGTTGAACTTGACCTGGAAAAAGGGAAGGAGCGAAAATTATTATTCGCCCTGACGCCAAAAACCGACAAGGCAAAAAATGAACTGAAACAGAAAAAATACGCCAAGGTTTTCGATGGTCTAGGTAGTCGAGAGGTGAATAGGGTTGGTAAAGAAATTGATAAGGCTAACCCGATATTGCAACATTTACCATTTGAGGACAGAGACTATCGAGTATTTTCTTGCCAGCCGTATCGCACGGATATCAAGAAATCACATAAAATTGGTATCTGTATCACTATGGCTGGACGCAATGGCGAGGCTCTCCTGAGTCAAATATTAGAGAAATTAGCTAAACTTGGCGCGACGCCAGATAACTACGACATGAAGGTCAATAACTATATCATACCAACCAAGAAAGAAAAAGATAGTCGAGCCGCTGTACCATGTGGCAATGGACGTCCATCATGGTGCTACAAGTTCCGTGATTATTAACCTAACTTTTTAGTGGCATAATGATGTGGATATAATCACGTTTTTTCGCCGTAGATTGGATGATACAAGGAGAGAGTTTACCACTGAAGGCAAACGACACTTCGTCTCCATCTGTGACATTTAACGCCTCAGTCAAGTACCGAGAATTGAGCGTAATCTGACCATCAGCGGAAATCTTAGCGGTAGCTTCTGAAGTATTTTCACCAAGTTCTGAGGCAATGGAGTGGATGGAGATGATGTTATTTTCAGCTGAAGCATTGATAGTAACGCCGCCGCCTGAATCTCGAGCGAACAGACTGGCAACTTTGGTGATGCGGCTGAGGTCGGCGCGCGAAACGATGATTTCCGTTTGTGACTGCTGAGGAATCAGCTGGCGATAATCTGGAAATTTTCCATCGATCAAGCGGCTAATAATTTCTAGTTCTGGCGTTTGGAAACAAACTTGGTCATCGCCAAATAATATCACAATGGTTTCTGTGGCGTCACTTAAACTACGAATCACTTCCTGCAGGGCAGACGTTGGAATGATAGCTGCAACTTCACCATCTGCTTTCATGAGTTTTCGCTCAGCCAATCGGTAGCCGTCAGTTGCTGCCAAATATAACTCGTCTTCAAAGGTATGCCAATACACGCCAGTCAGTACTGCTCGGGCCATATCAGAGCTAGCCGCCAAAATAGTTTGCGACACCGCTTTTTTCAGATCATCAGTGGCGATTTCGTAGCGCACTGCCGTATCTTCATTGATAGTTGGTAATTCTGGAAATTCATCAGCAATAACGCCGTTGATGACTGATTTAAACTTACCAGAAGTGATGTGTAGGTGATCGTCTTTGGTCTCCAGGTCGATAGTGCCGCTTGGCAGGGTTGAGATAAATTCTGAGATCAATCGTGCTGGGATAGTGATCGAACCTGGTGATTGTATTTTTGCGCCAATATACTGAGTGGAAGCAATTTCCAAATTGGTAGCTGCAATCAACAATCTCCCTCCGTCGGTGCGAAGTAAAATATTGTTCAAGATGGGAAGTTCAACGCGACCAGAAGCTACCCTTCCGATATTACTGAGTGCTTTTGCAAAATTTTCTTGTGTGACTGAAAGCTTCATAGTTACTATTATATAACCTTTCTTATTTTTTATCTGGTGTTAGTAATAATAGGTGCTGTGGAAACTGAGTAAAACAAGTGTTCAGACAGAGGTGAGTGGGCGAAAAAACCTGTGGATAGCTTTGTGGATCAACTTGGTACAAGGCGGTGGATAAGGCTGAGTTAACCCACAGTCGTACGGAGCCCGCCAGACTTTGCCACAAGCTTAGTCGCAGACTGCAGATAGAATTCCATAGGTCGTACACAGGTTTTCCACTAATTTTGCACATATAGTTTGTCCTTGACATCGTTGATTTGTTCGCGCACTAGCTGGTTAGTTAAACTTTCTTTGGTGATTTTTTCAACAGAGTGCATGGCTGTGGTGTGGTCTTTACGGCCAAGTTCTTGAGCGATTTTTGGAAAACTCATTTTCAATTCACTACGCAGTAGATACATGGCAATTTGTCGTGGCTGGACGATAAATTTATCGCGCCTGGCTGAACACATATCTTTTGGATCGAGATTAAAATAGCGCGCTGTACGATCGATAATCTGCTTAGCGGTAATGTGTTGCGGGCGAACGCGTTTCATGTCGCCCAAGACGCTCTCGGCTGCCGCCACATCTGGCACAAAGCCTTGCATGTCGGCATAAGCTAGGAGGCGATTGAGTGCACCCTCAAGCTCACGAATATTTGTTTTGAAATTAGCTGCCAGATATTCAACAACTCCTGATTCTAGCTCAGTACCACTGAGACTAGCTTTTGCTTTGACGATGGCGCACCGTGTTTCATAGTCAGGCATTTGAATATCAATCGCCATACCCCATTCAAAACGGCTGCGTAGTCGGTCGGTGAGGGTAGGGATACTTTTGGGCGGCTTATCAGAGCTGATGATAATTTGTTTGTTGTTTTGATGGAGGTCATTGAAGGTGTGAAAAAATTCATCCTGGGTTTTTTCTTTGCCGGCAATAAATTGCATATCATCAACGATTAACACATCAACATTGCGATATTTATCAGAAAACCCCTTTTTCTTGAAACGAATATAATCCAAAAATTCGTTCACAAATGCTTCAGTTGTCGTGTATAGCACCCGAGCTGACGGCTGTTGTTTGATAATTTCATTGCCAACTGCTTGCATGAGGTGAGTTTTACCAAGACCCGAACCGCCATATAAATAGAGTGGATTGTATTTGAGGCCGGGGTGTGAGGCGACCGCTTGGCACGCAGCATAAGCCAGGTCGTTGCTTGAGCCAACGATAAAGTTATCAAAGGTATAGCGTGGATTGAGATTGCTATTGTTTTTTTGCGTTGGGGCGATGATGCGACGTTCTGTCGGGCGAGTAGTCTCTTCTGGCTGATCCCGGTTGACGGTTTTTTTTCGTGAACCAGAACCAATCCGGTATCGCACTACTCCTTCAAAACCGTTTGATTTTAAAGCTTCTTGAATATCGGTATGAAACTTTTTCTCTAGCTGTGCCTCTACGAAAATATTTGGCACAATAATAACCGCTTCTTTATCAGAAACTAGTTCTAATTTTGTTTTTGTGAACCATGCAGAAAACGAAGAAGACGGAATAGTCAATTCTAACTGACCCAACACTCCCTGCCAGATTGCTTGTTCTTTCATGTTATAACCCCTCACACATAATCTACTCTGTACTATAGCAAAAAGACAGAGTTTTCCACAAGCATAGACATCTCATGGAAGAGAAACTGAAAATAGAGGTGAACTTTTCCACAGGCACGCGTCACCTCTGTTATAATTGTGGATAAAATAGACCGAGCAGTGGAAAACTACAATTGATACTTGCAAAAAAACCAAAAAAACGCTAAACTATCACCCAGTATGCCAAAGCGAACATTTCAACCACACAAACGTCATCGTGCCCGTACGCACGGTTTTCGAGCACGTGTTTCTACAAAGGCTGGTCGCGCTGTTTTGAAGCGACGCCGCCTAAAAGGTCGTGCACGGATTGCACTGTAGATAATACTTAGTGCGCTCGATGATCTGATACCACTCCTGATGTATATCGGAGTGGTATTTGGTATACTAAGAGAATGTTAACGCATCGTCACAGATTTCACGGTCACGGCAGTTTACGGTATTTGTACCAAAATGGTGATGCTGTACGGTCTCATGTAATGACAGTAAAATATATCACCAATCCGCGCCGGAAACACAGTCGATTTGCTGTGGTGATCAGTAAAAAAGTCCTCAAATCAGCCGTTCGCCGTAATAGGGTACGTCGACGGGTGTACGAGGTGATTCGAGCTGAGCTGCCGATGCTTAAAGATAATCATGATATAGCGCTGATCATTGTTACGGCTGATTTTTTACACATGGAATACAAGAGTATTCAAAACGAAGTTAAACGACTATTCTCTCAGGCTAATCTGTATAAATGACACATTTTTTGATATAATGTGAGGCATGAGTTTTTTTGATGTTCTGATTGTACAGCCAATTTTTAATATTTTAATGGCTATTTATGGCTTAATTCCAGACTTTGGTGTCAGTATTATCCTCTTTACTATCATCATCCGTCTTCTGTTGTGGCCAATGGTTAAAAAACAGCTACATCAGACAAAGGCGATGCGCAAAATGCAGCCGCAACTGGCGAAGATTAATGCCAAATACAAGAATGATCGCCAGGCACGAGCGCTTGCGATGATGGAATTGTACAAAGAGCACAACATTAGTATGTTTGGTTCAATTGGCGTGCTTTTGATTCAGCTGCCAGTATTGATCGGTATTTACCGAGTGGTGCAAATCTTTGTGTCTAGCCGGGTTCATACCGGCGACCTTGCTAAATACGCATATGATTTTATCGAACAATTACCAGTAGTATCCAATTTAGTAGCTCATCCAGATCAACTCAATCAGAACTTTTTGGGGATGGTTGACCTCACGCAGCACGCCGTCAGCAATAGTGGTGTTACATGGAGTTTACTAATTTTGGCTGTATTGGCTGCGGTGATGCAGTTCTTGACTACAAAACAAATTTCTCCTGCCAGTGACAGTAAAAAACGACTACGTGACATCATGCAAGAAGCTGCTGAAGGCAAAGAGGCAGATCAGTCAGAGATCAATGCTATCGTGATGCGCAAGATGATGAAATTTATGCCGATCTTTATGTTTTTCGTGATCATCAACCTGCCGGGTGCCTTGGCGCTATATCTGACTGTTTCAAACGTTGCAGCATATGCGCAAAATGCCATCATCCTAAAAGGCGATAGTGACGAGATGGAGACTATTTCTAAAACACCGAACAAGTCAAAGAAAAACTCCAAAAAATCTCAAGCAAGTAGGCGTGCAGCGACAGCAACTGAGGCGAAAATAACCCGGATCAAGGCCAAGGAATAAGGAGGAATAATCATGGATCAGCAGCAAACAATCGATTACATCAAGAAATATGTTGAGGATTTGATGGCCTTTTTTGACCTAAATATAACGGCTGAAGTGTCCATCGAAGACGATATTTTGATCGTAAAAATTCCATCAACGCAATACAATAGCCTACTGATTGGTCGTGGCGCTGAGACGTTGCGCAGTATCCAGCACTTACTCTCAGCACTGCTTCGCAACAGCAATGCGGCAGTGGAACGAGTTAATCTAGATATCGCTGACTACAAACAGCAGCACGCTGAGAAGGTTGCTGAAAAAGCTCGCGCTTGGTTTCAGGAAGTCCGAGACACTGGCGAGCCTAAGAGGTTGGATCTTAACGCGGCTGACCGCTGGACGGTACACCACACGGCACATGATTTCGATGATATAGAAACTCACTCAGAGGGCGAAGGTCGCGATCGACGACTTGTGATTAGCCTAAAAGATTAAAAAGCGGTATAATCGGACTTGGTATATGCAGGAGTTGTTTAATAAACGAAACAGAGTAATTTTACTCGAATTAGTAAAAACTGATTTTAAATTGCGCTATCAAGGTTCATTTTTAGGAATCTTATGGTCAGTACTGAAGCCACTGTTGCTGTTTTTGGTGATGTATTTGGTGTTTGTGAAATTTTTGAAGTTTACCGACGGCACAAAAACCTATCCAATTGTCTTACTCTTAGGTATTGCTCTTTGGGGATTTTTTACCGAAGCTACCTCAGTTGGTATGAACGCCATCGTTAGTAGGGGTGATTTACTGCGTAAAATTAATTTTCCAAAATACATTATCATCATCTCGTCAATGTCCAGCGCGCTCATCAGTCTGTCGATCAACTTGATTGTGGTGCTAATATTTGGACTTATCTCTGGAGTAGACTTTACTTGGAGAGCTCTTTTGGCGCCATTGAGCATTATTCAGTTGTTTATCTTGGCACTTGGTGTATCACTAATATTATCAACACTATACGTAAAATTCCGTGATATTAGCCATATCTGGGATGTGATTTTACAGATATGTTTTTACAGTATCCCAATCATTTATCCACTTAGCCTGGTGTCTAATTTTCACCCAGAAGTCGCAAAAGTTATGATGCTCAATCCTATTGCACAAAGTATTCAAGATGTCCGATACAGTCTTATCGCTCCACAGACGACGCCGACCACTTGGAGTACAATAAATAACATCTGGATTAGTCTAATACCTGTTGTACTAACGGTGGCTGTTGTCATTATTGGTATTATGTATTTCAGAAAAAGCAGCAAAACCTTTGCGGAGAATATGTAATGAGTAAATATGCGCTAGAAGTAAAGAATCTATACAAGAGCTTTAATTTACCAACCGAGCAGGCAAACGGTATCAAGCAGGCATTTTTGAACTGGACTAAGGGTGTCAAGGGTTATAAAAAACAAGAAGTTCTAAAAGATATCTCGTTTACGGTGGAAAAAGGCGACTTTTTTGGCATCGTTGGACGAAATGGTTGTGGGAAATCTACACTGTTAAAACTGATTTCTGATATTTATTCGCCCGACTCTGGAGAGGTGATTGTTAATGGTAAATTGATTCCGTTCATTGAGCTTGGTGTTGGTTTTAACCCAGAATTGACTGGTCGGGAAAACGTCTATTTGAACGGAGCATTGCTAGGCTTTTCGCACGATGAAGTTGAAGATATGTACGACGAGATCGTTGATTTTGCCGAACTAGAACAGTTCATGGATCAAAAACTGAAGAACTATTCCAGTGGTATGCAGGTGCGTTTGGCATTTTCAATCGCTATTCGTGCCAATACCGACATCCTTGTCCTGGACGAGGTGTTGGCAGTTGGCGACGAAGCCTTTCAGCGCAAGTGCTTTGAATATTTCAAGCAGATCAAAAAACAGAAAAAGACTGTTATCTTGGTTACTCACGACATGGCGTCAGTACGACGGTTTTGCAATAAAGCTATCATGCTGGAATCTGGTAAAATCGTTGCCTCGGGTGATCCAAATGAAGTTGCTAACTTGTATTCTATTGAAAATATAGAGTCAACAGCAAAAACTGATAAGAAATCAAAGAAAAATACTGCGTATATTCAAACAAGGGTAGAAAACAAGGTGTTAACACCGAAAGACACGTTGGAAGTTGAAGTAAAATATTTTGTTCCAGAAGATAGGCAAGTGTCATTTGGTATTTCAATTTTGGACGAAGCTTCAAATCGCATCACTTCTGTGATTGATGATGGATTCTTTATCGATGATAATAATGTGGAAATAACCTCCAGTAAAAAAGGCACGCATATTTATAAGTATACTCTGCCATTGGATCTGTTTAACAACCGTGATTTTGAAATTACGGCTACCCTGTTTGCTTATGATAAGAAAAAGGACTCGTATGAGCCAATTGCCTACACAACAGAAGAGGGTATCAGCCAGTTTTATGTGAGAGAAAATAAGCCGAGGGGTGGTTTGTTGAAAAAGCGTGGTTCATGGATGAGTGTGAAAAGTAAGAAGGAGAAAACGTCATGAGTAAACTGTACAAATTCTACACCTACACCAGACAAAATGGGTTAGGTCAGGCTGTCAGGAAAACCCAGGTATATCTGTCGAAAAAGACCGCACCAGTGATCAAGCAACCAATTGAGGTGATGGCTTCAATTGAAGATATCATGAACGCGGACTACATCAATCACCCGTATAAAACACCAAAGAAAAAGTCAAAAAAGAAGTCTTTGAAAATTGGCTGGGTATTGTCTCCTATCTCAAAAGGAAGTGGTGGACAAAATACCATCACCCGCTTTGCTCGATTCTTACAAGAGCAGGGTCACGACGTAACTTTTTACATCTATGAAGGAATCCACCCGCAATCACCAGCCGAAGCCAAGGCGATTTTGTCAGAAAGTTTCAATTTTGACGTTAATGTGAAAAAAGTGTCGCAATACACTGAATCTGACGCGTTGATCGCTACCGGATGGGAGACGGCCTACCCGGTATTTAACATCAACACTAAGGCACACAAGTTTTATTTCGTGCAAGATTTTGAGCCGTACTTTTATGGACTAGGTTCAAAGGCGGTGTTGGCTGAAAACACCTATAAAATGAATTTTTATGGCATCACAGCTGGTCGTTGGCTGACTAAAAAAGTGAGCGAATACGGCATGAAGGCGGATTATTTCGACTTTGGTGCTGACATGAACATCTACCGCCTGGCAGATAAAGCCGACAAGCAAAAGAAAATTTGTTTCTATGCCCGCCCAGTGACTGAGCGCCGCGCTTTTGAGTTGGGTGTGATTGCACTAGATAAATTCCACAAAAAACATCCAGAATACACCATTGAGTTCTTTGGTTGGGATGTGTCGAATTATCAAATACCATTTCCATATGTCAACCGCGGTATCTTGTCTCACCAAGACGTGGCTGATCTGTACAAAGAGTCTGAAGCGTGCTTAGTGTTGTCACTTACTAACGTGTCGCTACTGCCGCTCGAGTTGTTGGCGGCTGGCTGTATCCCAGTGATGAACGAAGGCGAAAACAACAGCTTGGTCTTGGGTGAAAATAAATACATCCACTACGCCGCGGCTTCACCGATTGAACTGGCTAATGAGTTGTGTAAGGTTGTTGAGATCAAAAATATCAATACCTATGCCAAAAAGGCTTCAGAAAGCGTCAAAGATTTGTCATGGGACGAATCATACAAGAAGGTTGAGCGCATTCTGATTCGTGAGGTGATAGGTGGCTAACAACACGAACAAAATCGACATCACTGTTTTTATCCCAACGTATTTTGGTGAGGACTATTTGGATGATCTGCTAAAAATGGTGTTCAAACAAAAAATTGACAAAACCTATGAAGTTTTGATTTACGACACAAGCTCCATAGATAAGACGCCAAAAATCATCAAAAAATATGCTAAAAAACACCCGAACTTACGGTATAAAACCATCACAAAAGAGGAATATGGTCACGGTAAGACGCGGGCTGCCGCCGCTCATGATGCAAAAGGCGACATCGTGGTTTATCTGTCGCAAGACGCTACGCCCGCTCATAAATATTGGCTATATGAGATGACGAAACCGTTTGAATTGTCAGATCGTATCATTGGTGTTATGGGAAAACAAGACCCACGGCCAACCACTTTTCCCCTGTTGAAGCGTGAGATCATGGGTGTGTTCAATGGGTTTGGTCCTGATTTTGGAACAACATTGTTCTATAAAGATTCTTTTATCAAAAAACAGGAAACTTATGATAAAGTGGCATTTTACTCTGATGTTAACTCGGCTGCTCGCCGTAGTTATCTGACCGGTGAATTGCCATACCAAGATGTTCCATACGCCGAGGACCAATTATTTGGGCGCGATGTCATCAACGCGGGCTACATGAAAGCCTATGCCTCTAGGGGTAATGTGCTACATTCTAATGAATTTAAGCTGCGTGAATATAAGATGCGGATGTTTGACGAGACAATGGGACTGCGCCGCGTTGGTATTGACGTGCCGCTACCGACTATTTCTCAGATAACTAAAATGGTCATCATCGGGTGGATTCGCGACACGCTGTTTACTTTGCGCGATAAGCAATATTCACGGAAAAGAAAGCTATTCTACTTGGTGTTGAATGTTTTTTACAATATAGAAAAATGGCGTGGTGTACGCCGGGCAGTGTTGACGAAATTGGACGACCACACAGCGATTGATAAATATTCGTTAGAACACGTTGAAGCAAAATCAAAAAGCTAGTGGTTAATTTGAAAAAATTGGTTTTTTACTGTATCATTATCCCAGGGTAATGACTATGAAACAGAAAAAACTTTCTAAACTATCACGCAAGAAAATTATCAGTATATCACTACTGGCGGCAATTGTTGTTGCTGGCTCGTACGTGGCGGCAGCTTACTATAATAAATGGTTGCCATTTTCAGATCAGGACAAGGCTTTTACGGTTGACGATCAGGGTCGTGGAGTAAATCCAAACAAAACCAAAACTGAGAAAAAAGACACTAAAAATGTCGAGGATAATCCAGATAATAAATCAGCTCGACCAAACACTGATGTGACACCGCAGCCAAAGACCGACCCTCAAACAAAAAAACAATCAGTCTACGTGCTGATGACTAGTGTTGAGCAGTCAGTTGATAAGCATACTATCACCGCTAGCGGATTTGTAACGAACGCTGTCGAACAGGATGGTACATGTACCTATGTATTTACACTGGGCAATCGAGTCGTCAAAAAGACGGCCGGAGTAATTCCTGGTCCAAGCTCAACCTCATGTCAAACGATGCGGGTGAGTAGAGATGAATTAGGAGCTGCTGGTAAGTGGACAGTGTCAATCGAGTATAATTCAGGCAGGTCTCACGGTGTAGCTGACGGTATGACGGTGGTGGTTGAGTAAATGAAGAAGATAGTAGGATTGTTACTAAGCTTAACCTTTGCGGTCATTCTCTCTCAAGGAGCTGGAGCTTCAGGCTTTAATCCTGGGAGGATTATTGATGATGAAATCTTTTATGATTCACGAGCTATGGGTTCTGCGGCGGCAGTGCAACGATTTATCGAGCAACACACACCAGCGTGTGACACCTGGGGTACCGGGCCTTCTGGTCACGGCAATACCAAAGCCCAGTACGCAGCACAGCGTGGCTGGCATGGTCCACCATATGTTTGTTTACAAAATTATCACGAAAATCCAAACAACGGCGAAACCTCCTTTGATCGTGGTGGCGGTGCCTTTCCTGGCGGCATTAATGCTGGCCAAATCATCTGGGATGCTGCGCAACGATATCAAATTAACCCACAAGTATTGCTGGTAACATTAAGAAAAGAATCGGCTGGTCCGTTGTTTGCCGACTCTTGGCCACTGCGGTCACAGTACAAATATGCCATGGGTTATGGCTGTCCTGACAGTGGTCCAGGCTATTCTGCAAACTGTGATAATGAGAAAGCTGGCTTTTATAAGCAAGTAAATAAAGCCGCCTGGCAATTACGAAAATATCGCAACGAAATTCAAAACTATAATTATCAGCCGGGTCGAGTCAATAGAATTTTGTATAACCCAAACCCTGCTTGTGGCTACCGAGATGTATATATTGAAAATTACGCAACTGCCAGCCTGTATATCTATACACCATATGTACCAAATGATGCAGCACTGGCGGCTTATCCTGGCACGGCACACTGTGGAGCATATGGCAACCGCAACTTCTTCTATATGTTTAGGGAGTGGTTTGGTAGTACCCACGTCAACAGTACCTTGCTGAGGTCTCATGATAACGCAACAGTTTACCTGGTGTCGGATAATGTTAAATATCCGGTGCCAAACTATGACATTTTGGCAGCTTTGTCTCCTCTGGGTGGTGTTGGTTTTGTGTCTCAAGCATATCTAGATAAAATTCCGACAGGTCAGGTGGCAAACCGATTGATGCGATCACCTGATGGTACAGTGTATTTCTATGATTCTGGTATTAGGCTGGCGTTTACAACCTGTGCCATGGTGGCACAATACGGTATGGATTGTGGCAATAGTATGTTACTAACTGAGGCACAAGTGAATAAATTCTATCATGGTCCGCGCATGGGACACGGCTATAAGACAACTAGTGGTAAGCGATTCTATATCCAAAATGGTACGCGCCGTGAGGTCTTGGATGATAAATCATTAGCTTTGCAACAATACGACCAGGGATATAATGTGCTGGGCGAATCAGCTATTCAATATCTGCCATATGGCACGCCAATCGTCAGAGAGGCAGCGGTCGTGAGAAATAGGGATACTGGTCATCAAAAGCTGATTAGCAACGGAACACTACACAACATTAGACACTCTGAATATGTCGATCAAACTCTGCAATCGCTCGGTGGCGGCGTATTGCAACAAGAAAGCATCAACAAATTACCGCAAACCAGCCAAACAGTCGATGATTATGTTAAAAACCCAGCCGGGGAAACCTTCCTTATCACCAATCAAGGTAAAAAGAAAGTCACCAAGCCACAAGATATACCAGTCAGTCCGCTGTCACTATCAGACGAAACAGTCCGCTCGTTGCCTGGAACTGGGGCGCTGGACGATGTTGTAACCCTGAAATCGTCAGATAATGGCACGGTATATGTCATGGAATCACGCCAGAAACGACCGATAGTTGCTATGGAAGATGTGTTTGCCATCACTAAGACTGAGCGACCAGCCATCGCCTGGTTGTCTGGTGAGACTATTCGAAAGATTCCTTCAGGCAACGTGGTCTTTGCACCCGGTAAAATGGTAAAAGCACCCTCTAATGGTACGGTATATGTTTCTGATGGATACGACACACTCATCCCGCTGTCACACTTTGATCAAGCTGCTGATTTGGGTGTCAATGGCGCCATCCGCCAAGTTGATGACAGGGTGGTTGAAAAATACAAAGTCAGCAACCGAGTCTTGTCTCCATATGTTAGTTGCGAGGGCCGCAGTTACTTAGGAATGGGCGGTACATTATATGAATTACACCTACCGTCACAAAACCCATATCCACTACAAAGCAAAACATGCGCCATGCTGACCAAAGAAGCAAAACTGCCGCAGTTTGTGGGCGATCCAGGTGGTACAATCTATCATCTAAGGAACGGAACTTTGCACCCGATTCGTAGCTGGCAAAAATTTGTTGAGCTGAATAAAGAAAAACTGCCTATCGTTAAGATTTCCTATATCACAGTTAGCCTACTAGCTAAGGGTGAACTCATATAGCAAAACAGCGAACATGAGTGTATAATTAGTGCTATATGAAGACGGTGCGAGAGAAGCTTGATAGTGTCAAGAAAAAGTTAGTATTGCTGTGTAGTCAGCCGCATAAAATCTACCTTATAGTTGGGTTAATTGGTGCATTAGGCTTTGCGATCATCACCCCTCCATTTCAAGGTCCTGATGAGCCAGAGCATTATATTCGTGTGCAGTATATCGCACACGGATATGTTATACCAGTCAACCCAAAGAGTACTGGTGCTAGTTTGCCAAAGTCTGTTGGTGAGACGCTGAGACTAACGTTCTATGATGATGAGATTCGCGGTTTTTCAGCTAAAAAATATGATTTTAATCGTACCAAACAAGCTGTCAAGAAATCATTGAACCCAAGTGAGCGGTATCAACCGCCTATGGTTTCATACAATTTTCTAACCTATTTACCAGCTGTTCCAGGGGTATTTTTGGCTAACGTCTTTAATCTCAGTCCGGTTATTTCTCTCTATGTTGCACGAATACTATTAGCTTTGGCGTCAGTGGTGATAGTTTATTTTGCTATTAAACTATTACCAGGTAAAAAATATTTATTTACGTTTGTTGCGTTGTTGCCAATGATGTTATTCCAGCAGTCTATGGTAGGAACTGATGGAGTATCATATGCTTTATTATTGTTATTCCTTGCATATACGCTACGCCTGTATGTACAATCGACCGACATCCAACGTAATCAATGGATTAAAATAGCTATGCTGTGCGGTGCGATCGTTTGGTCTAAACCGCTACTATATCTGTTTTTGCCATTGATCATTATTTTGGTAAAAAAGAAGCATTTTTGGCGTTGGTCGATTACCGCTGCCGTTATCAGTGTATTGCTGCTTGGAGCTAATATAGTGATGGCGAACAATGCAGGCGAATATGAATACAGAAGTGATTCATTGCCTCAAAATATACAATCAGATAAACAATTACAGAATCTCAAAGAACATCCAAGACGAGGACCTCGTGTTTTGTGGAATTCATATATGACATCATTTGGTGATGATGAGGCTCGAGGTGTAATTGGTACTTTTGGTGCGGCCGATACATTATATCCATTATGGATGGGTTATATATACATCTTTGTGTTAGGAATGACAGCAACGGTATCGTTAGGAAAGGACAAGAATAAGCTTACTATCCCGAACTCTTGGCGTTGGTTAGCTGTAGGTTTGGCTGTGGTACATTTTATTGCAGTTAATGTAGCTATCTATCTAACGTATACACCATATAACTTTGACATCATCTACGGGGTCCAGGGTCGCTATTTCTTGCCAACACTTATCATAATTTTCATGGCGATATTTTTGGGTCGAGGAGCTGAGCTAAAACCTCAAGATAAGAAAAATATCATCATGATTTCATCGCTAATCATTTTGTTATTGGTGATAATGGCGCTATTGATAACGTTTCAGCGGTATTTCATGTATACCCCGTAACGTGAGGCGACTGTATGCAAAATATCAAAAAAGATTATCTCTGGAACTCGCTGGGTTCATTGCTACAGAGTGCGATCTCTCCGGTATTACTCATTGTCATCACTCGACTAAATGGCATTGACGATTCTGGACTGTTTTCGTTTGCGTTGTCACTTTCAGTGGTGTTTTGGGCGGTTTCTTTATGGGGTGGTCGGACCTATCAAGTGTCTGATGTTAAGCGGGAGTTTTCGAGTGGTGGATACGTCGCCGTACGCTTCATCGCATCACTTATTGTGGCGATTTCCGCAGTAGTATTCTGTGTGCTGAACGGCTATAACCCTACAAAAACAGGCTTAATTATGATTTTAGTGACCTTTAAAATCCTAGAATCAATTGCTGACTCGCTGTATGGTGTTTTACAAATTCATCATAAGTTATATGTCGCTGGTATATCATTAACCATGAAAGCGATGCTTGGTTTTGCGGCGTTCCTGGCGGTTGACATTGTCACCAAAAATGTCATATACGGTACATTGGCGATATTGTTGGTTAATGTGCTTATCATATTCCTCTACGATATACTTTGGGTGCGACGCGTTGAAGTTATTAACGTAAGTAAAAAACTATGCAAAGAATATATCGCTCAGGCTGTTGCTATCATGAAACACACGTCAGCGGTGTTTGTTGTGATGTTTTTGACGATGTTTTCACTCAATATCCCACGGTATTTTTTAGATAAATCGCATCCTGACCAGATTGGTTATTTTGGTATTATGGCGATGCCGATTACGCTTCTTGGACTCTTTATCTCGTTTATCATTCAGCCAAATGTGGTGAATCTATCTGAACTATTAGTAAAAAGAAAGTTGAAGGAATTTGCGCAAGTTGTTAGTAAAATGAATCACATAACTTTTGGAATGGGAGTGCTTTCGGTTGTTCTAAGCTATCTGATTGGTGTTTGGGTGCTTAATGTTATTTTTGGCATCAATATTAATAATTTCCAACTCGATTTAACAATTATGGTGATTGGTGCGGTGGCGAACGCTTTTGTGTCGATTTATGTTAACCTACTAATCATCATGCGTCGGTTTAAGGGACAATTTTATACATTATTACTCACAGATATTTTGGCGGTAGTGGTGTCTATGTGTTTGATTGAGCGATTAGCGATGTTGGGTAGTGTGTTGGTTTTTATGATGATTAGCTTGTTGCAAGTGACACTTCTGTTAGTTATCTACAAGCGATCGCTAAAAGATGCTATAATAACTGACAAAGATAAAGGGGAGTTATGAGTAAGAAATACGTAATTTTAGGAGCAGGTGGACAACTAGGTAAGGCGTTGTGTGCCATGTTTCCAGACGCTAAGGCATTATCACGAGAAGAGTTGGATATAGCCGATGAGGAGCAAGTAAAGGCCTTTGACTGGTCAAAATACGACGTTATCATCAATGCAGCAGCTTTGGTTAATGCCGATGGTTCTGAGACAGACGAGCTGCGTGCTAAGACATGGCTAGCTAATGCTTATGGTCCACGTAACCTCGCTAAAATTGCGATTGAACAAAACAAAACCCTTGTCCACTATTCGTCAGATTATGTTTGGGATGGCCGAGAGAAGAATCATACAGATGATGAAGTTGTTGCACCACTATTGGTTTATGGAGAAAGTAAGGCGGCAGGTGATTTGGTGGTTAGTTTGGCGCCAAAACACTACATCATGCGAGTGTCATGGGTCGTTGGTGACGGCCACAATATGCCAAAAACCATGAAAAACTTGGCGGATATGCGCATCAATCCAAAAGTGGTTAATGATCAATTTGGTCGGTTGACGTTTGCGTCAGAGATCGCTCGAGCTACCAAGTATTTTTTGGATAATAATGTGGCATATGGACTGTATAATGTATCCAATGATGGTCCAGTAAAGTCATGGCATGAAATTGCTGCCGACGTTTTCGAATATACTGGACATGACCGTAACCGTGTGCAGCCGATTTCCACCGAGGAATATGCAGCCAGTAAACCAGGCTTTGCACCGCGACCGCTCAACAGTGATATGGATTTGTCGAAGTTGCGTCGAGCGGGTTTCACACCAAGAGACTATACGGACATGTTGAAAGACTATATTAAACAACTGCCGGTTAATGGATAGGAATTGCAGGCATGAATAAAGGAATTCTAAACGTTATATACCAGAGCGACGACAATTATGCGGTAGTGAGTGCAATTTCTATTGTGTCACTTTTGGAAAACAACAAACACTTGAAAGAGATTAATATTTTTTATCTCGGACACCAGCTCAAAAAAGCTAGCATCAATAAGTTTAATAAAATGGTTAGTAACTACCAAAATGCCACAATCACGTTTGTTGATGTCTCAAGCTACCCTGATGAACTGAAAGAGATTGGCGTCAAGGCTTGGAAGGGGCTGTATATCACATGGTATAAGATGTTAGCGTTTGCCAAGCTTGACATCAAAACAGACCGAATTTTGTACATTAACCCGCACACGGTTATCAGCGGTGCGCTCGATGGTCTTTTGGAACTTGATTTTGAAGATAATGTAATGGCATTGTCATATGACGCTACTATGGTAAACGCACATAAAGAGGTCATCGGTTTGAAACCAACCGACGGCTACTTTAACTGCGGAATTATGCTGATTAATCACAAAAAATGGATGAAAGATAAGATTGATGCCAAGATGCGCGAGCATTTGCGACATAATCACTATGAGGTGGCTGACCAAGATCTATGTAATGTATTTTTCAAAGGCAAGATCAAGAAGGTTGGTGTGGAGTATAATTTCTCGACTGTGTTCTATGGCTATGATATTAAAAAATACATCAAAGCTAACGGCCTCTTACCCGAAAGCTTTTATAGTTATGATGAGATCATGGAGAGTTACTACACACCAAAGATTATTCACTCACAGTTTGGTATGAATGGTCGGCCATGGCAGCAAGGTAATGAAAACCCAGTTGGTATTTTGTGGCGTAAGTATCTACATCTGACGCCGTGGAAAAATACTACGATGCCAGTAGCCAAGAAAGATATGAACTGGCGGCTGTATGACTTATTGCCACAATCGATAATCGTCAAATTGTACGCCTGGGCGGTTAATCGCAAATTTGCGAGGAAGAAATAATGAGCAGTAAATCGCAGCACACTTTTGTTGTTTTAGCCTATAAAGAATCACCGTTTTTGGAAGATTGTGTTAAATCTGTGATGAATCAGCAATATAACAGTGATGTTGTAATTGCTACATCAACACCAAATGCTTTTATTGATGCTATCGCTGAAAAGTATGGCCTAAAAGTGATTGCTCGACCAGAAAAAGATAGAGGCAAAGGCGCGGCGAGTGATTTTGATTTTGGGTTGTCAGTTTCTGAGACGACACTAACTACCGTCGCTAACCACGATGAGATATATGACTATAATTATTCTTCAGAGGTGGTTGCGTATTATGAAAAACACCAGGATAGTTGCATTATCTTTACTAGGGCCTATGACATCAAAGGCAATTTTGCGGTGACTAAATCTCTAAATTTAGTTATTAAAAATATGCTTTGCTGGCCGCTGGCAATTTCCAAGAAGAGTCGATTTACTAAGAGGCTGCTTCTGTCGTTTGGTGATCCAATTTGCTGTCCAGCTGTAACTTTTGTTAAAGGTCACTACAAGCTTCCGGTTTTTGAGTCTGATTTGATAGCGACGTTTGATTATTGGGCGTGGGAAAAACTGTCTAAAAATACTTACGGCTTTGGGTATATTAAAAAATCACTAATGGGTCATCGTATCCATGAAGGTTCAATCACCACCAAGGCGATTGGCGACAATGCTCGTGCCAAGGAAGAATATATGATTTTGTCAAAGTTTTGGCCAAAACCAATAGCTAAAATCATCTCATCAGTATATCGACTCAGTGAGCGGAGTAACGGGTGAAAATTGCTATCACTGGAGCAAGTGGATATATCGGGCGTCACATTGCTGCGCTAGCTAAAAAGAATGGCCATGAGGTGGTAGCTATTGATAGATCGAGCGATATCGATATTTTTGCTCAACACGACAATATATTTGAAGCGTTACAAAAACCTGATGTTTTACTGCATTTAGCTTGGCGAGATGGCTTTCGACACAATTCACCAGAACATATGAAAAATCTCTCTCATCACTACGATTTTTTGCGGTCATATATCAACAGTGGCGGCAAGAATGTGGCGGTGATGGGTAGCATGCATGAGGTTGGGTACTGGGAAGGCGCAATCGATGAGCAGACACCGTGCGATCCGCTGTCTCAATACGGTGTTGCCAAAAATGCCTTGCGGCAAAGTATGATGCTGCTCACAAAAGATAGCGACATTAGCTTATATTGGCTGCGTGGTTTTTATATCTATGGCGATGATATGGGCGGCCACTCGATATTTTCCAAAATCGCACAAGCTGCTGCTGACGGTAAAACCGAATTTCCTTTCACGACAGGCAAAAATAAATATGATTTTTTGCATATTGATGAATTTTCGGATCAAGTGTTAGCGACTATCACTCAAGATAAGGTAACGGGAATAATCAATATTTGTTCTGGTAAACCAGTTAGTCTAGCTGAGCGGGTTGAACAATACATACAAGACAATCACTATCATATCAAATTGCAGTATGGAGCGTTTCCGGACAGGCCGTATGATTCGCCGGCAGTTTGGGGTGATGACTCAAAAATAAGAATGATTACAGGCTAGATAATACACCTATTTTTTAGACAATCTGATCGATAATTCTTGATGTAAATCGCGCAGTCTACGCTCATTTTGGTCGATACGTTGGCGCTGTGTATTAGCGATGTAGAACAGGAGGATGATAGTGGTAGTTTGCAGGATATCAAATAGGCTAAGTTCCGATGAATCAAGTGGTGGATGTCCAAGTGAGATATTATACATCGGGAACGATCCCACCAGAACAATCATGATAACCAACCAGATAATGAGCTGATGGCGAAAGCGTGCCGTGCTGACCTTGCGTAGTTTGTATTGAGTGATGATATTGATTAGTGCTGCCAGAATAATGGGCACGTTAAGTAGTACAAGGATAAGATATCTCATTCGAATAGCTCCGTTAGTCGTTGCTTGAATAGTCGTTTGACGATGTTAATAGCGTTCCAGTTGTTTTGACCTTTGGCACGGGAGTAGTCAGTATAGATTGCTTTAATCGGGTATTCGGAAATAATCATACCTGCTTGTTTAGCACGCCAAATCATTTCTGAGCAAAATTCATAGCCAGTTGATTTCCAGTCAAGGTTGTCAATTGCCTTTCGCGAGTAAACTCGTAGACCGGACTGTGAATCGGTGACATTGATACCAAACAGAGCATAAGTGATGAAGCTGAGACCTTTATTTCCTAAAACCTTAGTCCTAGACATACCCTCACTGTTGATGAGTCGGCTGCCAATGAGTAAGTCGGTATCAGAGGTGTCGCTCTGCCTGATTCCCACTAGAACATCCTCTGGGTCGTGTTGCCCATCAGCATCCATGGTGGCAGCGATATCGTAGCCGTATTGTCGTGCGTAGGCAAGCCCAGTCAGGGTAGCGCCGCCAGCACCAGAGTTTAAGATGTGATCAATGACGATCGCACCACCTTTTTGTGCTTGCTTAAGTGTGTCGTCTTTTGATCCATCATTGACAAGCACAATATCAATAGAATAGGATTTATGTGCCTTTGAAAAAACCTTCTTGGATTTCTTGATAACGTCCTGAATAACCGCACCCTCGTTGTAGGCAGGTATGATAACACAAACTCGTTTCATGCTAGCTATATTATAACAACCTTGTGAAATAGTTACTATATCCAGATTTTTTAAGTGGTTCAGCGAGTGTGTCAAGCTGCTCTCGGCTGATCCAGCCATTTTTAAAGGCAGTTTTTTCCGGACTACCAATGATGCGACCAGTCCGTTTTTGGATGACACGAACAAAATCAGAGGCATCGGTCAGGCTGTCAATCGTCCCGGTGTCTAGCCAAACGTCACCATTATCTAGAGTCTGGACTTGCAATTTGCCGCGGCGGAGATATTCAGCATTGATGGAGGTAATTTCTAGCTCACCGCGGTCGGATGGTTTGACGTTCTTGGCAATTTCGACCACGTCATTATCGTAGAAATACAAACCAACAACGGCAAAGTTTGATTTTGGCTCGGCTGGTTTTTCTTCAATGGAAATGGCTTGATTTTGCTCATCAAATTCGACAACACCGTACCGTTCTGGGTCAGAAACTTTGTAGGCAAAAACTGTACCACCATCAGGATTAGTACACTCCTGTAGAGACTCATCCAGCCGCTCGCCGTGGAAGATGTTATCTCCCAGGACTAACGCCACCTTGTTATTGCCGATGAAGTCTTCACCGATGATGAAAGCCTGTGCTAGACCTTCTGGTTTGGACTGGACAGCATATTCGAGGTTGATACCCCACTGTGAACCGTCACCAAGGAGTCGTTGAAATCCAGCCTGGTCGTCTGGCGTGGTAATTATCAAAATGTCGCGAATTCCTGCCTGCATGAGTGTGGTAAGCGGATAATAAATCATCGGCTTATCATAAATTGGCATTAATTGTTTACTGATCGCCTGAGTAATTGGCCAAAGGCGCGTCCCTGATCCACCTGCTAAAATTATTCCTTTCATAAAAACTCCTTTTAGTTTAGTATATAATCTTTTAGATCATATATCCAATCACGGCTAGTAAATCCAGTTGAATGTAACTTGTCAAGGCTCATGTTGCTGCCTAATGGACGTGGTGCAATTCCATCTTTGCCGGCAAAATATTCAGCCGTTGTCGTATTGGTAACGGTTAGGTCATTGCGCCCAGCTAGCGCAAAAATTCGCCTGGTAATGTCCGCCCAGCTTTCTAATGGTCCGTCGTTAGTGGCGTTGTATGTGCCGAATGGCGCTTGAGTTGACAGTAGGTGGTCAATAATTCTCACTAATTCACGAGTAAAGGTTAATCGGCCAATTTGGTCGTGAACAACAGTTGGTGAAATATTTTTCTCTGCCAATCCCAGCATAGTGCGGACGAAGTTTTTACCTTCGCCAATCACCCAAGTGGTGCGCAGCAAATAAAACGTATCGAGTTGTTCAACCAACAAATCTCCAGCCGCTTTTGATGCACCATAAACACTCAGTGGGCTGAAGTCTTCATTTTCAAAATGAGGTTCTTTCGTCCCGTCAAATACGTAATCACTAGAAATATGCACTAAAGTCATGTTGTGAGTGCGGCAAACTCGAGTTAGGTTTGCAACCGCTGAGGCGTTAACCTTCCAGGCTGCTACGCGACCCTCTGGTGTTTCCGCGCCGTCAACGTTAGTAAAGGCTGCCGCGTTTAAAACGATTGATATTCCTGACCAATCGAATGACTCAACTGATTGGCGGTCAGTGATATCCATCTCGTCTATGTCGGCGAACTGAGCTTCTGGATATTGCCGACGAAGTGCTCGTCCTAGCTGGCCGTTCGCTCCGACGATAAAGATATTACTTGAATCCATATTACACCTCCATTGGTATTACGTTTGTAAGTAACGGGTGAGCAGCGTCTTTTTCGGAAATAATTGCTTGGTCCTGGCTGATGGGCCAGTTGATACCAAGTGCTGGATCAAACAGATTGACAAAGGTGTATGTGGCGTCTGGCGACCAGTGCGCGTCGACCAGGTAGGTGTAGGCAATGTTGTCGTCGAGCACTTGATAGCCATTGGCAACGCCTTTGGGCACGAAAATTGCTGTGCCAGGGTTAATCTCGTGCGTGAAGACTCGGCCGAAGCTGTCACCTTGACGAAGGTCGCACCACGCGCCGAATACGCGGCCGTTGGCAGTGGAGATGAACTTATTCCACGGCTCGGCGTGTAGACCGCGAGTGGCGCCAGCTTTATCGTTAAAGCTGATGTTGTTTTGCACGATGGTAAATGACGGCAGTCCCAGTGCTTCCATTTTTTCTTTTTGGTAGTTTTCTTTGAACCAGCCGCGGTTGTCGCCATGGACTGGTAGTTTGACGACGAATAACCCGGGGATGGGTGATTCGGTGACGGTTAGTTCGTTGTAGTCGTTTGGATCGAAGCTCATGGATTGTCCTTTCGCCATAGTTGATAATAATGTAGTCCTGCCAGAGTTTGGCAATCATTAATTTCACCATCTCGAATCAAATCGTCGATCTCATCAAGCGTGAAAAACCGCATATCACTAAACACTTCATCGCTTTGTTCGCGCTGGCCAGTGAAGCTTAGTTCTTGGGCTAGGCAGACCGCCATTTTTTCGGTCAATAAACCGTTACAAACATATGCTTTGCCTAGTTTTTGCCAGGACTGAGCGATGATACCGGTTTCTTCTTCGAGTTCACGCTTTGAGGCTTCTAATAGATCTTCATTGTCACCCCCGCCACCGGGCAGTTCCCAGCCAAAGCTTTGCGAGGGATAGCGAAAACCGCGCACCAAGTACAAGCGCTCTTGGTCGTCTACTACTATAACCATGCACGAATCTCGCGACTCCATATAGCCATAGATCCCGGTATTTCCGTCTTGACTAATAGTCTTATCTTCGTGGATGGTGATCCAAGGATTTTGGTAGACGATTTTACTGCTGACTTTAGTTTTTGACGGCACATCTGTCATGATTATTGCCCCTGTTTTGCGTAGGCTGCCTCAACGGCTTCTTTTTGGGCCTTCCACCAATCTTCGTGCTCGCGGTACCATTCAATGGTTTGCATTAGGCCGTCGCGCATACCAGTTTGGTTGTCAGTGTACTGTGGCTGCCAACCGAGTTCGCGGCGCAGTTTGCTGGAGTCCATGGCGTAGCGCATGTCGTGGCCAGGGCGGTCATTGACGTGTTCATACCAATCCTTGCCTTTGCCCATCAGCTCGCAAATGAGTTCAATCACCATCTTGTTATTAACATGATCGTTGTCGGCGCCGATGATGTAAGTCTCGCCCAGCTCACCCTTTTCCAAGATGAGGTGAACGGCCGAGTTGTGATCATCAACGTGAATCCAATCGCGGACTTGCTCGCCAGTGCCGTACAATTTGGGCTTGATATCGCTCAAAATATTGGTGATTTGGCGTGGAATAAACTTTTCGATGTGCTGATATGGGCCGTAATTATTGGAGCAATTGGAAATTGTCGCTTTGATGCCGAAGCTGCGAACCCAGGCGCGTACCAGCATGTCGCTGGAGGCTTTGGTGCTGGAGTAGGGGCTGGATGGATTGTACGGGGTGTCTTCGGTAAAGCGGTTGGGGTCGTCGAGTTCCAAATCGCCAAACACTTCATCAGTCGAGATATGATGCAAGCGTTTGCCGTGTTTGCGGACAGCCTCGAGGATAGTGTAGGTGCCGATGACGTTAGTTTCGACAAACGGCCAGGGATTGCGTAGAGAATTGTCATTGTGACTTTCGGCGGCAAAATGCACCACAATGTCAGTTTCAGATACTAATTTGTCCATCAATTCGGCATCGCAAATGTCGCCTTCCACGAAATTAATTTGGTCAGCTACTGGCTGTAAATTGGCGGTATTACCCGCATAGGTGAGCTTGTCGATAACGGTGATGTCGTATTCTGGCTTGTGTTTGACGGTATAATGTACAAAATTCGAGCCAATGAATCCCGCACCTCCCGTAACTAGCATTCTGGTCATATATATACTATACCATGTATAATGGATTGCATCAGGCTAAAACAGGAGATGATATGAGAGCCGCAGTGGTTATTTTGAATTATAAAGGCTGGCAGGACACGAAGAAATGTTTGGCTGCCATGAAAAAGCAGACGCATGAAGATTTTGAGATATATTTGATAGACAATGGATCAGGCGATGATTCGGTTAAAGAATTATCGAAAATCAAGATGAAAAATCTCCATTTTCATCAAGAGCCAAACAATACTGGCTTTACTGGCGGGGTTAATATTGGAATTCGTTGGGCTATTGAACAGGGATTTGATGCGGTGGCTTTGTTGAACAATGATGCGGCTCCAGAACCAGACTGGTTGAAAAATTTGGCGGGCGCTCTTGAGCAAAAACCAGAGGTTGGCGCGGTTACTAGCTTGATGTTAGATACTACTGGCAAGTTCATCGATGACGCAGGTGATGAGTACTCTACCTGGGGTATTCCAGCGCTGCGTGCGGAGCATTTACCAAAAGACCAAGCACCTGACAGTGGCTTACTTTTTGGGGCAACGGGTGGAGCAACCTTGTATCGCACCAAAGTTTTTCAGCAGATTGGCTTCTTTGACGAGGACTTTTTCGCGTACAATGAAGACGTTGATATTTCATGGCGTATGCAACTAGTCGGCTGGAAAGTGTGGTATGAAAAAACTGCGGTAGTTTTCCATAAACACTCAGCAACAAGCTCCAAAATCCCTGGTTTTACTATCAACCAAGTATTCAAAAACTTGCCGCAGGTATTTTGGAAAAATGTACCATTTCCCATGATCATACCGATGTGGTTCAAATTTACGCTCATATATTTCATGTTCATGGTGTACCAAATACCAAAAGGCGGCTTTAAATTTGCGGCCAAGGGGTTTATACAAAGCATAGGTCTGTGGCCAAAAGCACTAGCTAAGCGCCGCCGTATTCAAAAGACCAAAACCGTCTCAAATACTTACATCAAATCACTGTTGTATCACGGTCTTCCATTGAAGCAAGTGAATCGCATCAAGAAAGCCTTGGGATTTCAGTGATTAAGGGGTAAAATAGCACTATGAAACGCGATTTCCTGTTTACCTCAAAAGCGTTACTCTTGTTGGCTGATGTTGCGATGGTGGTGCTGTCATTTGCGCTAGCTTATTATTACCGAACTCACCTGGACACCCGCGTGTATTACTTTGTGCCGCAAATTCGTAACTTTGTCGTGCTGATCGTCGCTTTGTTACCACTGTGGCTGATAGTCAATGCCTTGTCTGGGCTGTATAACCGAGAAATATTTTTGTCGCGCCCCAAAGAGTATATGCGTGTGCTGTTGACTTCGGTGATTAGTGTGATGGCGCTGATTTCTTATGAATTTTTCACTGGCGAAGATGTGTTTCCGGTACGAATCATTGCAGTATACTTTGTGGTCATCAACTTTATCTTGATGATTCTTGGTCGTGAGATTGTGAAATTGATCAATAGTGTTTTGATCTTGCGCGGCTTTGGTCGGCAAAAAGTGTTGATTGTTGGTGATAATGACAAAACTGTTGAGTTGGCAGAATATTTTGGCAAACATATCAATTATGGCTATGATGTCGTTGGTGTCGTGGCTGGCTATGGTGGTAAAGGGGTTGAAACCTTTAAGAATTTCAAAACAGCAGTAGAATCAGTTCGCCCAGCTATCATCATGCAAACTGACATCACACGGTCCCAAGAGGTCTATCACTACGCTTTGTCAAACCACCTGACCTATATGTTTGTGCCGCAGCAAGATCGGATGGTGTCCAAAATGAATAGCGTGGAGATCATTGCTGGACTACCAATCATAGAAATTCAGGCAACCCAGTTGTTTGGAGTTGGTCGGGTATGGAAGCGCTTGATGGATATCGTGGTCGGTAGTGTGGCGCTACTGCTACTTTCACCAATCATGCTGTTAGTGGCGATCATCATGAAACTGAGTGCGCCGCGTGAAGCCGTGTTCTTCCGTCAGACCAGGCTGACACGGTTTAATCGCGAGTTTAGGATCTATAAGTTCCGCTCACAAAAGTCCAAATATAACGGCACAACTCCTGAAGAGGCCTTTACCATGATGGGCCGTCCAGAGCTGATCAAACAATACCGTGATAATGGCGATCAACTAGACAATGATCCACGCATCACTCGGTTGGGACGATTTCTTCGGGCAACCTCGCTGGATGAATTGCCGCAACTACTGAATGTCGTCAAAGGTGATATCTCATTGGTTGGCCCACGGGCTTTGATCCCTCAAGAGATCAATCAATACAAACGTAAAGACACCATTTTGGCAGTGAAATCAGGTTTAACTGGTTTGGCGCAGGTGTCTGGCAGGCGCGATATTAGTTTTGAAGAGCGACGTCAGCTTGATGTGTACTACGTACAGAACTGGTCGTTGTGGTTGGATATTCGTATTTTGGTAAAGACGTTTGGGATGGTGTTGTTCCAGCGGGGAGCTCGGTGATGGCTTCTGAGGGTCGGGAAGTGCCGCGCGTTGCCATTGTTTGTGATTGGCTGACGACCTATGGCGGAGCGGAGAAAGTAGTCAAATCCATCCATGAACTATTCCCTGACGCACCTATTTTTACCTCTCAATATTCTCGCAAGCAGATAAATTGGTTTGATGATTGTCAGGTACATGTCGGCTGGGTGAATATTTTTCCTGCTCGTCTCAGGAAAATTCTGGCAGTACCCAGGGCGTTATATTTCAATCATTTGCACCGTAAATTACGCCACTATGACACCATCATCACCGTTTGTACGGCGGAAAGTAAGGGGATTAAACTCCATCCACATCAAACAGGAATTTGCTATTTACAAGGCCCGCCGACGCAGTACTTTTGGGGAATGTATGATGACTATGTCAAAAACCCTGGCTTTGGTAAGCTGAATTTCATAGTACGTTTCTTTTTCAAATTGTTAGTTGGGCCACTACGCAAGATTGATTGGAAATTTGCCCAGCGACCAACAGTACTGGTAGCTAACTCGTCGTATTCAGCTGCCGAAACTAAGAAGTACTATAATCGGTCGGCTCAGGTGTTATTTCCACCCGTGGAAGTCGATAAATTTACTGTCGACTCGGCCGCTAATTCCAAAGAAGAATTTTTCATCACCACCTCTCGGCAGGTCAACTGGAAGCGCCTGGATATCGCTATTCAGGCGTGTCTGTTGTCAGGTAAGCGGCTGGTGCTGGTGGGTGACGGCGCAGAACATGGTATTTTGCAGCAGCTGGCGGGAGACAGTCCGCTCATCACCTTTATTCCGCGCATTGATAACCCTGAGGAGTTGAATGCCTTGGTGTCCCAGGCAAAAGGATTTATTTTCCCAAGCATTGAGCCGTTTGGTATCGCGCCAATTGAAGCGTTGAGCGCTGGTGTGCCGGTGATTGCCTTGAAACAAGGTGGGGCACTGGATTATATTCACGAAGGGAAAAATGGCACGTTCTTTGATGAGCAGACAGTTGAGAGTTTGGCGGCGGCAATGCAACGCTTTGACGGTATGACATTTGACAAGCAGCAAGTCTCAGCCTCAGTAAAAGCTTTTTCAGATGCGAGATTTAAGCAGGAGTTACAGCGGATAGTTGATGATGCGACTGGTAAATAGCGTGCGACAGAGCTTGCCGTCGTGGTTAGTGGAGGCTAGCGTTACAGAGAGGTTAGTGCTATTAGCGCCTGTGGCGCTGTGGTTTTCATATTTTCCCACCATATCTTTTGGTCGGCAAAGCGGCACTAATTTAGAGCTATCAATTGCCGTCATCTATGCAGTAATTTTGGCATTAGCAGGACTACCACAAATATGGAGCCGTCGGCACTTACTCTGGCGACAAAAAGCTGTCTGGTTACTGGCTGTATTTGTGGGTTGGAATCTCCTCAGTATCATATGGTCGGTTAACCCTCTGAGATCAATCCTTGTAAGCGGCCTCTGGAGTGTGCTATTTCTCGATTTCCTGGTGATATATAGCTTGCCGTCACTGAAAAAGATGATTAGCCCGCTAATGAGAGTTACCATCACGACCGCGGTGGTGATGAGCTTGCTGGCAATTATCCAAGTGGCGTACGGCGCCTGGTTTGACTGGGGGTTGTGTGGTGGCTGTGTGGCGCGAGGATTTGGGTTTGTACGCCCAAGCGGTTTTACTATTGAACCACAATTTTTTGGAAGTCTGTTGATTGCCCCAATTCTACTGCTATCCTACCGACTCCTCCGGAACAAGGCTACAAAATATGACGCAGTCTCTCTCTGTTTGATGTTCATGGCGTTGTACCTGACACTGAGTCGCGGCGCAATGTATGCCGTAGTAGCGGCGGTATTGGTGCAGATGTTACTGGTAAGTTGGCGCACATCAGCCAACTGGTTACGGCCCTCAGCTGTGGTCGTCATGGTGCTAGTGGGGAGCTTTGTCTTCGGTATGATGTGGCACGGGATTTTTACACAACTTAACCCGAGAGTGGCTGATGGGTTTTATCAGTCAATTACTAAATCGATTAGCCATCTGTCACTTGGAAAAATCAACTTACCAAACCCAATATCTCAGCAATCACCGCAAGAGAGTAACTCAGCAACCAGTTCTCAAGAGGTAACACCGGACTCGCCGCCGAAAGCAGTGTTTGATGGCTATGTCGCGAAGTCGACAGAGGAACGAACTGGTATGTCGCAACTTGCTTTGGAGGTTTGGATAAAGAGCCCAACGCAATTTCTCTTTGGGGTTGGCGCAGGCGGTGCAGGGCGTGCTATCTTTCAACAATCTGGCAAGACGAGCGGCGAGTTTGAAATCGTCCAGAATGAATTTTTGTCTGTGGCGGTGGAATTGGGGATTGTCGGTGTTGTATTATTGACAGCTCTACTACTGGCTTTATGTCGAAAAATGTCCGTTAAAAAAGCGCTGGCGTGGCCAATTATCCTGGGGTTTGTCCTTCAGTGGATGTTCTTTTCAGGGCTACCAAACGCGCTTCATATTTATTTTGTTGCGATGCTTATGTTTGCTATAATAGATAGAGTTGATGAAAAAGCCGAATATATCAGTTGATGGTTTCATTCCTGCTGGTCGACGACCAGAGCGAGTCGGGAATAAATCCGGTGCTGACGCTCCGAGGCGAGTGGGCAGACCGGTGGCTATTGATGGTATGCAGCCACGCCGTACGCCAGTTACTCCGCAGCATTTTCAGCAGCCACAACAATTGCAGCGGCCATTTCCTGAAAACAATGACATACAAGCCAGTCTGCGAGAAATTGATAATCAACCGCAGCGACCAGTCCGACCAGAACCGGATAAGAAAGAGCAGAAGCGCCTCAAGGCAGAAAAGAAGCTAGAGAAGCTTAATAAAAAGCGTGAGAAAAAGAACAAAAAACCGCTGTCGTTTGAGCAGTTCAAAAAGCGACGACTCATTAAGCGCATTATACTGATAATATTAATTCCACTGCTGATATTTTTGGGTTTTCAGGCGTGGCGACTATATAACAATCTGTCGCGAGTTGTCGGCGGAGACATTCTTGGATTATTCACCAAAACACGGCTTAAACAGGATGACAATGGCCGCACGAATGTCTTAATCTTTGGTACGTCGCCTGACGGCTGGGAAGGCGCTGACTTGGCTGACTCGATCATGGTATTGTCCTACCATCAAGACAATAAGGACGCTTACACTGTGTCTCTGCCGCGAGACCTGTATGTAAAACATACCTGTCAGTCTTGGCTGAAAACTACCGCTGGAAAGCTCAACGAGAGTTATGGTTGCGGTAAACAAGACGCCAAAAATAGTGGCAAAGATCAAGCTGCTAGTGAACAGGCTGGACAAGCAGAGATCGCTAAAACTGCGCAAGAAGTATTGGGTATGGAAATTCACTACAAAGTGCACGCAAACTGGCGCGTTCTTACCGAGGTGGTTAATGCACTTGGTGGAATTGACGTGAAGGTTGAGGCTTATGACGGCTCATCGATGGTGTATGACGTGGCTACAAAGATTCGCTACCGTAACGGCGAAACAGTTCATATGAATGGTGAGCAAGCCCTAGCGTTCAGCCGTGCCCGTGGTAGCGCTGGAGGAATTGGACTGAGTGGTGGTAACTTTGACCGTGAGCGCAACCAGCAAAAAATTATCAAAGCCATCGTCGAGAAAGCCAAAACATCCAACAAAGCAGATTTCAATGTCATGATGGGGATTATCGATGCGCTAGGCAATAACATTAATACCAACTTTGAAACCAAAGAAATGCAGACTATCATTGAAATTTTGAAGGAGTTTAATGCGGAAAAGATTGTCTCAATACCACTGGTTGACGAGAAAAATAAGGTGCAGCTACTGACGACTTCTAATATCGCAGGCGCCAGTGTGGTGGTGCCGACCGCTGGAACCTACAATTACACGGCCATCAAAAATTATGTCAAAAAACGCATCAGTCCAACAGCTGAGATGAATGAAGAAGCGAGATTGGTGATTTTGAATGGCTCTGGTATCGCGGGCGTAGCAGCCGCCGAACAGACAAAATTAACCAAACAAGAGTTAAATGTGGTCCAGGTGGGTAATTATCCGGGCGGCGTCCAAGCAAAACATACCATCTACGACCTAAGTAACGGCACGAAACCAAAGACTATCGAAAAGTTGAAGCAGACCTATGGTACTAATGTTGTGACTACCATCCCACCGACCATTAGTAAATATAACGCCGATATCGTCATCGTCCTCGGTACAGAAAACCAGCGGTAGTAGCCGCTGGTTTTAGGTTAGACGCTGATGGTTATTATGACTGGTAGCCGTTTGGATTGTTACTTTGCCAGTTCCAGGTGTCTTGGCAGGCTTGCTCAACAGATAACTCAGCTTTCCAGTTGAGCTCTCGTTGGGCTTTGTCGCAGTTGGCATAGCAAGCCGCCAAATCACCAGGGCGACGAGGCTTGATGACATAAGGAATGTCGTGGCCAGAGGCCTGAGAAAATGCCTTGATGATTTCTAGAACAGAGGTGCCCTGGCCAGTACCAAGGTTATAGATATTCACGCCTGACTTCATGTGTTCTAGTGCTGCCACGTGACCACGCGCCAAATCGACTACGTGGATATAGTCACGTACACCAGTACCATCTGGCGTGTCATAGTCATCACCAAATACGCCAACCTCATTCAATTTACCAACTGCCACTTGCGCAACGTATGGTAGTAGGTTGTTTGGGATGCCATTTGGATCTTCGCCAATGGTTCCCGATGCGTGCGCGCCGATTGGGTTGAAATAGCGCAAAATAGACACTTCTAGCTCTGGGTTAGCAACTGCGGCGTCTTGCAAAATCTGCTCGATCATGAACTTAGTTTGGCCATATGGATTGGTGATACCGCGACCGGTTGGAGACGCTTCTGTTAGTGGCAGAGACTCTGGAGTGCCGTAGACGGTGGCTGAGCTGGAGAAGACGATTTTGTTAACATGATATTTTTGCATAGTCTCCAGAAGAACTAAGCTTGAGACGAGATTATTGTCATAATATTCCAGCGGTTTAGCGACTGACTCACCAACAGCTTTAAACCCAGCAAAATGAATGACGGCATCAATCTGTTGGTTAGCAAATACCTCTTCTAGTGCTGCTTTGTCACGCACATCTGCTTTCACAAACGGAATAGTCGTTTTGGTAATATCTTCGATGCGTCGTATCACTTCCGCTGAGCTATTTGATAGATCGTCCATAATAACTACCTTGTGTCCGCTGTGAATCAGCTCAATGGCGGTATGAGAACCGATATAGCCTGCACCACCAGTCAACAAAATCTTCATCTTTATTATCCTCCTATTTGGTTGTATTATAAGTATAGCAAGGAATAGAACATATATGAAACTAACAAAAAAGCAAAAACAACTACTCGATTTTATCGAAGGATTTATCAGCGGACAGGGATATAGTCCGACCTTTCGAGAGATAATGCAGGCGTTGGGTTATAAATCAGTCTCAACAGTAGCCAAGCACATTGACGGTTTGGTGGCACAAGGAGCCTTGATCAAGCGAGAAGGTAAAGCCAGGTCGTTGGAGCTTGGTATTGATCACGAGGTTACTACTGGCGCGACTAAGCCGTGGTGGCATCATCTGGAACAAGAAGCCGAAAAACGTGAAGCCGCGGCTGATGAGGCGGCTCATGAGGAGGCGGTTATCTTGAGAAAAGCGTTAGATATTGTCAAAAGCACCTGATGTAATCGTAATTCAGTTCTTTACAATAATGTCATGATACGGTACAATGGCAATACGGTATTCCGGCATAGCTCAGTGGTAGAGCGGTTGGCTGTTAACCAATAGGTCGCTGGTTCGAGCCCAGCTGCCGGAGCCAAGAAAAGACACTTCTACGGAGGTGTTTTTTCTTTGTTCCTCGAAATACGATTCGGTACCATACAAAATTCCACACCAGACTGATGCTTTCTTGATTGTTAAAAATAGCAAATCAGACGTATAATAGATGAGTGAAAAAACGTCAAAGTACAAATAAACGTTGGCTATTGGCTGCAGTGGTAGTTGCGGTGCTTCTTGCGGTGAAGGTTGCTGGACGAAACCTGTCCATAGAGCTACCCAAGCATTTCCAGGACTTTATCACCCTGAGCTTGAGTGTCATCATCGAAGCATTGCCATTTGTGATGCTGGGTATGTTCTTTTCTATGGCGGTTCGGGTGTGGTTGCCTCACGACTGGCTGCTTCAGCATTTGCCAAAACAGCCGTTCTTGCGTCGCGCCCTCATTTCGCTACTCGGAGTGTTTATGCCGGTCTGTGAATGTGGCAATGTGCCGTTGGCGCGTGGGTTGCTTGCCAAAGGCTTAACACCAGCAGAATCGCTCACCTTCCTTTTGGCGGCGCCAATACTCAATCCTGTGACCATCATCACTACCCAACAGGCATTCTCTGATGATAATACGGTACTGATTGCTAGGATTTTGGGTGGCTTTTTGATCGCCAATCTCATCGGTTGGATATACAGCTCGACGCGGCAAGAGACCATGTTGCGCCCAGAATTTATCGCTAGCTGCAAAGAGAGAGATGACAATTCAAATAGGCTCATTGATGCGCTTCATTTTTTCAAGCATGAAACGCGTACCATGATGCCGGCATTGATCATTGGTGCGATGATAGCTGGCTTTATCCAAGTTGTCGTGCCGCGCGAAACCATTTTGCTGTTAGGAAACAGCCCAGCCTGGTCAGTGTTAGTCATGGTGCTGCTGGCGTTTGTGGTGTCGATTTGTTCTAGTGTCGATGCATTCTTTGCGCTGGCATTTCGCGGTACGTTTACATCTGGCTCACTAGTTAGCTTCCTGACGTTTGGTCCGATGATTGATATCAAAATGCTGAGCTTGATGCGCACGACGTATCGCCGAACAGTACTGGTGCAAGTGTCATTGTTGGTGGTACTACTAACAGCGCTGCTGGGATTGGTGGTAAATTATGTATTCTAAAATATTACACTGGATCAATAAGCTGGACGAATGGAGTGGTATCCTGCTGATGCTAGTTGCCAGTATCGCTACGATATGGCTCTCATTCGAAGAAAAACTCAAGTGGTATATTCATCCGCGCTATGAATTATTTTCCTTGGCGTTAGCGACAACTGGTGTTTTACTCGCCCTCGCCACGATCATCACTCTGCCAAAGCACAATCATAAAACCTCACCTAAACGATATCGCTCGTATGGCACTGCGGTGATAGTTATAATTTCAATAGGTATGTTGCTAGTTATTCAGCCAGCAGCGCTAACCAGTTTGACGGTGAGCCAGCGAGTGATGAATAGTGGGGCAAACGCGACCAGTGATGCTCGTGAGTCGGCCATTCTCAAAGAAAGAGGCAGCTACACTAACTTTACCATCAAAGATTGGTCGCTCTTATTATCCCAATCCAGCGACCCAAAACAATACCAAAACAAACCAGCCAAAGTCAGTGGATTTATCACGGCCAGCAAGGATGAGAATGTTTTCTTTGTTTCGCGTTTTGTGGTGACGTGTTGTGCTTTGGATGCTCGCCCAATTGGCGTACCGGTGTACAGCCCAGGTTGGCGCAAAACCTTTGCTCCAGATCAGTGGGTAGAAACCAGTGGTGTGTTCATCGCCAATCCGAATACTAACACTACCGAGCGTACAGTCCTGTCGCCTGATTATGTCAGACCGATTGATAAGGAGAAAAACCAATATGTCTATTAGCGTCGTGAAAAGAATTCAGCGGTGGCAATGGGTGATGGCGGCTGCCGTCATTATTGTCGCTATCATGTTTGTGCTGGTTGACGGGCAAGGTCCACGGTTGCGGCGTGCCGAATATATTCCGGCACCAAAATCTGGTAGTGTTGCGCAGTGGCGGTTCTATTTTAATCAGTCAGTCAAAGACCCTTCGCCAGATAATGTTCGTCTGTCAGCCGGGCGCTTATATGGCGTGACGACAACCAATGACGTTGTCACGGTTCAGGTGCTCAAAACAGGCCCAGAACCAACAGAACAGCACGTCACCATCATTGATCTACAGAGTAAATACGGCAATCGTAGTAGCAACATAACACATGTAGTTCGCAGACCAGACACCTTGTTCTATACTCCTGCTAAATAATCATTGCTTACAGCTTTTTTAAAGATTGGCAGCGTATCATCAAGATATCACTAACAGAAAGGATGATTATGAACAAGGTGCAAGCAAACGAAATCAACTTAACCACTAACGAGGCGCTGGTGTTGCAGCAAGTCTATGAAGACGGCGGTGATGAGGCGGCTATATTGGCGGCACAAATGGGCATACCACGTCGAACGGCGATGAATGTACTAGCGGATTTGCGGCGTAAAGGTTTGATGGCGATCGACCAGGCCTATGGCGATGCTTGGGTGCGGCTGACCACGCGCGGCAAACGACTAGTTCAGCGAATTTGGCCGGAGGCACAGGCGATAGTATACTAAAGAACATGAGATATATCCTGTTGCTTCGGGGAATTAATGTTGGTGGTAAAAACAAAGTTTCCATGAATGACCTTAAAGCAAGACTCGAAGATTTGGGATATCAGAATGTCGTCACATATATCAATAGCGGTAACGTCATATTTGACACTGATGATGACCTAGCAACAATCAAAGATAATATCACTACCATATTAGGGCGTTTCCCATTTACTATCAAACACGTCATTCTGACGAAAGATGAGTATTTAGACGAAGTGTCTAACCTGCCAGAGTGGTGGCATCAAACCCTGGCACGAAAAGACGTATTGTTCTATACCGATGGCGTCGATTCTGAATATATTAAGGAACGGATCGGTCAAATGCCACTTCATGATGAGATTGTTCATTTTGGTAAAAAGGCTGTCTTTTGGGGTAAATATACGGAGAAAGAATTTTTGCGTACCTCATATCACAAGTTACTAATGAAAGAAAAGTTTTACCCACTGATTACAATCCGCAATGGGCGAACATTTGACGCATTAGGAAAGATGCTGGGGTAGGTCGTGCGGATTTTACTAGTAGAAGATGATACGGCGATTGCCCAGTCACTGAAAGAAGGCTTGGAGGATGAAGCCTATGCGGTTGATGTGGCGCATGACGGCGACGAGGGCTATCGGACGGCGACGGCGGACGAGTACGATGTGATTATTCTTGACGTGATGCTGCCAGAAATGAATGGCTATGAGGTCTGTCGGGCGCTACGCAAAGATGGCAATCAGACGCCGATTTTGATGTTGACAGCGCGTGATGCCGAGCGGGATATTGTCGAAGGTCTGGATGTGGGCGCTGATGACTATTTGGCGAAGCCGTTTAGTTTTGAGGTGTTGTTGGCGCGTCTTCGTGCCTTGCTGCGCCGTCCGAACGAGAAGTTGGAAGAAGTTTTGCGGGTTGGTGATTTGACGCTTGATCCGAGTTTGAAAAAAGTAATGCGGGCGAATCAGGAAATTAGTCTGACCGCCAAAGAATACGGCGTCTTGGAATACTTGATGCGTAACGCTGGCAAGGTTTTGTCCAAAGGGCAAATCATCTCGCACGTGTGGGATTTTGACGCCGATATACTGCCGAACAATGTTGAACTATTCATTATGTTTTTGCGGCGCAAAATCGACAAACCATTTGGCTCAAAACTGATCCACACCGTCCCCGGCTTTGGTTATAAACTGGAGGATAAGTCATGAAACAGCAGCGCGTCAGGCGGTTAGCGCTGAGTTATTTGGCGGTGATTATGACGCTGTCACTGGCCTTTAGTGTGATTATTTATGCTATCACTTCTGCGCAATTAAATCGGCCTCTGCCGCTGAGCGAACAGGCTCAGCAGCCGCCGGAACTTATTGAACGTCAGCTTAGTCGCCGCCTGGAGCAGCGCAACCGCGAGACGCGCGGGTCGGTGATTATGTCGCTGGTGGTATTGAACGGGGTGATGTTGTTGGTTGGATATTGGCTGAGTATGTTGTTGGCGCGGCGGACTTTGGCGCCGATTGAGCGGGCAATGCGGGCCCAGGTGCAATTTGTGTCGGATGCTAGTCATGAGCTGCGGACGCCACTGGCGGCGTTGATGACCACCAACGAAGTGGCGCTACGCAAAAAAACGCTGGATGAGAAAAAGGTGAGGGCAGTTTTCCAGCGTAACATTGACGAGGTTGAAAAATTGCGCAAACTGACGGACAATTTGTTGCAACTTACACAGGTCGATAATCAGCAGATTGAAAAACAGGCGGTCGACATGGCGAAACTTGTCCGTGACACGGTTGATCGCTATCAGCCGGTGGCCGACAAAAAGCAAGTGGTGCTGGATGTGCAAGTACCGTCAGTAAATCATGTGGTCGCAGTCGTGGCGGTGACGCAAATTTTGGGTACGCTGATTGATAACGCCATTAAATATTCGCCGCCAGGCAGTACGGTAGTGATTCGACTGGACGGGCAAACTCTCTCAGTCGTCGACCAAGGCATTGGCATTGCCAAACAAAACCAGGCAAAAATTTTCAACCGATTTTACCGTAGCGATGAAGCGCGCACGCGTGGGCACAGTTCGGGTTATGGACTCGGACTGGCTATCGCTAAGGCGGTGGCTGACAAAAATGGTTATCAATTGAGCGTCAAGAGTGAACTAGGCCAGGGTTCGACTTTTAGTTTACACTTCTAAGGCTTTGGTTGACTGCTTATAAGTGAAGCGGTTTTAAATTTGATCTGGTGGCGTAAAAACCTACCATGTTATATACTTAAACCATAGCAAATGATGACTATAAAAGGAGTCGTTATGAGTGACACTTCACCGCTGATATTACACGGGCTGACCAAGCGCTTTGGTCATAAGCTGGCAGTCGACAATGTATCGCTGGAGCTGCATGAAGGTGAGGTGTTTGGTTTTCTTGGGCCGAATGGTGCGGGTAAAAGTACAACGATTCGATCGGTGATGGATTTTTTGAGGCCGACGGATGGCTGGGTAGAATTGCTAGGTGGACAGAGTTTTCAGGAACGAACGGCGCTCCATGATCGGGTTGGGTATCTGGCGGGCGACATTGCGCTATATGAAAATATGACTGGCCGGAAATTGCTGAAGTTTTTGGCGCGGACAGGTCGAAAGGTTGATTGGCACTATGTTGATGAACTGGCTGAGCGTTTTGAGGCGGTGCTAGATCGACCAATTCGCCATCTTTCCAAGGGTAATCGTCAGAAAATTGGTCTAATTCAAGCTTTTATGCACCGCCCGAAATTGCTGATTTTGGACGAACCGACCAGCGGGTTGGATCCGCTGATGAAACAAGTGTTTTACGATTTGGTGCGCGAAGTTTCCGAACAAGGCGCGACGGTATTTGTCAGCAGTCATGATCTGGCTGAAGTGCAAAAAATTTGCCACCGCGCTGGCTTTATTCGCGATGGAAAATTGATTGCCATTGAACACATCGCGACCATGAAGCACCTGTCAACACACCGCTACATCGTGACCTTTGCTAAAAAACCGTCTCTGGCGGCAGCTAAAAAAGTACCATCCATCACCGACGTTCAACACCGTGGCGACGAATACGAATTTACTGTCAAGGGCGACGCAGCGGAGTTTGTCTCGTTCATCGCTGAATACAAACCAAAACTATTGCGTGAATCAGAGTTAGAACTAGAAGAATTATTCATGCGGTATTATGAAGGCGAGGAGGTAAAACGATGATGTGGCAGACGGTGCGGCAAAATTACAAACTGCCGCTGTTTTTGGGTATTGGCATTAGTGTTGTGGCGGTGTTGTTTTCGGCGCTGTTCAATAAATATAGCGATCAACTAAGTCCGTTCGTCAGCATGATGCCAGCCGGCATGAAGGCGGTGGTTGGCGACTTGGCGATTGGCACCACACCAGAAGGTTGGCTGAGCATTGAGCTGTTTCCGCTGGTGGCGATGGTCGGGGTGGTGATTACGGCGATTATTTTGGGCGCTGGGGTGGTTGGCCGGGAAGAAGATTCGGGCACGCTGGAGCTACTCCTCGCTAGTCGACGGACTCGCGTGATGATAGTGCTACAAAAATATGCGGCGATGGCAGGATTGTTGGTGATTCCTCCAGTGCTATTGTGTATGACTATTGCACTCATCGGTCCGTTGTTTGACTTTCACCCGAACCTCACGCACGTTGCTGGGGCTTGTGTGAGTTTGTGGTTTTTGGGGCTTAGTTTTGGCAGCCTCACCTTTGTCACTCAGGCAGTGACAGGTAGGCGCGGGCTGGCTGTCGGCGTTGGTAGTCTAATGTTTCTAGCAATGTACGCTCTGTCAATCACCGCCAAGCTGATCGAAAGCTGGAAAGATTATGATATCTGGTCGTTCATTCATTATTACAATATTCCAGGTACTTTGATGGACGGATTGGACTTGGGGAAATTGATAGTTTTAGTTTGTGTGAGTTTGGTGGCTCTTGGCGTGGCGGTACTCGGATTTTATCGGCGAGACACGGGAGTGTGATACAGAAACTGTCGTTAAATGACCTGGCATAGGTCTGCCTGATTATATCGCGCCAATATAGCAAGTATATTTTAAATGTTATAATTCCCATATGGAAACTTTGTCTAATCGCAACAAGCTACTAACCGCCAGAGCGCTTCAGTGTGCGGCAGCGGAACTCGGTGTCGACTCTTCCGACCTGCGAGTTACGCCAGTTAGTGGCGGCTTTTCGCGTAATCGCCGCGCCTTGGTGTCGGCGGGCGATCGGACAATTTTTGTAAAAGAAGTTGATGTTGATGTACTGCCTGATGATGGCGAGCGGGAATTAGCCTGGCTGAAAAAAGATTATGAAGTGATGCGGATGTTGCAGGAAATTCACCCGCAATATGTGATTGATTGGGCTAAGCTGGCTGGTGATGGGCACGTGCTGATGACAACCAGTTATGCGTCAGCCGACGGCTGGTTGTGGCGGCCGCCAACGGAAAAATCTGTGGCAGAACGATATATTTCAGCAGTGGTAACAGCAACTCGCGAGCTGGAACAAACAGAGCTGCCGCACGCGGTGATTGAGGAGCTATATCTACAGCCATTTGTAGCGACAGAACTCGGCCTGGATGACGGCATTGACCGGGTTATTGCTGATGCTGATATTCGCCGTCAGCTGATCGATAATTACCAAACATTGTCACCGGAGCAATCAGAGGTCAACCAGCGCCGTTGTCAGAAGATGATGGAATTACTCAGTAGGAGTGATAAATTAGCCGATATTTCAGTGCGTGCCAAACACTTCGTCAAACAGCCAGAAGATTGCTTTAACCACAGTGATGTTCGCAGTGATAACTTGGCGTTTCATCCGCAAACTGGTGAGTTGAAGTTGGTTGATTGGAATTGGGCTTCCTATGCGCCGCGAAGGTCTGGGGCAACGGAGTTTCTGGTCGATATGGCGCGACATGGTCAGGATGTAACACCGTGGCTAGATGAGCTCAATGTGGAGATGTTGGCGGCATTTGTCGGGTTTTATCTTATCCGTAGTCTCAAACCGCCGCTCCAGCCAGGCGATACTCTTCGCCAAATGCAGGCACTAACAGCAGCCACCGCTTATAATTTATTGGAGCGCACGTGATTACTTCTCATCCACTTATCATTCTCCGCGGTAATTCTGGCTGCGGTAAAACCAGCACGGCGCGCCTGCTCC
>CAUSVT010000001.1:0-168516 GCA_963535375.1 uncultured Candidatus Saccharibacteria bacterium | reverse complement strand
CAGACCTGCTCATTCATCAAGGAGAACAGTTGATATTACGCGTAATAGAAATTACCTTGTAATTCTAGCACAAAACATTGGTTAAAGTCAAGTAAATCAGATCATCACGCCCACTGGCGTAAATGAGGTCAAAATTGCCATCAAAATGAGGGTGACGTACCAAATTTTGCGGTTAAATTGGTACCGCTCAATTTTGAGGACAAGGAGTAGTGCGACAAACAAGCCAACTGGTACCGCCTGCACCGTAAAAGCGCCCAGTTCAAAGGGGTTTTTGAGGCGTAGCCACAGCGCGCTGAGGATGACAAATATCACCAGTTTCAAGAAAAAGGTGCCGTCATTTTCATAAATTCGCTCACGTCCTTTGCGGCTGAACAAAGCGCTGGACTTTGAGCGGTTGCGGGCGTAAGTGCGAGATTTTTGTTTTGTCATAAGCTTGATGAGGATTATAACATAAAAAATCCGCCCCGTTCAAGAGGCGGAAATTTCTAGCGCGTTAAAATTACATACGAATTTCAGCGTCAACACCAGCTGGCAAGTTCAAATTCTGCAAGCTGTCGATGGTCTTTGGCGTCGCGTTGGTGATGTCGATCAAACGCTTGTGAACGCGGCGCTCGTAAGTTTCACCACCCATTTTGTATACGTGTGGGCTTTTTACCACTGTGTAGGTGCTGCGACGAGTTGGCAGTGGCACTGGGCCGGCAACGTTCGCGCCGGTGCGAATCGCAGTGTCGATGATTTGTTTTGCTGATTGGTCGATGACCTTGTGGTCGTACGCCTTCAGACGGATGCGGATTTTGATCCCGGTATCTTGAGCCATGGCTCCTCCTTATGTACAATCCCGTAACCTCTAATCATTCTACTGTACGAACGACCGAGTTCTCGAGATAAATTAGTAATAACTAGGTGATTATACCAATTTCCCTAGGCTTTATCAAGGTGAGCGATCATTTCACCGATGATTGCAGCGGAATTATTGAGCGACTCCTTTTCGCGCTCGGTTAGTGGATAGCCCGTCAAAATTTTCACGCCGTCACAACAAATAATCGACGGTAAGCCCAGCACCACATTATCCAGTCCATATTCACCCTCAGCTAGTGAACAAACTGGATAGACCGTGCGTGTCGATTGACGTAAGGCCGAGACAATCTTAGAAACCACAAAGCCAATGGCAAAATACGTCGACTTCTTTGTCTCAATCACTCGGTAGGCGCGGTCACGGATTTTCTGCTCAATGCCCTCAACCAATTCCTCGGTGAAGCCTGGATATTCACGAATCGGTACTTCGCCGACCTGCGCTGTTTCGATGGTCGAAAACGAAGAGTCGCCGTGCTCGCCCAAGATGTACGCGTCGACCGCCTTGCTGTCGACATTCAGCGCGTCCGCCAGGTACGACTTTAGCCGTGACGTGTCCAGTGTCGTTCCCGTGCCGAACACTCGGGTCTTTGGCAGTCCTGATTCCTTCAACGCCACGTAGGTCAAGACGTCGACTGGGTTGCTGACGACTACCAAATACGGCTTGGCGCCACCGGCCATGATGTTTTTGACGATGTCGCGCATAATGTTAGCATTGACGCCAACTAACTCCAATCGCGTCTGACCTGGCAACTGCGGCGAACCGGCGGTGATAACCACAATGTCATCATCATTGATATCACTATAGTCCCCCGTGCGCACCACCACGTTGCGGTCAAGCCCCATAGCATCGTTGATATCCGCCGCTTGACCCCACGCCAGATCTGCATTGCGGTCAATCAGCACAATCTCTTCAATCACACTGCGCAGCGCACACGCGTACGCCGTCGTCGCGCCAACCATGCCGCCACCACCGATAATCACCAGCTTCTGTTTATTCACCATATCTCCTTTTTGTGTTAGATGTATTGTCTATACTATTTTACCATAGGTACTATGTCGTTAGGACCTGGGTTGAGGTTGCAAGACGCCTCGAGGCCAAAGCCCTCCCTAGCTCGGCCTTGATCCATGGCACGAATATTATACCCACCAGTAGCATTTGGGTCGGCATCAACAAAGTAGTAATGTGTCTCTCCCTCAGGGAGCTGGCGTGGAATGCACATATGAGCGCCACCATTATCCTTTTCTTTCCAACCATCACGCGGATATCCTTTGCCCTCACAGCGCGTGGAGTCGACCTCTGTGGCAATTTTATCCCATCCGCTACTAATCAGTGCGTCTCCCCAAGACAATGCATATTCTTTGCCCTGGAAACACAGTCTCAGGCTCTCATCGTCAGAGAAACCGGCCGTATTTTCTATGTTTGGATATTTTGGCGAAACCTCAGCATCAAGACCACCGTCAACTGGAGAGGTATCTTCCGTGCTAACAACCTCTGGCTGCGCAACGTGCTGCTCATCTGCTGGTTTTTCGCAGCCGACTAAGCTTAACGACAGTGTACCAGCTGCCGCCACAGCTGCAGCTCGCCTCAACCAAGAAAAACCGTATTCCAACCCCGCTTCTCTGTTCATATGATTACTCCTTATTTGGTTAATGTTACCCTCTCCTGACCCTTTACCCATTACCATACCAATGCGGCTTATGATTGTCAATACAAAAATACCCCCGATGATCGAGGGTATTTTTGGTAATCTACTAGAGTGATTACTTGTTGATCTTGGTGATCACACCAGCACCAACAGTACGGCCACCTTCGCGGATAGCAAAGTTCAAACCTTGCTCCATAGCGATTGGGGCGAGCAACTTAACCTTGAAGGTTACGGTGTCGCCTGGCATGACCATTTCTTTGTCAGCTGGTAATTCAACTTCACCAGTCACGTCAGTGGTGCGGAAGTAGAACTGTGGCTTGTAACCCTTGGAGAATGGAGTGTGGCGACCGCCTTCTTCCTTCTTCAAGATGTAAACTTCAGCTTCAAACTCGGTGTGTGGAGTAATGGTGCCTGGCTTACACAAAACCTGACCGCGCTCGATGTCGCTGCGCTCGATACCACGTAGCAAAATACCAGCGTTGTCACCTGCTTGACCTTGGTCAAGAGATTTCTTGAAGGCCTCGATACCAGTCACAACTGATTTTTGGGTTGGCTTCAAACCAACGATTTCAACTTCGTCGTTCAATTTAACAACACCCTGCTCGATACGACCAGTTGCCACAGTACCACGACCCTTGATTGAGAATACGTCCTCAATTGGCATGATGAATGGCTTGTCCATGTCGCGAGTTGGCTCTGGGATGTAGCTGTCCATAGCGTCAACCAGTTCCATGATGGCGTCTTCGTACTTCTCATCGCCTTCAAGAGCCTTCAAAGCTGAGCCCTTGATGATTGGAGCGTCTTTGTCAAAGCCGTTAGCTTCCAGAAGCTCACGAACTTCTTCTTCGATCAGCTCGACCATCTCTTCGTCAGCCATGTCCATCTTGTTCAAGAAGACAACCAACTTAGGCACACCAACCTGCTTTGCCAGCAGCACGTGCTCACGAGTCTGAGGCATTGGACCGTCAGTTGCAGCGATAACCAACACTGCACCGTCAACCTGAGCAGCACCGGTGATCATGTTCTTGACGTAGTCGGCGTGACCTGGCATGTCAACGTGCGCGTAGTGGCGCTTTGGTGATTCGTATTCTTGGTGTGAAGACGCGATGGTGATACCGCGGGCTTTTTCTTCTGGTGCGTTGTCGATCTGATCGTACGCGATTGGTTTGTTAACTGCGCTTGGAAGGCGCTTTGCCAACACTGCAGTAATCGCAGCGGTCAGCGTCGTCTTACCGTGGTCAACGTGGCCCATTGTACCCACGTTAACGTGCGGTTTGCTTCGGTCAAATGCATCTGCCATTTGTAGAAGTTCTCCTTATTTAATTATTATTTCACGCGGGTATGACCAATTAAAGGCTCCACGGCGTATGCGCTTAATTATAGCGGGTTTTATAATATTTCGCAAGGAAATCGTCTCTGATTTTATAAAATGTACCGTTCGGGAGGTTTAGGTGAATAGTGCTAGCGCAAATAGCGTCACGAAACGTCTTGTTCAGTGCGTCGTGACAGACCGATGATGTCGCGAGCGCGCACCAGATAGAACATATCATTTTCGCGGTCGCCAATCATTAGCGTTGGCTCGCCAAAACTCAGCGGTAAGTCCGTAACGTTTTGGATGTTTCCATCTAGACTTGGCGGTTCATTTAGTTCTGGGTTCCACACCGTTAGACGATCCGCGCGCACGGTAAACGGCTCAGCGCCCTTATCATCGCCGACTTCTTGCAACGGAACGTCGCTCCACGAAACAACGTTCAATAAATCACTTGGTAAACAACGATATGCCATGACCGTACATTCGCCATCAAACTCATGCGGATTGTCGATTAGTCCCAGCACACTGTGCGCCTCATCGTCATATTGTTTTAGTATCTCAAGCTGCTCTTCTAGAGAAAACTGATAGAATGCCTCCTCGAACACACCTCCAGCGTCCTCAGCAATATTATGCAGCTCATCAACGGCAAATTCTAGATCTTCCGCGTCATTATCCAAGTTTTCAAACCGTAACAATTTGTCACGACTAGGTATCACATAGACATTTCGCGACTGACTACTCAGCTGATCAAACACCGTCGCTTCAACCACTGCATGAACTAACCCATCGTGTTTGACAAAGTTCGTCTCACCGAGGGAAACTCTATCGCTGTCGATAAATTCAGGTTTCAACCTACCATCTGCGCTATCTGGTGTCAGCACAAAGCCCGACAAGCTGACAGCATCAAGCTCACCGACGTACGGCAACTCATCGTTCAGCGTCTGGATATGTTCACGCAGCGTGTCCGGAAAGTCAGCCTTATCAGTGTGCGAAAGATCAGTTGCCAATTCCCATGCCAACTGCTGAAACTCTTCAGTAAAGACCGTCTCAAACAAATCTGCACCATCCTCAATACCTTCTTCATCAGTCGACATGATGTCCACCACGTCTTTCAAGTCGACCCGGAACAGGACTGACTGATCTTCTTTGTCAAACATCTCCAGGACTGGGCGATTGCCACGCCAGATAAAGATTGGTAGGTCACCAAAGAGGACTTGCTTATCTGCATCAACATCAACGCCATATTCATTCGCGCCAACTCGCCGCATGTATGCTTTACACTCCACTTGCACGCCAGTACCATAGATCATCTCACTCAATATCGTGTTCAAATCACCTATCAGCCCCTCTTGGACGCAGTATCTTGAATATCATTAACCTCTACGACTTCTTCGGTCTTGTCGACATAGTGGCGGAGTTTGCGGATGTAACGTGGTACACCACTGGTATCGGGCAAGATCTCTGCTACCGCAATTGCTTGTCGGTCAATTGGGAAATAATAGTCCATCGCCGTATCATTCTGTACCGTACGCACACATAAAGCCGCCATCTCCTTGGTGTACGTAGCAAATGGCACTGATTCATTAGGGTCAATCTCCAGCGACGTCACCACGTCCGCCACGCCCTCAACAGCCTGTAGACCGTGCGAACCGTCTTCAGCTTGGGCATAACCGATGACCCTCACCCGCTCGCCTTCAATTTCGTCCGTGCGCATCACTCGCTCGATATCGCCCAATGCTGTAGCCTCTTTATCACTACCAAGCTGTAGATTGGCCATGGCAATTTCTCGCCAATCGTCCGTCGACAATTGACTCAACAAATCGACGCCAGTCTCTACTTGCGGTGACCTCATATAGTTGTATCGTATACCTCTATGACCTAAACTTCAAGCATAATCATCGCTCCATGCGGTATACTATAACCATGAGCAAGAAAACGCTGGTTGAGCTTGACCCATGGTTGGCGCCGCATGAAGGTGTCATCAATGCCCGTGAGGCGTATGTTTCGTCGACACTTGAGAAGGTTTTGGATGGTAAATCGCCAGCGGATTTTGCGCTGGGATTTCGTCATTTTGGACTGCATCAGACAGAGGTAGGCTGGACGTTTCGCGAATGGGCACCAAACGCCACGCGCGTAGTGATGGTTGGCGATTTTTCCGATTGGCAGGAGCGCGAGGAATTTGCCCTGCGGCCGGGTGTGCATGGTGAGTGGAGCGTTGATTTGCCAAAGCATGCGCTACATCATGGCCAGAACTATAAGCTGCGCGTCTATTGGCCGGGCGGCGACGGCTGGCGCTTACCGTCATACGCCACCTACGTCGTCCAAGATGATGATTCGGTGGATTTTTCGGCTGTCGTTTGGCAGCCTGATGAGCCATATCAGTGGCAGCATGACGTTCCACCTGCGCCAAAAGTACCGCTGATTTACGAAGCACATGTCGGTATGAGCAGTGAGGAGGAAAATGTCGCCAGTTTCAATGAATTTACCGCAGGCGTCTTGCCACGCATCAAGCAGGCAGGATATAACACCATCCAACTGATGGCCATCGCCGAACACCCGTACTACGGCAGTTTCGGCTATCATGTCAGTAACTTTTTCGCGGTCAGCTCGCGATTTGGCACGCCCGATGATTTCAAGCGGTTGGTTGACGCGGCGCACGGATTGGGGTTACGCGTTATCATTGATATCGTCCATGCTCATGCTGCCAAAAACGAGGTCGAGGGCCTCGGTAATTTTGCGGGTGATCCAACGCAATATTTCAAAGCTCACGACCATCCAGCCTGGGATTCGCGGCTGTTTGATTATGGCAAGCCGGAAGTGTTGCACTTTTTGGCTAGTAATTGCCGCTGGTGGTTAGATGAATACCACGTTGACGGCTTTCGATTTGACGGTGTAACGAGTATGCTATATCACGACCACGGTTTGGGCAAAAGTTTCACCAGCTATGATGATTATTTTGGCGACGATGTTGATAAGGACGCCTTGGTCTATCTCAGACTGGCAAATGACGTCATTCACGCTGTTCGCCCCGATGCCACGACCATTGCCGAGGAAATGAGCGGGTTGCCCGGACTGGCGGCACCGGCTGAACACGGTGGCCTAGGCTTTGATTATCGACTGGCGATGGGTGCGCCTGATCTCTGGATCAAGACATTGAAAGAGAAGCACGATGAAGATTGGGACTTGGGCGAGCTGGCGCACACACTGAGTTCACACCGCCCAGAGGAAAAAGTCATCACCTACGCCGAGAGTCACGACCAAGCCTTGGTCGGCGACAAGACGCTGATTTTTCGGCTGATCGACAAAGCCATGTATTGGCATATGGATAAAGCCGACCCCGACCTGACCGTGGAGCGCGGCATAGCCCTGCACAAACTTATCCGCCTGCTGACCGCTGGGCTACATGGCGGCGGCTACCTCAACTTTATGGGCAATGAATTTGGACACCCCGAGTGGATCGACTTTCCGCGTCAAGGTAATAATTGGTCGTTCAAGCACGCTCGCAGACAATGGAGTTTACGCGACAATGGCTTTCTCAAATACCAATGGCTGGGCGAATTTGACGCCAGCCTGATGAAACTCATCCAAACCGTTGATGACCCTGGCGTTCACTACCTCACCGTTCGCCAACACGACCATGTGGTTAGTTTCATGCGTGGCGACCTGCTGTTCATCATCAACTTCTCACCCAGCCAGTCACAAACGGATTACGCACTGCCAGCGGCGGCTGGATCATACCGAGTAGCCCTCAGCAGTGACGACCAGCAGTTTGGTGGTCACGGACGAATTCAACAAAACCAGCGGTATTTCACCACACCAGGGGCGCATGGCGATAATATCCAGGTATATCTACCAGCGCGCAGCGGACTGGTTCTGCACAGAGTTGACTAGAGTTTGGCCGTTTGTTTGACCGTAAGTGGTATACTTGACTTTTTAACTGTAGTATGGTATCATAAAAGTAGCTTTTCATTCGCCGTGAAGCGTTTGAAAAGAGTACTTGTCCATCCATCTTTTTCCCATATGAAAGGAGGTGAAAAAGATGCTGTACATCTTAGCAGGATCGGGCTTCCTGCTACTGATCCTTGTACTAGAGATCATCTTGGGCTGTCTTGTACGGCGCAAGATGATCAAGATAGGTGTAGGGTATTTTATACTCTACACCGTCTTGATCGCGTCGGTGCTACAATACATAGCACCGACAGCGTATCTAGCACAGACTCGGCTAGTTGTGACACTCCTTGCCTTGATGCTTTTACTAGGTCAAGTCAAGGACTGGGCCTGGGGCCTCTACAAAGGCTCAGGCTCAGACGACAACGGCAAGTGACCCTTGCCCACCGAAAATAGTTCGCCGAATCGGCTCAACCTGATTGAGTGCTTCATAGCATTCTCGGGTTGACCAAACCCGATTCAGCTTGAGCCAGTTCGGTGGGCTATTTTCATGTCATTGACTTTTTTATAAATATGTGCTATATTATGAATTAGCCTGCTTAGCGCCCCTGCAGGGTCGCTGACTGCGCTTCGCCGCCAAGCCAGATGCTTGGTGGCTTGAGGCGCGGAAAGGCCGCACCTCACATTTCTTCCGAGAGGAGGTGGCATGATGCCCATCTGGAAGGTACAGAGAAGTGCGGTGACCGTACTGGTCATCGCACTTGGTATCCCCGCAATCGCGGGGATGGCAATTGAGCTTAACCAGGACGCTCCGTCCTGGTTGTACTACCCCCTCACGGGGGTGGTGTGTCTCATGGTAGCCGGGGCCGCACTTGCAGTCCTGGTTACCACCCTCCTCATCAAAGATGAGGAGGAAGAGTAAGGTGCTCCGCGCCAGCAGAGGCGCGCGTTAAGAAATATCTGTGAAACCGCGGAAACACCGCGTCCCCACGCACGTCGTGGAGTTTTTCTTGGCAAAAAATTAGTAAAGTTTGATACACTAATTATTGATGAACAAGATTAATAAAAAAGTACCAAAAATCTTACTACAGTCACTTGGCAAAATTGCTCGCCTTCCCTTGCCAATTCCTGCGCAAGTCATCGAAAAAATTGACGAGAGTTTGACGCCAAACATGCGTGCCTTGCGGCTGGTTCTGACCATCTCCGAAAAGCTCCTCAGCATGGGCGTGTCGGCTCGAGATGTGGTACATATGATGCTTGGCATCACCAGAACCTACTGCAAACAGCCAGTTCACATGGACATCAGCTCAACGCTCATCACTGTGTCGCAAGACCGCGGCATCAACCGTGAGCCACTGACCCTGATTCGCGCCATCACTCTGGTGGACGTCAATTACCAGACCATCCAAGCGCTGCAGACATTGTCCCGCGAGATCCGCTACCAACACATTCACTTGAGCGAGGCTGAGGAACGGCTAGAAAAAATCATCAATCCTGAAAAACGCCATCCCCAATCTCTCGTCGCCCTATCAGGCGGCGCGTTGAGTGCTGGTGTGGTGGTTATGTACGGCGGTAGTTTACAGATGGCACTCCTGGCTATGGCGGTCGGCACACTCAGCACGGCTGCCATGCGTCTGTTGTGGCGTGTCGGCGTGTCGGTATTTTTCACGCAAATCATCATGTCGCTCTGTATCACACTCATCGCCACTGCTGTTGTCTGTGTCAATACCAAGTTTAATTTGGCATTCAATCCGACACTGATCGTGATTGGTGGAATCGTCCTATTGGTGGCAGGTATGATGATCGTTGGTGCGTTTCAGGATGCAATTGATGAATATTATGTCACGGCAAACGCCCGACTGTTGCGAGTGCTGATGGCAACCAGTGGTATCGTGGTTGGCGTAGCTATTGGCCTTCATATTGCCACCAGATTGGGTATTAGTTTTCCAACCACCCCAGACCGTTTGACGTTGGTGGATAATTATACACAGTACATCGGTGCAGCAGTCATCGCTTCAGCATTCGTCATTGGCAATCACGCGCCATTCTTTGGCACCATCCTGGCCGGTCTTGTGGGAGCTAGCGGTTGGGGGCTATTTCAGCTGTTGACTGACGCCGGCTGGGATGTATTACTGGCGAGCGGTGCAGCAGCTGCAGCCATCGGTTTGGTGGCAACCTTCATGTCCCGACTGTGGCGCATCCCGTCTTTGGCTATCATCGGCGCGGGTATCGTGCCGCTGGTCCCAGGTTTGTCATTATACAACGGCTTGATGGGCATCATCGGTCAGGCGCCATCAGACCCAGGCTACGTTGTCGCTTTGGCCAGTCTGGCACGAGCTGTCATGATTGGATTTGCTGTTGCTGTAGGCGCGTCATTTGGTAATGCCGTTGGTCGTCCCATTCGCAGTCAAATCAGGAAGCTTTTTGTTGGGATACCGACGACTGCAGAGTAGCAGTTGACGCGTGAACAGCTTGCTGGGCGAATTTGCTAGTCAGATAGAACCATAACGCCCCAAGTCCACCAGCAGCGGCCTCATAGACCACGAACGAAAATTCTCGGTGCACAAATCCTTGAACACAGGCCATGACGGTAGCCACTGACAGCCCTAGCATGATGCTTTTTTGCTGGCGTGTGAACAAACTGGTAGTAAATGGCAGCATAAATGCGTAGAATGCAAAGACGATGATTGATAGGCGTGAAAAGATGTAGTGCAGCCCGTGCTGGGTGTCATTAGGAAAGATGGCTATGGCCATGCCACAAAAAGCTATGGTTCGCAGTGCTACCAAACTCAGCCTAGCAGTAGCTACTGCCTCAGCCTGCTCCAAAATACCAGACATCGACTCCGCCAAACACCACATGATGATGGCCATCATGGCGATGGAGATATTAAACACAAACGAAGACAATTCACCGCGCTCACCCAGGGCGCTGAAGCTCCAGTTTACCCATTGTGGCTCTGAAGTTAAACATGCCGATAGAGCGATCCCCACCAGGAAAACTAGCGTCATCCAAACAGTCAACCTGGCTGGCGCAAGCTTCTGGGTTGACAGAATGAATGATTTCATGAATACATTATACCATATGAAAACCCCGGCTGTTGACCGGGGCTTTTGATGATTATTTGTTGCGCTTTTCGATTATCTCTTGAGCAACATTTGGTGGAACTTCCTCGTACTGCGCGAGCTCCATGGTACTGGCTGCACGACCCTGTGACATCGAGCGGATGTCTGAGGTGTAGCCAAACATGTTTGCCAGCGGCACAAAGGCCTTGACCAATTTGGCGCCGCCCATCAAATCTTCCATGGTGTCGATGCGGCCACGGCGTGAGTTGAGGTCACCGATGATATCACCCATGAACTCTTCTGGGGTGGTTACTTCAACTTTCATGACTGGCTCAAGCAGGATTGGCGTTGCTTGTTTGATACCTTCGCGGGCTGCCAATGAACCTGCCAATGAAAAGGCCAGTTCTGAGGAGTCGACATCGTGGTATGAGCCATCGTACAGGGTTGCTTTGACGTCAACCACTGGATAGCCAGCGATAACACCACCTTCCAAGGTTTCACGAATACCTTTCATGACAGCTGGGCGGTACTCTTGTGGCACCACACCACCCTTAATTTCGTCAACAAACTCAAAGCCTTTACCAGCCTCGTTTGGTTCAAAGCGTACCCAGACGTCACCATACTGACCACGGCCACCAGACTGCTTGGCGTGCTTACCCTGGACTTCAGCCTTACCCTTAATTGATTCACGGAAGGCCACTTGCGGCTCACCGATGTTCGCTTCAACTTTGAACTCGCGCTTCATGCGGTCGATCAAGATGTCCAGGTGCAACTCGCCCATTCCAGACATGATAGTCTGGCCAGTTTCTTCGTCAGTGTGGATGCGGAAGGTTGGGTCTTCCTCAGCCAATCGTTGCAAGGCCAATGCCATCTTCTCTTGGTCAGCCTTTGATTTTGGCTCAACAGCGATGGATACTGGTGGTTCTGGGAATTCGATGCTTTCCAAGGCGATTGGGTGCGCTGGATCAGTCAAGGTATTACCGGTACCAGTATTCTTCAAACCAACCACCGCAGCGATGTCACCAGCAGCGATCTTGTCGATTTCCTCGCGCTTGTCGGCGTGCATTCGCACGATACGACCAATGCGCTCTTTGTCGCCAGTCGTGGTATTCAGGACGTAGCTACCAGAGTTCAAAACACCTGAGTAAACGCGGATGAAGATCAATTTACCAACAAATGGGTCGGTCGCAATCTTGAAGGCCAAAGCACTCATCGGTTCTTTGTCGTCTGGTTTGCGGCTCACTTCGTCGCCAGTCTTTGGATTTTTACCCCAAATTTCGTCAACGTCCAACGGACTTGGTAAGTAGTCAACCATCAGGTCAAGCACCTTCTCAACGATGACGCCACGACCGTCACCACCAGTGACCAAGAAGAAGTCACCAGCCAGCACACGCTTACGCAGCGCAGATTTCAATTCATCAATCGTGATAGCCTCTTCACCCTGGTCGAGGAACTTCATCATCAATTCGTCATCAGATTCAACGGCATTTTCCACCAACAAACTGCGGGCGTTTTGGCATTTCTCCAGCATATCAGCTGGGATTTCACCCTGCACCAACTCATGGTCAGAAAAGTCAGTGTAGGTATAAGCCTTCATGTCGACGAGGTCAACCACACCATTGATGGTCTTTTCAAAGCCAATCGGGATGTGAATTGGAAAGGCTTGTTTACTCAGGCGGTTGTGAATTGACTCCAGAGATTTCCAGAAGTCACCACCGGTTTGGTTAATCTTGTTGATGAAGCAGATACGCGGCACACCATATTTATCAGCCTGGCGCCACACTGTCTCAGACTGTGCCTCAACGCCCATCTTACCATCAAACACCGTCACTGCACCGTCGAGGACGCGGAGTGAACGCTCCACCTCGGCGGTAAAGTCGATGTGCCCTGGGGTGTCGATGATGTTGATCTTGTGACCCTTCCAGAAACAAGTCACCGCTGCCGAGGTGATGGTGATACCACGTTCTTTTTCCTGTGCCATCCAGTCAGTGGTAGCGCCGTCGCCGTCGCCTTTAACCACACCGATTTTGTGGGTCAAACCAGTGCGGTACAAAATACCCTCAGTTGTCGTCGTTTTACCGGCGTCAATATGGGCGATAATACCGATATTTCTAAAATTTTTCAGCGGAACATTCGTCTCTGCCATAATTTTCCTTTATATTACGTTAATTTGTCGAGATCTTTGGTCAATTTTTTGGCACCAAAAAACTACTCTTGTTGCCAATTATACCAGATAGCTACAGAAAATAATAGCTCGATTTTATGGGTTAGTTCTCAAGACTTTCTTGGCAATAGCCCAGCAAGTCGTCCCAGTCCACTCCACCAGCATTAGCCTCGTGCCTCATCTTGTACGCGTCACACTCTTGCAATTTGAAGTTAGCATTGCGGAGAAAGATACCTAGACCTGTTTTAGTAAAGATTTGTCGATCAATTTGCGGGGTTGCTTCATCAATCCAGGATTCTACTATTTCTTGCGTAGCTGGGTCCATCAACGCCAGCCCATGACCGGAGAGTTCAAGATACCGCTCCGCCAGCTTGTGTAGTTCATTCATATCGCCCGGCTTATGCATTTGACTCTTCAAATCACTCGGTACTAAGTCCTTGGGAGATATGCCGGTATCGCGAAGCTGCTCTTCGCAAAGCCCCAGGCCGATAACTGCACCTTTGGCGGTCTCAATCATGACCTTTACCGGATCATGGAAAGGATTACCAGTGGATAGATCCCGTGGATTTATGATGACCCCCAGCCCTTTAGCTACTCTGCTCACCATTTCCTGCGCGCTATGTGGTTGTGCGATATCATCAAGAACATAACCTAACCCACTCTGACCTCTGTGGGTCTCCTCAAAAGTTGTTATCCTCTCCTGCATTCGCTGGGCGGCACCAACAAAGTCAATGTAACAATTATGCTTTCGGTCAGGTGAGAATTGTTGTTCATTCATCTTTTGATAATATCATAATTAGACATAAAATGCAAATCCGCCCCAGGCTACTTGGAGCGGACGATATCTTGCATGCTCATCGATTAGCCGCGAGCAAAGTGCGCAAAGGCGCGGTTGGCTTCGGCCATCTTGTGGGTGTCTTCTTTCTTCTTGAAGGCAGCACCAGCTTCGTTGTAGGCGTCAACGATTTCCAATGCCAAACGCTGTGAGTATGGCATACCGCTGCGAGCCCGAGCTGATTGCACCAGCCAGCTAAACGCGTAGTGTAGCTGCCGGTGTCCCTGAACTGGGAACGGAATCTGGTAGTTCGCACCACCGACGCGGCGACTCTTCACTTCAAAGTTTGGGCTAACGTTTTTCAATGCTTTTTCAAACACTGCCAACGGATCTTCTGAATCCAATTTCTTCGCAGCAGTTTCCAGGGCGGTGTAAACAGCCCGCTCAGCCGCCAATTTCTTACCGTCCAGCATTGACTTGTTGATCAAGCGCTGCACCAACACGCTTTGGTAGCGGCGGTCAGGTTGCAATTGGCGTTGTAATTTCTTGGTAACTTTACGAGGCATGATTACTTATCCCCTTTCTTAGTACCGTACTTCGAACGGCCCCGCTTGCGGTTGTTGACACCCTGGAGGTCCAACGCACCGCGGACGATGTGGTAACGCACACCCGGAAGGTCAGGCACACGACCACCGCGGATCAAGACCACAGCGTGCTCCTGCAAGTTGTGACCTTCACCGCCGATGTAAGCCCAGACTTCGTAGCCGTTGTTTAGTTTCACGCGGGCAACTTTACGCAAAGCCGAGTTTGGTTTCTTTGGCGTCTTGGTCGTCACACGCACACAAACACCACGCTTGAGCGGTGCATTTTGGTCGTAGTAACGCGTTTTCAGGGCGTTGTGAATGCGACCCAGTGCTGGCGACTTGGACTTTTTCTTGGCCGTTTGGCGCGGTTTGCGCACCAATTGGTTGATTGTTGGCATCCAATTTCTCCTTGGTTGATTTACTAAATGATGGCGATTCGCCTAGTGGCTCTAAGTGAACTGGCGCGCGGTTTTACACGCAAAAACCAGCTTCTCTTAGCGCATACGGCTTGGATTCAGCAACTCCGCCCCGTGTCTATACCTTTTCTGCCGAGCACGCGGTCTGTACACATTCAAACCACCGCCTGCTCCGAAAAGAGGAAACTCTGGGATAATTTTACCACACATAACCTAAAAAATCTACTGGATTTTGACGTGCGCATCAATCTCTTCTAGAACGCCCTTCCACCAGGCCATATTATCCTGAGAAGCATGCACCGCATCCATGATCTCAAAGCCCATCACTGACATACCAGCCACACCCAATCGCTGCACCAATCGTTCATTATCTCCGATGGGGCTTACTTTGTCGGCATCAGTGGCACTCACCGTAACCACTGCTTCACGCAGCGATCGATGCCTGGCGCTCATCAAATCACTGATAATATCATTTTTAGGATGGGTGATGGCTCGAGGATATTGCCACAAACCAGCTGGTCGTTGCCGTACCATTTTTGGTAATAGTAATGGGTCTTCGTCGCGGCATCGAGCTGCCCAATCAGGATTTGCAGCGATAGTCTCTGTCAATTTATCACCACCGTGAGCAAGAAAACGCATGGCTAATGTGGCCATGGTTTTAGCCTGACTAGCCTTTTTACTTATCACTGGCGTCTCAAATAAGTCTAGTTGCGATAAGCCCACTTCCCCTGGCGCATGTTTTGCTGCTGATGCTGCCAAATGCGAACCTAGTGAATAGCCAACCAGTCGTTCCACATCGCCAAAGTCACGGCCCTTTTGGCCGAGTGCCTCGCCCACGGCGTCCCACTGCAACATTGACACTTTTGAAAGATCGCCTTCTTTTAGAGCTTGTTTAATTTCCGAGCTCATAGGGTCTGCATGTGGACTCACTCCTGGATTATCCACTGCAACTGCCAACCCCTTGATGTGGTCTGCTAGGACTTCCGTTCTCCCTTGCTGTTTTGCTCGCTCACCGTAGTCCGACCATTGCGAAAAAAGTACGGCAACTGGCGACTCACCATCCGAAAGCGCAGAATCCGCCAGATAAACAGCTCCTCTCAGCTCACTGTCAACTGGTTGAGGTGGTTGTACGGCATCTATATCAACAGGGCCAATTTGCTCAAGCAGCTCACTCATATTTTTATTATACCATAAATTGTCCCAATATACAATTCTCCCCTCTGTTATAGAGGGGAGAATATTGCACGGTCACTAGACTTGAGTGTGACTACATCTCTGAGAATTCTTCAACCATTTTCTCAGTGTTGCCATCAGTTGATGCTTCATCCTCTTCGACAGCACCCGTCCCCACTGGGATCTTGCGGCCGATGATGACGTTTTCTTTGAGGCCATGCAAGTGGTCAGCGCGACCAGACACAGCAGCGTTGATCAGCACGCGAGTGGTGTCCTGGAAGGACGCAGCAGATAGCCATGAGTCGCTCCAGATGGACACCTTGGTGATACCGAGTAGCAACTGGGTGTAGCTGATGAGGTTTTTGCCTTCAGCGGCCAATTGCTTATTGGTGTTTACCACCGCAGCCTTGGAGACAATGTCACCCGTCACAAAGTCGCTGTCGCCCGCATCTTCGATTTGGACACGGCTGAACATCTGGCGAACGATGATCTCCAGGTGCTTGTCGGCCACGTCTTGACCCTGAGCGGCGTAAATGCGTAAGACTTCATTGATAATGTAGCGCTGGGTAGCTTCAACGCCCTTCAAGCGCATCAAGTCGTGTAGGTTCAATGAACCAGCTGTTAGGCGGTCACCAGCTTCAACGACGTCGTTAGCTTTAACAACCAATTGCATAGTGCCTGGGATTTCGTAACGAGCTGGTGCGCCAGCTTCAGCAGCGATCACTAGCGTGTCTTCAGCTGCCTCAACCACACCATCAAATGGTGCGACCAGCGGACGAGTGTCGCCTTCGCCAGTTGCTAGTACGTCGCCAGCCTTGACGCTTGAGCCAGCCTTGACCATGATGGTTCGACCGTCTAATGGCAAGCGCTCAACTTTGCCCGATTCTGGAGTGACTTGGACGATGTACTTCTTGCCATCTTCCCAAACGTCAACTAACCCAGCAATTTCCGTGACATACGCCTGACCCTTTGGTGTGCGCGCCTCGAACAATTCTTCAACACGCGGCAGACCCTGGGTGATGTCACCACCGGCCACACCGGAGTTGTGGAAAGTACGCAAGGTCAACTGAGTACCTGGCTCACCGACTGACTGCGCAGCGATAACACCGACTGGCTGATGATTACCAACCAATTTGCCAGTTGACATGTCAACGCCGTAGCTGCGCTGAGGGATGCCGTTGAGGTTATTGGTTGATAGGACTGATTGGATCTTGACGCTCTGGATGCTTTCATCGTCATCAATTGAGTCAGCAATTTCCCGAGTGATCAATTCGTCCTTGTTGACGTGACCTGGAATCGTCTCAGCAGCGTAACGGCCAGCCAAACGGTTCGAGAAGTCGATCATCGTCTCCTCGGTTTCTGAACGGTAGATTGCGTAACCTTCGTCATCACCTTCAACGTCCTCAACGGTGAAGACATCCTGCGCCACGTCGACTAAACGACGAGTCAAATACCCTGAGTCAGCGGTCTTCAACGCGGTGTCGATCAGACCCTTACGCGCACCACGGGTTGCCACGAAGGCCTCAAGGCTGGACAAACCACCGGTGTAGGAGCTACGGATTGGCAGCTCAATCTCGTGGTTGGTTGCGTCCATTTGAATACCGATCATGGCACTCGCCAGCTTCACGTTGGAAATATCACCACGAGCACCAGAGTTAACCATCATGGAAATACTGGTGTCCATGTGCGCCAACTGATCTTTCAAGAACGCGGTAATCTTATTGTCAACGTTTCGCCAGGCGTTCACCGTCAAGTTGTAACGCTCTTCTTCGGTGATCAGACCCTGGTCAAATTGCTCAGAAATTAAAGCCGCTTTAGCGTCACCCTCAGCCACGAACTCAGGGATTTCGTCGAAGTGGACGTAGTCGGTCATACCGGTCGACACCGCTGCAGTCGTCGCGAAGCGGAAGGCTTGACCCTTCATGCGGTCAGCGATTTTGGCAGTCTCCTCGGCACCGTACTTGTTAAAGATTTGCGCCAAGACTTTCTTCAGCTGTTTCTTCGTCTGAACGTTGTTGTCGTACGGGAAGTCCTCTGGCAGAATCTCGTTAAAGAAGACGCGACCCAAGGTTGTTTGGCGTAATTTGCCCTTTGCGAAGATTTGAATTGGGGTTTGCAGATGAATGTCACCCTTGTCGTATGCCAATTCTGCCTCGTAAACTGAGCTAAATGACTTAATGTGGTCAGTCTGTGCCTGCGGCTTGTCGTACGTCAGGTAGTAGTTACCCAGCACGATGTCCTGTGAAATGTGCAGCACTGGCGCACCATCAGCAGGCTTCAACAAGTTAGCAGTTGCGCTCATCAATTCACGGGCTTCAGCTTGCGCCTCTTTTGAAAGCGGCAAGTGGACAGCCATCTGGTCACCGTCAAAGTCAGCGTTAAAGCCGGCACAAACTAGCGGATGAAGCTGGATAGCTTTTCCTTCAACCAACACTGGCTGGAAGGACTGAATTGACAAACGGTGAAGTGACGGAGCACGGTTCAATAGCACGTATTTACCTTCAATCACCGCGTCCAATGCATCCCAAACAACTGCTTCGCCTGATTCGATCAATCGCGTTGCTGAACGGATGTTGTGAGCAAACTCGTTGCGAATCAGCCAGCTGATGACAAATGGCTTAAACAGTTCCAGCGCCATTTGTTTTGGTAAACCACACTGGTGGATCTTCAACTTTGGACCAACGACGATGACTGAACGGCCAGAGTAGTCGACACGCTTACCGAGCAAGTTTTGGCGGAAGCGTCCCTGCTTACCCTTTAGCATGTCGGAAATTGACTTCAAGCGGCGGCGACCACCAGTTGAGCTGACGGCGCGACCACCACGAGCAGCAGCATTGTCGATCAATGCATCGACTGCTTCCTGCAGCATGCGCTTTTCGTTGCGCTGAATCACTTCTGGCGCATTGAGCTCAACCAATTTCTTTAGACGATTGTTACGGTTGATGATGCGACGGTACAGGTCGTTCAGGTCTGAGGTAGCAAATCGACCACCACTGAGTGCCACCATCGGGCGAAGGTCCGGTGGGATGACTGGCAATACGCTCAGCGTCAAGCTGCTTGGCTTGATGCCAGCGGCGTGCATGCTCTCGAGCATCTTCAGGCGCTTGAGGATCTTCTTTTCACGCTGACCTTTGGCACTTTCAGCCTCTTCGGTCAACTCTGCGATCAACTGTGGCAAGTCGATCTCGTCTAGCAACGTCTTCAATGCTGAAGCACCCATGCCAACTTCGATGAGCTCATCGTATTCTTCTGGTAAGTTACGGTAGTCAGTTTCAGACAACAGCGCGCCCTTGTTTAGGCTGTCAAGCTGTGCCTTGCGGGCATTGTATTTCTCGTTCAATTCTTCAACTTCACGACTCTGCTCTTTAGCCAAGGCTTTGATGTCAGCACCGTCTTCTTCTGCCATTTTTTCATAGCGAATCTTGATAGCAGCACGACCAGCTTCGGTTTCAGCCTCTAGGTCTGCGAGGTATTGGTCGCGGGTTGCTTCATCAGCCTTCAAAATGACATAGGTCGCAAAGTAAGCTACTCGCTCCAAGTTGCGAACTGTCATGCCGAGCAATTGGCTCATGGCGCTTGGTGTGCCGCGCATAAACCAGATGTGCGCCACTGGTGCGGCCAGTTGAATGTGACCCATGCGCTCACGGCGAACGATTGACTTGGTAACTAATTCACCATTTTTGTCAACCGCAGCTTCGCGTGAACGAACACCTTTTAGCTTTGAGTCGTGTGGATTGATGTCCTTAACGGGACCGAAAATTCGTTCACAGAACAAACCGTCACGCTCTGGCTTTTGAGTACGATAATTGATCGTTTCTGGCTTAGTAACTTCACCGTGACTCCATTTCAGGATATCTTCTGGGCTGGCAACCACTAAGCGTACTGCATCAAAATCGCTAATGCCAGTAGCATTGAATGCAAATTGCGCCATCTTACGCATCCTCCTTTATTTCTTCTACTTCGTCAATGTCTTGTACGCTCATGCCCCCTTCGATTTCTCCGATATCATCAGATTCATCCAAGAAAGTTTCTGCTTCTTCGTCCTCAGACGTTACCGCAGGCGTGGTTTTATCTTCAGGTCCGCTAGACGCGATCACGTGCTCAGCGTCAACAACAGCTTCATCATCCACCAAGTCAACCTTCAGACCCAACCCCTGAAGTTCCTTGACCAACACGTTGAAGGACTCTGGGAGTTTTGGACCGACAATTGGCTCGTCTTTAATGATTGACTCGTATGCTTTGGCGCGACCGTAAACGTCGTCAGACTTGATGGTTAGCATTTCCTGCAAGGTTGCGGCAGCACCGTAGGCTTCCAGTGCCCAGACCTCCATCTCACCGAAGCGCTGACCACCGTTCTGTGCTTTACCACCGAGTGGCTGCTGAGTCACCATGGTGTATGGACCAGTTGAACGCGCGTGAATCTTGTCAGAAACCATGTGGTGCAATTTGATCATGTGCATCACACCGACAGTTGTACGCTCTTCAAAGGCTTCACCAGTACGGCCATCGAACAATTGACTCTTACCGTCACGTGCCAGGCCAGCCTTTTCTAGTTCATCAGAAATTGTTGCTGATGGCACACCGTTAAATGACGGCGTTGCCACGCGGTAGCCCAATGCTCGTGCCGCCATACCAAGGTGTGTTTCAAACAACTGGCCGAGGTTCATACGACTTGGCACACCAAGTGGGTTCAAAATTACGTCAATCGGCGTACCGTCTTCCATGAACGGCATGTCTTCAACTGGCAGAACCTTAGCGACCACACCCTTGTTACCGTGACGACCAGCCATCTTGTCACCAACACCGATTTTGCGGAGCTGGGCCACAAAGATTTGAATCTGCATCAACACGCCAGCCTTTAAGTCATGGCCATTCTCGCGGCTAAAGATCTTGACGCCAACAACTTTACCGCCACCAGCATTGTTCATGCGCTGTGAGGTGTCGCGAACATCCTTGGCTTTTTCACCGAAGATGGCGCGGAGCAAGCGCTCCTCGGAACTAAGTTCCTGCTCGCCCTTTGGTGTAATTTTACCAACCAAGACGTCACCAGCCTTAACTTCAGAACCAATTTGGACAATACCGTTTTCGTCCAAGTGGCGCAGACTTTCCTCAGAAACGTTTGGAATATCGCGGGTAACAATCTCTGGACCCAATTTAGTTTCACGAACTTCAACATTGTAATCTTTAATGTTGATGGATGTCAGTGTGTCGTCTTGCACCAATCGGTTGGACAAAATCACTGCGTCTTCCATGTTGTAACCACCCCATGGCATAAAGGCCACCAACAGGTTGCGTCCCAGTGCAATTTCACCTTCCGCAACGGAAGCACCTTCAATCAATACATCGCCCTGTTTCACCTTATCGCCGCGCTTGACGCGAACTTTTTGGTTGTAGCAGCGGTCGTCATTGTTTTTGACGAAATGGCGGAGTTCATATACTTTGACGCCGTCGCTGTATTTGACATGAATTTCATTTGCATCAGCTTTGACTACTTCACCATCACCTGACGCCAAGGTTAAGTGACCACTGTTTGCAGCAATGGACTTTTCGACGCCCGTACCAACAGTTGCTGGTTCTGGTGTGAGCAGCGGTACTGCCTGGCGCTGCATGTTTGAACCAGTCAAGCTACGGTCGATACGGTTCTTTTCGATGAACGGCACCAGCGCAGCGGTTGATCCCAAAATCTGCTTGTGTGCAGCGTCCATGTAGGTAACCTGGTCAGCGTCAACCTGAGATGGCTGCATGTTATTACGAGCTGATACACGCTCATCACGGAACGTACCGTCTTCGTTCAACACGGCACCAGCATCAGCGATCACCTCAGCTGCTTCTTGCGCCGCGTCCAAGTAAACAACATCGTCAGTCACGCGACCATTCACAACCTTCAAGTATGGCGTTTCGATAAAGCCGTATTCATTGACCCGTGCGTAGGTGGCGAGGTTCAGCACCAAACCAACGTTAGCACCTTCTGGTGTCTCCACCGAACAGATGCGACCGTAGTGTGTTGGGTGAGCATCACGAACGTCAAAACCAGCACGTTCACGGCTCAAACCACCAGGACCCATCGAACTCAAACGACGTTTGTGGCTCAGTTCGGACAGTGGGTTAACCTCGTCCATCAACTGGCTCAACTGTGAGCTGGTGAAGAATTCACGAACTGCTGCCACCACTGGGCGAGCGTTGATCAGCTGGCTTGGTGTTACACCTTCCATGTCTGCCACACTCATGCGGTCCATAGCGTTGCGCTGCATCCTGAGCATACCAACACGGAACTGACGAGCAACCAATTCGCCAACCAACTTCACTCGACGGTTGCTCAATGAGTCGATATCATCAGCTGGCTCCTGGGTATTGTTGAGGCGAATGATTTCACGGATGATGGCTACCAAATCGCTCATCTGGAAGATACGATTTTCAGCGGTATTAGCAACGTCCAGACCCAAGCGCTGGTTTAGCTTGTAGCGACCAACACGAGAATAATCAAATCGCTTGAAGTCGAAGAACATTCGCTCAATCATCTGACGTGCATTGTCGACTGTCGCCAAATCACCCGGCCGGAGACGGCGATAAACCTCGATCAGCGCTTCATTGGCACCGCGAGTTGTGTCTTTATCCAACGTTTCTTGGATGTAACTGGTCTCACCAGTGTCAATATCAGCAAACAATTCGCGAATTTCTGACGTTTTTGGATGACCCAAAGCCCGCAGCAACGTCGTCACTGGCAATTTGCGACGACGGTCAATCTTGACATAAATCGTACCATTTGGTGCGGTCTCAAACTCCAACCATGCACCACGACCTGGGATCATCTTGGCACCGTAGTAATTGCGGCCAGCCACGGTGTCAGCCGTAAAGAACACACCGGCCGAGCGGATCAGCTGGCTGACCACCACGCGCTCAGTACCATTGATGATAAAGGTACCGCGCTCGGTCATCCATGGATAATCACCGAGGTAGATTTCCTGCTCTTTAACTTCGCCCGTAACTTTGTTGGTCAATTCAACGGTTGCGTGCAGTGGCGCTTCAAACGTCACATTGTTTTCCTTGGCGAACTGGTCGGTGGTCTTTGGTTCGTCAAATCGATACGCACCAAATCGCAATGACAATTTCTGACCAGTATAGTCGTCAATTGGGTTAATTTCTGAAAAGATTTCGCTCAAACCATCCTCGACGAACCAACGCCAAGAATCTTCTTGATGAGCGATCAGGTTTGGCAGCGGCAACGAGCTGTCTTCAGAGGTGAAGAACACGCGTCCGCCATCCGTGGACTGTTGTTTTGCCACAGGTATGAACTCCTCGCTTTAGTTTAATTTAGTGATCACGGCCGGAAGATCCCTAATTCACGACTGCAACAAAAGCGATGTGCCCGTTCGCTTTGTTTCTCCCTGTCGTGAATACACTACTTCTCTAACTACCAGTATGCACGAAACTAGGTCAAAAATCAATATTATTTTTGGAGATTTCTTGAAGAATTTGCTGATGTACGTCAGTCGGCGAACGCTCAGCCAAAATCAGTGGAATATTGTGCGTTTTAGCAACAATTTGATAGCCGTCATTAATCTTCTGCTGGAACGCATCGTCACGCGATTCAAAGCTATCAACCGCCTCTGTTATACCACGTTCAGCGATGCGCTGCTGTCTGGTTTGGTCATTTGCAAATAACACCACCACAAAGTCAGGGTTCATGTACCGCTCATGAGTGAAACGTTTGGTCATACTGATGATAGTGTCCTCTGCCACGCCCTCGCCATGACCCTGATAGACCAAAGTCGACAAGTAGCTCCTGGAACTCAACACCACCGCACCGCGCTGCAAGGCTGGCTCAATTTTGTGAAACCACAATTCACGCCGCGCCGCGCTGAACAAAAGCACATTAACCTCTGGATCCAGCTTGAACTGATCGTCTTTCAAAACCCTCCGATATTCATTGGCGACTGGCGTGGTTTTAGTCTCATCATCACTGCCTGGCTCCTCGACAACAACAACTTTACGCCCGCGTTCTCTGAACCACGCTGCCAACATATCTACTTGTGTGGATTTACCGGTGCCGTCATTACCCTCGATGACGATGTAGACTCCCGTGGCGCCCGAACGTTCCATCACAGCAACCCCTGGCTCAAGCCCTCAATTGGCACCGGAGATTTACGGCTGTCGCGGTATGTCTTTGGTAGTAGCATCTCCGGTCGCCAGCTAGCGATGATCTCCTCCAGGTCGTTCCCTGTCTGATATTTATCACTCATCTTACGAGCCCCAGAGCCATAGCCGCCCTCAACTGGTCCAGTTTTGTGAAAAATCATTTGACCAATGCGTTCGCCAACCGGCAACACAACGCTCTCGTGCATGTTGAGATTATAAATTTCCAGCGTAATCCGATTGATATACCCTGGATCGATCCAGCCAGCATCAAAGCACACCGCCACACCATTGCGCCCCCATGAGCTGCGGCTCAGCACCTGCGCCGCACCACCCTGTGCGCGAATGCCCACAAACTCGTGAGTATGCGCCAAAATCCGCTCGCCAGGACGCAGCACGATGATCGGATGGTCTGGTGGGATGTTTTGAAATGGTGTTGCATCATGCTCCTTGCACCATTCGGCATGCGGCATAGCCTTGAGCGGACCCTTGAAATATTTGGCAACATACGCCGCATCAAAGGGATTATAGACGCGATATTCACCCTCAAATTCCTGCTTATAGTAGTAATGACCCAGCGTAAAATCCAAACTAGCTTCTGCCACATGGTCAGGATTGAACGGCTGGCAGACGATGATGTCGTCGTTGATGGCTTGGCGGATTTCGATATTGCTATAAACAGTCATGATTTATTTACTCCACAAAATATACGGTTTAACACTAGTGAATAACATATTTTTTGGTTTGCCATGCGTTTTGATGAGGTGAGTGTGTTGATGGGCGACAGACTTTTGTTTATTTTCCGGAGCTCGAGCATAAACAGAGTATCCCTGCTCTTCGTACTCAGCAATCACGTCCATCAGCTCAGCTCGTTCTGTCTTGTCCAACTGGTAGATGCCCTCAACGTGACGCCGAGGAACGATCATGATGTGGTCAGCGACTTCATGACTGTCCCAAATCTCATATGGAAACAGGTTGTCTGTCACCAAGAAGTGTTCATGCGCTACTCGCACTTGCTTGTCTTCTGGACTAAATTGACAAAAATTACACCCAGGTGCTGCCTGCTGTTTCATCATTTTTCGATATTTGACATAGCGCTGCTCTGTCGACCGTCGCCGATAAACCATGTTTCCTCCGTTTTCCTCAGTATCTGTTAAAAGTATAGCACGTCTGACATAAGCATCATATACTGATTTTTACCCTCAAATATACGTCATAGCAACATCATATCATTGACATATCAACACTTTTTTGTTATGATATAAAAAGTATTTGATCAAATTGTTAATGTTGAGAGACAAGGAGAAATACATGGATCATAAAAATAGCTTAACATGTTTACCAGTTATTTTTGGACCAAATGAGTTAGGCCTCAGTACAAAAACCACTGGTACTGGCGAAGGCTCAAAATGGGAGACTGCTTTTGTAGTCGCCGACCCTCAAGGGATTATCAGAGAGGTTGAAACACCCAGCACTCCTGACGAAGCTCCCGTGCCTCCACACAGGATAGTCGCTGTTGATATTGATCAATGTTTGCCTCAGGAGAGTAGTCCCGGTCAATCTCATATCGTCGGTAATGCCGTGGAAATACGACCAGACCTAGACCCGGACGCAGAGCCGAGAAAACTGGGGCGAGCCGCCGTCTTTGGTTACAACCCAAAAACTGGTAAAGGCGTCATGGTGTTCAGCCCAGACCAGGCAGCAACCGAAGACTAATAGACCGCTCCTCTCCAGCGTATCGCTCATGCTTGGGCGATGCTTATAAACATCTTATACTAAGAATATGTCAGACAAACTGTACCTCAGAGAAGACATCATGCCGGGATATCAAGGTGATCCGGGCGAGACCATCATGGGCGCGCTACACATGCCATCCTATGAGTTAGAGGACAACTCAATGGTGATTCATGATGCGGTATGGGGAGACTGTTCAATTGGTGACCGACAACCGTACGATTCACTACTCATGGAACTGGCACGTTCACCACTGTTTCGCAGACTGCAAGCAGTCGAGCAACTAACATTGCCGCCATCGTTCTCTACGGTGCCCAATACAACCCTCTTTTCCCGGTGGCAACACATCTGGGGAAGCTTGGCTTTTGTACGAAAGATGACCGAAGGTGATGATCGGTTCGATGACCGACAGCGAACCGTATTGGAGCTGCGAACGCTGTTTTCTGATGTTGGACAGACGGCTTTCTCACACTTGGGAGACTGGATTTTCCAAGGTATCCAAGGCGGAGAAAACCTCCACGACCAAGATTTGAGGGCGTTACTAGAGACGTTTGGCGTCGACGAAACATTGGCCGACTATGGACTAACCCTGGAAGAAACCGTTTTCCCTGAGACAGAAGACTGGGTGGAGTGTCCGTCACCGGATTTGTGCGTTGATAGAGTTGACTACGGTATGCGCGAAGTTTTGCGCTGGTCAGGCTGGCCAATGGGCATCATGCAATATGAAGATCGGCTCCAAGACCCCAAATCTCTCTTTCGTATCAATGACCACATGATGCTAGAAATCACAGATCAAGACTTTGCTCGTCGCTTTGCCGCCGGCTACAGCATTTTGCCGACAGAGCACTGGGCACAGCCAGTGCATCGGCTACAGCTTGAATTATTGCAAACCGCTACCAAGCAAGCACTGACTGGTGGTGGACATTTTAGCGACGGGGTCCCTCTAACTCACCCTATCCATCCTCGTGACCGCATGTACGGCATCGATTCGGACTTTCGCTTCGCTTTTAGCGGTGGCGACGCTGCCCTCAGGAGAGTACTAGAGACTATTGGCTATCATCAACGGCAAATCTATCAGCGAGCACGTCAAGCAGATCTCCGCAGTCTATTTGGCGAGATGAAAGGTGACTTTCCCGAATTCCCTGACCCATTGACCTCGTATTGCCCAAAATCCCGCAATTTCATGCTGGTTGCACCACAGGTGGAGATAGAAAGAGATAATACAGCACAGCAAGGTATGGCACTAGACATGGGACGCATCGCCGTTGGACTGCCGGCCTTAAAAGCTCGACTGATTGATCCACCGGTCCAAACCGCCGAGGGCACAGCCCCATTGAGCGAAATCGATCCAAGTTATAAAAACTATCTGGACGGTCAGGTCAGAACCATGAAGATGGGCTATCAGGCAATAGTAATGCTCAACAGAGACTTCAGTCAACGCATTTATGATATCTATAGCGAAGCGTCAGCGACCTGGCAACGCTGTTCAACTATGCCGCGAAACGCTGATAATCTGCGCAACCTTGTTGCTCAAGCTGGTTTTTACGGTGCTGGCGCGCGCTTTGATGATATTCGCGAGATATAAGTTACGCTTTCTTGACCACCGCGTCGATCAGGCCATAGGCTACGGCTTCTTCTGGCTTCATCCAGTAGTCGCGCTCCATATCAGCTTTGATTTTGGCGAGCTTTTGACCAGTGTTTTTGGCCATGATTTTTGCCAGCATTTCCTTCATCTCCAGCGTCTCTTTCAGGTCAATTTCCATGTCAGTCACCTTACCACGCGTACCTGATGATGGCTGATGGATCATCACTTTGGCGTGCGGCAAGCAAAATCGCTTGCCCTTGGCGCCGCTTGACAGTAGGAACGCGCCCATGCTGGCCTGTAGACCAATGCCGTAGGTTGCCACGTCAGGCTTGATGAAATTTATAGTGTCGTAAATTGCCAAACCGTCATACACGCTACCACCAGGGCTATTGATGTACAGTGAAATGTCAGCCTCTGGGTCAACCTGAGCCAAGTGCAACAATTGTGCCACCACGATGTTGGCGGTATGTTCGTTCACTTCCTCGCCCAGAAAAATGATTCGCTCGTTCAAAAGGCGTGAATAAATATCAAACGCTCGTTCACCGTCAGAAGATTTTTCAATAACAGTTGGTACCAGATAGCTATTTACTTTATTCATGAACCATATTATAGCATATAGCCAGCACCTCATGGTACACTGAGAATATGCAGAAAGCCATCATCGTTGCCTATGACAAAAACCGCGCCATCGGGCGAGGCGGTGATTTACCGTGGGGTCGCAGCTTGCCAGCAGATTTGGCACATTTCAAGCGGCTAACCAGAGGTGGCGATATCATCATGGGTCGGAAAACTTTTGAGTCAATCAGCTCTCGCCCGCTACCAGAGCGCGAAAACATCGTCATTTCCTCACGCCCAACAGGCATCAAAGGCGTCCTCACGGCAGTGAACTTAGAAAGCGCCCTGGCGTTGTCACGCTACCCAACCTTTATCATCGGCGGTGCACAGGTATACGGCGATGCACTGGGTGTGCCAGAGATCAACACCATTTACGCCACCGAGGTTGACGCTACATTTTCAGGCACTGACACCTTTTTCCCAGAGCTCGACATGACCGTTTGGGAAGAGACTGACCGTGTCCACCGCCCAGCAGATGACGACAATGCCTACGCTTTTGATTTCGTGACCTACCGACGAAAAACTGTAGGATGACGGCAATTTACACCGCAATCGGTGCCTTAATGGGCGGATGATGCTCATACCTTTCCAGACGAATATCATCAATGGTGAAGTCATCAATATTCTTAACATCTGGATTCAGCCATAGTTTCGGCAGCGGTAGTGGACGGCGCGACAGTTGCTCGTCGACCTGCGCGCTGTGATTATTATAAATATGCGCGCTATTCAAGGTATGGATGAATTCACCCGGTTGTTTATCTGTCACCTGGGCGATCATCGACAGTAGCAGCGCGTAGCTAGCGATATTAAACGGCACGCCCAGGAACATGTCCGCTGAACGCTGCATCAGCGCCAGATCCAACTTATCTTTCTCACCGTCCCCACCCGGCCGCACATTGAATTGGAACATAGTGTGACACGGCGGCAGTCCACCGGCTCGGGCGATATCATCAATTTCCGCCACGTTCCAGGCGCTGACAATATTACGCCGCGACGTCGGATTACTCCGTATCATGTCGATGGCATTTTGGATTTGGTCAATCGTCCCGCCCTTGCCGTCCGGCCATTTGCGCCACTGCACACCGTAAACTGGCCCCAAATCACCCCACTCCTCAGCAAACGCGTGATCAGTCGCGATTTTACCGATAAATGTTTTCATGCCAGTGCGCCACTCCTCACCATTGATTTCCGGAATGCTTTGGCCGGTTTTTTCCAAATAATTCTTGTACGGCCACTCGTCCCAGATGTGCACGCCGTTTTGTGCTAGATATTCAATATTACCCGTGCCTTTGAGAAACCACAGCAGCTCGTGCGCCACACTGGTAAAATACAACTTCTTAGTAGTCATAGCCGGAAAGCCATCCGCCAAATCATACCGCGCCTGCACACCAAACACTTCCGTCGTACCGGTGCCGGTGCGGTCACCTTTTTTCACGCCGCTGTCGCGAACGTGCCGTAACGCGTCCAGATATTGCCTCATATTTTCTACTCCCTTTAGCCACAACTAGTATACCAAATACTCATTAGCTCTTGGAAGCTACGGAAATGATTAGCAAATATATAAAATACTAATTATTCATAATAATTTGGTTGCGCTCGGCTACCCGTTCACGTTCAGCCCGAAGAATCTCCTGCGATTCTGAGCTATTGAGGTCTCGAACGTCAATATAGACACCGTCGCGAAGGTTGTATCCGGAGGTCACCAAAACACCCAACTGTGAATCCGCATAATTCACCGATTCCGTTTGAGAAGTATAATCAATTAGGTTAAATGGGCTCGTTTCAAGCAATGCCGTGCCACGGTTGTCTTTCCAGGTGGCAAATACACCAATCTTCTGGATAGGATGGTTGATTTTGTTTCCTTGTTCGTCGAACAGTGGTCCGCAAATTGGTCCAAAGAAAATATTTTCTATATCTGGCAAGATCTTTTTCAAAACATGATCAGGCGGCAATGGAATTACTACGCCCAGTCGCTCATCAAATTCTTGAGACAATGAATACCGTACTGTCTCTGAATGACCTTCAAAGTCATTAACTTTACGGCGTGGATCAAGGTGTTTCAGTTCTGGTGGTGAAAATAGCAGTCTGGAATTTTTGGAAAGATCGGAAGCGTTGGAGATAATGTGAGCGCTCTTTTCAAATAGATCTGGTCGCCCCATAACACTAAACGGCGAGGCATACTGCTGTACTCGAGAAGGGTCTCCGGGTACTTTTTCCAGATCAAAACCAGCTTGCACAAGGTTTTGTATGGTATCAAACGCACATGCTATGCGTAACTCCCCGTCCTCGCCTTGGATTTGGTTTGGCATCAACAATTGATGCCCCAGTCCTTTGCCCAACTCTGGACCCAATAAATGACCTACTTCATGCGCAATAATACTACTAGGAGCACGGTTGTAATTAGCAATAAAATACGGGAAATATGACCCATCTGCGTTGTCAGGCTTCTGGAATGCCAGGCCGCCATAATTTTTTCCCTCTGTATCGCCACCGTTGATCATCACAGCAATAATAGCACAATCGCCCAATACGCCTTTGTACTTTTCAGGATATGATTTGGCAATTCTTTCTATTAATCCGCCAGAAAAAACCCCATTAGGAAGATCAGGAGGAGTTTTATCTGTCCAATAAAGCATTTTAGTGAGTGCATAAGCTCCATCAGTCGTGTCAGTTATCCACCCCATTTGCTGCTGAGCCTCCTCTGTAATATCACTAGTGCTTCTGCAATTACGGTAGCCCTCAGGTTCTAAACTCACTACACCAAAAGCGATACCATATGGCGGTAATGAACTAGCAGCCTCCTGCGACTTGTGCGACTTGGGTTGAGAAGGTTTCCCTCCGTATTGAGCCCCAAGCTGGTATCCTGCGCTTCCTACTAATCCAGCACCGGCACCAACCGCCGCAGAAAGTCCCAAAAAACGACGGCGAGACATCGTAACCCGCTTTAGTAACGGTTTTTGCTCTGGCTCTGAACCGCACTGGAAAATGGTTGAAGTACGACCTTCGTGACGTTCACACATAACTAAATACTATTTTAAACCATAAAGGCATTTTTGTCAATACCAGCAGAAGCGGTATGGCTGTCGCCCAGGCTGCCCTGAGGGACTATTTGTTCAGTTCTATCAGTTTTTCGACCGTTTTGTCGGTGATCATGCGGTTTGCAATGTCACGGTGGACATTTGGATCGTTGAAGCGTTCAGCTATCTTTGGATCTTTGCCATACTGTTGCTTCATGGCCTCAATTTGCGTGGATAGTTCTTCGTGAGAAACTTCTACGCCCAGCTCTTTGGACAACTCTGCCAGCACCAAACCAGCCTTGACACGCTTTTCGGCAGCAGGACGGGCTTCTTTGGCTCGCCAATCATCCTTGTCCTTAAACTTTTGTGTCTGTAGGTAGCTGTCAAGTGTCAATCCACGGTACATCAAGTTCTGCATCAAATCTTGCTCAATTGACCGAATCTGATCGTCAATCAATAGCTCAGGCAATGCCACCTTAGAAGCTTCCGCCAGTTCTCCCACCAAATCATCTTTCAATTTTTCGTCAGCTTCACGCTCTTTCTGATTGGTGATTTCACGCTTGATGTCAGCTTTAAATTCGTCTACTGAGGTAAATGGACCACACTTGGCAGCAAATTCATCATTCACTTCAGGCAGTGACAATTCATTGACTTTGTGCAAGGTCACCGTAAAGACAACGTCGGCACCAGCCAACTCCTTGGCGTGATAGTCTTTCGGGAACGTCAATGTCAAATCAAACGTCTCGCCAGCTTTGTGACCAACCACCCCCTCTTCAAAGCCAGGGATGAATTGACCAGAGCCTAACTTCAGCGCAAAGTCTTTCGCTGCACCACCATCAAATGGCACATCATCTTTTTTGCCAGTAAAGTCGATGACCGCTTCATCGCCTTCTTTGGCAGCGCGCTTAACTTCTGTTTTCTCAGTAAAGTTTTCACGCATCCGAGTGATGATTTCCTCTACTTCTTTGTCCTCAACTTTGACGGCTTGCCGTTTAGCCTTCAACTTTTTGTAGTTACCCAATTTGACCGGTGGGATGATCTCTACTTCTGCAGTAAATTCCAGTTCCTGACCTGGCACAAATTTCTTTACATCAACCGCTGGACGGTCCAGAGCCTGGATCTTTTCTGCCATGAACGCTTCAGCTACCGCTTTGCTCAAAGCATTGTCCAGAGTCTGCTCCTGTAGCGCCGCTGGATTAACGTGCTTTGCGGCAACACTAACGGGAACTTTGCCTTTGCGGAAACCCGGCACCTTCACGTCACCCGCCATTTTAGTAAGCGCTACTTGTTCAGCAGCTGACAATTCTTCGCTGCCAAGTGAAATGGTCAATTCTACTTTAGTATCTGATAGTTTCTTTACAGTCGTCTTCATATATGTTGATTATAACAGATATGGGGCTAAGCCTCAAATAAGGCATCCTCATCACCGTCATATCGGTGATCAGTCACCACGCTGATCATGCGAGTGAAATTGACTTTTTGTTCAGTTGATTCGACTAAGTTTTTCACGGTGTAGGTTTCTGATTCTAATTCTTCTGGACCCACAAACACCGCAAACGGCACTCGCTTTTTCAGAGCAGCTTTCAGTTGTTTGTCGATCTTGCGACCCGTGATGTCGAGCTCAGCAAACACCCCTTCAGAGCGTAACTTCCTGGCAAGCGCATCGGCGCCGCTCATGACTTCTGGGCTAATCGGGATGATATACACATCGGTGTGCGTGGCCAGCTCTGGCAACAAGCCGTGGACTTCCAAAAATACCTGCATGGTGGTTGCACCCATACCGACACCAACCGTCGCCATCGGTTCAACACCAAACAACCCGACAAGCCCGTCGTACCGACCACCGCCAAACATAGCACGATTGTTTTCTGGCGCATTGTCAAAGAACTCAAAAACCGTGCCAGTATAGTAGTCCAGGCCTCTCATCAATGTCACGTCAAATACCGCATTGATCACGCCTTTTTGTCGCAACAGGTCCATGACGGTGCGTATCTGCTGAACACTTGGACTATCGCTCAGCTCAGCTGGTAAATCATCGACGCTCTTCATGCTAATCATCTGAGCTAGTTTCGGCAGCCCTTCACGCGAGCCCTCAGCACCAAAAATTTCAATGGCTTGCTGCTTGAAGGTCTCCGGCGGAATCTTATTTTTCTTATCGAGCAGCTTTGTCATCATATTTGCGCCGATGACATCCAGCCCCAAAAATTGACCAAGGAGTTGATTGACCAGTTGGCGGTTATTTACTCGCACTGTAAACATGTCGGGGCGCGCGCCAAAGTTCAGCACCGAACGATAACTCATCTCGATGATTTCGGCATCGGCCATGGGGCCATCTACACCAAACAGGTCGGCGTTTAGCTGCCAAAACTCACGCTCTCGCCCGCGTTGTGGGCGTTCGTAGCGCATGAAATTTGCGATCGAATACAGGCGTGCTGGCACTGCAAATTCGTGCCGCCTGGCTGCCACCATGCGGGAAATTGACGGCGTCATCTCTGGTCGGATGGTCACCTGCCGACCGCCACGGTCTTCAAAAGCGTAGGTTTGCTCGCCTGCCAATTCTTGACCTGACTTTGCCAGATAGATATCCATGGGCTCCAGGAGCGGAGCGCCATATTCTTCGTAGCCAAAACTTTCGACGGTTTTGCGCCACACGTTAAAAATATAATTTTGCAGACGTTTTTCCTCTGGGAAATAGTCTCGCGAACCTTTGTAACTTTGTGTTGATAAACTGCTCATGTTAGTTCCATTATGTCATTATTTCTTCTATATATCAATCAAAAACGCCGAGGCAGAACTCGGCGTGGACAATCAAAAAAATAGAGTTCTACCTCAGCAACACATGTGAATGATGGAATTTAGGCGAAATCATGGGTTAATTATAGGGCATCATAGGCTGTTTGTAAACATGTTTGTTGACAAGCACGCGAATAATTGATATATATATCAGCTTTTGCAACCGCAGAGGCTGGCGTCTCGCCTGGAGCCACCAGGCTGGAGACACCCCACTTCGCGGAGAATATTTCTCTGCCCGACTCCAAGAGGAGTTATCATGGAGCAACGCGGTCGCTTTGACGGAAGAGAGGCTAGAATCTATCGGTCCGGAGGTATGATTAATATCTATTACGGCGGTAGGTACGACAACACTCACAACGACGGCCATGGTCATGTAAAAGCTACAGGCGGTCCACGTGGCGAGAATATCGTATTCTGGAGGCTGCCTGAAGATGAAGGAGGAGAAATCATCATAGACAACAGATTCACAGTCACAAATGGCAATGATCTGCGACTAGATGTCTATTTGACTGAGATCTTCTAGCTCAACAGACCTGGACAAGTCATAAAACTGTCCACTTTTACTAGTTTGAATAGTATAATTATAGAATCATGAAAAATAGCATCACAATCACAATACCTGACTTTGTCACTCAAGCCTTTCCAATACTCAAGGAAATGACGTATGTCCGTGAATTTTCTTCTTTCATCACGCTATATCCAGACGCAGTCTATTATCTATTTCAGACGGCAGACGGTCAGTCATTTATACTGGTGGCTATTGATTATCCCGACCCAACTGATGAGAGTCAACAAGTGAAGAGGTTGTCTGGCGGGTTTGAGTTTGAATTTACTCACCTCATCAAACCGTATACTAATGACCGGTGTCTTAAAATATGTCCAAATGATGAAGTGGAAGAATTATTTTTTGTCTCAGATCCAAATGGTCACTGTTGTTATTATCTAGCCGCAGCGAAGCGAAGTCTTGACTGGTGATTGGACCGGGTAGTCATAGCCGCCATCAATTCGTAAACCTATTGATAAGCGCTAGGGCTATTGTGCAACTCCATAGACTATTCTATTCTTAGTAAATGGACGACTTCATACGTAGCATTGCCGCCGCCATTCGCGCCAATGATTTTTCAGCCTACCAACGCAAGCGCTACCCCGCCATCCAAGAGGGCGAACTTGTTCAATTTGTGAATGAGGATTTTTCTGGTGTTGATTTTGGCCAGTTTGTCATGGGATTTTTCACATTTGAGAATTGTAATCTGGACGGCGCAAAGCATATTTACGGGCAGCCAATTTATTTTACCAATTCGTCGGTTCGGAATGTGGATTTTCGCGGTGTCAAAGCTATTATTGAGGCAGAGGGCTGTGATTTTCGCGGCATAAAATACGACGAGGAAACACAATTTGTTTATGGTAGCGGCGAATTCGCAGCGCGATCACGTTTCGTGAATTGTCAGTTGGATGATGAGGTGCGTGATTTTTTGATGCGGCAGAAAGCAGAAATCAACTAGCTATTTTCTCTAACACATGCTGCTGCAACCAGCAATACATCGCTACAGTCGCTGCCGCGCCGACATTGATGGAGCGGGTTGAGCCAAATTGTTCGATGGCCACAATTTTATCTGCCGCTTGCGCCATCTCCTCAGAGATCCCCGGGCCTTCTTGGCCAAACACTAGCACCGCACGCTCTGGTAAGCTCGTCTCCGCCATATTGACACTGCTTGGGATATTGTCAATCGCGATAATTTCTCTGTTTTCAGACCGCATTAGCTCGACAAACTCAGCCGTCGAGCTGACATACTGCACGTGCAAATATTTATCCGTCATCATGGCGCCGCGCTTATTCCATTGCCGCCGACCGATGACGTAAATCTGCCGCACACCAAACGCATTGGCGCTCCTGACGATCGTCCCCATATTAAAATCCCGCTCGGTGTTCTCCAGAGCAATCACCAAGCCGTGGTCCTTGGCGTCTAGCTCCTTTACGATCTCCACCTCGCTCCGACCTTTGAACTTATCAATCACATTTCGCGTATCTTGCATCTTTGTTATTGTAGCAAAATCATCAAACAAAAGACAAAGTCCCGTATATCTATTGACTTTTTAGCATAAGTGTGATATAATGAAAACCAGCTTTCGTTGATGAGTTGAGCAAATCCTTGTCCGAAAGTGAACTTTGACAGGCAATCGAATACAAGATGAGGTTTTATTTCTTTTTTTAAAAACCGTCATAAGAGAGATGAAATCTCATCTTGTATTGTTAAGAGAACAATGCTTCACGCTACAATCCCGTGGCGTGAGAATGGGGATGAGAAGCAGAGGAAGGCATAGAGATGCAGTTCAACGAGTATACAGAGAAGTTCCAAAAAAATGTTTCTGAACTGAAAGAGCTCTGGGAGGAGCTCATCAGCGATACCATCCTTGAAAGATGGCGGTTTACAAGTCTCGGTGACGCCATCTCCTTCGCTCTCGCCGCTGCAAAGTTTGACGAATGCATAGGCGAGCTCACAGAATGTTCTGAAGTTTTGCCAGACTTCCAGAAGATAATTCCTCATTTCTACAGCACGGAGGAATTAGGGGAAGTGGTTTTTGACGGAGTACTCTCAGCGGCCTTCTTATTCAGGGATCTGAAAGAACTCGTAGACAAGGCGCAAATACCCACCAAAGACCCGGAAAGGAGTCACTGGCTTATAGCCGAGATTCGCAGGAGACTGTTCGCCATCATGGCGGACTCTCAAGAGCTCATCATGGAAGGATAGCTACACTGCATGACAGGCAATTGTTTTTTTACGATTGCCTGTCATGCAGACCCTGAATTTTACGTTACTAAAATCACCCTAGCCCGGGGTGATTTTCTTGTATGTAGCGTAATCACCAGAACATAGTGTAGATACTATGCTATGATAAACATAACCGTTATGCGTAAAGTTAGCTATGTCAAAAAATTCTGGTTCTACCCTATCATTGGTGCCATATTGTCCATCAGCTATTTGGCGTACATGGAAGGACTTGTCTCTGTCAAAGATCTTGTCCAAGAAAAAACCGGACAGACCTCTTGGCAGCGGCCTAAACAGTGGAAGCGAGTCAATAATTTGAGTTATGAAACAGATGATTACGTCTATGCGGGCTTTGGTGATAAAAAGCTCAGAGACAATAAGTCAGAATCATTAGTATATCTATCACAAAGCCGTGAGCCTGTCGCCCCAGCCAACGCCTCAACCCAAATATACAACAGGTTGCGAAGGTCGCTGATGACAGAACAGCACATCAGAAAAACGCTTGAGCAATCCCTGAAGAATAGCACCACCATTGAGTGCACTACAGATCCCTCCTCCACCCAAGTCATAGACCACAAAGACTACGGCAACACCGTGGGGATTATATACCTGACAATCAGCTGCGAAGTTGGTAGAGCGACGTTCGTCACCAAAGCTCGCCTGACTGTTGGCAAAAATGATGGACTGGCGCGGTTTATCGCCATCAGTACAGATGGTGATATCTGGAAAAAGAATGCTCAGGCCTTTGAGGCCATGTTAAATAACGTCTCAGAGGTTGGCGATGAGAGATATGTGTAAATTGGTTTATGGCAGGAATTCTACCCATCAAAAAACCAGCCGAAGCTGGTGATGATCTCTGGTACGGATGAGAGGACTTGAACCTCCACGTTCTTGCGAACACTAGCACCTGAAGCTAGCGCGTCTACCAATTCCGCCACATCCGCGCATGGTTTGGATTGCACAGCTAATTATACGACACCAATGGCTGATGCGCAAGAGATTTGAGCCTATGATTTCGTGCGGCACCACAAGTTGAGCTCGTCAGCCAGTTCTTTGGCCGGGACTTCTTTCTTGATGTCGGGCATCAAGATGTTGGCTGGGTCGAAAATGTGTTTTATCTGAGAATAAATGGCTGTTTCGTCTGGTGAGACCGTTGCTTGCATCAAACCAGCTTTCAGGCGACCATCGCCGTAGCGACCAGCGACATTGCCGCGGCTTTCGGCGACTAACTTGGCAATCTCTGGAATTAATTTTAATAGTACTCGACGTTCGCTCACTTTGTGCAGGTTGAAGACTGGCAGCAAATCGACGTAGCCATTGACCGCGTCCACGAAAACTGGCAGCGCCAGCTTGGTCTCAGCTTCTACTTTGCGTAGTTCGCTCAGAAATCCGTCCAATCGCTCCAACGGCAGCCATAGTCCTGAAAATACCGCTGGACAGGTTGCACGTTCTTCAGTTGAGTGCAATATGAATGACAATGGAGTATATAGTGAAGCGATTTCTTGGGTTTGGATATCGTGGATGGCTAAGCCAACTGGATGAATATTCTCTAGCTTGCGAGCCAATTTTTTGGCAGCGCGACCACGAGCCCTGTCAGAAAACTCACTCATGGTGATGATAACCGCTGCGCCTTTGAACGCTTCACGTGGCGACCAGGAGAATTTCTTGCCCTCACTAGCAGCCCGCGCCATGATTCGTCCGTCGATGATGTCAACTTTGGAGACTTTGTGCTTCAAGGCTTCGTCAACTGCCGCTTGCGCTTCAGACATATCACCAAATGTTGCCGTGATGACTGTCGCGTCGTTGCTGCTGTATCCTGCTTTCATGATCACTTCGCTGATGATACCTAGTGCGCCCTGAGAACCCACAAACAGTGGCGTCAGGTCAAATGAGCCATCCTCGCCCTTGACTTTGGTAATTCCCCAAAATCCAGCTGTGCTTTTTTCGCGGCGCTTGATGGCGTCGATGATTTGTTGATTGTCCTCCAGCAGGTTATCCACTTGACGATAGATCTCGCCTTCCAGTGTTGACAGGCCTTTTTTCTTTGCCAATTCACGCTTATTGATGCGTCCAGTTTGGATGACGTCACCATTTGCCAAAACGATTTCCATCTGGGAGATGGCGTCAGGGAACGGCGTCGTTAAGCCGGCAGAGGAAGCTACCGTGCCAGAAGCGATTGCTCCGCCGATAGTTCCGTCTTGACCGATAGCTGAGACTTCTGGCAGTGCCAAATTTTTATACATAGACAGCAGTTCGCGCACCGCACTATACTTCATGCCAGCTTGCATGTGGACTAATTGTTGTTTTGGATCGATACCTTTGGCGTGACACATATATGCCTGCATGTCCAAAGAAACACCGCCGCCAGTAGCAGCGCCGTTACTGTCGGTGCCTGCTCCGCGCACAACCACGGAAAGGATGTGGCCTTTGTCAGCTAACTGCGAACAAAACCGCATGATTTTACGAATGTCATTGACGTTTGATGGCCGAGCGATCATCTCTGGGCGACGCGCCAGGACACTACCGTCAGATTGCGCTGCATCCAATAGCAAATCATTGACCAAAACCTCTCCAGTCAAATGTCCATTCAAATACGTCGCAACCTTATTCATATTCCCCTTTCCTATTTATGTTTAATTTTAGCACAACCAAAAACGAAAATGAATATTATTTGGGTAGTAATTTGGCCGCGCATATGCTACAATCACCACATGCGGCAGTGGCGGAATTGGTAGACGCGCTAGCCTTAGGAGCTAGTGCCTTCGGGCGTGAAGGTTCAAGTCCTTTCTGCCGCACCAGAGTATAGATTATAATAATTGCCACCTGTTATTGGTGGCTTTTTGCTTGTTCCAGCAGGACTAGTCTCACTGAAATATCATTAGTTTTTAATGACACATAAATTCTTATTGACTATGTCAAAACGCCTGTGCTACAATCGCGCCAAGGCAAACAATAATGCGAGACATCCACTTAGGTAGTCGAGGAGGGTTTATATCACTATGAGCAAAGCAAATAATTATTTCCAGCGGCAACGCATCGGCCTGGCGGTTGTCGGTGGTATCATGACGCTGATGGTAGCGTTTAGCTTGACACCAACGTTTGCGGGTGTTGTTGCAACTATCACCAACAGCGTAAACACCGCATCAACTGGTACATTAGTGATGGAAGAAAAGAACCAGGATGGATCAGTTACCTGTACTACTACAGGTACTGGTAGTGCGACTTGTGCAACCATCAACAAATATGGCGGCCAAGCACTCGTTCCAGGCGGCAGCACTGACACCACGGTGAAAATCACCAACAAGGGTAGCATCGCTGCCAGCGCCTTTACTGTCAAGGGTGGCACCTGTACAACCGAGAACGCGCCAGGCGCATCAGTCTCTGGTACCGGTAACTTGTGTAGCAAAATGACCGTTACCGTCCGCGCTAACGGTACACAAGTATGGACTGGTACTGCAGAAGCCTTCCAACAGGCAGCAGCACAAGATATCAAGACAGTCGTTGGTCACCCAATTGCACCAAACGAGACAGTCACATTGGTCATTACTGCCGCACTTCCGGCAAATACCGACGCTAGCTTCCAAGGTCGCCAAATCTCACAACCAATCACCTGGCAATTTAGCGCCTAGTATCTCATAAATAGCCGTAAAATCTGATATACTAAAGGGCAATGAGATTTAGCAAAACCAGCATTTGGGTAATAGCAGCACTGAGCCTACTGAGTCTAGGCTCAGTGCTCGTACTACACCTAGCTGGTTTTCGCTTTTTTACCATCGCAACACCAAGCATGGGCCAAACCGCACCAGTCGGGACGCTAATCGTTACGCAGCCGCAGCAATCCTACAACAAAGATGACATCATCACGTTCTATCGCAGTGGGAGTGTGTACACGCATCGTCTGGCTAAGGTTAACGACGACCACAGCTACACCACTAAAGGTGACCTCAACGCCGTAGAAGATTCTTTGTCGGTGGCTAACCGAGACGTGATCGGCAAGGCAGTAGTCATTGCGCCTGTGTGGGGCTGGGTCTGGCGGGCCGCACCAATTTTACTGATTGGCTGGATCATCGTCTATTTGCTTTCGTGCATCAAGCGACTGCGTGAACGCTGGCGTTGGCCAGTTCGCATCATTGGCGGGACATTGGTGGTTATCTTGGCCACATTGATCCTTAATCCGTGGCTCCGCGCCGACATGCTCAGCATCGCTACGCATCAGAGAAATGACGTGCGATTACACATTGTCAATACGGGTATTTTTCCTATTCGCGATGATGACGGCAACCGCGTCCACACTGGTCAAACTGCCATCGTTCGCGCCACCGAAACCGACGTGCAAGGGCACTATATTTACGTGCCACGACCGTCCCTTGGGCCAACGGGCGTGGTGTTTGCGCTATTGTGGTGCCTACTACCACTATTTATAGCACTGCTAGTAAAGCTACCACCACCTGAAGAAGAAATTACTGGTCTACAACTCGTTCATGAGCGGAATCGCAACATGGCGTTACTTGCCATTATTATTCTATTTGAAGTGGTACTATTGACCATACAATTGTCTTCCCTGGCAGGATTTACCGCGACCATACAAAATAGCACTAACCACGTTCAAGCTCGCGCCTACTTTAAGTGCTCTGAGGCCACCTGGAGCCGTTCACAGATCCGTCCAAATCCTCAGCCGTATTTTGCCTGGGCGCTCAATAGCGACTATGCGGCTAATCCTGTCGTGACGGACCTCTCTGGTAACGGCAACAACGGCAAGTCTTCGCCAAGCGATGGCTCGCCTAGCCGTGCCAGCGTATCAAACACTGGTTGTGTGCGTGACGACCGCCGAATTTCAGTATTTAACGGAGTGAATGCCTGCCTCACTCACGGAACATCGGCAGACCAGAAGGTCAATCCTGCGCCGAACACCTTTAGCCTGGAGGTGTGGTTTAGCACTACCAAGAAAAGCAATGGACGACTGATGGGCTTTAGTTCGCTCTATGAAGGTGATTACAATTACGGAGGACAAAGTGATCGCCATATTTACATTGATAAAGATGGGCGCGTTGTATTCGGTGTTTACAGTGGCGGCATCAGGCTCGTCACTTCACAAGCTGGCGTAAACTATGCTGATGGTCGCTGGCATCACGTCGTTGCTACTATGTCGCCAAATGGCGCAGCATTGTACCTTGATGGTAACCAAGTAGATACCAATCCATCCATGACTGCTGGCGAAAATGTACCGAATGGTGGCTATTGGAAAGTTGGCTGCGGCAAATTGACGTATTGGAAGAACGCTGACGGCAGCGAATATCAAGGGCCTAAATATTTTACCGGTAGCATGCAGTACAGTTCTGTCTACACGACCGCTCTCACCGAACAGCAGGTTCGTGACCACTACTTGGCAGGTGCGTCATAATAGTGTATAATATATAAGTATGGGAAATTAGCTCAGTTGGCTAGAGCGCACGATTCACATTCGTGAGGTCACAGGTTCGAGCCCTGTATTTCCCACCATTGTTACCTATTATGCCTGAAGTAATTGACGAAAAGATTATACCCTCTTCCCTGACAGTCGAAAGAGGCAGGTTCCGTAAAAAACCTGTTCCAGTGGAGTTTGAGGTGCGCCACAGAGAGGCTGCCGAGCCCACGCTTCCTGAGCAATCTCCCGTAATCCTTGGCATCATCGGACAAGTAGCTATTAGTCCTGACTCCGTGCGCTATACCATGGACGTACGAAAAGAAGGGCTTCATAAAGATCTACGTTTGGCACAAAACAGCGTTGAGCGAGTCATCGGGAGCAAAAAATCCGTCACTGGAAGCAAAGAAAATACAATTGTTGATATCATAACCAGAGGAGTGAGCGCCCAGTCGATCGACTCGGTTGTTCGTGCATGGTACGACAAAGATCATCTTAATACGCGCAGTGTAGAAGCGCAAATTGTCCCAGAAGTCTTAGCTATCGGCTGCTATGTACTGCGGGATGTTATGCGTACAGTACGAATAACTGGACAATTACCAAATGAAGTGCCCCTCACTAATGACGATATTCTTTCGTTAGAAGCAGCAAAACGCCCTGCTATCTACGTGGAGGGGGCACCTGCTTACAGCTTCAATAAGATCGTTGAACAGGCCTACCTCTAGACTAACTATATACCATGCATGAGTATTGACTTTTTCTAATCATTGTAGTATTATATTTTGAGTGTTTAGGAAAGTTACGGTAAATGTGGGCGTATTTGATGTGCCTCCTCACGAGTCATCTACAGTACCCATTGGCTTGGCGATCCCTGGTGCTCGTGAACCAGATGGCATAGATCTAGTTCTCAGTTCGGATGGAATGCACGAAGATTTATATGCTGCATATTTAGGCCATCTGACACCAGAACAGCGATTAGCGATGCCCGACGAAAAGCAGCATCACAGCGCTGAGTTGGGACTTGGCGTGTTTGACGAGAACATTGACAGGCTACCGAGCATTATCCCCTTCAGACAAACCACTGAAAAAACCATGGCAGTTGCTGAACCAGCACGACGATTGGCGCTGTGCGCCCTGCACGTCGTCTTGTATGAGCGGTATGATCTGGGCCCGTTCAGAAATACCATGGGAACCGTGGAGCTGTCCAGGCGCGCCATTGCCCAAGCAGCCAAAGAAATAGCACTATAATTTAACCATTCAAGGAATACATGCAAGAAACATTATCATTCACTTCAACCATCTTAGAGCCAGACAAAGTTAAGCGCGAAAATCCTCGCCCTGCTGGGTTTGCGATATTTTCTCAAACATTAAAGAAAACAACAGCTCACTTGGTAGTTACTCCAAGCGGCAATCATCAGTCAAGCTATGAAAAATTCTTATCATTACATCCACCTTTAAAGACAGAGCGGAAGTCATGGAATCCTGACAAAACACCGTTCTTGCCAGATGAACCGTTTCTTGCTGTAGGCCTTGCCTATCCACCACTTCACCCTATCCCTGCTGTTTACGGGGAAGACCTCACAGAATTCGGTAGACCTTCACGTGGACTACGCGTAAGTAAGACGCAGCTAGATTTGGCTACTTGTGGTCTTTTTGTAGTGATGAACGGCATAACAGAGAAAATGAATGACCCAGAACTACCAAAAATTAAGCTGCAAGAAAGACCAGATGGCATCACGCGTGCTGTTACATTTACTCCTGAGCAATTGGACGAAGCACAGACATACGTGTTATAATAACCCTAAAGGAAGGTCTGCGTTAACATCAGACCATATTTTTATGAAGGACGCTAGCAAGATTCGAAATATTGCCATTATTGCCCACGTTGATCACGGCAAGACGACCATGGTTGATGGGCTGCTCAAACAGTCGCGCACATTTCGCGACAATCAGGCCGAGATGAGCCAAGAATTGATCATGGATTCGGGCGATCAGGAGCACGAACGCGGTATCACCATCACCGCCAAACAGACCTCGATTTTTTACGGCGATTATAAAATCAACATCATCGACACGCCGGGACACGCTGATTTTTCCGGCGAGGTCGAGCGGACGCTGCAGATGGCGGATGGTGTGTTGTTGATCGTTGATGCACAGGAAGGGCCGATGCCACAGACTAAGTTTGTACTTTCAAAGGCTTTAGAGCTGGGGCTAAAACCAGTGGTGGTGATCAATAAAATTGACAAGCCTGCCCGGCGAATCGCCGAGGTTGAAGATGAGCTGAGCGATCTGTTTTTGGAGCTAGCGACTGATGATGCTCAGCTGCAATATCCAATTTATTACGCCGTTGGGCGCGATGGCAAAGCGTGGCGAAAAATCCCTGCTGACCCGACTGAAGACGCCGATCTCACACCAATTTTTGAAGCAATTATCAACGATATCCCGGCGCCGAGCGTCACGGCTGACGGCGGTTTTCAGATGCTGGTGACCAGCCTGCAGTATGACACCTTCCAGGGCAAATACGCTATTGGGCGGATTACTCGCGGGTCGGTTAAGCGCGGCCTGGCGGTTAGCTTGCTGAAGCACGGCGAAGTGTCAGGTTCAGCGCGAATTGAGAAAGTTTTTGGCTACCGCGGACTGAACCGCGAAGAGCTTGACGAGGCATTTGCTGGCGACATCGTGGCGCTGGTTGGTGTCAGTGAAGCGCACATTGGCGATACGATTGCCGACAAAGAACAGCCGGAAGCCCTGCCGGTAATCGCCATCGAAGCACCGACGCTGAGCATGTACCTCGGCCCAAACACCAGCCCGATGAAGGGGCGCGAGGGCGAGTTTACCACCTCGCGGCAAATTGGCGACCGATTGCGGCGGGAACTAGAAACCAACGTGGCCCTGCGCGTCGAAGAAAACGGCATCGGCTTTACGGTATCTGGCCGCGGCGAGTTGCACCTGAGCGTTCTGATCGAGACCATGCGGCGCGAAGGCTTTGAGTTTGAAGTTGGCCGCCCGCAAGTCGTCACCATCACCGAGGACGGCGTCGAAAAAGAGCCAATCGAAGAACTGCAAATCGAGATTAGCAGCGAATTCATCGGGGCGATCAGCCAGGAACTCGGCGCCCGCCACGCCGAAATGAAGTCGCAAGAAACTACCGCTAGCGGCGCTACCCGCATGACCTATGTGCTGCCGACGAGAGCGTTGATTGGACTGCGCAACGTACTCTTGACCGCTACCAAAGGCACCGTGATCATGAATTCCCTGCCGCATGGCTATCAACCGCTGGGCGGCAAATTGCCAAAAACCCGCGGCGGCGTGCTCATCGCCTTTGAAGCTGGCACTACCACGCCGTATGCCTTGCAGGCGGCCGAAGCGCGTGGCGAACTCTTGGTCGGACCGGGCACGGAAGTCTACGCCGGCATGATTGTCGGTATTTATAACCGCCAAGAAGACATCGAGATCAATGTCTGCAAGGCTAAACACCTAACCAACATGCGTTCCAAGTCGTCCGATGGTACGGTACAGTTGACGCCATTTACGCAGTTTAGCCTGGAGCAATGCATCGACTTCATCGAGGACGACGAACTGTTGGAAGTGACGCCAAAGTCCTTGCGCCTACGCAAACGCTACCTTGATGCCAATGAACGTAAGCGTGCGGCCAAGAAGTAGTCTCCTGCTCTTAACAACATGTTACATATGAAAATCGCCCCGAGCTGAGGGCGATTTTTATGATTGGAATGAACCGAAGTTAGTCAACCAACGTTTCTTTGACGCGTTTTGAAACCACAAAGTATAGCGACAGTAGTCCAGCAACGATGAAATAGATAAATACTCCACCAATGGTGCCAACAATTCGTTCTGCATCAGAATCTTTGCGCATTGAGGCAATGATAATCTGAAGCAAGGTAAAATACGTAGCAGACGTCATGTATGTGGCGATAGCCAGATAGCGGCCAACTTTTTTCTGCAGGCTAATCAACACGACAGTGGTAAAGGATAGAATGGCAATGATTGGCGCAAAGATGATCGACACAGCGCCTTCAGGACTGCTCAATCTTAGCACGGCACCGAAGAACATCAGTGTATAGATGATACCACCAAAGCCCATTAGCACTGTCAAAAATGCTAGCCAGCCTTTCACACCCTTGAGGGAGTTGGCCATCACGACATACTGTACAGGTGCGGCCTGTGGCTGCGCAAAATATTGTTGATTGGTGCTTTCTTGCGCGGCTTGCTCAGAAATATGAGCTTCTGCAACCTTTGAGTTTTCTGTCATTTTTTCCTGTGATGCTGTTGCCATAATGATTTACATTCTCCTTATGAAAATATCTGCTCTAGATTATACCATCGTAACCAGTTATAGTAAAAGTATGATAAAGAAAAATGTTGACCAATTTAAACGCTCTTTGGTGCGCACCAGCCAGCGCATCACACCCATCAATCGTAAAGATCCTGACGAATTATTTGGGCATCTATTTCACGAGGTCCAAGCGCAGCAAATTTACCAAGACGGCAAGACATTTGTCGATGTAGTGCCAAAAAAGCGCTGGCGAAGAATCCAACGAGAGTATTTGGAAGCGTCCAAAAAACCAGACTTCAATCTGCAAGAATTTGTCAATCAACATTTTTATGATTTTAATCCGTCGCATGCAGGTCACGTGCCTCAGCCAGCCGAATCAGCGCGCCAGCATGTCACGCAGCTATGGCCGCAGCTGAGGCGCCAAGCTCACAAAGCATCGGGCTCGCTCATTCCCCTGCCGTACGACTACATTGTTCCTGGCGGACGTTTTTCGGAGCAATTTTACTGGGACACCTACTTCATCATGCTGGGCTTGGCCGTTGATAACCAATGGGAATTAATCAATGGCATGATGAAAAATTACTCCTACATGATCCAACGGTTTGGTTATATCCCGACCGCCAACCGAACATATTTCCTGAGTCGCAGTCAACCGCCATTTTTCTCTGCCATGGTGAAGTTGCTGGCGATGCGTCCACGGAAAGTCGGTGGCTCGAGCCTGGTACTATTGGAATATTTCCCGCTGCTATTGACAGAATACAAATTCTGGATGAAAGGACACAAACAACTTGATAGCGCCGACCAAATAGCCACTGGACGAGTAGTAAAAATGCCAAATGGCACTGTTTTGAACCGCTACTTTGACAATAAAAATACACCACGTCCGGAAAGCCGCCGCGAAGACATCGAGACGGCTCAGAAAAGCCCCAATGCCAACAAAGCAAAGATTTACCTGGACTTGCGAGCTGGCGCAGAGAGTGGCTGGGATTTCAGTTCACGTTGGTTTGGCGAGGCGTGCTGTATTGAAAGCATCCAGACGACAGATATTGTGCCAGTGGATCTCAACTGCTTGCTGTATGACCTAGAAATGACTATCGCTCAGTGTTACGGTATCTTGAAACAAAAAGCGCTGCGCAAAAAGTTCATTCAGTCGGCTGAAAAGCGCGCGGAAGCCATCAGAACATACTGCTGGAATGAAGCGACTGGATTTTTCTATGATTATAACTTCCGCACTGGTCGACAGATGCCACACGCGACGCTGGCTGGCGTCTTCCCACTTTACAATGGCGTCGCCACCAAGAAACAAGCCGAGCACGTGGCTGAAATGTTACAACGCGAGTTTTTGCGCGATGGCGGGCTTCGGATGACGTTGGTTGACAATGGTCAGCAATGGGATGCGCCAAACGGCTGGGCACCACTGCAATGGGTGGCGGTTTGTGGCTTGAAGCGGTACGGACTTGATGAATTAGCGGAAGAAATCAGGACACGCTGGCTGGCTTCGACCGAGCGCGTGTTTGCCGACAAAGGCAAGATGATCGAGAAATATGACGTCGACAGTGAGTCACGCATCGGTGGAGGCGGTGAATATCCGTTGCAAGACGGCTTTGGCTGGACTAACGGCGTGTACGCGGCACTGTACGATCGGTTTGATGAGCGCTGCCCAAAGTAGGCTAATTCTTGGTTGGACGCGGAATGTCTTCTGGGAGAAATCCCTTTTCATGCTGAAAACCAGCCTGCCATTTATAATCTTTACCGTAGCCCAGATCTTTCATCAGCTTGGTCGAAGCGTTGCGAAGGTGGAGCGGCACTGGCGAGTTTGGGTATTTTTGCGCCAGAGAAAAAGCGTCATTCATCAAATCAGTGGTCTCACGCGACTTTTGACTGCGCGCCAGAGCAATGGCGCAGTGGAATAAATTATATTTGGCCTCAGGTAGCCCAACGCGCTCCACCGCTTCAAAGGTAGCAACTGCCAGGCTCAGCGCGCCGTTACCCGCCAACCCAATGTCTTCTGACGCAAAGATGACCATCCGCCGAGCGATGAACTTCGGGTCTTCACCGGCCTCAATCATGCGCGCCAAATAATACGCCGCAGCCGTCGCGTCGCTGCCGCGCAGTGATTTGATGAACGCTGAGATGACGTCATAATGCACATCGCCCTTTTTATCATAGCCAGGCAGTCGCCGCTGAGCCGCGGCCTTGACGACCTCTGGCGTGACTTTCTCACCAAAGCTCAGCGCCAATTCCAAATTGCCCAGCGCCACCCGCGCGTCACCGTCCGCTAATTCTGCCAGATAATCCAAAGCTTTGGGCAACACCCGCTTGGTTTGTTTCAAAGTCTTCAGCGCTCGCTTCAGCACCAATATAATTTCATCTTTGGTCAGTTGACGGAGCACCAACACCCGCGTCCGGCTGAGCAGCGGCGTGATCACCTCGAAGCTCGGGTTCTCAGTGGTCGCACCAATCAAGGTGATCAGCCCGCTCTCGACGTGCGGCAAAAAAGCGTCTTGCTGCGCCTTGTTAAAACGGTGGATCTCATCGACGAACAAAATCGTCCGTAGCCCCAAGTTCCAATTTTGCCTGGCGTGTTCGATCACCCGTTCGACATCTTTCTTGCCACTAGTCACCGCCGACAACTCGACAAATTCAGCATTAACTTCGCGGGCGATAATCCGTGCCAAGGTCGTCTTGCCCGTCCCCGGTGGCCCCCACAAAATCAAACTGACCGGCTCAGCGCGCCTCACGATTTGGCGGAGCAGCTCACCCTCGCCCAGCAAATGGCTTTGTCCGATCACCTCATCCAATTTCTGCGGCCGCATCTGTTCGGCCAGGGGTCGTCGATTCATACATTCATTATACCGCATTCGCATTCTCCTGTCCTGTATAGTAAAATGGTAATGGTATCAGTTAAACGAGGAGGGTAAGTGAAACATATCACGATCAAACATCGTCTGAGTGCTTTTACAGCAAGTTTAGTATTTGCACTTGTTGCGGTCGCGGCAATCGCCTGGCCAATTGCAACTTCATCAAACGCCAAAGCCGCCAGCCCAGCGCTCAACGCTATCGCGTATGAAGTGTCCAGACCTGGCAAACCACACAGCTTTGTCACAACGTCTCAAACAGAAATTCAACAAGCAGCCAAAAATGGCTTCACTACAGTGCGCCCTATTTTTATGGTGTCAACAACTGCAGGTAGCGGTTTGGTGCCAGTGTATCGCGCTGACGCAACACTACAAGACGGCAACTACACAAGTCTTTTGACGGTCAATAAAAATGAGGCTGACAATGCTTGTAAAAAGTACGGATTCACCTGCAAAGGAATCGCCTTTTACGCTCAAGCTGAGCTGAAAGATGGCGCAGAGATGGTTTACCGCATGCGGTACAAGCATTTCAATTTCCGTCAAGTCACCGCTAAAGATCGTCAAGATCTCCAGAAAGCTGGCTACATCCAAGAAAGCCGAGAGTGGTTCTACGTCAAACCAGTCCAGAATAACAACGGCAATGGTAACGGCAACGTTGACCCAGTCAAAGATGGTAAATTCTCCATCGCGGTCTATCCTGACACGCAGCAGGAAGTTTTTCAATGGTCAGGCAATCAATTTGCTGCCCGCACCAACTGGACCGTGAAAAATAAGGAAAAATACGACATCCGCTTCTTGGCTCACACCGGTGACATGGTCACTTCTGGTGGACATGAAGGCATTGATAAACCAGATCAATACATCGTCGCGTCCAACGCATTCAAGACTATTGACCAGGCAAATATTCCTTACTTGACAACCATTGGTAACCACGACACAAAGGCTGTTTGTGGTGGCGGTGGCGCTTGTGACTGGCGACACACTAACGAATGGGCACGAGACACCACGGTGTTCAACCGGTACTTCTCTGCTACACGTCAGAAATTGTCAGCCAACCAAATGTTTGAAAATGGCAAAGTTGACAACGCCTACAAAACCTTCACCGCTGAAGGCAAACAATGGCTTGTCTTGACACTTGAGCTTTGGCCGCGCGCTGAGGCGGTCAATTGGGCGAAGAACGTCGTAGCCTCACATCCAAAGCACAACGTCATCGTCCTGAGTCACTCGCTGCTGAACGCTGATGGCTCAATCGGTACTGGGGCTGGATACGGCACCGGCAAACAAACCCCACGCTATGTCTACGACAATTTGATCTTGGCATATCCAAACATCCGTATGGCCTTCTCAGGACATGTCGGACAAGCAGCCAGCCGCGTTGACACAGGTAAGCACGGTAACAAGGTTGCCTCATTCTTGGGTGCATTCCACTCAAATGACTACAACCCAACTAGGATTTTGACGGTCGACACCATCAACAACACGGTGACGTCCGACATTCAGGCGGCTTCGATCCGCGATGCCTACAAAGCAAAATATCCAAACGCAACATTGCCAAACTACGACCAATACGACGTATCGTACTCAGGCATGAACTTTGTTAATCCATAACAAACACGGCAAACAAATCATGAGCCCCGTCATCAGGCGGGGCTACTTTATGTCAATCAATACACCACCATAACCAGGCAGTTGCAATACGTCACCGTCTACACGAATATCTGGGTTGGTACCAATGATGACACGGCCAGACTCCGGCAACCACACCGTTTGTGCTGAGTCCGCAAAGTTAATGTATATCTGCACTTGTTGACCGTCAAGCTGGCGGCGAAATTCTAAGACAAAGCCATTACCAGTGTCAAGCTTCTCCATGGTACCGTGGCGTAAAATTGGCAGTTCATGTCGCAGCTCCAATAATTTCCGACATAGCCACAACAGCGAGCTTGGATCTTTGGTCTCTTTGGCGACATTGACCTGTTTATGATTAGGATGCACCGGCAACCACGGCAGCACATTGGCAAACCCGGCATAGCGAGAACTATTCCATTGCATGGGCGTACGCGCACGGTTGCGATCGTCCTGCAGTGAACAGTGGAAGCCGTCTTGCGCATCATGTTGCGTCAAATCAACGTCTTCCATGCCAATTTCATCACCATAGTACATCACGCTAACGCCTGGACACAGTAGATTAAGGAACTGCAACGCACGGGACCGCGGCAGTCCTAAGCGAGACGTCACGCGCGGCTGGTCGTGATTGCCAAGGCAAAAGAATGGCATATTCTCCCCTGCCGCTTCCAAATAGTTCACGATATTCCAGCCAGTATGCTCACCATGCCAATCGTTTTGCCGATGCTCCATGAAAAAGGCCGTAGCTTTCGGATGAACATGGATGACGTCGTGATATTGCTGCCAGATGTCACCAAGGCGCTCATCTGGATAGAACTCAAACACCATTTGCTTATCGTCATATTCATCGCAAACACTCGCCAGCTCGTGCAAATACGCTTGAAAATGCGGCCCGTGCTTGCAATGGTCATGAATATAGGCACCGTAGCTGTTAGAATCGCCATGAAAATCATAGTTCACGGTATCATCACGCAGCTCTGGATCTTTGGAAATCCCCCAGATGGCGTCAACCCGCATGCCATCCACGCCCATACCAAACCAAAATCGCACCACATCTTTGATGGCCAAGCGCACCTCAGGATTGTCCCAGTTGAGGTCTGGCTGGGTTGGCAAAAATGAATGCAAATAGTACTGACTAGAATTAGCATCAAACGTCCATGACTTACCACCTGCTAAACTAACCCAATTGTTCGGCTCATGCCCGTCGTTGCCGTCTCGCCACACATACCAATCCCGCTTGGGATTATCCCGGCCAGAACGCGACTCAACGAACCACGGATGCTGGTCAGACGTGTGACACGGCACCAGGTCAATCATCACCTTGATGTCGCGCGCATGCGCTTCATCCAACAACATACGAAAATCATCCAGACCGCCAAATACCGGATCAACATTTTGATAGTCCGCCACATCATAGCCAAGATCAGTCATGGGCGACGTGAAAAACGGCGAAATCCAAATGGCATCAACGCCGAGATCGCTAAGATAGTCCATCTTGAGCGTAATGCCGTTCAAGTCCCCGACCCCATCACCGTTCAAGTCTCGAAAACTTCGCGGATAAATCTGATACAATGATCCAACATCACGCCACGCTTTAGTCATGTTTTAAGTATAAGCGAGATGAAGGATTTGGGCAAATCGAAGTAAAGCTAATACCCTATAGTACACCGCCCTACTCAATCCTGCCCTCTCTACCTAAATCTTCTTTGGAGTTAATTCCAGCGTGAGAAAATACGTGTCGTAAGTTCTGATTGCTATATGACATAAATAAGTCGTCATAATTACGAGAAATATTATGCCATATCCTATCCTTAGTTTCTGAATAATCACTATCGATAACCTTGCATACCATACATATAAAATCATTATCCTTAAGCTTTTCTATAAATTCTGGTATATATCGTTCCCATGAAGGGCCTAGTAGAGTTCCGAACGACCACGGAAAATTACCAAACATTAGATATTGCATAATATTGCTATCAAGATATGTATGCAGGAGAATTGGATTGTCAGCAAAACGCTCTTGTAGGAGTTGGGTTGTCGGGAGTGTATAGTTCTTACCTTTTAATTTTTTATAATAATTTAATACATGCTCGGGATAGTTTATTATCGTAATATTTCCCAAATCTATATTATTAGCGATCCGGAATATATTACCTTGATTAATTAGCTTTATTTTTGCTATTGTTGGCAGTATGATCCATGACTTACTGTCAACAATAGAGCCAACAATTAGGGATACTATTTCGTTGATGATTAAAGAATAGTACTCGATTGAAATTTCATGAAGTATACTAGTGTTTTCAGAAATTTTAGCGTAGTGATCTATAATAATTTGAATTGATTTGTATGCCTGTTCTAGTATGTCCGTTCTTTCGTGTTCAGCGGCCTTTTCAAGAACCTCATGCAGCTCAATAGCTATATCTTTAGTGGCGCAATATGCATTATATACGTTTGCTGCATATTCCTCCTTTGCCATATCTTCTTTAAATACACCAGGTGATAGGTCTAAGTATTGCTCGTAGGCGTTACTGAAATAATCTCTAATAGCTTTTCCTGCTGGCTTATTGTTGTCGATTGCATCGATAAGGATATCTTTATAAGATTGTGTTTTGCTATTTTTTTCTTCGTTTGCCAACGAATTCAGGTGTGCTACGATAGCCTCCTTTAGACTTCTTTTTAGCAATACAGCTTTATTATCTTCCTTTATAGAAAATCCTATCGTTCTTTGATGGGCGATGTCAAATGGTAATTCTTCTATCTTGCCCAGATCGGTATTTGCAACCTGGATAACTTTCTCCTCTGTGTGTTTGCCAATTGCATACCCAAGCTCAAACATCACGTTTTGATTAACTATACCTTTTCCAGACTTGTCTCTGTCAATAATAGATACGTCAGCAAGAAAAATGCCACAATTATTAATCTTTTCCTTGATAGTGACCCCTATATTAACGGCCCCTACCACATCTTTCGTATCCTTATCTAATTCCACAGCCCTTGGTGAATTTTCTAGTTCAGGGGTGTCGGAGATTTCTTGAATGGCCTCTCGCAGGGCTTTTTCTATATGACGTCGTGTTTTCGGGTGGTTAGACTGCCATGAATAAAATATTTTTCTCTTCATAATACTCCTCTAATTTAGTATATTACATTTTTAGGTTTAAGTACGGGAGTATAAGATAATATATCTATAAAAAAGACGCACCAATAGCGTCCTTATTCGTTTATGGTGCAACATAGTTGACGCATTTCAAACATCAGCTATCAGTGCTACCGATGATTATAAACTGAAACATCTTGTGGAAGAATTTCAATTATCTGGCAATCTGATATAGCCCCCTGTCTATGGCTAGTCTATTCGTACAAAATGATGTAAACGCACAGACCAGCTAAATTGTTGCGTATGACCAAAAATGTTTTGTTTTGATTATGTCCAACAATTTACCAACAATAACAGTGGTCAGCATTGTTAGTAAAAGATTGTTGGATAGGGGGGGTAGTTGCCATACCTTTCCGCAATATACACTCCGAAGTGTAAATGCCGAATTTTCGGGGGTCATTTGACCAAGCGTTTTTTATTTCTATTTAATGAACCTTTGGTTTTCTGCTGTTCGAGGTACTCACCCATTTTCTTATATCCACCATCCTTATTTCCGTGAGCAAACTCCTTTCCGCCCATATTGTTCCAAAAATCTAAAATGGTTTTCCTGATTGAGTTGTTCACGAGCCTTGTCGATGGCTTGGGTGCTCCATCAGCTGTCAGTAGTTTGACAACGTCTGTGGCTATCGTTTTTCGCTTTTGATATAGCTGTACGTATCGTGCAGGCATCTCGTCTACGGGTATGCTCGGTATCGGTGGTCTTTCAAGGTACTTAACTCGAAAACTGCGATAACCAAAAACAGTTTTATTTACCTTTACAACTTCGGCTAGGTCGCCATATGCCAAGACAAAATCACCTTTTTCTATTCCAGGATTTGTTAGTTTCGCAATAAGCGTGGCAGGATAAGTATTTGACTTATTGGCTTTTGCTAAGTCACCTAGCCAGCCTTTCTTGTTATGTATGCTCATTGCGTCCATCGCCCCAAAAACAACCTCAGCAGAGAGCATTGTAACTCGCATAAAATGACTGTCGAGAGTTTTCATTGACGGCTTTTCATCTTTTATTTTTGCTTGTCCAGGATGAAGATTGGAACTTTGAATACTGTAACTTTCGTAAGATATACCCGCCATCAGCCTTTGATTAGGCGTCATCCAGGGCAGTACTCTATCAAGTCTTTGCTTAAAACTAGCAATCTTATAGCGGGCGTTCTTTTTAGATGTAGCCGCTTCAACGTACCAACACTTGGCTGGGTCGAGTTTGGTCATCATCTGGTCTGCCTCACGTCTTAAATCTGTAAGCTGGTATTCTATATTCCTATTTTTCGCTCCGTGGTAGTGCTTAAAGTCAGAAGATATTTTCTCAAGCCTCTCCATCTCCCTAAGCAGTATGTAGTGGCGGTAATAGTCATCCTTACGGATGTGTCTAAACCCTATAATGTCGACTAGCTGTTCTGTTAATTTACGCTCCCAAAGAACCATCTCGTCAATGCGTGATTGAAAAATATTATTCTCAAGTTCGGGTATTTCTGCTTTTATCTTGTTTTGCTCTTCGGCTATCTCCTCAGCATTACTCTCAAGAATAAAATTTGAGGTAAGCATACTACTTATTGCCGCCTTTTCCACTTCGTTCAGCATCCCAGAAATAACGTAATCACGAGCTTTTGGAATGTAGAGAGGGTATATTCGCCCACTGTCCATACTGTTTAGGTCGAGATGCTTTCTTAATTCGGCGACAGATTTAATCGCCATTTTAGTAAACATCTCGTGGCGTTCTTCATCCTCATTCTTTATCGGCTCAAGTTGGGGTGATTTAGGCTTGGATGTTTTCATACACTACGCAGCTCTGAACAGACTTAGAGTTCGTCGCAGATAAAGGCTTTCTCCGGCAAGTACGTCAGGATAATACTCACCAGTCGAAAGCGTAATCCAATTATGCGCATCCTCTTTGTACTCTTCAAAGTATTTCATTTCTTTTCTTTCCTCTCAGTATTTTTTCTAGGTCTTCACGCCTGTACCGCCTGTCTCGACGAGTGCCAAATCTGACTGCTACGAGATAGCCTTTCGCATCCCACTTTCTGAGTGTATTTGGATGGCAGTTTAGTATTTCACTCGCTTGTTTTAGCGTCAATAACTTCGGCCGCTTTTTCTCAGATTGTGTCATGCTATAATTATACACAACTTGCTATGGCAAGACTATGCGTGAGTTATGTGATGAGTAGAGTGAACAGCCAGCTATTGAAAGTTATGAGCATCCTAGACGAGCAAGCCAAGCTCAATCCTAAGGATGCTGATATTCAGCTGCGTCTTGAATTGTTTACTGACTGCCCCGACCACGCACCTCTGCTCAACAAACTAGAACAAGAGTATAAGGTCATTAACATCCTGTAACGCCCTGACGAGCGTGGTTTTGGCGAATTACACAGACCCTACACGATGAAATTGCAACTGACTTAGAAAAGCGGCAGCAAGAATTGAATGACCGTCTAAAGTTACCAATAAGTGATAACAAAGACTTTCAAGTAACCGCATCCTATCTGTTAGACTTGGCACAAAGGGCAGAAATGCTGTTTAAAGAGAGCGATGATGACCTACGACAGAAGTTATTGGAATATGTACTTTCAAACATTGAGTTAAAGGACAAAAAGTTGTCTTACATGCTAAATGACCCCTTTAAGACTATCGTTGAGGCAAAGAAAAAGAGCCTTTCGGCTCATAATTCTAACATTTGGTGCGGGTAAGGAGACTCTAACTCCTGGCCTCTTCCATGGCAAGGAAGCGCTCTAACAACTGAGCTATACCCGCATGCAGTTCACGATTTATTGTAACAAAGCCGCGAATAAAATGCAATGTTTGGTGGCTCCTCCCAGACTCGAACTGGGGACACAAGGCTCTTCAGGCCTCTGCTCTACCAACTGAGCTAAAGAGCCACAAACTTGCTATTTCATTGTACTAAAGTTGTCGCCATCTGGCAAGAGTGATATACTTTTAAGAGCGCGGGTGTCGTATAACGGCTATTATGTGACCTTCCCAAGGTTGAGACGGGAGTTCGACTCTCCCCATCCGCACCATAATTCACCATCACGAGCTTCCGGCGAGGCTCTTTTTATTTGTCCTGCAAACTAGCAGAGGCTAAACGGTTATTTCGCCATACTCTGCGTAACCACACTCGTCCAAAACTTCCTGACCAAGCTTCCTAAGATTGTTGATTCTTTCTCGTTCTTTGTCAAAATTTTCCTGTGTATGAATAGCGTCATACACTGCCCCCATATCATCATCTTCGGGGCTACTGGCAACTGCTCCTATAAGTTCTCGCTCCACTAGGTCATGATTAGCACGTGGCATATTTCCGTTCCTCCTCTTTTGGATCCAAATGTGTCTTATGACTATCTATACCACATTGAATTAAATTTTGCAATACCCTATTTTGCGCCGACATAACAAAAAGTCCTCGACGTGCATCGGGACCACTTGATCAACTATGATGGTTCTCGTAGGAACTTGGTGAGGTGCGCCTCCCCATAACTACGATTGTCCACCACAACAATTCCGTTTTGAACTGGCACCTCACCTATTCCTGGGTGTGATAATATCATACATCCACCTGGTTTGAGAAGCCCCATTAGTCGCGAAACTGTGGAAAACTGAGGATTGTGATATGGTGGATCGGCAAAAATAATATCGAACTTCTCTGTTACGCTCATGCTTTTCAGCCAATTCGATATCGTTGTTTTTATTACAATAGATTGTTCATTGACGCCCAAATTGGCTATGTTTTCGGCGATAACGCGCTGCGCGACCCGGCCTCGTTCTACAAAAACCACCGACTCGGCACCGCGACTGAGCGCTTCCAATCCAATGGCGCCAGAACCCGCAAAAGCATCCAGCACCCGTGCACCACGCACGGTTTCGCCCAGCGAATTGAACATTGCCGAACGGACTCGCTCACCCATGGGGTGTGTCGTTGAGCCTGGCGGGGTTTGGATAAATCGTCCGCCAAATTCCCCAGCGATGATGCGCACTCTCACCACTTTGCCTCAAGTTTCCAAACCGACGCGAGCCAGCCCAACATGACGGCTTTGATGATGATTGGCATCAGTTCATGGTTGGTTTGCCGCGCCAAATCGGTCGTCCAGCCGTTTTTACCAAAATTATCATACATTTTTAGGTCGGCCACGGCGTGAACTTGCTCCAAATAATATTCTCGATAACCTTGCTGCTTGACCTGTAAAATCTCAGCCTCACTCGGCACAGCGTCCTTAAAGCGTGGATAGGCCACCACGCTCGCCACGCCCGCTTCAAACGCCACGTGCATGGTCATCATGCCCTTGGCGCCCCAGAATTTCCAATTGTTTTTGATGAGCTCAATCCCCGTGTCACCCTTCATGACATTTTTCTTAAGAATTGAGGTTCGTGTCTCCAGACCTTCGCCACCGCGCAGCTCCTGCATGGCGTGCTCCAGCGGAAAATGATGCGCCGGCGTCAAACCATCAGTGATGGCATGCGCCATCCACGCCGCTTCAAAGGCAGCTCGTTCAGAATTATGGTTCTGCAACGCTTTCGCCAGATTATCAATATGCTGGTCGATCATGTCCAGCAGCGCCGTGTCGTTCGGGTCGTCTGGATTGATGAAATGCCATGGTTCGTCAACGGCTGGACTTTTGCGCTTAACGCCGTCAGGACCGTTTTTGCCCTCAAAATGCAGAATATTTTTCACATCAGGAAATTCGCACCAATCAGGCAGCATTGGCGTCAGGTGTCGCCTGGCCACTCGATCTATCTTTTGATGAACACCGATAAATCGACCAGAGCCATCTCTAATTGTTGTTCCTGCGTACATATTAATTCAAAATGGTTAATCGCTGATAGCGACTGACGGCACGCGCCAGATGGTTATATTGTAACAAATCCTGCCCCTCTTTGACAAAGCGCTCAGCCTCCGTTTGCGCGCGGGCAATCAGTGGCGTATCGCTCAGTGAGGCAATTTTTAGGTTCAGCGCACCATGTTGCATCTTGCCATAGATCTCACCAGGACCGCGCAGTTTCAGGTCAACTTCCGCTAGGTAAAATCCGTCTTGGGACTTCTCAATTTCCCTGAGGCGCTGGCTCGGCTTGTCGTGACCCGACATCATCAAATGACAAAAACTCTGATGCTGGCCGCGTCCAACCCGCCCGCGCAGCTGATGGAGCTGGCTGAGACCAAAGTGATCGGCATTTTCGATGAGCATGACCGTGGCGTTCGGCACGTTGACGCCAACTTCCACCACCGTTGTGCTCACCAACATGTCCAGCTCGCCGTCGGCGAATTGTTGCATGACCGCGGCCTTTTCCTCAGGCGGCAATTTACCGTGTAGCAATCCGACGCGGCGATGACGAAACATCGTTTTTGCCAATTTGTGATATTCCGCCTCGACCGATTTTTTGTCATTGTCAGGATTATCGTCGATCAACGGGCAGATGATATAGGCTTGGCGACCTTTGGCAATTTCTGGATCAATAGTTTCGTAGAGCTTTGGCGCTGAGGCTGGCGACCAAATTTTCGTTTCAATCGGCTGGCGCCCGGCTGGCAGCTCGTCCAAAATCGAAATATCCAGTTCACCATACAAGGTCAACGCCAGACTTCGCGGGATCGGCGTGGCAGTCATGCTGAGCAGGTGTGGCATGTAGTCTGCCTTTTGTAATAATGCCTGCCGCTGCTTGACGCCGAACCGATGCTGCTCGTCAATTACCACAAACCCCAGCTTGTGGTACGCCACTTTTTCCTGAATCAGCGCGTGTGTACCAACCACCACGTCAATGTCACCATTTGCTAAATTATCCAGCAGCTGCCGCCGCTGAGCGCCCTTGACGTGTCCCGTCAGCAGTGCCACCGACACGCCAAATGGCGACAATAATTCATCCAGCGTCTTGGCGTGCTGAGTCGCCAAAATCTCCGTCGGCGCCATGATGGCCGTCTGAAAGCCAGCCTGCGCCACTTCTGCCGCCACCAGCCCGGCGACCACGGTTTTGCCTGAGCCGACATCGCCCTGTAGTAGGCGATTCATCGGATGCTCCGACTCCAAATCTTGCAAAATCTGCCAGGCGGCGCGGCGCTGCGCGTTGGTTAAGGGAAATGGCAATTGTTCGACAAATTGCTTGACGACCGGCTGATTGAACGGGATGCGCCAGCCAGTCAATTTGGTTTGTTCTTGCTTGTTGAGCTGCGCAGCCAAAATCATTTCAAACAATTCCTCAAAAGCCAGCCGCTCACGACCGCGAGCAATTTCCTCGTGACTATTTGGCGCGTGGAGGAACTTGACAGCTTCGGCGCGGCTGACTAATCGTTGCCGCTGGACGACATGCTCCGGCAAAGTTTCGGGCAAAAATTCCATGATGGGACGCAGATTTTTCAGCAAATCCTGCACGGTTTTTGGGCGGAGATTTTTGATGGATTTGTAGACCGGATGGATGCCCGACGTATGGTGGGCGTCGGACGCATCGGTTTGCTTGGCGAGCTCAACAGAGGGATTGCTGATCTGATAGCTGTTATATTGCATGCCAAACTGGCCAGAAAACATAAACTCGGTGTCAGATCTCAGCTGCGATTCGCGGTACGGCTGATTGAACCAAACGGCCTTGACCTTGCCAGAATCATCCGCCAGCACTGCCGTGGTAATCCTCAGGCCTCGGCGCACAATGCGCGTGGAAATCGACTCGCAGCGCGCCCGCACCGTCACCTTGCCCGGCTGAAGATCAGTGATGTTAACCGCTGCTGAATAATCATCATATGCCCGCGGCAAAAAATCCAGAGCGTCCGCCACCGTCTCCAGACCCGCCGCCGACAGCGCCTGGGCGGTTTTGGGACCGACGCCTTTGATGTGTTCCAGTGGAGTTGTCAGCTTCATCTACGAAACAGCGTTGATGCCTTCCAGTGCGTAGGCAGTATCTTCCCAACGTTCCACAGCGATACAATCAATGCCCATATTTTTGACTGGGAAATCATTGCCACCTTCTTCTAGTTTGTCGCCAAAGAACAGAATTTCCTCTTTGGTTACGCCCGTTGCTTCCATCAGTTTTTTCATGCCATGTGCTTTGTCGATACCAGGCTTGGTCACGTCCAGACTAGTGGTGCCTGCCGTCCGAATTTCAAACTCTGGGATGCGTGCCTTGACAGCGTCGTTAAGCAATTTACGCTTTTCCTTGTTGGCTTCAGCCCACGCATATTTATCCTCAGGTGTGGCTTTTTGGCCCAGTGCAGAATACGTTACCTGACTGAGACGGTCTTCGATGATTTCGCCAGCTGGATCGTCAACCCACATGTCGAGCTCTTTGGCCGAGTCCTCAATCGCTTCAAAAATCCGAGCCTTTTGCTCCTCAGTCAAATCTTCTTGGTATTGTAGTCGCCATTCGCCATCCTGGAAACGATAGTAACGAGTGCCACACGTCGGCATGATGTGCAGCCGGCTAAGATCAACGCCCGGAACTTGTTCAATTTGCCTGACAGTGTTTGGATAGATCACTCCTTCAAAATCAGTACCAGAAATGATGCACACGTCGTAATGTTTCAGCAACTCCGCCAACAAACCAGCCATGCGCGGCGTAGCTGGCATTTTCGACAAGACAATAGTGTCGTCTGAGTCAAAAGCTATAATTTTTTTCATTCTTCGTCTCCCTCCATGATTAGCACAAATGTATTTTTACCTTTTTTCAGTAGCGACGTGGTGTTGACGGCTTGGTCTTCGGCTATTTTTTCGCCGTTGAGGCTGATGGCACCAGATTTCAATAGGCGTTTTGCTTCGCCGTTGGAGCTGACCGCACCAGAAACCACCAATGCTTCAATCACGCCGACGCCGACATCAACGCGCGGAATTTCCTTGGCGAGAGCATCCAGGTCATCGTCTGATAATTGGCGGAAATCACCGCCGCCAAACAACACTTCAGTCACCCGCTCCACTGATTCGCGCCGATTGACGCCGTGAACGATGTCGGTGACTTCGCGCGCCAGAACTTTCTGCGCCGAGCGCGCACCCGGATTGACGGCGTGGTTTTCAGCGATGGCTTCAATGGTGTCGCGATCAAGCATGGTGAAAATTTTCATGTACTCAATGGCGCTTTCGTCGTCAACGTTCAGCCAGAATTGATAGAACTTGTAGACGCTGGTTTTATTCTCATCTAGCCACACAGCGCCACCTTCGGACTTGCCAAATTTACGTCCGGTTGATTTGTTGATGAGTAGCGGTGCGGTCATGGCGTAAACTTCAGCGTTTTCTTTTTTACGAATCAATTCCACACCTGAAACTAAATTACCCCACTGGTCAGAGCCGCCGATTTGCAAATTGACACCGTGGTGTTTGAACAAATACCAGAAATCATACCCCTGCAGCAACGTGTAGGTAAATTCCGCAAAACTCAGCCCTTTACCGTTATCGATGCGTGCCTTGAAAAATTCACGACCGATCAAATCTGCCATGTTGAAATTCTTGCCAATGTCGCGGAGGAACGGAATCAGTTCCAAATTGCCCAACCAATCCGCATTATCCACCAGGGTAAAATCGCGTCCGGCGAAAATTTGTGACACCTGTGCTTTCAAAGCTCGTTTATTGTGCTCAATTTCCGCATAAGAAAGTAGACTCCGCTCCTCGGTGTCGCGCATATCGCCGATCATACCCGTGCCGCCACCAACCAGTAGAAACACCTTGTGTCCGCGCTCCAAAAAATGCCGCACCATCATATAGACCGCCAAATGCCCGACATGCAAACTGTCAGCTGACGGATCTGTCCCCAAATAGAGCGTAAAATTCTCCGAATCGATAAGCTTGTCGTTGGTGAATGTGGTCTGGTTCCAAAACCCGCGCCACTGTAATTCCTCTGATAACTGCATATTTTCTCCTTGGTCAGCTAATCTTAGTATCAGTATATCAATTTTTGGCAGTTGATGCGAACCATGTGCGTGATATAATAGATTACGTGAATAAGAGTAGTACAAGTAGCAGCAACAAATCGCCTTCTAGTCCCAGGAAATCTGCGACAAAGCGATTAAGCTTGTATGCCAATCTGGCACATAAGCGTAAAGTTAAAAAAGATAAAGATTCGCGCGAGCGTGCTGAATATTTGGCAAGCTTGCCGAAGCATCCAGTGAAGCGATTTTTCTATCGCTTACATCCAAAGCGGTTAGCTAACTATTGGTTCTCCAAACGCGGCGCAAAGATGGCGCTGAAAATTGCTGGTGTTACTCTGCTATTGATGATCTTGTTTATCGGTGGGCTATTCGCATATTTCCGCAAAGACTTGGATAAGATTCGACCAGGCGAAATTGCCAAACGTGTCCAAACAACAGTCACGAAATATTATGACCGTAATGGCGTGCTACTCTGGGAGGATAAAGGAACTGGTAACTATAAACTGGTGGTCGAAGGTGACCAAATTAGCAATCACCTGAAGCACGCCACCGTTGCCATCGAGGATAAAGATTTCTACAAACACCACGGAGTTAGTGTTAGCGGCTTGACGCGTGCGGTATTTTCAACGGCTTCTGGAGGACAGGTCCAGGGAGGATCGACATTGACCCAGCAGCTCGTCAAACAGGTATTCTTTGCCGATGAAGCTGGCGAACGTGGCCTCAAAGGCATCCCACGTAAGATCAAGGAGATGATTTTGGCGATTGAGGTTGAGCGCATGTACAACAAAGACCAAATCTTGTCACTGTACCTCAACGAATCGCCATATGGAGGTCGCCGTAATGGCGCTGAGTCAGCTGCACAAACGTACTTCCACAAGAGCGCAAAAGACCTAACTATAGCCGAAGCAGCCCTGCTAGCAGGAATTCCGCAGAATCCGTCCTACTTTAACCCATACAATACTGCCGGTAACAAGGCGTTGATTGAGCGTCAACACACAATTTTAGACTACATGACAGAACAAGGCTACATCACACAAAAAGAAGCAGATGAAGCCAAAAAGTACCCAATTCTTGATAATTTGTATCCGCAAGTTGAACAAACTGAAGGTATGAAAGCGCCACACTTCGTGATGATGGTCCGATCACAACTCGAGAAAGAGCTCGGTCAAGCGGTTGTTGGACGAGGCGGACTGACCGTCAAAACAACGCTGGACTGGCGCATCCAAGAGAAATTAGAAAATGAGATGAAAGCCTTCTTTGCGACCGGCCGCCCAGCTGCCATCAATGCTCACAACGGTGCATCAGTCATAGAAGACGTGCAAACGGGTCAAATCGTTGCCCTGATGGGTAGTCGTGACTTCAACTATCCGGGTTTTGGTCAAGACAATGCGGCCACCGCCTTTGTCCAGCCAGGTTCATCCATCAAACCATTTGTGTTCACTCACCTGTTTAGCAAGCGTGGTAGTCAGGCATATGGGAGTGGCACCATACTAAAAGATGAAAATATCGACTCAATTTATGGCGCTAAGCTGAACAACTGGGACAACAAATTCATGGGCGACATCACCATTCGCCGAGGGCTCGGTTTGTCTCGTAACACCCCAGCAGTGAAAGCGATGTACATCGCTGGTAACGGCAGTCCAAAGCCAACTGTGGAGTTCATCCGAGGTCTTGGTAACTCAGAATACTGTAAGCAGGAGGAAGACTCAGGTGGCTATGGTCTATCGGCCGCCATCGGTGGATGCGGTGCCAAACAAACTGAACTGGTTAATGCCTATGGTACTTTGGCTCGCTTGGGTGTCAGTAAAAAATCTACTTCCGTGTCTGAAGTGATCAATTCTCAAAATGAAACTCTCCTCAAATGGAAAGATGAATCAAAGCAAGCTGTCGATCCACAGGCTGCCTACATCACCAACGACATTTTGTCCGACCGATCAAACACGCTGGTGACAGGCAGTATCCCGGGTGTGCGCGCTAGCTACAAGACCGGAACATCTGACAAGGGCAATCAACCAAAAGACATCTGGCTAGCGAGCTATACCCCAGCTCTCGCCATGACGCTCTGGCTTGGTAACTCCGACAGTCGTACATTGACCTCCATAAACTCGTCAACTGGTCTCCCGGTGATTCAGAAAGTCATGAGCTTTGCACATACCCAGGTCTACCAGCCAGCTGGTAAGTGGAAATCAAGCATGTGGTACACCCGCCCATCTGGTATCAAACAAAATGGTAAAGAACTGTACCCATCGTGGTGGAACCAAAACCAAGGACAAAGCTCGTCCAAGATGACATTTGACCGCATCTCTAAAAAGAAGGCTACCTCCTGTACTCCAGAGGGCGCACGAGAAGAAGTTGACGTGATCAAGGCAGTCGACCCAATCACCAAGAAAGAGTCTTTCAGTGCGCCAGCAGGTTACAACGCTACCGCTGACGACGATGTGCACAACTGTAGCGATGCCAAGCCTCGTGTCGCTAGCATCACCGCGTCTGGCTCGAGTAATAAATACACTATTGATGTCAGTGTTGATGGAGGAAAATTTGGTCTAGCGACGCTTGATATCTTGGTTGACGGACGTTCAGTCAAATCAAGCAATATCAGCGGTAACAGCGCCTCAGACCGCGTCTCAGCCAATGTGTCATCAGGATCACACACTATCACCGTGAATGTCCGCGACGAAGGGTACTACACCGCAAGTAGCTCAAAAACTGTCAGCGACGATTAATCATCTTGGCTATTCGCTAGCCTAATCAGCTCAGCCTCGCGCTGGGCTGATGTTTTTGTAGTCGTAGAACGACGACGAGTTTGCTGCACAGGCTTCTGAGTTTTTACTGCTGGCTTTTTAGTAGTCTTCTTGGCTGATCCTTCTGGACTAGTCTGCACTTTCCGGCCAACAGAGCGACGTTTTGTGATGACAACTGTTTGTCGTGTTGGCTCTGGCGGAGCGGTCTGCTCGACAACCTTAGCAAACATCATTTTACCAGCGTCAGTTTGCAGGCTACGGATGATTTCAATGCGTTTTTTCTGACCCAGGAACTTTTTGGCTTGCTCAACCACCACCATTGTGCCGTCATGCAAGTAGCCGACCGCCTGGTGAGAATCCTGACCTTTTTGCGTTAATTCGAGCACCAGCTCATCACCAGGCAGATAGCTCATCCGCAAGCTCTTGGCTAGCTCATTGATATTGAGGATCTGAATTCCTTCGACTTGCGCCACCTTGTTCAGGTTGTAATCCAAGGTCAGGATGGCAGCGTTCATTTCCTTGGCGAGTTGCAGCAAGCGGTTATCAACACCCTCAGGGATGCGCGTCGCATCGTCAAGCAACGTAAACGAGCCGCCCAACACATCTTTGAGCTCCTTCATGACGTCCATACCAAAACGGGCGCGCTCGCGCTTGGCATGATCAGCACCATCAGCCAACAGCTGCAATTCTATCAACACACTCCGCGGCACGATGATCTGCCCCAGTAAGAACCCAGTCTTTGCTAGATCGACCACTCGGCCGTCCATCAGTACCGAGGTGTCAACCAGAATCGGCAGCTGCGTACCGCTGCCTGCCTGCCGCCGCGGCTTGACCAGTAGATATATTTCCGCCATGATAGCCAGCAGCATGATAATGATGATAAGTTCAATTGTTTTTTCCATAATAATTTCCTTTTATAGAATAATGTTATTGTAAATAGTCGATCAGTGCCTGGCGTAAATCGCCGACACCGCGCACAAATGCATCCTTGTGGGTTTTTGGCGCGATGGCATAGGTAAAGCCAAGCTTCTTGGCTTCTTTAACGCGGGCATGCCAGCCTTGAGCCGAGCGCACTTCGCCGCCCAAGCCGACTTCGCCAAACACCACCGCTTCGTCGCTGAGTTTGCGGCCAGCCGAGGCCGAGGCGATGGCCATAGCGACTGCCAAGTCCGCCGCTGGGTCGCTGAGTTTCAAGCCGCCGACCACATTGATGTAAATATCTTTGTCGGAGAGATTGAGCTTGGTACGCTTTTCCAGCACCGCCACCAGCAAGTTCAACCGGTTAAGGTCAAAGCCGCTGGCTGCGCGCTTAGGGTAGCCAAAATTCGTCGGATTGACCAGCGCCTGGATTTCCACCAGCAGCGGCCGCGCCCCCTCCATGGTTGCCAGGACGATTGAGCCATCGAGGTTTTGTCGCTCGGCTAGCAAGCTCGCCGATGGGTTGGCCACAATCCGTAAGCCATCCTCATGCATCTCAAAAATTGCTGCCTCATTGGTCGAACCATAGCGATTTTTCTGCGCCCGCACTACGCGAAAACCACCGTAGCGATCACCCTCAAAATTCAGCACCACGTCAACCAAATGCTCCAGAACTTTCGGCCCGGCGATTGAGCCTTCTTTGGTGACGTGACCGACCAAAATCACCGCGGTATTCGAGGCTTTGGCGGCGCGAATGATGACGTTGGATGAGTTGGTAATTTGACTGACCGAACCTGGCGCTGAGGCAATTTCTGCGAGCGACAAGGTCTGGATAGAATCGACAATCACCAGATTGTACTGGCCAGTCTGGATGGAGGCGGCGATATCTTCGGCGCTATTGCTGGACGCCAGCTGCAGGCTTTCTGAATCAACCGCACCCAACCGCTCAGCCCGCAATTTAACCTGCGATACCGACTCCTCACCGCTGACGTAGAGTACTGGTTGCTGCCGAGCGATAAACGCCGCGACTTGCGCTAGCAGGGTGCTTTTACCAATTCCCGGCTGCCCCGCCACCAGCACCACACCACCTGGCAAAAAGCCGCCGCCGAGCACCGCGTCAAGGTCGGCGATGCCGGTTGCCAGCCGTGCTTGCTTGGCCTCGGTAGCCGTCTCGCTGAGCTTGAGCGTGGTGAGCGCCTTGCCCTTACCGCTGCTGCGGGCTACCGCCGAGGCACCGGTGTCAACTGGTAGTTGCTCAACCAGCGAGTTCCACTCGCCGCAATTTTCACACTTGCCGACCCACTTCGGATAGCTGGCGCCGCACTGCTGGCAAATGAATTGTGATTTTGCTCGAGCCATCACTCTACTGCCCTTTGGCTGTCGAGGCTCTGACTGAGCCGATCAGCTTGCTCACCTAGCGCATTCAATTTTTCAACGTCAGCATTGTACTGATCGATCTGCTGGAGTAACGCAGCCTTTTGACTATTCAAGCGTTGACCTTCGGCTTGCAATTGCGAACGCTCAGCCTGAAACTGCTGCTGTGAACCAAAACCACCGCTAGTAGCTCGTTGATTGAAATCGCGAATTTTGTCGTTCAGCACTGTCATCGACGTATCGTAGCTTTCCTTTCGCTGCTCAATCACCGCTCGTTGCTGTTTCAACTTCGCCTGCAAAGTAGTCACTTGCCGCTCCAAATCAACAAATCGCTGATTGTATTTTGCGTGCAAGGCAACTACTCGTGAGCGGTCACTGAAAAATCGAGCATAGTGCGTTTCCAGCTCTGAGTCCAAATCGGCATGCTCGGTGCCCAAAATGGAATGAAGCTCGTTGGACCGAGAGCCTGGCTGCGCTCGATCATAGTACGCCATGCGTTCTTCCAGCTTACTGTCTTTGATGTTCGCGTAGGCATGTTCCAACAATTGACCCAGCCGCTGCTTTTCCGCCTCGGACAATCGCGACCACGCCGCGTGCAACATTTCGTGCGCCGCCGTCACCTCTTTGATGCCGTCAAGCTCAGGATTTGGTACATTGTAGATATGAATAGTGTCTTCCCCGGGCTTGTAACAACCCAAAATTGGACTGGCTTTTTCCGACCGACGACACTCAGCATTGAACTCATTGGACGACTCCAGTCGTGGTTGGGTGACATAAAATTGAAATCTACCGTGCTCCGACATGCCAGCGTTTGTCGCTAATTGAGCAATCTCAGTGCTAGGCTGGAATTGCCAGGCTCGCACATGGTCGAGCACGAATTGCCGGTTGAGCACCACCCAACCACTGAAGGCCAATATAGCTACTGACAGTAAAAAGCTGCATAGTTTACTAATCTTTGACATCAATTATTACCTCACCTTTTTTCATTGACGCAATTAATGTTGCTTCTCCGCGCGCTTTCGACAGCACTGCTTCACTCAACGGATCTCCCAGCAAGGTCTGCACAGTCCGCCGAAGGCGTCTCGCTCCGCGTTCAGCGTCAAAGCCATGGTCAATGATATGGCGTTTGACACTTGGTTTAATCATCAGTTTCATGCCGTGGCTCTCAATCGCCGCGTTTAGCTCACTGGCAATGCTATCAAATATTTTGCCAGCAACTGCTCGGCTCAGCGCCTGGAAGACAATGATAGCATCAAATCGCTCGATCAATTCTGGCTTCAAGAATTCCTCCAAAGCCTGCCGCGCCGTCCGGTCGTTGTGTCGCTGCACGTCCTTGGCGCTGCGTTTCTTTGTGCCGCCAAAGCCCAGCGCTTCAGTATTCATCATGCCCGCCGAACCAACATTGCTGGTCAAGATGATGATGGTGTGGCGAAAACTAACCACTCGCCCTTGCGCATCAGTCAATTGACCATCTTCCAGTAGTTGCAATAGCAGATTCATCACGTCTGGATGCGCTTTTTCAATCTCATCAAACAACACCACACTGTACGGCTGTCGACGAACTTTGTCGGTCAATTTACCGCCATCTTCATACCCCACATAGCCCGCTGGAGCGCCAACCAACCGACTGGTCGTGTGCTTTTCGGAGAATTCACTCATGTCAATTTTGATCAGGCTCTGCTCACCGCCAAACACTTCCCGCGCCAACACGCGAGCTAGCTCAGTCTTACCAACACCTGTCGGGCCCAAAAATACGAAAGATCCCATGGGTCCGCTATGTCGATGTAGTCCAGCGCTGTTTCGTCGAATAGCCCGAGCCAGCTCAGCGATTGCTTCAGTTTGCCCCAGCACAAATTTACCTAATCTATTCTCCAGCTTGATCAAGCTTTTGGCTTCGGTGTGCGCCAATTTTTTCACTGGCACACCAGTCATGGCACTAACCGCCAACCTCAAATATGCCTCATCCAACTGCGGCAATGTGTCTTCGTTTGCGCCCAGATCACCAGCGCGTTTTTCCAATTGCTTCATTTGCGTCTTGAAACGCGCCGCTCGTTCATAGTCTTCCGCCTCCACGGCCGCATCAATTTTACCCGCCAGCCGCTTGATCTGCTGAGCTAATTTTTGACGGCGGCCTGGTTTGAGTGGCTGCTTTGAGCGCATCAATGCTGCCGCTTCGTCCAGCACGTCAATTGCCTTATCTGGCAAAAATCGATCCATGACATACCGCTGGCTCAAATCTACCGCCAATTTGACAGCTGCCTCGTCGATACTCAGCTGATGATGCAGCGCCAAGCGACCACTCAGCCCCATCACCATCCGCACCGCTTCTTCCGCCTCAGGTTCTGCCACTACAACCGACTGGAACCGTCGACCCAAAGCAGCGTCTTTTTCAATGTATTTGCGATATTCATCAAAGGTCGTCGCCCCGATCACCCGCACTTCGCCGCGCGCCAACGCTGGCTTCAGGGCATTGGCGGCGTCCATTGAACCTTCGGCCGAACCAGCGCCCACCAGTAAATGCAGCTCATCGATAAACAAAATAACTTCTTGGTGTTCCTTTGCAACCGCTAGTACTTTTTGCAAACGTTCTTCAAACTGTCCGCGAAACTTCGTCCCCGCCACCATGGAAGCCAGATCTAACTGAACGATCCTTTTGCCTTCCAAAAATGCCGGCACGTCACCATCAACGATTCGCTGTGCCAAGCCCTCAACAATTGCGGTCTTCCCCACGCCCGGCTCACCGATCAAAGCTGGGTTATTTTTGCTGCGCCGACCCAACACCGTGATAACACGCGACAATTCTTTGTCCCGCCCAATCATTGGATCGACCAGCCCCTGCCGAGCGCGTTCCGTCAAGTCATTGCCAAACTTCTCTAGTAGCTTGATGGACTTGCATTCAGTCGTCGACACTGACTCAGTTTGTTGGTCGGCTTCCGACTGCTGCCTATCAAACACGCCCTCCAAGTCACCACGGAGCGCCTCCAAATCAACATTCATGTCACGCAAAATCCTAGTAGCCCGTGCTTCGCGCTGCGTCAAAATGCTGTAGACCAAATGCTCCGTACCGATTCGCGACTGCCCAAACTCCAGCGCCAACTCCCATGCCATGCGTACTGTCGCCAAAACATCAGCCCGCACTCCATGGTCAACGACAGCAAACACCACCGCGCTTGGCGTCAATTCCAGCGCCGTCTCAACGCGGTCAAGCGTCACACCGCTCTCCGCCAAGATTTTAGCACCCAGCGAAGAATTCTGAGCTAATATCCCCAGGAGAATATGCTCAGTTCCCACATACGGGCTTCCTTGATTTTGGGCAATCACACCAGCTCGCTCAAAGCTAGCCCGCGCCGTATCTGTCAGGCGCGATTCCAGCTCAGAGAAATCTCTCGGCTGCTCCATTATCGCCTCCTTTCATCGCTTATCGGCGAATGTCTCAAGTATTTCGCCAATCTTATTCTGCTGTTTCCTCAATGGCATTAAACAAGCTGTCTTCTACATTCTTGCGAGGCTTATTTTCAGCTGGTTTAACAGCTGCCTTTGCCTCGATATCTAGTTCGTAGCCAGTCAGACGACTTGCCAAGCGAACATTCTGCCCAGCCCGACCGATGGCCACTGACTGCTGATCCTCGCTGACGTAGACCGTTGCTCGCTTTTCATCTTCATTGACCGTCACACTCAATACTTCCGCTGGACTCATGGCGTTGGCGATGAAACCAGCCGCGTCTTCCTCGAACGGAATGATATCAATTTTTTCCTGCTCACCAATTTCGTTCATCACCGCCTGAACACGCGTTCCGTGACCACCGACGAAGGTACCGACTGGGTCAACGCCTGGTAGTGCTGATGCGACCGCTAGTTTAGTGCGGCGACCAGCTTCGCGGGCAATGGCTTTGATTTCCACAGCGCCCGTTTCCATCTCTGGCACTTCCTGGCTAAACAAGAAGCGTACAAATTCCTCATTGCCACGGCTCAAAATCAATTGCGGACCGCGACCTTCACGCTCGATATCCTTGATATACACCTTGACGCGGCGACCAACGCCATAGTATTCGCCAGGAATTTGCTCGGACTGCGGCATGATACCGACGGCCTTACCCAGCTCAATTCGCACCACGCGCGGCTCAACCCGTTGAATCGTACCAGTCACCACTGTGCCAATTTTATCCTCAAACTCTGCCAACACCACCTCACGCTCTGCCTCGCGCAGCCGCTGCAAAATCACTTGCTTGGCGGTTTGGGCTGCCACACGACCAAACGTCGTCACGTTGTGGGTCTCGACCGTCACTTCGCTGCCCAGCTCAGCCGCCGGGTCAACCGCCTTAGCCTCGTCTAAGCTCATTTGATTAACATCATTTTCGACTTCTTCAACCACTGTTTTGACGACCGACACCACAGCCGTGCCACTATTGATGTTTAGGCTAGCGCGCACCAACTGCTCACGGGTACCGTTGTCACGCCGCCACGCTGCGGCGATGGCCTGCTCGATCACCTCTAGAACTGTCTCTTCTGGTAGGTTCTTTTCCTCAGCAATCGTCCGCAACGCCAACGTCAACTGCTTAATGTTCAAATCTTCCATATTACTCTCCTTTATCACTTATGATTATTATATCACGATACGAGGCTGCGCTGCGATACGCGTATCCTCATACGAAAAATTCCGACCTTGGCGGCCGGACGTACACTACACATTCTATACCAGTTCGCTGGCCATGTCAAGCATACCGCGTAGTCCGCGCCTTCTCCGTGCCATATCGAGCAAAGCGGTCCTGCAAAGACCGGCCGTAAACCCAGTAAACGGCTGGTCAAAGAGGGTGAATATTTCGGCATACTCTTTATTTTCCGTCACCTTAACACCTGAGAAGATATTCGCGCCCTCATTATACTCACGCCGCATATCATTGATGAGCACTCTTGATGCAAAACGCCCAATCACCCTATCAATCTCCCGCTGGATACGATTCAACTCATCCATGATGGCATAATAATTACGACTATCCTTGTCCATGCCATATTGTTCTCGCAATGATCTACCCGGGGCTCTCTCGACAACGGCGGCAGGTGGTGAATAGCCATCACCTACCAAGGCCAATACTGACGAGGTCGTGATGTCTGAATTATCCTGCTCAAGTTCTTCACCTAACATATTCAACGTGAGCGTTTGTATCTGCGCCTCATCCTTATCCCGATGTCGCTTACTCAAATACGGAATGTCAGGACCTGGATCAATAACATAAGCATGTAATGCACCTAATCGAGCTGCGGCAATCTTATTTTGTATCACCTTTTCTTTACCCCGCCCATGATATTGCATCCAATCTGGATTTCGGCTGACCGACGCAATAGCCGTCAGCTCCAAGGTTCGCTGAAAACCCTCATCATCAGCCAGCTCTGGACGGAATAAAACCGCAGTCACTTGATGGTTTTCCTGGTCCATCGGTGACTTGACCGGATACTGGCGAACTTGTTCACTTTTCACCTTATTATAATAGCATTTTATTTCTTTATTGTCAATGTAATTGTGTCCGTACTATTGCTTATTTTGTCTTTCTATGACATAATACTACTATGTTTACCCTCCGCTCGACCGATAAAGATGGCCAGCCAAACCTTCAGGTGGACATTGCGCCAAACTGGCCTATTCTGGATCAGACAAAAACCAATTGGTTGACTGGCAAACCGGCTACTGTCGACAAAGTCCCTATATATCCTGAAACACGCGACTGGGTGCTTGGGCCGGCTATTCAGGTTTATAAAGAAACAACGTTCTATCTAAAAGATAACCGGATTCCAGATTCTCCAATCAAGACAGCCAATGATGAAGCACGTTGTAGCCTAATGGATTGCTACGTTAACCCTGAGGATATCACAACATTATTATTGATGCCCCACCTCGATAAGGTATTTGACATTGATTCGCCCGAAGAAGCCGCGTCAGCTGAATCGTATTTGAACCGCAAAATAGGCTCAAAAGTACTCCGCATGATATTTAAAAATATTCCTGAATTAAAGGACCCTATTTTGCGAAGAACAATCGACAGCTCCCTGGTTGAAACAAAAGCTGATATCGCTCTAGCCGTTGAAGCCCGTAAAATTCATGAGCTATCACCAGATGACGAGTCGGTAAATCTCATCAGGCAAGCCGCCTGCAAAAAAGTTGACAGACAACTCTCTGCCATGCGAGACGCCATGACAGAGCTTGCATATGTAAGCGGCACCCACCTGCCAAAACATAAGCCAGAGCTAAGCGCTGCCGACAAAAAAGCAGTATTTGCCGAAATGATTGCATCCAAATATCAACAGACGGCTGAATCCTAACTAGCTCAACCCTTGCATTTTTCCAGAACATTGGCAGAGGCTTGCTTTTCAGCCTCAGTGACCCACAGATAGTATTTTTTCTTCACCGCAATTTGCCGGGCGACGTATTGGCAGCGAAAATCTTTGTTAGGCGGCAACCAAGCTGATGCATCGCTATCACCCTTATTCTGGTTTGCCTGCCCTTCTGACGCCAGTAGGTTCAGTGGATCATTCGCTAATTTTTCCCTGTCAACCGCTGACAAATTCTGCGCGCCCTTTTGCCAGGCGTCGCTCAGCGCCACCACATGGTCGATCTGTACTTTAGAACTGGTTTTTTCACCGCGCTGAAAATGAATGGTTTGACCAGTATATGGATCTTGCAAAACACCAGAAAGCACCTTACAGCCTTCGCCCACTTTTTCATCACTCAAGTCCCTGGCTAAAATCACTTCCCGCACCGAGCAACCATCAATTTTACCCCAGCCGTTGCCAAACTGTTTGCGCGTATAGCCCGTTTTGGGCGCACGACCCTTTACTTCCAGCTTGTTCAGCTCATCAAGCGCGGTTGAATTGCCAAAATACTGTTGCTGCAAATCGGCCGGGACAGGAGCTAACTTTGGCTGCGACAATTGTGACGACCACACCGCCAAAACCGACAGCACCACCACAAACAAGGCCATGATGCGCCTGCGCTGTAATTTTGCCCCCTTCATATTGCTAGTATATCGAATACCGTAAGCCTTTTCCAACCAGCCAATCTCACAGTCCGCAAATGATATAATGAGACTATGACAAAACTCAAGCATTTACTCGATACCTTTACACCCCATCACTATGACCTAACCCTCGACCTGACCCGCGCCGAGGAAAAATCGTTTTCTGGCACAGTGATCATTTCCGGCGAGTCAACTAGTGAGTCGATTTCGCTACACGCCAAAGATTTGACTATCCATACAGTGTTGATCGACGACCAGCCGGCTGAATTTTCTCATGGTGAATTTGATGAATTACGCCTGTCGTACCCAGAGTTGTCCAGCGGTGAGCATACTGTTTTCATTGACTTTTCTGGCACCATCACCGACGCTATGCATGGGCTGTATCCATGTTATTTCACCCACGATGGCGTGAAAAAGCAGCTGTTTGCCACCCAATTTGAATCGCACCACGCCCGCGAGGTGTTCCCCTGTGTTGACGAACCAGCTGCCAAAGCCACCTACGATGTAACACTCATGACCGCTCCAGGACTAACCGTCCTTGGCAATATGCCCATCACTGAATCATCTGAAAAGGATGGCGCGCTGACAACCAAATTCACTACCACGCCGCGCATGAGTAGCTACCTACTTGCCTTTGTCGTCGGCGAATTACATAAGAAAACCGCCCGCACCAAATCCGGCGTTGAAGTTAATATTTGGGCAACGCCAGCCCAAGGCGAAGAGACCCTGGATTTTGCACTGGACATCGCCACCCGCTCCATCGATTCTTATGATGAATACTTTGGCGTGCCGTATCCGCTACCAAAATCTGATCACGTAGCGCTGCCTGATTTCTCGTCGGGCGCTATGGAAAACTGGGGACTCATCACCTACCGCGAAAGCTGCCTGCTGGCTGACCCGAAATTAACGCCGGAGTCGTCCAAGCGCTTCATCGCCACGGTCATCGCTCACGAACTCAGCCATCAATGGTTTGGCAATTTGGTGACCATGCAGTGGTGGAACGATTTGTGGCTGAACGAAAGTTTCGCTAACATGATGGAATATGTGGCGGTCGACGCACTGCATCCCGAGTGGCGGATGTGGGAGGATTTTGCAACGAGCGAAGTCACTGCGGCACTGCGGCGCGACAGCTTGGACGGCGTGCAGCCAGTGCAGGCCGATGTCAATCACCCAGACGAGATTAGTACGCTGTTTGATCCAGCAATCGTCTATGCCAAGGGCGGACGGCTACTAGTAATGGTACGGCGATTGATTGGCGAGGAGGCGTTTCGAGCTGGACTGAAAGCATATTTTGAAAAATTCGCTTACCAAAACACTGTTGGTAATGATTTGTGGAAGGAGCTAGAAACTGCCAGCGGTCAGCCGATTGTTGACTTGATGAACACCTGGATTTCTCAGCCGGGGTTGCCGATTGTACAGGTCGAGCAGGACAATTCGACCGAGCAACCCACCGCCACCCTCCGCCAAGAACGCTTTTTCATCGGCGACCATCAACCGTCCGACGCATGCTGGCCAATTCCACTGTTCGCCAACCAACCACTTGATAATGCAATACTAACTGAACGTGAGCAAACATTCAGCACTGAAGAACCGCTGCAGCTGAACTGCGGGCTGAACGGACATTTCGTGACCAAATACGATACCGCTACTCGTGAGCAACTGCTAGCCAACATTCACGAACTGCCGACTCTGGACAAAATCTGCCTACTCCAGGACGCCACACTGCTAGCTCAGGCTGGATTTGAAAACTCAGCTTCACTCCTGCCACTGGCATTGTCGCTGAAACACGAAACAAATGAAAAGGTTTTCGACATGGCGGCTGGTGCACTGGCGGAGCTACGCAAATTTGTTGACGATGACGACGATGGCAAAGCCCACTTGAAGCGAATTTCTGGCGAGTTTGCCCGCACTACATTTGACGAACTAGGCTGGGACGAAACACCTGGCGAGTCCGACGACGACCGCGAGCGGCGTGTCACCGCTCTGGGCTTGATGATCTATAGCGAAGACCAGGCAATGCTGGCGGAAGCCAAGCGGCGGTTTAACAGTCAACCCCTCGAAGAATTACCAACAGAAATCCGTTCTCTGATCATCAGTGCCAATGTGCGGCATTTTGAAACGCCAGAGATGATTGATAGCCTGTTCCAGACCTACCAGCAGACGCCATCAAACGACCTGCAAGCTGACATCACTCTGGGACTTACCGCCACTAAAAACCCCGAAACTGCGCAAAAAATCCTTGCAAATATCAAGCGCCCTGACGTCATTCGTCCGCAAGATGCCAGCCGTTGGTTTGTCTATCTCATTCGCTCTCACGAAAGCCGCCAACTCACGTGGGATTGGCTGAAGGACAATTGGTCGTGGGTTGAAACAACCTTTGCTGGCGATAAAAGCTACGACGATTTCATCCGCTACGCTGCCATCGGGCTGACAACGAGCGACGAACTAGCTGACTTTTGCCGCTTCTTTGAGCCGATGCTGAGTATCCCAGCGCTGACTAGGACGATTGAGCTGGGTATCACAGAAATCGCAGCACGGGTCGAGTTGATTGAGCGAGACAAGGCGGGCGTGCTCGCTGCTTTGCAAACAACACTGTGATATATTATGCCACATGTTTGACAAAATCTCTTGACATTTTGTTCTATTAGTGATATATATATATTAACTTTTCGCTCAAGTTTCCACAAAAAAGGGCGTGAAGTTGCCCTTTTTGCTTGAGTGATGGTCCTGAGGAGGGATCATGAAGCGTTTCATTGTACAGTATGTCGTCCTGATCGCCGCTACTGTGGCGGCGTGTATCATAGCGAGGGCAGGATATATTACCCTAGCTCTGCTGTCCATGGCGGTATACGCCACCGTACTAATCTGGTCCTCATACAAAGACCAGGTCAAGAGAGACCTCTTTGATGCGGTGGCGTACCACCATATCAAAGAGTTAATAAAGGGCAATCAGCGCCTCGCAGAGGCACTGATTGCCCTCAAGAAAGCCTCCCCCTGTCTCGAGACGAGGGGAGGGGAGGTCTACGCAATAGATCTCCCAAATCAAGACCGAATCATCCTCTACCGGCATACTGCCAAAGAGGACGAGCAAGAGGGCTAACTGCCCGCCGGAAAATAGCTCGCTGAACAACAGAGTTCAGCTTGAGCTCGTTAGGCGGGCTATTTTCTTTGGTTTTATTTTACTCCAACACCACCTGCTCTCGCACTGTCGGCGGATTACCCTCGACAGCCACCGCCAATAATCGCATGTCGCATCCTTCATATTGCGGATGCTTTGCCATGAATAATTCAGCCGCAAAGCGCATTTGCTGCTGTTTTTTGGCGGTAATTGCCGCCAGTCCACCACCAAAGTCGTCATTTTTGCGGTATTTCACCTCGGTAAACCACAGCACGTCATCTTTCATGCTGACAATATCAATCTCGCAGTACCGCGTCCGCCAGTTGCGGGCAATGATCTCATGTCCATCCGCTGTCAGCCAGTCCGCGGCCGTCTGTTCACCCATATCGCCAATTTGACGCGTCGTATTTCCCTGCTGATGTTTAATTTGACTACTAGACGATGGTTGCGAATTCCCCTCAGTGCCGGCATATTTTTGCAGTGGCGCAAAACTCAGCCGATGTAGCGGCGTCACACCCAACCGCTCAATCGCCGCACGGTGCTTGGCCACACCATAGCCAGCATTCGACGCGAAGCCGTATCCTGGATAGACCACGTCTTGCTCGGTCATGTACTGATCGCGCGCTACTTTGGCGATGATCGATGCTGCTGATACGCTCGGGATCAACCCATCGGCCTTGGCCATCACCGTCACATATCGCTCCAGCGCCGTATCCGCCAGAAAATTGACCGTCCCGTCAATGATGATTTCATCAAATGCCAAATTCTTCTCTTTACACTGGGCCTGAATTTGCTTGACCGCTCGCCGCGTTGCCAGCCGCAGCGCTTGGCTCATACCAACGTCGTCAAGTTCACCGGCACTCACCCAGCCCAGCGCCCAGGCAGCCGCCTGATCGCGAATCACCCCATCCAAAGCCTCACGGCGTTTTTTGGTTAATTTTTTACTATCATTTAGCCCCTCAATCTCAGCACCACCCAAAATCACTGCGCCAACCACCAGCGGTCCCGCCCATGGCCCACGCCCAACTTCGTCAATGCCGAGAATCATACTCATCATTATAACAAAAGGTTGCGTCCTACACAGAGTACTAGGTCCTCAAATTAGATAAATATTGACTCACATCAGTAACATGGAAGTAGACAGTCTAAATTATTGCATTATTATATATTTTATGGTATAGTAAAAGAGTACTAAACACACCGAACTAGGAAGGAGGTGTTTAGTTGTGGTGGCATGGGCCATGGCTGCTTTAATAGCACTCACGTGCTTATTGGCGGCTCTAGACTTCATGCTGCTCGGCATGATCTTTTTATTAGATCTACTGACAGCAGCCGGGCCGCCCTCCTACCCAGGCCCTCGTTAAAGAGAGCCTGTCACAGCCCGCCGAGACGGCTCACAGACTATCAACTGTTCTGTTTGAGCCTCTCGGCGGGCTATTTTCTTTTTACAAACCGCCAGCCCATCCAGCCCAGCCACACCGCCGCCGCGCCCAGCGTATTTGCCAAAATATCCCAATTAGTATCATTCAGCGTGATACGCGCCAAACCAACTTTGACCATATATAATTCCGCCAGTTCATTGATACAACCGAGCGCCGACACCAGTGCAAACAGCGAAAACGCCATCACCAGCCAGTGCGACCGCCAGTGCATCGCCAATACCAGATATACCCACAACAGCCCGGTGAACAATCCGCCGCCCACGAAATGCGTGGTAAAACTGGTGTCTCGCCCCTCGATGAGCGGCGACGGCAGATACCACGAAATGAAGAATAGTACACAAGCGAGGTATAACAACCAGCGGTATTTTGTTTCGTCAGTGAAACCATGACGACGCAACACATATGGCACTACACATGCCAGCATTACAGGAACAAACACAGAAATATAATGAAAGATTGACATATTGGCATTATACCATGAGAAAACCGCCCCCAGAGAGGGCGGTCTGTTTACCTCAAAACCAATTACGCTTCTTTATGGCGAGCTTCTACTTCAGCAGCCTTGGCGTCAAGTTCTGCCTGAGCAGCGTCTTTTTCAGCTTGCTTGGCAGCGGCAGCCTGTGCGGCCTCCTCTTTCAAGCGTTCAGCTTCCGCTTCAGCCTTGGCGTCATGCACGTTATTGACAGCCACGCGGTCAAAGTTTTTGGCAGTCAGGCGAGCTGATTTACCAGAACGCTTACGTAGGAAACTAAGGAACTTGCGGCGAACCTTGGCACGGCGGACGATTTCCACCTTTTCAATCAGTGGGCTGTGCAGCAAGAATGATTTTTCCACACCAACACCTGACGCGATCTTACGAACGGTGATGCGCGAGGTGTGCGAACCTTTGTTGTCGGTGCGGATGACCACACCCTCAAACATCTGGATACGCTCTTTGTTACCTTCTTTAATCTTCTGGTAGACGCGAACGGTGTCACCGCTGCGGGCGTCAACAACTGCTTGCTTTTTCTGTGCTTGATTGACTTTGTTGATTAACTCAAAACTCATGATATTTCCTATCTTCCAAACCCGCCACGGCTGGCCACGCAGTTGTACTCCTGCGGCTCCACACCTAACAAAGCTTGAATAATTTAACTCTGTACAACTTCAGTGTATTTTAGCATAGAATATGAAACTATACAAGGAGCCTGACGGTTATATGGACGTACGAATTACATGATCTATCGAGCTGATGGAGAAAACCTGCCATATGGAGTACAATAGTGATATGGATTACAACAAATTAGCACTTGAATTACACGAAAAATATAAAGGTAAAATTACTACCAGTTTGCGCGACCAAGAGGAACTGGACCGTGACAAATTGAGCTCGTATTACAGCCCGGGCGTTGGTGCGGTCAGCCAAGCGATCGCCGAAAACCCAGCAGACTTGCCAAAGTACACCTGGACGAATAATTTGGTCGGCGTCATTTCCGATGGCTCAGCCATCTTGGGCCTCGGTGACCTGGGGCCGAAAGCCGCCATGCCAGTGATGGAAGGTAAGGCACTGCTGTTCAAGCATTTCGCCAATGTCGATGCCGTGCCAGTTGTCCTTGATGTTCACGAGCCGGAACAAATTATCACCACAATCAAGGCAATTGCACCGAGCTTTGGAGCGATTAACCTTGAAGACATCGCTGCGCCAAAGTGTTTTGAGATTGAAGAGCGCCTGAAGGCTGAGCTGGACATTCCCGTATTTCACGACGACCAGCATGGTACGGCGGTCGTGGTGTTGGCGGGGCTGATCAATGCCGCGGAACTAACTGGGCGAAGCCTGGCAGACTGTAAATTTGTGGTCATTGGCGCGGGCGCAGCTGGCACAGCCATCATTAAATTATTGCATCTATACGGCGCGAGAAACATCGTGGCGGTAGACAGCCGCGGCATCGTCAGTGCATCTCGCACGGATTTGAATGCGGAAAAAACTGCGCTATTAGAATACGTCAATGCTTCACAATCCGGCTCAATTGACGATGCCATCACTGATGCAGACGTGTTCATTGGCGTGTCGCGCGCTGGGCTACTCACGCCGGAATTAATGCAGAAAATGGCTGAGCATCCAATTATCTTTGCCCTGGCCAACCCAGTGCCAGAAATCATGCCAGATGTTGCCCGACAAGCCGGTGCCGCTGTTGTCGCCACTGGTCGCAGCGATTTTCCAAACCAAGTGAATAATTCCCTGGCCTTTCCAGGCATCTTCCGTGGGGCGCTCGATCACGGCGTGAAAAAGATTACCGACCAGCACAAACTGGCTGCCGCTGAGGCTTTGGCTGGGCTGGTCGAGAACCCAACTGCTGACGAAGTCATCCCTTCGCCATTTGATAAGCGCGTGGTTTCAACCGTCGCCGCAGTGATACGGTAGCAAGTTCTCCGCTAACTCATACGAACCATATGAGCCGCGCCTAAATGACGCGGTTCACTTCTTCGATGGTGGTTTCGCCGCGTAGCGCTGCCAATACACCAGCCTGCAACAGCGTAATAGTCCCCTGCTTTTTAGCAACTTCTTCAATGGCTTCGGCGTGAATATCAAGAATGTCTCCACGCAAAAACTTCTGAATTTCTTCGGTCACAATCAACTGCTCCATCACCGGGATACGCCCCTTGTAACCAAATGGTGCTTCTGGCGTCGACACTGGTCGCCACAACTTAAATGTGTCCAAATCTGGGCAATCAACCGTGTCAGGAATTCCTTTCAGCGTCTCTTTCACCCAACGGCGAGTCGCTTCATCCGGCTCGTACTCCTCTTTGCTCTCGTCATGTAGCCGCCTGACCAATCGCTGAGCGATCAACAAACGCACCGCCGAGCTAAAGATAGGATTTTGCCCAATCATGTCAATCATACGACTAAACGCCGCCGCTGTTGAATTGGCGTGAAATGAACTCAGAACCAAGTGTCCGGTAATTGACGCCTGAATGGCAGTACGCGCCGTCTCATTGTCACGAATCTCACCAACCATCACCACATCCGGGTCCATACGCAGCACACTACGAAGACCATCAGCAAACTCCTGACCAACTGTCGTATCGATGGGGATTTGTGTGACACCAGGGATGGTATTTTCCACTGGATCTTCCAGGGTGATAATTTTACGATCAGTAGTGTTCAAAGCATTCAAGATACTGTAAAGCGTGGTTGACTTACCAGAACCCGTCGGACCAACCATCAAAACCATGCCGCGTGGGTGCGAGATAACTTCATCAATTTGGGCGCGCTCAGCCGGAGTGATACTCAACAAATCCAAATTCAACATAGCAGTATCAAAGTTAAACAAACGCATCACCACATCTTGACCATACACTGTTGGCACTGCTTCAACACGCAAGTTCAGGAGGTGCGAAGCGCCGTCACGATAGATCTCCTGCTGCATGTGACCAGACTGCGGTTCGGTCGCAGCCGTGGAAATATTTGCGCGGGAAGCTAAGGTAGCCATGATGACACGGTAGCGGTCACGACTGAGCTCAGCCACTGGGTGCAGTGCGCCATCAACACGCATACGGATGCGGATTGACTCGCGCTGATTTTCAATGTGAATGTCGGATGCACCCAATCTGTCAGCTTGATCAACAATATAGTTAAAGACATCATTTGAGCTGACCGTTGCTAACGTTTGGCTCACCTGTTGCAGCGTCTCGCTGTCGCCTTCTTTGGCAATTTCAATGTCATCATAGACAATGCTCTTTGGCGGATCAAACCGCAACATAAATGAACGAAAAGCGGCGCCTGATATCAAGAAAAAGTGTGCAACTTTACCAACTTCGCGGTACTCCTTCGTCATTTTAGCAATCAACGACTGAGGCGTCTGTGAGGTCACGCCAAAACGGTAAGACAAATCAGTGTCGTTGTGCGTCAAAGGAATGATGCGACCTTTGTACATTTCCTCAATCGTCAAAATGTCTCGCTCCAGCGGCAAATCAGCCTCAAAACTGCGAGTGTCTAAATATTGCAATCCTAAAATTGACGCTCGTTTTCTGGTGGCATCTTCGTCTTGCTGGCGACGACGTACTTGAATAGAATCTTCATCCATCACCAATATTATAGCAAAGTGCTTATGATTTAGCGAATGATATAATGAGTTCATGCGACCAGAAATTACGCTTATTTTGCACAATATTCGTTCGACGCACAATGTCGGCGCTATCTTTCGCACTGCAGAGGGTTTGGGAGTAAAGCACATCGTCATTAGCGGCTATACTCCATTTCCAGATTTGGCGATCATCAACCAACCAGACCCGCGACTACCGCATCTTGTTGAGAAAATAACCAAGCAAATTCATAAAACAGCGTTAGGAGCTGAGCGAATGGTTCCATTTATGCGCTACGAGACGCTGGAAGATTGGTTGGAGGAGAATGAGCGTACGGAGAGCCTACCAATCATCGCGTTGGAACAAGCGCCAGATAGTATTTCGCTGCCAGATTTTGTCGCGCCGGAAGCGTTTGCTTTGCTTTTAGGTGAAGAAGTTGACGGCATATCGGCTGAGCATTTGGCTCACTGCACCAAGACAGTAGAAATTCCAATGTTTGGCAATAAAGAATCATTCAACGTCAGCGTCGCCTGCGGCATGGCACTGTACCAGATGATGTGTCGCTGAACAATTACGTCAATTTGATGCACTCTTCGCCCAGCAAGCCCTTTAATTCCTCAATCAGCTGAGGCGCTGGATCAACTTTGAACGGCAGACGAATGGCAGACTTGTGGTCATTCTCACCAAGCACCAACACAACATCAGTGATCCCTGGCGACGTTGAGCATATCTTTTTGAGCGAAATCAGTTTGTCATGATCATTAGGATCTTTCACTTGCAGAAATAGGCGCGCAGGCGGTGTCTCGGGAGCTGCTGGCCGGGTAGCTGGTTTGGATGGATTTGACGATTTGGCGGTAGCCGGAGTAGCATTCTTAGTCTTTTGTGCGCGGAAGTTTGCCCGCTTTTCTTTTTTATACTGGGCACTTACTTTTGGTGCATCCATTTTACGACCCGTCGATTCATAGCTGGTGATATCACTGTCGGTGATAATCTCAATTTCATCAGCAATCATCTTACTCTCTGAGCCCAAATTACCATCACGGTCACGGGCTGAGTTCTTGCCGGTCACCCGCACCACCGCGTCTTGGACGAGCTTGGCACCAACTTGCTCATACAAATTTGGAAAAACGATCACTTCACCCTCGCCAAATTTGTCCTCTAACCCCACAAAGGCCATTTTGCTGCCAGATTTGGTGATGATAGTGCGAACGTTCGTGATGATGCCACCAATTGTCATGAGTCGGCCATCGTATTCTGGCACCAGCTGGGTCAACGGCTGTGTTTGCTCAAGCAAATATGTCGCGTAGGCGTCCAAAGGATGCGCTGAGATATACAAGCCCATCAGCTCGCGTTCCCACGTCAAGTATTCCTTTTCGTTTTTGTTTGGCGACGGCATTAACTGCATGGTCGGCTGAGCCACAGCCGCGTCATCACCTAACATGCCAAACAAATCGGTCTGCCCACTCGCCGCTTCTTTTTGAACTTTTTGCGCAAAGGCGGTGATGGTATCTAGGTTAAACAATAAGTCGTGGCGATCACCAAAGCTATCAAATGCGCCACATTTAATGAGCGATTCCCAAGCTTTGCGGTTAAACTTGCTGGTCGACACGCGTTTGGCGAAATCTTCGATGCTAGTGAATTTACCGTCTTCACGGGCGCGCAACAATTCTTCGACTGCGCCGACACCAACGCCCTTGACCGCCGCCATACCAAAACGAATCTTCTTTTCGCCAGGCACCACCGCGAACTCGACGAATGACTCATTGACATCTGGGTTGAGCACTTCGATACCCATGTGTTTACACTCGGTCATCTCGATAGCTAGGCGCTCGGTATCGTCTTGGTCGCTAGTCATCAGCGCCGCCATGAAGGCGTCAGGATAATGTGCCTTGAGGTACGCCGTCCAATAGGCGATCAAGCCATAACACGCCGCGTGCGACTTATTGAAACAGTAGTTAGCGAATTCTTCCAGTGCATCCCAGAACTGCTCAGCAATTTCCTTGGTCGCACCACCAACCTTAACTGCGCCCTCGACAAACTCTGGTTTGACCTTTTTCATCAGGTCGATTTTCTTTTTACCCACCGCTTTACGCAGGGTGTCAGCCTGGCCGCCAGTAAAGCCGCACCATTCTTTGGAAATCTGCATAAATTGCTCCTGGTAAACCAAAATGCCGTAGGTGTTTTTTAGCGAGTTTTCCATGCCGGGATGCAGATAGGTAATCTCCTCTTCGCCGTGTTTACGTTTGATGAATGAGTCGATAAACTGCATCGGCCCCGGGCGGTACAAAGCCACCATGGCGATGATGTCTTCAAAGACGCTCGGTTTGAGCTCGCGCAGATACCGCTTCATGCCAGCCGATTCCAACTGGAACACACCGGTGGTATCGCCGCGCTGGAATAGTTTATACGTTTCCGCATCATCTAGCGGCAAGTGCGATAGATCAATGTCCGTTTTGTAGACTTTACGAATAATACGCAGCGCATTATTGATGATGGACAAGTTAGACAGGCCCAAGAAGTCCATCTTCAATAGCCCCAATTCCTCAACTGGGCCCATTGGATACTGTGTTGCCACCACGCCCTTTTGTGCCATCTCCAGCGGCACATATTTTACCAAATCATCCGGCGCAATCACCACGCCGGCGGCATGCACACCATGCGAACGAATCGTTCCCTCAAGCCGCGAGGCAAAGTCATAAACCGTTTTGGCGGTCGGGTTGCTTTCATACTCTTTTTTAAGGTCGGGATCTTCCTCGAGCGACTTTTTGATGGGCACGTGACGGCCCTGGATGGGCGGTGGAATGAGCTTGGCTAGCCGGTCAGATTCGCCATACGGCACCTGCAACACCCGCGCCACATCACGCACTGACGCCCGCGCTGCCATGGTGCCAAAGGTACAGATGTTAGCCACTCGTTCTGAGCCATATTTCTTGGCACAATATTCGATCACCTCGCCGCGGCGCGTATCTTGAATATCGATGTCGATGTCGGGCATGGAAATACGGTCGGGATTGAGGAATCGCTCGAACAGCAAGTCGTAATGCAGCGGATCAAGGTCGGTGATATTCAGCGCATAAGCGATGATTGAACCAGCCGCCGAACCACGTCCCGGGCCAAAGATAATTCCTTGGGATTTGCCCCAGTTGATAAAATCCTGAACAATGAGGAAGTAGCCGTTATAACCCATGTTGTCGAGCACACCAAACTCCATGTCCAGTCGCTCTAGCTGCGCCTCTGATAACTTGGCTCGCAGCTGATCATTCGGGAGCTTCTTCGCGTCCTCCAACTTCATGCCAGCGTACCGTACTGCCATACCGCTATACACCAGATGATCCAGATATTCTTTTTCGGATTCACCGTTTGGCGTTGGAAATTTCGGGATGAGAATATCACCCAGTTTGATTTCCACGTCACAGCGGTCGGCGATGGCTTTGGTATTGGCAATTGCCTGAGGATTGGTTGTTTGCCACCGCGAAATGATGTCTTCTGGCGTCGTCAAATGCAGCTCAAAATCCTTCAAGCTCATCCGCTTTTCATCACTCAAATACGCACCAGTACCGACGCACAGCAAAATCTCATGCGCTTCTTGGTCTTCGTGATTGAGGTAATGACCGTCGCTGGTCACCACACACGGAATATCCAGTTCCTCGCTGATACGCTCAATGTAATCATTGACCTTTTTTTGCTCCGGCCAGTGACTGCGCGCCTCCGGGTGGCCATGGTCTTGCAGCTCCATGTAGTACCGATCGCCAAAGACTGACTTGTACCAGCCAGCAATTTCCTTGGCCTTTTCATAATCATCATTACGCAAATTCTCACCCAGCTCACCACCGATACAGCCGGACATACAGATGATGCCTTCGTTGTATTGTTCCAGCAGTTCGTGATCAATGCGCGGTTTATAGTAGACGCCTTCGAGGTTGGCGATGGTGCTGAGCTGCATCAGGTTTTGGTAGCCCTTGTGGTTCATAGCCAGCAGCGTCAAGTGATAACGCGCCTTGTCCTTAGCTGGGTCGCGGTCGTGACGAGTACGGGCTGCTACGTAGGTTTCGATGCCGATGATTGGCTTGATGCCAGCACTCTTGGCTGCTTTATAAAACTCAATGACGCCTGACATAGTGCCGTGGTCAGTGATAGCACAGGCTTCCATACCGAGCTCCTTCACTCGGGCGACCATGTCAGGAATCTTGGTTAATCCATCGAGAAGTGAGTGGTGAGTGTGATTGTGCAGGTGTACATAATCAGACGGTTTCAAAACCGCCGACGTACCGCCGTTATTATTCCCCTCTGTCGTCATTAGCCTTAGTATAGCACGTTAGCGGCGACTCTGCATGGTGTTGATCAGTGTATTGAAGAAATCAGCCAGCGGCGGGAACACGTCAACTAGATGACCCAACACCCAAACCAAAATAGTCACCGACAGAGTAGCACCTAGCACCGAGCCAAAACCAAAAAAGATGCCACGCCAAAAGTTCATGCCGTAGACCTGACGGCGAGATCGGTGAAAATCATAAAACAAATCTTCCAAAATTGCCTGGCGAGCGCCATTTTCATTGTCACGAATGACTTTTTTAGTAGCCCTTTGTATTAATGACTTTTCTGAAGTATTATTTTTGACCACGTTTTGCCTTTCGCGTAAACTTTTTCATCAGTGCCCCCAGCGCTAAGGCTGAAGAAACGACCGAAAGCATTGATGATGCTTCGGTGTAATTCTGCTGGATAGCTCGTGAGTGCTGCATGGTTTTTTGGACATGACGACTCAGGCTGATCACCAAACATATCAATGTGATGACGATGATCATCAAGGTAACCAAAATAATTGACAAAATGATAACGATCTCATTCATGGTGCTATTATAGCCTATTTCAGCCGATCTGTCAGATGTTGACGAAGTGCCGGACCAAGTTTTTCATCTCGCAGCCCAAAGTCAATGATAGTTTTGAGATATTCAAGCTTATCACCGGTGTCATAGTACGTGCCGTTGGTGATTTCCACGCCATAGAAGTTATACCCTTCATCAATCATGCGCTGCATAATCGGCTGAATGGCAAACTCACCGTGGCCATTAAACTCCTGGCGGGCGCGCTCCAAGTACGGGAAGAAATCAGCCGCCAGCAAATAGCTACTCACACTAGCCAAATCGCTCGGCGCGTTGGCTTTACCTGGCTTTTCAACAATGTTCGTGATGGCAATCGTTCCGTCATCAAGCTGCTGACCAGCCGCGATGCCATAGCGATCAAATTCTGCATCATCGATGATTTTTTTGCAAGACAACACTGCGCCATCCAATTTCTCTGCAGCAGCAATCATCTGTTGAAAACGGCTTGGTGTCGCGTCGATAAAGTCGTCAGCAAACGTATAAATCACTGGCTCGTCCGGCCCAATCAAATGCGCAGCACATGCCAAAGGAGTCGCGTTACCATATGGACCTTTTTGGCGAACATACACAAAGTTAGCCATTTCCGACAGTGAGTGAACCAGGTCAATCAACGGGCGCTTCTTGTCACCGCCAGCTCGCAAATTTGCCAGCAAATCTTCGTTCGGCACGTCAAAATGATCTTCAATGGCACGCTTGTTGGCGCTTCCGACGATGATAATGTCGCGAATACCGGCAGCAACCAGTTCTTCCACAACGTATTGGATGATTGGCTTATCAATCAGTGGCATCATCTCCTTAGGCATCGCTTTAGTTTGTGGCAAAAACCTAGTGCCAAATCCTGCCGCTGCAATCACTGCTTTTGTCGGTTTTCTCATATCTCGTTCTCCTTTGCTATCGCCTTATTCATCAAAAAATCTTTCACCGTATCCCGCAGTGCCGCATAATCCAAATTCTCCGAATCAACGATCACTGTTGTGATATTATCCGCGACCAGTGGACGATATTTGTCACGAATTTCGCGTTCCGTCAATTTATCATATAGATCATCAGTGTGCACTGAGTGGCGATGACCAGATTGTTTGCGAGCATAAAATCGCCGCTTTACTTCCGCCAAGCCGCACGTCACGTAAATCTGCAGAATTGGTCGATGTGGGCTGTGCTGTAAAATCTCTTCTGCAGCTGACGTTTGCAAGGCAGACTCAATGATGATTTGCTCACCCAATTTCTCAAATTCAATCCCCAACTCCAAGACTGCCCGTCGAGTCACGCGGCCCAAGGCACTGCTCTGCTGATCAGTATATGTTCCGCCCAGATGATCAGCCAAAAACTCTTTGACAGCATCTTGCGCAACACCACGCACCCCCACATCTTGCATCAAACGCTTTGCTAACGTCGTTTTACCAGATCCAGGGATGCCAGTAATGATGATCATCAGCTATAGCCTCTCACGAATCAATTTTTGTGCCAAGCTTGGGTTAGCCTGACCTTTGGAACGCTTCATAACTTGACCGACGAGGTAACCAATGGCTTTGTCTTTGCCCGAGCGAATGTCGGCGATGGAAGCTGCCGAGGCTGGGTCGCTGAGCACTTCGTCAACGATGGCAGCGATAGCCGACTCGTCAGACACCTGCAGCAAGTTCTTTTCTTCAGCAAGTTTGCGCGGATGCGTGGCGCCCGCCAACAATTCGTTAAATAATTCCTTGGCATTAGTGCTGGAAATCTCTGCCTTCTCGGTCATCTCCGCCAATTCTACCAAATCATCGACCGACACATGTGGCGCACTACCGTCAGTTGACGTGCTGTCATTGTCGGCGTCATTGCCATTAGCCGTTAAAGCACTCGCAAACCAGTGCGCCACTCGCTTAGCAGACGCATCGCCTGATTTCTCCTGCACTTCCAGCATGATGGATGCGTAATTTGGGTTGGACAATAACGAATTAACTACTGACTTGTCCAAACCTAGCCCGCTCCACCTTTCACGATATTCACCCGGCAACATCGGCACTTCAGCCTGAATCTGCGCAATTTTCTCATCGCTCAGCACCACTGGCGGGATGTCGGCATCAGGCATGTAGCGATAGTCCTGGGCATCTTCTTTCGAACGTTGTGAAGTAGTAATTTGCTTGTCGTCGCTCCAGCCGCGGGTCTCCTGCACCACCGATTCACCACTTTCCAGCAGGTCAACTTGACGCTTGAACTCGTATTCAGCGGCTCGCTCGACACTGCGGAATGAATTGAGATTCTTCACTTCCGCACGCTTGCCGAGTTCTGTCGCGTCCTTTTTAGCCACCGAGATGTTGACGTCAAACCGCATGTTGCCGTGATACAAATCACCGTGTGTCACGCCAGCATAGACCATCAATTTGTGCAGCTCCGAAGCGTAGGCTTTGGCCTCCTCGGCAGAATGAATATCCGGTTCAGAAACGATTTCGATCAGCGGCGTACCAGCGCGGTTGAGGTCGACCAACGAGTAGCCGTCGTGGTGGGTCAATTTACCAGCATCTTCCTCCATGTGCGCGTGATGAATTCGCACCCGTTTGAGCGAACCATCCTCCAGCGGCGCATCGACATAGCCAGCCAAAATGATCGGCTGATACATCTGCGAGGTCTGATAACCCTTTGGCAGGTCAGGATAAAAATAATGCTTGCGATCAAACCGGCTAACGCGAGCAATCGGCGCGTTCAGAGCTTTACCGGCGCGCACCGCCAGCTCGACAGCGTGCTTATTAAGCACCGGCAACATTCCTGGCAAGCCAAAGTCGATTTCATGTGTTTTTTCGTTCGGCTCAGCATTACGCGCGTCATTATCAGCCGGGCTAAACAGCTTGGTTTTGGTCGCCAGCTGGACGTGGCATTCGATACCAATGGTCATTTCATATTCATCATATACACTCATCATAACGCTCCCAAATCTTTTAGTGCTTGCTCAAAGCTTGTCATGGCTCGCCGAAAACTCTGCGCGGTCAGTTTCACGTTGGTTTCGTGGGCGATTTGATTGCGCAATTTATGCGCCGCCCACAACCCATTTTCATCCGTCCAGTCACCCTTGCGAGCTTTCAGTCTGTCGCCCATCGTCGTACCTGCCACGCCGCAGTCGCGCATGGCTTTGTCGAGCAGCTTGTCGGCTTTGACAATCGCCATTTGCAGACCATCCGAACCGCCCGCCTTGGCGCCGTGTTGAATCGCCCGCCAAACTTTTCGGTACATTTCCCTGTCAAGCTTTTGGTGCCCGCGTGATGTCAATTGGATAAAAATAATCAACAACGCACCGATCACCAGCGCTGCTACCACCAGCGCAATCAACAAGCCATCCATCAGGCAGCCTCCACTTCTGAGGCCAACTTCAACAAGTTGCTGTCTGACTGGCGGTCACCAATCAACTGCACACCAATTGGCAAACCTTCGTCACTAGTTCCAGCTGGCACGGCAATTGCTGGCAGCCCCGCCAAGCTAGCTGGCACGGTCATGATGTCCGCTAGGTACATTTTGATCGGATCATTGGTATTTTCGCCAAGTTTGAAGGCTGGTGTTGGTGCAACTGGCATCAACAGTGCGTCGTACTCAGCAAACAACTGCTTGAACTCATTGATGAGCAATGTGCGCGCTTTTTGTGCCTGCATATAGTAAGCGTCAAAAAAGCCACTCGACAACACAAAGCTACCAATCATAATTCGTCGCTTATTTTCCGTCGTAAAGCCTTCGTTGCGGCTGCGACCGTACAATTCGGCCAGCGTTTTTACCTCAGCCGCCCGGTGGCCATAACGCACGCCATCATAGCGCGCCAAGTTTGACGATATCTCCGCCGGCACAATGATGTAATACATCGCCAGCGAATGTTGCATCATGCTGAGATCCACTTCTTCAACGTCATAGCCCAGCCGCTTCAACTTTTCTGCATAGTCAAGCGTTTTCTGGCGAACCGCCGCGTCCACATCGTCAGTCATACATTGTTTTACCAAACCAATCTTCTTCTTGGTAAATTCTGGCTGGCTCTGCCAAAAGTCCGGCAGTGTTGTCATATCCTTGTTGTCACGACCCGCCATGATCTCCATCACCAGATTAGCGTCATCCGCATTCGTCGCGAAACAACCGATGGTGTCCGTGCTTGAGGCCATGGCCACCACGCCATAGCGACTGACCGTGCCGTAAGTTGGCTTGACGCCGACCACGCCATTGAAGCTGGCTGGCTGGCGAATCGACCCACCAGTATCTGTCCCAAGTGCAAACGGTACCACGTCAAGCGCTGTCACGACTGCCGAGCCACCCGATGAACCGCCAGCTACGCGGGATTTATCTGCAGCGTTTTTGGTCGGACCAAAGGCTGAGTTTTCCGTCGAGCCACCGTGAGCAAAGGCATCCAAGTTCGCCTTGCCAATGCAGATTGCACCTTCAGCCTCTAATTTTTCAACGGCTGTGGCTTGCAGTGGCGCGTTAAAATTCTCGAGCATTTTTGCAGCGGCAGTTGTCGGCGCCCCAAAGGCCAAGAAATTGTCTTTCACGACAAATGGCACGCCAGCCAATCGCCCAGAAATTTCGCCCTTATCCACCAGCTCGGCTCGCTCCAACGCCCGCTCTTCTGTCAAGCTCAGTAGCGCATGATATTCTTCAATCTCGCGCGCCCGCTGCAACGCTTCCTTGACATTTTCGACTGCACTTTTTCCGGTAAAATCACTAATCCGACTCATCACAACACCTGCGGCACTTTCACTTGATTGTTCTGTTTTTCGGGCGCCAACTCAAGTAACTCGTCCTGAGAAATCCCCGGCTGAACCTCGTCTTCACGCCAGACATTTTCCAGGCCCGTCACTTGATAGGTTGGCTCCACGCCAGACGTATCGAGCTCACCCAATTGATTGATATATTCTACGATTTTCTCCACGTCCTGTCGCAAGCCATCCACTTCGCCATCTGCCAATTGCAAACCGCTCAAATCCGCCAAGCGCTGGACATCACTATTAGAAATTGCACTCATGAACTCATTATACCACTTGAAAATTAATTACAGAAAATCACTCGCCCCATGTCATAGAAGCGAGTGACAGGTGATACCCAACTAACTAGTCAAGTAGGTAGCTTGAGTTGTATTTGAAGTTTGATTTTTTGATGCTTGGCTTGTCATGAGCCTGCACTGCCAGCGTGATAGCTAGAGCAACTGCAACAACGCTGGTGATTGCGATTAACGTGATAGCCAATGGGCGTGATTTGTTGTAGCCGTTGATGATCTTGCCGATGAAAAATATCACAACTGCCAATACTGCCAAGCACAGCAGTGATGGCAAGAAGTTGCCCAAGTACAGTGCTGTGTATACTGAACCAGCATCTGAAACACCGATCAATAGCAACGAGCTAATCAATACACTGATGAGGTTTGCGACCAGTGGCAACGCCGCCAATACGATCATGAACAAGCTACCATAGGTTGTCAGTTTGTAAGCCAATCGACCAGTGTAACCGCTACGGTCAGCGGCAATTGCGCGCGTTACGCGACCAAACAGGACAAATGCCAGTACTGAAAATAGTACTGCCAAAATACCAACGGCCAAAATGTTTGCAGTGATCGAGCCGCTCAACATCAAACCAAACGACATCGCTTCTTTTGCAGACCACATGCCGAACAACATTGGTACGAGTACTACACTGGTGATTGCAGCAAATGTTACTGAAACCATTGCTAATGCGTATTCGAATGTAAGCCATTTTGCTTGCGAAGCAGCGCGTGGAGCCATGTACTCAGCTTGCTCGACGACTGGAGTTTCTGTTGTTTTCAATTCTGCCATATAATTCTCCTCCTTATTATGGTTATCTTTAGTGTACCATTGTTTGCTTAATTTCTGCAATCAAATCACGCAGCTCCGCGGCTTTTTCAAATTCTAGATTGGCGCTATGCAGTTCCATTTGACCAGTCAGCTCCTTGATTAGCGTTGGATATTCATCCTTTGGAATTTTCTTCAAATCAAGTTTTGGCTTTTTGTCCGATTCTTTTTGCGGAATGATGGAACGCAGGCCATCGTCAATCTTCTTCTGGATGGTTTGCGGCGTGATGCCGTGCTCTTCATTATATTGCTGCTGAATTGCACGCCGACGATTCGTCTCGTCAATCGCTCGCCGCATACTGTCAGTTACATTATCACCATACATCAACACTCGTCCATCGACATGCCGCGCCGCCCGGCCAATCGTCTGAATCAGCGCCTGTTCAGAGCGCAGGAAGCCTTCTTTATCAGCATCCATAATCGCCACCAGGCTAACTTCCGGCAGGTCCAACCCCTCACGCAGTAAATTAATACCAACCAAGACGTCGTACGTCCCCAGCCGCAAATCCTTCAGAATATCGCCGCGCTCCAATGTGTCAATTTCACTGTGTAGATACGCTGTTTTCACACCATTGTCGGTCAAGTAGGCGCTCAAATCCTCAGCCATGCGCTTGGTCAAGGTGGTTACCAGCACGCGGTGGCCGTTGGCGATGGTCTGGCGAATCTCCTCCATCAAATCATCAACCTGCCCCTCAGTTGGCCGCACCTCAATCGGCGGATCAAGCAGCCCCGTCGGCCGAATCAACTGCTCGGCCGGCTTTGGCGAATGAGCAATTTCATAGTCACCCGGTGTAGCCGACACATAAATCGCCTGATGAATGTGCTGATCAAATTCATCAAACCTCAGCGGGCGGTTATCCAGCGCACTCGGCAAACGAAAACCATGCTCCACCAACACTTCCTTGCGTGCTCGGTCGCCGTTGTACATACCGCGGACTTGCGGCAGCGTCATATGCGACTCATCAACCAGCAACAGCCAATCATCAGGGAAATAATCAATCAACGTCGCTGGCTGCTCGCCCGGCTCACGGTCGGTCAGATAGCGCGAATAATTCTCAATACCTTTCACAAAGCCAGTTTCTTTGAGCATTTCTAGGTCATATTTGGTGCGTTGACTGAGGCGCTGCGCCTCGAGTAACTTATCGTGCGACTCAAGCCATTTGAGCCGCTCGTCAAACTCTTTTTCGATACCAGTGATGGCTTTTTTAATTCGCTCGCGCGGCGTCGAATAGTGACTGGACGGGAAAATCGTCAGTTGCTTTGGTTGATCCAAAATCTCGCCCGTCAGCGGATCGATTCGCGTGAGTCTCTCGACCTCATCGCCAAAAAACTCCACCCGCACCGCCGTGTCCTGCCCAGCCGGGAAAATATCTACCACGTCGCCGCGCACCCTGAAGTTCCCCCGCGCAAAGTCAACGTCGTTGCGCTTATACTGAATATCAGTCAGCAGGCGGATGAACTTGTCCTGCACCCGCCGCTCGCCGACCGTCAATTGAATCGCCATGTCAGCATACGTCTCCGGTGAACCAATGCCGTAAATGCAGCTGACGCTCGCCACGATGATAACATCGCGCCGGGTCAATAACGCCGAGGTCGCCGCATGCCTGAGCCGATCAATCTCATCATTAATCTTCGAATCTTTTTCAATGTAGGTATCACTACTGGCGATATAGGCCTCCGGCTGATAATAATCAAAATAGCTGACGAAATAATGTACCTCGTTGTCCGGGAAAAACTCCTTAAACTCAGAAAACAGCTGCGCCGCCAAGGTCTTGTTGTGCGCCAACACCAGCGTCGGCACATTCCGCCGAGCAATAATATTTGCCATAGTAAAGGTTTTGCCTGACCCCGTCACGCCCAATAGAGTCTGCTCACGCTCGCCCTGCTCCAAACCATCCATCAACTGAGCAATCGCCGTCGGCTGGTCGCCGGTCGGCTGGTATTTGGAGACGAGATTAAAGGCGCTCATATCATTACTATTGTAACGCATCACAATTTATATATAAAAATATTTTGAAAGATCACCAATAGTGTGGTATGGTAGCAATATGACATATCGACACAACATCGTTGTTCGTCGTCGCCGCTCTGACCCAGAGGGCTAATTAGTCGTATATTTATTATAAAACTACAGAGCCCTCGTCCGAGCGGCTCTTTTTGTTATCATGGAAAGGAAGGATATGGATCACGACGCGCCTCATTACACCAAGGTCGCCAGTCACGAAGCCATGAACGGTGAGTTCGATACATGCCTCTTGCTCTACTCGGGAGGCCTCGACACATCCGTCATGCTCACGTGGCTCCAAGAAAAATATAACTGTAAGGTCATCACCCTGACGGTCAATATTGGCCAGACAGTTGACGATCTCGACGCCATCGCCGAAAAAGCCAAAATGCTCGGTGCCATAGAAACCATCACGGTTGACGCTCGCGACCGCTTCGCCGATGAGCTGCTGTCACTAGCCATCAAAGCCAACGCTGATTATCAAGGCGGCTACGCCCTCTGTGCACCACTCGGGCGCATCATCATCTCGCAATTGGCCGTCGAATATGCCGAAAAATACGACTGCACCGTCATCGCTCACGGCGCCACTGGCAAAGGCAACGACCAAGTTCGCTTCGAAACCTACATCACCACGCTCAACCCTAAACTTAAGATCTTGGCACCAGTGCGTGAGTGGAGTATGGGCCGAGAGGAAGAGCTGGCGTACGCCAAGAAGCACAACATCCCCGTGCCACACACCCAGGAATCACCCTACTCAACTGATGAAAACATGTGGGGCATCACCAGTGAAGGCGGCGAGATAGAATCGCCATCCCTCAAACCAAACTACCACGCCATCCTCAATTGGTGCTCGACCATTAAATACACACCAGACGAAGCCGAAGATATCACCATCGAATTCATCAAAGGTGTACCGGTTGCCGTCGACAACCGTCACTTTTCACTCCAAGCACTCATTCAGCACTGCAACCAACTCGGCCGCAAACACGGTGTCGGTGTATCAACCCTCATTGAAGATCGACTGGTCGGGCTGAAGGTGCGCGGCGTCTATGAAAATCCTGGCGCTGCCATCTTGATTGCTGCTCATCAAAAGCTCGAGCAATTGGTGTCAACTCGCGTTGAAAATGAACTCAAAGCCGAAATGGACAAAAAATGGGCGTATCTGACCTACGCAGCTCAGTGGTACGAGCCAGCCGTCCATCACATCAACGCCTACATCGACGATCAGAATCAAAAAGTCACTGGCACGGTGACAGTCCGCCTATACAAAAGCACCATCACCGTCGTCAGCGTGGACTCACCGCATTCGTTGTTTGATATCAATCTTGCAACGTTTGATTCCAACACCGCATTCAATCAGAATTCGTCCGCCGGATTCATTGAATTATATTCATTAAGTCAGCGAACAGCTGAAGGAGCATACTCATATGGTAAATAAACTATGGCAATCAACCGCAACCGGATCACTCCACCCACTGGTCGAGTCATACACCGTTGGTGACGACCAAGTGCTGGACCAACATTTGCTGGGGCATGACATCACCGCCACTAAAGCGCACGCTCACATGCTAGAAAAAATTGGCGTATTGACCAGCGACGAATATCAGCAATTAGCATCCGCCCTAGACGAACTACTTGACGAGTGGAAAACTGGTGCCTTCACCCTCACCAGTGAACACGAAGACGGCCACACCGCCATTGAGCTATATCTGACAGAAAAACTTGGACCAATTGGCAAAAAGGTTCACACTGGCCGAAGCCGCAACGACCAAGCCTTGGTGATGATGCGCTTGTTCATCAAAGCAGAACTTGAAGCAGTAGCCGAAAAGTTGGAAGCAGTCGCCCAGGCCTATGCTGGCAAAATTGCCGCTATCGGTCAGACCGAAATGCCTGGCTACACTCACACCCAAAAAGCCATGCCAACCACAGTCAGTATGTGGCTTGGTTCTTACCACGATGCCTTTCATGACCTCCGACAGTTGGTGGCGCACAGCATCGCCGCCATCGACCAAAACCCGCTCGGTAGCGCTGCTGGTTTTGGCGTTACGCTGCCACTTGACCGCCAGATGACGACCAGTGAGCTGGGCTTCGCCAAGGTGCAGGAAAACCCAATGTACTGCGGCCTGTCGCGCGGCGTGTTTGAACTAATTGCCGTGCAAGCGCTCAACCCCATCATGGTCTTTGCCGGCAAATTTGCCGAAGACATGCTGCTATTTACCTCACAGGAGTTTAATTATTTCAAACTGCCCGTCACCATGACCACCGGCTCGTCCATCATGCCGCACAAGCGTAACTACGACGTCTTCGAGATCATGCGCGCCACCGCCCACGCTTATCCAAATTATGCTCTGCAGCTCCAAGCCATTTCGACGGGCGCCGGTAGCGGCTATCACCGCGACTTGCAGCTGACCAAAAAAATCACCATGGACGCCTTTACGTCAGCACTCGACACACTGGAAGTTCTGGCACTCTGTGTCAGTGAGCTGGAGGCTAACACCGAACGGTTAGCCGAGGCGATGACTGACGAACTCTATACCGTCGCCAAAATCAACGAATTGGTGGAAAAAGGCGTGCCGTTCCGCGACGCTTACCAGCAGGTCAAGCAATCATTTCTGGGTGAATAATCCCTGATTTTCACTGGTAACCGCCAACTATTTGACAAACACAAGCTTTTTGTGCTATAATCAAAAAGTACGTGAATTAAAACATAAAAAGGCAGAAAAATGACAGACAAAAAAGATCTGGTGTGTATACCACGCGAAATTGAACTCCAAGCTGCAATGTTCCGTTTGGGTAATATTAACGAGGAAATTCAAAAAGGCTATGAAATCCTCAAAAAATATCATAAGACTGTAACCTTTTTCGGTTCGGCGCGTACCTGCCCGGATAGCCCATATTACCAAGCTGCCAAAGAAGCGTCGGAGCGTTTGGCAAGCTTGGGTTATGCGGTTGTCTCTGGTGGTGGTCACGGCATCATGGGTGCTGCTAACGAAGGAGCCAACAAAGCGGTCCAAAAAGGTGCGCGCGCTGCTGGTGGTGAATCAATCGCCTTTAATATCAAATTGCCCCACGAGCAAGATCTCAATGAATATGCAACTGAGGCGTTTGAATTTCAACATTTTGCTCCCCGCAAAATCGTCATGACCATGTACGCTGATGCTTACATTTATTTCCCAGGTGGTTTTGGTACCTTGGATGAATTGGCGGAGATATTGACTTTGATCCAGACACAGAAAGCTAACCGCGTGCCAGTCATCTTGTTCGATACGGCGTTTTGGAGCGATTTGGACGCCTTCTTCCGCGACCATATGTTAGCCGAATCAGCAATCGTCAAAGAAGACCTTGATATTTACACCATCACCGACAGTGTCGACGAAATCATTGACATTGTTACATCCAATAAAACCTATTGCGATCACTAATCCAAGATGTCATCAACCCGCCGGCAAATGCCGCCATCGCAAATGATGCGGCTAACGGCTGGGTTGTGCGTCTGTGGATGATCCCGGAAACGGCGGTAGATTTCCTGGCCCAGGGCAACTTTACCATGTTTCGTCGTATGTCTGCCAAGTGATAACTGATGGTGATAATTCTCAACGATATCTATAGGGTGAAACGAAATAATATACCCATCTATGTCCGCTAGCACCCAGTCACTAGCTTTGAAGCAAGCTCGCTTGTCGATCTCTGGCGCGATAGCCATCAGCGCCTGGTAGACTTCGTTTGCCGTCGTATCGCGTGGATCCAGACCCAAGGCACGCAATACACTGTGTGTTCGCGCCAACACATCCGACATCAACCGGATATCACTATCGTCACGCGTCATTCGGTTCAGTTCTTGCAAAGCGATCTGTACATTTGCTCCTTCTCCTAATAGTCGAGCCAAGTGTTGCGCCATGATTATATACTCCTTTCCTGTAGCGGCATCTCGTGGAGGGGAGCGCCTTTATATAAAATTCCCGCCTTAGCACTAATTTTTGCAACGACGGCGCTGGAATTTGCGCTGCCAAAAATAACCGAATCTCGCAAACTACCGCCCTCTGCCCATCTGCTCAAAAATCCTGAGGCAAATGCATCGCCGGCTCCTGTCCTATCGATAGCTGGGACGTCTTCATACATACCAGCGCGGACAATTGTCTTGCCGTCGCTCGCCATGGATCCATTAGCACCATCCGTCACCAGCAACGTTGGCACCAAATACAGCCCATGCCGAATCAAACTTTCCAAATCACTACCTTCGACAAGCTGCTGCATCTCCTCTTTATTGACCGTCAAAATATCTACGTCTTGCAACAGCCCAAGCAATAGTTCACGCTGCGCCAGCTCTTTTTTGCCAGGATTAAAACAAATTTTGATACCGCGTTCCCGCGCCTGGGTAAACAGTTTGCTGAGCGTTTGCATTTGTCCCGCCAGGTTGGAAACATACAACCAATCCGCCTGAACATTTTCCAGAGAAAAATCGCTTGGATGATAGTGCGTGGAGGCACCACGATAGGTCAAAATGGTGCGCTCGCCATTTGGCGCTAGGAGCATGACTGAATATCCCGTGTTGTATTTGTCAGAGAATTTCACTAGCTGCGTACCAACACTCTCGCTGTCTAGTGCATCTAACACTGCCTGGCCTGCTGGATCGCGCCCAACAACCCCCATGAACTGCGTTTGATGACCCTGACGAGCAAAGGTAACTGCTGCGTTAGTAGCGCCACCGCCGGTAGAAAAATGAATCTGATTGACATCAATTTTTGAACCCAGCTCCAGACGCTGAAAACAACGTTCTGGGCTTTCACAAACAGGCGCTAGTGCTGGCGAGTGACTCAAAAATACGTCTTGAACAGCAGCGCCAATGGTAATGATTTTGGCCATCAAACCACCGCCCTTCCGCTTGAACCAAATGCCATGATTTTTTCTTCGACGACTTTCTGGACTGCCAAATACACCTCAGGCATTAGCTTAACGATGGCATATTCATTTGGATTTTCACGCAAGGTTTTTTCCAGTGTGGTGCGGAAAGCATAGCGCATATCGGAGTTGATGTTGATTTTGGAAACGCCAATTTTTGCCGCCTCCTCAAAATAATGCAGTGGCGTACCCGACCCACCATGGAGTGAAATCTGGCAGTGCAGCACCTCGCGAATGCGTGCTAACAATTCCAAATCCAATACTTTCGGTACTGGATATTTACCGTGCAGGTTACCCACTGCCGCCGCAAAGGTATCAATCCCCGTCGCCTCGACAAATGCCCGCGCACCGTCTGGCGTGGAAAAAGTTTTCTTGATTTCTTCATAGTCAATGGCTTCGGTGTGAACATTGGAACTGCCGCCAAAATAATGCGGCTCAGACTCGACCAGTGCGCCAGTAAATTTGGCGTACTCCACGACCTCGCGAGTTTTGGCGATGATTTCCTCGTCGGAAGCGTCATGATTTGCCTGAGAAATGTCAATGTGTACGAACTCATAGCCCGCATCAATAGCCCGTTTACAACCCTCAACCGTCGGTCCGTGATCCAGATTTAAGTACATCTCAATACCATATTCAACCTTGTAGTTGTCCACCAGATCGCGCACATTCTCCAGTCCCATGGCTTTCACTTCGGCGTCTGACACTTCCACCAACACCGGCGACTGCAGTTTCTGTGCTGCCCGCGCCACGGCAATTAACGTTTCTTGATTATCAATATTAAACGCCCCGACCGCAAAATGTTGCGCCCGTGTCCGCTGCATTAAATGACGCGCCCGCGTCGTGTTTTGCCGAATCTCTGAAATCGATAGTCCCATACTGCCCCCTAAAATGCTTATACTAATTATATCAGTTACCGCGTACTGTGCCAAGGGATTTTGGGCATTTCCAAAGTAGTGTCGCTTGATTTTAAGTGAACTATGTGGTATATTATATCTTATCTTCTGCTCGAAGTTCGTCTAAGGGTAGAAGTCGCCCTTTAGCTTCGAGCACATTCTCTCTGAAAGGAGGGAAAATGTCGTGGAAAACAGCCTTCTTGCTGGGAGGTATCACGGGCATTGTTGTCTATGTAGTGTGCTGTATTATTACACACTACTTGGGTGAACTGCCCATCCCCTTGTATGTACCAGCAGTGGCCAGCGCCTGTTTTTGCGCTATACTGCAGAAATACATGGAGGGCTGACGCCCATCGAAAATAGCTCGCCTTTGAGGTATTCAAACCTCGGCTTGAGCCTCTCGGTGGGCTATTTTCATTGGAGAAAATTTACGACGCTACGCACAATTGAATCGATATCTAAACCATGCTTTTGCCACAATTCGGCCATTGAGCCAGATTCACCAAACACATCATTGATGCCAATGCGCTTCACTTTCACTGGCAATTGTTCGCTGAGTAGTTCCGCCACGCTTGAACCAAACCCGCCAGCGATTTGCCCCTCTTCGGCCGTCACCACACGGCCGCATTTTTGGGCAGCACCAAGCACCGCCGCCTCATCCAATGGCTTAATGGTTGGAAAATGAATGACCTCTGCCTGAATATTGTGCCTATTTACCAGTATTTCCGCTGCCAGTAGTAATTGATAGGTCATTGTGCCAGTGCCCAGCAACGCCACGTCTGTTCCCTGGCGCAGAGTATAGCTCTTGCCGATTTCAAATGTTGCCTGATTTAAAAACAGTGGCGTATTAGCCCGCGGCAACCGCACATAGTTTGGCCACGAATCAGCCACCATCGCCGCCGCCATCAGCTCCGCCTCGTGCGCGTCGCCCGGCGCCAGCACTACCATGTTTGGCAAGCTCCGCATCAGCGCGATATCTTCCAGCATTTGGTGGGTCGCGCCGTCTGGGCCAACGTTCAGTCCAGCGTGTGAACCGACCAGTTTGACCGGCTGATTGTTCAAACAAATCGTCGTGCGAATTTGCTCCCAGTTACGTCCCGGACTAAACGAAGCGTAGCTAGCGGCAAACGGAATGTTGCCCATGGCTGCCAGCCCAGACGCCACCGTCACTAAGTTTTGTTCCGCCACACCAACTTCAATGAGTCTCGGCGCACCGATATGCTCGGCAAATTTACCAAAGCCAACGCTTGCTACCAGGTCCGCACTAAGCGCCACGACGCGGTCATCCTGCTTGGCCAGTGCAACCAAACCGTCACCAAAACCACCTCGCACCGAAGTATAGATAGGCGTTTGCCAATCTTCACGTAGATACATCATTTCCTATCCTCCAACTGAGCCAACGCTCGCTGCGCTTCCTCGGCAGTAGGAACTTTTCCGTGCCAATGATAATCGCCTTCCATGAAGTCAACCCCCTTGCCTGGTATGGTGTGGGCAATGATGGCACTTGGTCTATCCATCACAGCGCGAGCCATACTCATGGCCTCACAGATACTCTCCATATTGTGCCCATCAATCTCCTGAACGTGCCAGCCAAAACTGCGCCATTTCCCCTGTAGATCTTCCAGCGGCATGACGTCCTCAGTACTACCGCCAATTTGAATATTGTTACGATCAACGATACCGATGAGATTGCCCAAGTTGTATTTACTAGCAAACATCGCTGCTTCCCAGATATTACCTTCGTCTAATTCGCCATCGCCCATCAGACAATAGACAAACCGCTTGGGTTGCGGATGTAAATATCGCACATGGTAGGCCATACCTGAAGCCTGACTCAGGCCCGAGCCCAATGGCCCGCTAGTCGTCTCAACGCCAGGCAGCGCTTGACGTTCTGGATGCCCCTGCAGTCGAGAGCCAAACTGTCTGAGTGTCGCCAATTCTGTCCTGGGAAAGAAACCACGCTCCGCCAAAGTCGCGTACAGTACGGGCGCGCAGTGACCGTTGCTCATGACGAAGAGGTCTCGTTCATCCCAATCAGGGTTCTCTGGACTGACGCGAAGCACGGCAAAATACAAGGCCGTCATGATGTCCGCCAAGCCTAAGGCGCCAGCAGTGTGACCACTACCAGCCTGCTCCAGCATGGTGATGATGGAGCGGCGCACTGACGAAGCATGCTGCTCCAATTGTTTACACGTGACGTTTGGCGGCACTAGCCCAACATGCCCTTTTTATTAATTTCATTTTGAATGTTTTGATAGGCTTCTCGAGGATTTGGCGATTTTTGGATAGCACCACCAACCACTAAAACATTGACGCCACTATGCGCCAAGCCATAGGCGTTGTCTGGCATGACACCGCCATCCCAGCCAATCTCTACAGCAGGATTGATGTCTTTGATGAGACGAATTTTTTCCAATTGCATCAAACTGGCACTGCCACCAAAACGACCAAGCTCACCAGAAAATATCATGACGTGATCTGCTGCCTTGATAAGGTCAACGACGGTACTCGGGACGGTTGGGCGCATTAATACCAAGCCAGCTTTGATATCTGCTTGTTTGATTTTCTGCAGCGCGCCGAGGACGTCGCCGTCAGACTCAGCGTGGAGCAAAATCATATTTGGGCGTAGCGCCACCAAATCTTCTATGTATTCATCGACATTTTTCACCATGGCATGAATATCAATTTGCCAGCCTTCTGGTGCCCACAAATCTCGCAAACCAACTGTCAAGTTTGGCGCAAATTGGCCATCAGAAATATCAACGTGCGCTCGCTCGGCAAAACCAGTGATTCGCTCAATCTGTTCTTTGTATTGATCGACATTTTCTGCCAAAATACTGGGGGTGATTACTGTGGTCATAATAATTGGTCCAATTGCGCATTGCGCCTATTAAATCTTGGTGCATTAACATACGGAGTGTTGAGCCATGTTTCCATGATTCCCTTCCACGCCGCTTCATTGTCTTCCAAAACACGAGCCGGCAAGCACAACACGTTTGAGTTGTTGTCCTGGCGCGTCATTTTGGCTTCATAAGCATCCCAAATGACGCTGGCACGAATACCTTTGAAACGGTTCGCCGCCATACACATACCTTGGCCGCCACCACAAATCAAAATTGCTCGTGGATCGTCCGATTCATCACCAATCACCCGCAAAGCCGCCGCTTGAGCAAACTGAGGAAAATCATCATCCGGGTTCAACTCTCGCCCACCGACGTCTTCAACTTCATAGTTATTTTTCACCAAATACGCGAAGACTTTTTCTTTCAACAGAAAACCGCGATGATCAGATCCCAAGTAAATTTTCATACTCATAAGTATAAGCGGTTTGGGAGCTTTTTGCAAATTAGCCAGCGCGCTTCAAAACAGCGCCAATGTCTGCCACCAGCTCTACCAAACGGTTTGAGTAACCCCATTCATTGTCATACCAAACCATGACTTTTATCAAATTACCACCAACCACTTTGGTGAGTGGCAAGTCAACGACTCCGGAGTGTGAATTGCCGATGAAATCCCTGCTGACGAGCGGCTCTTCGCTGACACCCAAAATGCCCTGATAGAACGTGTCTTGAGCTGCTTTTTTGAACGCCTCGTTCACCTGCTCGACTGTCACATCGCGCCGGAGCAGTGCCGTCACGTCGCTGAGGGAAACCACTGGCGTTGGTACGCGCACACTCAGGCCATCAAATTTGCCAGTCAGCTGCGGTAACGTTTTAGTCACAGCAATAGCTGCGCCTGTTGTTGTTGGCACCATGTTCTCAGCGGCATTGCGGCCTTCACGCAAATCCTTGGATGGCGCGTCTTGCAACCTTTGGCTAGCGGTATAGCTGTGCACTGTTGTCAACATTGATTTTTCCACGCCAAACTCTGCGTCCAGTACCGCCATCACCGCGCCCAGACTGTTGGTGGTGCAGCTGGCATTTGAGACAATCGGCGTCGCCGAGGCGATCTTGTCGTCATTGGTACCAAATACAATCGTATCAACACCATCAGACTTGGTGGGACCGCTGATGACGACACGTTTCGCACCAGCTTCCAGGTGTTTGCCTGCGCCCTCTTTGTCGGTAAAGAAGCCAGTCGATTCAATCACGACATCGATATTCATATCTTTCCATGGCAATTGCTGCGGCTCTTTCTCTGCCAAAACCTTGACAGATTGACCATCAACGATGAGTTCATTTTCTGTAAATGTCACTTGGCGGCCGTATTCACCGTAGTTACTGTCGTGCTTGAGGAGATATGCCAGTGTCTTTGTGTCCGTCAAATCATTGATGGCGACAATCTCCAAGTCGCTCCGCTCACGCGCAATCTTAAACGCATTGCGCCCAATCCGCCCAAAGCCGTTAATTGCTATTCTTGTTGCTGCCATACTGCCCTCCCTGTTAAGCGTTAGCCTTTTCTCCTATTATATACCAAACTATTTTTCGCTTCTAGCGTGAAACTCTGCAAATAGACCAATGCCAATAAATACAACCGTCATAGACCCTGCAATAAAAATACTTGTAGCATTTGACAGAAAACCAAATAGTAATGCGCATGGGATGAATATCAGACGACCAACAGTATTGATCACCGAACCAGCACCAGCGCGATATTTTGATGGTAGATAGTGCTGCATTTTTGACGTCAGCGCAAGAACTAGTGCAAACGACAATGTACCAATGACAAACTGCAGTCCAACGGTTAGCCAAAATGACGGACTGACAGTCATGCCAATTGCGGAGATGAAGCAGACAGCTAGCGCCAATAGGACTCGTCGTCGAGTGGCAAAGAAGCGAACAATCGCACCGCCAGAACTGTACGTACCCGTGATGATAGCTCCTGCTATACCAAACAATGCCGCCGGCATAGACAACGCCGCATACCATAGCTGATAGAACTCACCGTTCATTTTCTGCACCAAAAATACTACCAGCATAACAACCACCAGCCAAACAAGGTCAGGATTTTTGAAAACAGCCGCAAACGTACCTTTCGTATGCTCGATCAATTTCGCATCGGTTGATTGTTTGTGAATCGTGGTGTCTCGATAGAACAATAAGACCACTGCTGCTAACCCTGCAGTAATGATTGTCGCAAAGAACGCCGACCTGAGCGATGTGGCAGACGCTAACCATCCACCCAATAATGCACTGATAATTAAAGCGACACCGCCAAGCATCTCAAAGCGCCCCAAAATCTTATCGTAATTTCTTGTATGTCCCTGCTCTTCTTTGAGTAAGTCATAAATCATGGCTGAACCAGTACCACTGGCAAGAGCATCAAAGAATCCCCAAAATGCTGCCGATACGACATATAGTGATGGGTCATTGCTAATCCACCCAAAATAACTGCTTAGTAACATACTTAAGGCCGACAGGATCATGACGCCTTTTCGACTCCACCGATCCGCCAGCACACCAGATGGCACTTCCATGAAGACTGACATCACCGCGTAAATCGCTGCCATCAAACCAATACTGGCATCATTGAATCCTATGCTGTACATAAAGAGTTTTTCAATGGAATACCAAAATACAAAACACAACAGGAACTTCGCAATAAACAGTGGCGCCAAGCGTCGGACGAGCGGATTTTTCATCCCACTATTATACCATAATGGTATACTATATATATGACGCGTGAAGAGCTACTCGCCACAGCTGGGCAAAAGTATGATGAGGTGCCAGTGCTGGTTTTGGCAAGTGCGATTGACTATGCGACTGAAAAACATGCCGGGCAGAAACGCAAAAGCGGCGAGCCGTATATCAATCACCCGCTAGCGGTGGCCGAGATTTTGATTGAATGGGGTATGGATATTGACACAGTGGTGGCGGGCGTACTACATGACACGGTTGAGGATACTGACGCGACACTGGATGAACTGGAGAGTTTATTTGGACGAGATGTGGCGTTTTTGGTGGATGGTGTGACCAAGGTTTCGCAGGCGCGCGCCGGCATGCGTAGCCTGGACAGCTATTTGCCGCACACCAAGGATAATTTGACCAAGCTGATGATCGCAGTCGGTGAAGACGTGCGGGTGATTATCATCAAACTGGCGGATCGCTTGCATAATATGCGGACGTTGCAATTTATGTCGCCCGAGAAACAAAAGAAAATTGCTCGTGAGACGATTGAGGTGTTTGCCCCACTGGCGGACCGATTGAATATGGGGCGGGTGCGCGTGCAGCTAGAAGAATTGAGCTTCAAATATTTGATGCCGAAAGATTTTCACCGCACCAAAAGTTTGATGGATAGCCGATTGAAAAAATCGCAGCGAAAACTGGATCGTGTTCGCCGTGAAGTTGAGGCACGATTGAAGGAAGAGAAGCTGGTTTTCCAGATGGATGGCCGGGTCAAAAGCGTCTACAGTCTATTCAAAAAACTTGATAAGGTCGGCGATATTGATAAGATTTATGATTTGATCGCACTGCGGGTTATTGTCGATGATTTATCGACAGGCTATTTGGTATTAGGAATTCTACACGATATGTATCAGCCGATGTACGAGCGAATCAAAGACTATGTTGCCAACCCCAAGCCGAATGGCTACCAAAGTCTACACACCACCGTGCAAACGCCGAGTGGGCAAATTGTTGAATTTCAAATTCGCACCAAAGAAATGCACGAATACGCTGAGCGTGGTTTGGCGGCCAGCTTCCACTACAATGAGCAGAAATTAACCGACGCGTACAAAAAGGGTCGTATGGGCGCTATGCCGGCAGACCTGTCGTGGATTCGCGACCTTCAGGAAGCGGCGGCACTGGCTGGCGAGGGCAAACGATTTGACTCTGACAAGTTCCGCATGAAATTGTTCTCAGACCGCATTTTCGTGTATTCTCCAAAGGGTGATATCTATGATTTGCCGCGCGGTGCTTTCCCGCTAGATTATGCATATCGCATTCACTCCGACATCGCGGCGCACGCTAGCGGTTTTAAAATCAATGGTGTCATGAAGCCGTTTACCTATCACTTGCGGCACGGTGACACCATCGAAGTCTTAACCAATAAGTCCGCCCACCCGAAGCCGGATTGGCGCGAGCTGATTATAACGCCTCATGCTAAGGACAAACTGCGTTTGCAATTGTCACGTAGCGGTGGCATCCTCCAGCAATTGACCGGCGGCGTTTCGTCACTGTTTCGACACCGATAATAAATAACAGCTTTATAAGTTAGAATATAAAAAAACAATATCACCCTCATCTCAGGGGCCGTGACGGGCGCGAAAGCCCCGTCAGCCGAACGCCACAGGCTGACCGTAGGTCACCTGTAAAGAGTACTCTGAATGAGGTGTGATATTGTTTTGTTGCGTCGATACTCTTACGCTTGCTCGTTCCAGCGAGTGATCGAATCATGGATAATTTGCTTGGCTCGCTCAACGTCACCAAAGCCCTTGACGACTGTCGAACCTGGCTTCTTCATGTCTTTGTAGTGATTGAAATGATGCTCAATTTGCTTGAGTAGTTGTGGCGGTAAGTCTTCCAATGAGTTGATAGCATCGCCAGTGTTGCGGTCATCGGCTGGCACCACGATCACCTTGTCATCAACCTCATCGTCATCAACAAATTCCAGAACACCGATGACCTTTGCTTCCATGAAAATGCCTGTTGTCAGCGGCTGGTCGGTGATGATCAAGGCGTCCAATTCGTCACCGTCCTCGTCCAGTGTCTGCGGGATAAAACCGTAGTTGGTTGGCTTGGCGAAAATCGCTGGCTCAACGCGGTCCAGCTGCATCACCGCCAGCTCCCGGTTCCATTCAATCTTGTGGTTTGAACCCTGCGGGATCTCAACAACGACATTAACGATGCCATTTTCTACGTCACCAGGTGTTAAAATTTGATTGAAGTCTGCCATGGTCTACTCCTCTCTGGCTTTTTCTTGTAAATATTCACGAATCTGTAATGCCGCCACCGCACCCTCGCCAACCGCCGAAGCGATTTGCATGGTTGCACCGGAACGCACGTCACCCGAAGCAAAGACACCGGGAATATTGGTGCGCAAATGTTCGTCAGTAACAATGTGTCCGCCGAGGTCCAGCTCAACATCTGAGTCTGTCAAAAACTGCGTGTTTGGAATCAAGCCGATGAAGACGAATAAGCCGTCTGCGGTAAACTCTTTCTGCTCGCCGTTCTGGGTTGATTTGACACCGTAGAATTTGTCGTCTTTCACGATAATTTCATCGGTAGTTGCACCGATGTGGACGGTAATGTTGCCTGCGTCAACGTATTTTTGTAGTTCTTTTTGCAGGACATCGCTGGCACGTAATTCGCTGCGCACCAACAGATCAATGTGGCTGGCGTAGCGAGTCAAAAATATCGCTTCTTGCACCGCTGAGTTACCGCCGCCAACGACGATCAGTTTCTTATCGCGATAAAATGCACCGTCGCACGTTGCGCAGTAATGTACACCGCGGCCATACAATTCATCTTCGCCTGGCACACCCAGTTTGCGATGATTTGAACCAGTCGCCAGCAGCACGGCTTTAGTTCGCACTGGCTGACCATCAATTGTCAACTCCAACTCTCCATCGACTTGCTTCAGCTCCGTCACGTCACCGTACTCAATATCCGCGCCAAATCGCTCAGCCTGCTGCTGCAGCTCCGAGGCTAATTTCATGCCGGTCACACCCTTAGCAAACCCTGGGTAATTGTCAATTTGATCAGTAATGGCCGCCATACCGCCGACCACGCCGCGTTCATATAGTGTTGTCGGCACGTCCTCGCGCGACAGATAGATAGCTGCGGTTAGCGCGCTTGGACCAGCGCCAACGATGATAACTTCTTTAGACATTGAGCCCCCTTGATTTATAATATCGTTTGATGATTTCTGGCATTTCTGGCTGTGGAATATCTGCTGGCTTTTCAATGGCCATGATCACAAACTTCAGCGGCGCATTGGCAGGGATTTTATCACCCTGGCCTTGACTGCCGTACGCCTTATCAGCTGGAATCGTCAATTCACGCACACCGCCAATCTTCATACCGACCAGGCCCTCTTTCCAACCCTGGATGACTGCCGTATTCGCTGGACCGTTTATGGCAAATGGCGCTTTCAATTTACCGTCAGCGATTGACTGGTCAAAAATCTCGCCCTTGGCATTCCAGCCAATGTAATACACTGCAAATTTGGTGTCATCTTTGACTTCTGCGCCGTCACCTTCCACTAAGTCCTCTTTGCCGAGCTCTTTGACATCGCCCGCCTCAAACGCACCGACTCGTGAGCCAAATTCGGCAAACTTGCTGTAATATTTATCGTTCAATTCTGCTGTCTGCGCCTCAACTTTCTTTTGGCGTTCTGTATTTGCTGCTTTATAGCTTTCTTGCGCTCGCTGTAGTTCAGCTTGATCTTTGGCTTCATTGCCCGGAGCCACCATCATGGCGATAAATCCGCCAACCGTACCCACCAACATTGTGATTGTAATAATCCAAATTCCTATTCTTTGCGATCTTGCTATCGCCATATCTCATCCTCCTCTATTTGTCCTATTATACATCAACTTTTGGCTCAGCGGCAATGTCATACGCAGCCAACCGCTCGCCCGCTACCCCAGGATTCTTTTGCAGCTCCAGCAACTTGGCATAGATACCATTTGTCTTCGCCAATTCATCTGGCGACCCAATCTCATCAACTCGCCCATTTTTCAGGGTGATGATGGTATCAACCGCGGCGATGGTCGACAAGCGGTGAGCGATGATCAATGTCGTGCGGCCTTTCATCAACCGATCAAGCGCTTGCTGCACCAAATGCTCACTTTTATTGTCCAAATTGCTGGTTGCCTCGTCCAGTATCAAGATCGGCGCGTCTTTTAACACCGCACGTGCGATGGCTATGCGCTGCTTTTGACCCCCTGAAAGCTTCAGACCGTGCTCACCGATCTGCGTGTCGTAGCCGTAGTCCAGCTGACGAATAAACTCATCAGCGTTGGCAGCTTTGGCGGCGGCAAAAATTTCCTTGTCCGTTGCATCGGCTTTACCGTAAGCGATGTTTTCACGAATGGTGCCCGAAAAGAGTACAGGGTCTTGGAAAACGGTCGCAATGTGTCCGCGCAAACTGCGCTGGGTTAGGTTGCGAATGTCAGTATCATTGACTGAGATGACGCCACTATCACGTTCATACAACCGCATCAACAAATTGGTAATTGTGGTTTTACCGCCACCAGATTCACTAACCAGAGCCACGCGTTCGCCAGCGGGGATCGTAAAGGAAATGTTATGCAGAACGGGACGATTTGGCACACTGGCATATCGGAACGACACATCGTCAAAGGAGATCGTCGCCTTTTCTGTGTTCAGGTGAGCCGCATCAGGTGCGTCCTTGATACCAGGTTTGAGCTCCATGGCCGCAATGAAGTCCTTACTCCCCGACACTGCTTTCTGAAAGCCGTCAACGATGAAACTCATACTAAAGAGCGGCGTTCGCAGGTTGTTGATCAAGGTGATGAGCAAAATCATCTCACCAATCGTAAACTTTTTCTCGGTCGTCTGAACAAAAATGTAGGCAAAGATGAGGAAAAAGACGATGCTCAAAATCAGCCCACGAATGACGTCCATTTTGTGCCAATAGCGCGACTGCTTGCGCGTCACGGCGATGGTTTTACGGTAGCGTTTGGTAAAATGTCGGTACTCCAAACTTTCACGAACATAGCTTTTGACCACTTTGATTTGCGATACGACTTCTGCAAATCTGCCGCTAGCCATATCGACTTCGTGATTTTTATTTGACTGGAAATAACGCCATTTTTTGCTGGTCAACACCGCCAGCCAGATGAACAACGGATACAATATCAATACCAATAGCGCCAGTTCTAAGCTGTAGGTTAGGACGATACCAATCGTGATACAGCTGGTCAGGAGCATTTGCAGGAAATTGTTTGCAAACATGTTCAGGAAATTGCTCATCTCGGTGATGGCACGGTTCAGGCGGTTGATGATGGTGCCTGTCAATTCCCCGTCAAAATAACTTTGTGGCAGGCTAAGCAGATGATGATAATAATGCGTCGACAACTGCGCTTTGAGCTTGGTGGACATGACGTCACCCCAGTAGCCACCCAAGTTACGAATCAACACATTGGCAACATCAAACACCAGCAGCAAAGCCGCTAACCACAACACCTGACCGACGCCGATGTTGTTGCCCTCCACCACTTCCACCATCAAAGTAGTAGCCCGCGATATGACATACGGCATGGCGATGCCAGTCAACGCCACCAATATAGAACACAGGCTAATTTTGGCATAAAACGGCAGCATATTGTGCGTATAGCCCAAGGTACGGAGGAGCGATTTCATCAGACAAGCTCCGCGCCGTAAATTTGTTGCATGGTCTGCTGGATCGATTCGATGATAGGCGTAATGTCAGAATCAACCAAAGTGCGTTGGTGGCTGGTAAAGACTAAGCGGAAGGTCAAGGTTTTTGTTGTTGCATCGTCTGATGGCTGATATATGGATACCGCGTGAAAGACCGCATCAATCTCCACTGCTTTGAGAACGCGATCAATGCCTTGAGCGACAGATGCATAGTTGACATCAGTCGGTAGCTTGAGGGAGATGTCACGACTCGTCGATGGGTAGCGGCTGAGCGGTTGGTAATGACTACCTTGCTTAGCGTAAACGGTCTCTAGGCCAGCTGTATCCAAGCTAGCCGCCGCTACGTACGCCGGCAACTTGAAGTTCTTGATGACTGATTGTTTCAATTCTCCAACTATACCAATGAATATTCCGTCAGCTGTCTCAACTAATGCACTGCGCGATTGGTCAAATGGTGCCGTGACTGGGAAGTTGAGCTCCTCTTCAATCGGCTTAAATACTAACTTAGTACCAAGGTCATGTGCTAGCTGCTCGACCAAGCGACGCATTTTGTAAAATGGCGCACCCGCTCCCGGCTTTTTGGCGGCATAAACCATGTCCGTAAACTGACTGGCTTCTGGCAGGCCATCTTCGCCTAGGCCATGCATTTTGACATGCCCCTTGCCCATTTCAAACAAGGCAAATTCATCATGCCCAGCCTTGATGTTGGCGTGAACCTTATCAAGCAAACTTGGTAACACCGTCAAGCGGTAATATTGCAAATCAGGACTGAGGGCGTTCGATAATTTGTATGCCTGGCTGATGTCTTGCTCGGCATTTTTCAGGATGCGTTCGTGAACGAAGCTATAGGTCAAGACTTCGTTAGCGCCAGCACGCGACAGACTTTGGCGAACGGCGTTTTTTAGCTCACGACGCAAGTTTTTCGGTGTTGATTTGATGCTACGACGTGGCAATTGGCGCGGCAATTTATCAAAGCCATACAGCCGGCCGACCTCTTCGACAATATCCTCTGGCAGCTCAAGGTCGGTGCGCCAGAATGGCGGCTGAACATACATCGCCTCTTGCTCAACGTGTCTTAATCGGTTATCGCGCAAGCTACCTATATCGTTTTCATAGCTTTCATCCATCATCACAGTATGTTCTTTTACACTGATTTCAACATTGCCAAGCATTGATACAACTTCAGCGCTTTCAAATTTCTTCCCCAGTCGCTCCATTAGAAATTCTGGCAGAATAGCTTTTCTTAGTAACTTGTTTTCAGCAAAAATAGCGGTATTACACTTATCCTCTACTTCACTCGCCTGCACCCCGCCAACCATACTCATCAGCTGCTTCAATACGGCAGCATTTTGGAGCGGTGACTGGCCCTTATTAAACCGCGTCAACGCATCGGTAAAAATACCGTGACGCATGGCCGTGCGACGCAGTGCATACATGTCAAAATTAGCGCATTCCAAAACAATGTTTTTCGTGCTATCCGAAACCTCAGTGTCAGCACCGCCCATAATTCCCGCGAGACCTATCACACCCTCGCCATCAGCAATAACGATGTCGTCAGCCGTCAACTCATATTCTTTACCACTAAGCAGACTGATTTTCTCGCCGTCACGAGCCAGCCGCGCCTCGAGTGTAGACCCGCGCAATTTATCATAATCATAGGCGTGCGTTGGCTGCGCCGTCATCAGCATCATGTAATTCGTCGCGTCAACAATGTTGTTAATCGGCTTACCACCCATCGCCACCAATTCGCATTGTAGCCACAGTGGGCTTGGACCCACGGTAACGTCACGGATTGCCACCGCCATGAACCGCGGCACTAATTCTGGTGCGTCATTTCTTACTGTCAATTCTAGACCTTCAGCCTCGGTAAATTGCTGCTCCGATTTGTACCACTCAGGACTGGTAAACTGCTGATGAAAAATCCCAGCAATCTCGCGTGCTACGCCGAGCTGCCCAAAACAGTCCGGCCGATGGGTAAACATTTTATTCTCAATGTCCAGTATATAGTCATCCAAACCAAACGTCTCAGCAAAACGAGCACCTGCCGTCAGCTCAACCCCCGCCGGTACGTCATATTCATGAATTTCAACGATTCCCTCATGATCCGTGCCGATATCCAGCTCGTCTGCCGCCGCCAACATACCTTGGCTGAGCACGCCACGCAGTGGTCGTGCATCTAGCACGAACGGCTCATCGTCATTAAAACTTGCCGGCACGGTACTCTGAGGCGGCAACCAAATCGCCCACATATCCGCATGCACATTTGGCGCGCCGCAGACCACCTGCACCAGACCATTGTCATCACGTGGTACATCCGCTACCACGCCGCCATCATCGATCTTGGTCACGCTCAGCCGATCAGCGTCAGGGTGTTTAGCGCACTCAACCACCCGAACGATCCGCGCGCCACCATATTTGGCCTTCAGGTCGATCACTTCCTCGACACCGCCAAGCTGCTGATTGACCCGCGCCACTAACTCATCCACGGGAGGCAATTCAAAATTAATCAATTGTTTGATAAGATTTAGGCTGACTTTCATACTAGTTACTAGTATACCATCTTATCTGTAACTATTCGACTTTTGTAGAGCCAGGCTGCAGGCTGGCGATTACTGGCAATATTCTTTTGCTTTATGTGCGGCAATAACATCCTGCTGTTCGGGCGTAAACCGCCGTGATTCACGCATTTTTTGGTAGGCTTTGTTGCGCGTCCAGACATCGGCATGCCCGTTTTCCAATTCAGCCAGCGTCAGCTCAAAAAACTGCACCGCCGCCGTGGCGTACAGCCAAGCCAGTGCCATTTTGACATAGTAGCCGTCGTGTTTAATGTCTCGCAGCGCTGCGAAAACCTGGTCAATATGTGCTTCGTCTAGGAAATTAGTCATCAAAGAAACCACACCGTAGCGCACTGTCAATTCAGCCTCACCCTGCAAACATGCCAGCGCAAAATTCCACCACAGCTCACCAGCAAATCGCCGCTTTTTCTCTATGAAAACGTCAATGTGAGCCCATGAATCAACGCGCGGCAAATATTGCCTAGTCAAATTAATCGCTGTCTGATCATCAAGCCGAGCGTGCGTAATCAACAATCCACACAACAACACATAGTCGAAAGATTCATCCTGAACCGTCAGCAATTCACTAATATCCGCTGCGCTCATATCAGGTGCCAATTCTCTCGCCAAGCGCCGCAAATCCGGCACCCGCACGCCGACGACTGGCATGTTGGTGTTGACGATGCGCTTATTAAACTCAGCGTACGCCTCATTACCTTCAGCGAGTTTTGTTAGTTTCATCACAACGTTATCATGCATATTGCTATTAGCCTTCGTGCTTTAATTAATATGGACCAGCGCAATACCTAGTCATATTATTTATTCTACATTATATAGCTAGATTGATTACGCATTATACAGCATAAATTATCTATCGTAGACCCACTACACACAGCACATCATACACACTCGGCACAACATTTACCAACCTGCGCAGTGCAATGTCCTGCGGTGCTGTGCGTGAAAAAACTGGACACCCTTGAGCCGTCGCAAAACCAATTTCCATTGCCGCGCTTAATCCAATGTATCCGTCTGGAGCATGAAGCATCACAAAATTTGCTTGACGAATTGCTGACAAATGCCAGGCTTCGATCGCTTGTGGTGATATACCTTGCTCGGCAGTGTCTCGCACAAATGCTGCATTATCAAACTGCATCCGTCGTGGCGATAAAACCTGGCAGCCAGTTGCAATAAGTTCATCATAGGCCCGGAATAGCCCTACCCTGTCACGCGTGTATGAGCCGCAAAGCACTGCTCGAGGTGGCTCAAAATTCCGTCGCGTCATATTCATATATCACTTCCGTCAGTTCACCGTGCCCATCGATACATGCTGTCATTTCGTGCATGAAGCTTTTATATTTCTTTGGCTCGCCCTCCATCTCTTCGCGCGTGCGCCAAGCATTTTTGCCGCCTTCGAATTCTTCAACCAACGTACCAGAAATAGTATCACAAAACATCAGATGGAATAATTTATCCTCAACAATTTCATTTGTTTGGCTGTGGCGAACCCGCTCGTGATAGATACCGCGGTGTACGAAAGTTCCGTCTAGTCCCGTTTCTTCAGCGAGTTCACGTGCTGCCGCCTCAACAATAGACTCCGCCCAGCGTACTTTACCAGTCGGCGCACCCCAAAAACCATAATATGGATGCTTGAGGCGCTGTTGCAGGAGGTATTGCTTTTTCCCATGGTGCTGCCGCTCAACGACAAGCAGCACTGCCACCTTTGGCTGACGCTCAATCACACCAGCATCAGTATCTAGCTTATTGGCATATTCTTTTCCTTTGATCGAAAGCATATAGCCATCAGCTGTTTTTGTAACGTAGCCTAAGGCGACTAGTCGTTTGATGTGAAATTTGACATGGTCGCTATCAAGCCCAGTAGCTCGCTGCAACGCAGCAAAATGAGCAGCCGGCAAAAATAGTAATTCTCGCAATATCTTTATCTGTGCATTATGCACCTTTTCTTCCAAACTCATGATCTACACTCCTTTTACCTCCATAATAGGACGGCTGTCATATAAAATCTAGGGAAGTCAATTTCCCTATTATTCCCATATTCATAAATATATGATATAATATACAAAATGCATCGGAAACCTTCTTACGAGAATTTAGCTCGCGCTCATCAACAGATACTCACGCAAACAGTGGGTGATTTTCTACAGCACGCACACACAGCTGATATTCAGCCAGATGCAGCCACCGTTTTTGTGCATGATGAATGCAATCCTGATTCAATTGGGGCAATCGCTACTGCATGCTCGCCGCAAGTTCCGACTGATGGCCGATTTGATTTTCAAAAAGCACATATCACAGGGCACCGCGTCGATGGGTCGTCAGTTGCTGGACGCGTCATTGAGAGCAATCAAGACAGCATCACCCTGACTGAGAGTGCAATGAATCCTGATCATCGCGTCCTTAACTTGCCGCTGCCCGACCAACATGCCGTTCTACAGGTTGCTTTCACGAAAAACTGTACGCCACAGCTGGATGAACTAGAGACACTATGGCAATGTGGCAGAGCCAAAACTGCACTCAGTCTTGGCATCACAGCGTTGCAAACATTAGCGCGAGAGTCGTACCCAACTCAGTCGGTTTCCGACATGCTAGCCCTCAAATCACCCACCACACCAAACGCAATCCTCACCACGTGGGATGTGTCGGACTCAACCGGGGAGATGGCGCGTGATAATGGAAAACTGCGCTCATTCATCGTTTGCTTTGGTAGCCAAGCACTCACTGCCGTGCAACGTTATGGCGGCGAGCTGATCGACTGGACAGGTGATGGACAGAACCTTGCAGTGCCACTACCGCAGAGCAACGCGCGTTTCTCACGTGAGCAGCGGGCTGATTTTGGTAATGATACACTCGTTCCACTGCTTAGCGAACTCGTTGATATCGCTCAAGCACAGGATGAGCATACGGTTCGACTGACCGCTGGTTTTGGCCGACTCGACAATGTTCCTGGTGGGAAAATGAGTCCAGCGCTCTTTGGTATGACAAAATTGTCCAAGCGTCAGCCGCGCGACCGACTATCAATTGCCCTCACCGATGATACCTACAACATGCTCGCGCCTACTTTGCCTGACACATTGCAGCACTACCTGTACCACGATTAAGCTTTCTTACGGGCTGATTTTTTATCTTCCTTGCTTTTTTGGAGTAATTTGTTTTTGAGTGTCAACACCACATCCGCCTCCTTGGCCAGCTGTTTACTGTGGGTGACGACGATGACGCATTTGTCGTTTTCATGGGCGGCCCGGCGCAGGATGTCAATGATGTCAGCGGCGGTAGTTTCGTCCAGGTTGCCAGTCGGCTCGTCTGCCAAGACGATCGGCGCATGCGAGACGAGGGCTCGGCCGATCGCTACGCGCTGTTGCTGTCCGCCAGAAAGTTTCATGACATTACGGTGAATGTGATCGTCGTCCAGACCCATGGTGTGCAAGGTTTCGTTGGTAGCCTTGGCATTAACCAATTTCAAGTTTTCCAGCGGCGTCAGATAATCGATCAGGTTATAATTCTGAAACACCAGCGAGATATTGTGCTTGCGATGATGCGAGTAACCCTGCTCGGCGATGTCTTCGTCGTCGAACAAAATCTGCCCGCCAGTCGGCGTGTCCAGTCCCGCTAGTAGCCCCAGCAGTGTCGACTTGCCGGCGCCAGAACTACCGACGATGGCATAGAACTTGCCTTTTTCAAATTGATAATTGATGCCGTTGAGCACATTGCTCGTACCGTCGGCGTATGAATAGATAATATCTCGTAACGTAAGTAATGACATGATAACTCCTAACTTAATTTTGCTAAAATTTGCTTTGGTGATTGGCGCATGATTGGCGCGGTGGCAGCGATGGCTGATAGCAGAACGACCATGTAGCCAAAGGCGAAGGCCTCTAGGTAGGTCGCCGGCGGCGCGGCTTGCACCGCAGTCTTTTCTATGCGCTGGCTTTGGTCAGTTTGCGCTGTCAAGGCAGTAGAAATTTGCGACGAGGCAATCGAACCGATGGCGAGTGCGAACACCGAACTGACTGCGGCGATGATTGCGAGTTCCGCCAAGAACTGCCCGATAATTTGCCGCTTCGACGTGCCGATAGACAGCAAGATGCCAATTTCATGCAAGCGGCCGCGCACCCAGAACACCAGCACCAGTGACAGCACCACCAGTCCTGCCGCGGCTGCACCGATGGTGGCAATCGTCAAAATGTTTTGAATGCCAGCGATGTTTTGGAGAATCCCAGCAAATACTGCCCCGTTGTCGGTTAGGCTAAATTTTTTCCAATCGATGTTTGGTAGGCTTTTGGTGCGGTCTGTTAGCGACTTCAGCTGGTGCGGATTTTCGGCGAAATACGTCGCCCGCGTCAACTGCTGGCTACCTGTCAGCTGCTGCGCCGCAGCCAAGTTGGTGATGAGATGATTCTCCGCCATGTCGGACTGCAAGACCGCCGGCTTTTCGCCTTTGCCGCTGAAGATGCCCATGACAGTCACCGTCACGCGCCGGCCGTCTTTGGTGATGTCCAGCTTGTCGCCTGGCTTGATGTTATTTTTCTCGGCGAAGGTTTTGTGAATCAGGGCCGTATTTTGATCGTTCGCCGTTAGGTGCTTGCCCTGCTCTAGTTGGTAAAATCGACCGGTGAACTCGCCGAGCAGATTACTCTGTGTCGCGCCCGTCACCTTCGCCTCCCCAGCCACGTTAGAGTCCAGCTGCACACCGCTGCCTGCCGTGTCGATCAATTGTTTGCCTGGCAGTCCCGCGGTAGTTTCTGATTGGAAATTATGTGCTTTGACCTTGTCCAGGCGCTGCACCTGTCGTGCCGTCTCCATTGGCACCTCGCCCGACGGTTGCTTGTTAGCGATGCTAAAGCCGGCGCGGATGTTACGCTCGACCGATTGCTTCAGCTGCGCCATCGTCTGCTGCACCGTCAGCGTACCGATGAGCAGCGTGAAAATCAGCGTCATGATCAGGGCGATGGTCAGGCTGCGACGCCGTTTGCGCGCCACAGCCGTCCAGGCTCGTTTGATAATCGTCATCATTCGCCCCTAGTCCACTTCGGTTAGTAATTCTTTTGGCGTTGATTGGGTAATCGGTCGCGAAGCCAGTAATACCGCAATGATAATCACCGCTAGTCCAGCGCCCCACACCGCCAGCAGATCCGTCGGTTGCACGCCAACCGTCACCTTGTCGAGCGTGCGTGATGACGTCACCGAATCAGCATCAGCACCGAGCGACGCACCGTTCAAGGAGCTGCCAGCTTGACGCGTGGCATTCTGCGCCGCCTGCGATACCACGTGATCGCCCATTTGTTGAGCAATCAGCCCTGCGGTAAAGTACGACGCACCAAAGCTCAACACCGCGATCATCACTAGCTCAGCAATATATTGCAGCACAATCTTTGACTGCGGCACGCCCGTCGCCAAGAGTACGCCCGCTTCGCGCTTGCGCTCGTTCATCCACAAATACAGCACCATGCCAATCACTGCGACACTGACCAGCGCCGTCGCCCACAACATGCCGTCGATCAGGCCGTACACGCCGTTCACCGCACCAGTCACGCCAGCCAGTTCCTGACTATTCTTATTCAATTGATACTTTTGCCAATTGACCGGCAATTTATTTGCCCGCGCCATCACCTCATCCAACTGTTTGGTGCCCTTGGTAAAGAACGTAGCGTCCTGGTAAATCTCATTTTGCTCGGTATAGGCATTCAACTGGCGGGTCGTCGCGAGGTCGGTCAAGAACAAATTCTCGAACAGCTCCACCTGATACGTCGCCTGCTTTGGGTTCTTGCCGTTAAATATACCGACGATTTCCACTTCAACCTCGTCCTTGGATGGATGCTCGTTGTCGGTGTCATACTGGTTAGCCTTTAACTTAATTTTACTGCCAAGTTTCAGGTTGTTGGCCTTGGCGAAGTCTTCGTGCACCAAAATCTTGCGAGAATCGTTCTCGGTGATGTGCCGGCCAGCGATGAGCTTGAGCGACTCGGCCCGGAACTTCTTCTCGGACTCAGATTTATTGACGCCGATGATGGTGGCGGCGTTGCCAAATTGTTTGTCTTTTTGGGCATCATAGCCGCTGCCGCCGCTTGGTAGTGGCACCAGTTTGGTATTGATAAAATCGACCGTGGCGTTCTGGCGCTTGACATAGTCCGTCACACCCTCCAGGTTCTTCACCGCGTCGATGTCTTTGTTCGACACCGTTCCCGAACCGCGGGCTGTTCCCGGATTGGTGCGCGGATTATTGCCCAGCGTGAAGCCGGCCTTGAGCGTTTTGTCCAGCGACTGCGCTGCCGCATCGGTCGAATGCTTGATGGCAAATCCACTCAGCATAATCGTCGACATACACAGCAAAATCGCCAGCAAAATCAGCGTTTTGAGTTTTTTCCTGGTGATATACAACCAGGCACGTTGTATAAATGACATAGATCTCCTTTCTTGGTTCTATGTCAGTGTAGCAAGTGTGTGTGAAGGGAATGTGAAATGGGTATATTAAAGAGTGCTGAGCATAAAAAACAAGCAAAATTTGTATACACTTTGTTGACATAATGTATACACTTTTGTTATAATTACAGCATCACCATGGCCAGACAAGCCTAAGGTTTCGACCGAACGCTGTTTCTGGCCTTTTTGTATTCTAATTTATTTCGAGTATTACCGATAATATTGATATACCCGCGGTATTTTCTCAGCAGACTGGAGTATCGTTTATTTGGACAGATTAATGCTAAAAGTTTATCAGTTTGTTGCAAGTATTCTACGAGGCAGCCAAAATCACCGTCACCAGAGACGATAACTGCTTTGTCATACTCATTAAAACATTTAGCGGATGCATATAGTACCAGCTCAGCGTCAACATTCCCCTTGTACGTCTTCTTGCCATCCTCACGGTATTCGACAGTTGGCTTGAATACGAGCAAATATCCCATCTCAAGCAAGCTTGTGTATAATTGCTCATTACCCGGTACTAAACCGATAAATAAATAAGCTTTTTCAACATGGTATTTATTCTTTAAATAGAGGCGGAATTTCTTAAAATCAAGCTCCCAGCCCTGTGACCGTATGCCAAGATTGAGGTTTTGACTGTCTATAAAAGCATACACTTTTGGTATCTTTTGTTCATGCTCCATGGGTATAGTATAGCAAAGTTTTATTTACTCGGCTTACTCGTTGCGTCATCCTACTCTTTAAGCGTCTTTAATGGATAATCTACCATTACACTAATCAACCCGCTCGGTAAGTGACATCACCTGATAGCCGTATTGATCAATGTCTTCTTGTTTCCAAAAATCAACTTCTTTCGTGCGTAAAACTTCGCCGACTACGTGACGAACTGTGCGGCCGGTCGGCGCTCCGTCATAATTTACCTCAATCTGCTCCAGAATGTCGCCGGGTTGGATGTCAAAATCGGCCACCCTCATATCAAATGTCTTCTCACCTGCTAGGACTTTTTCGAATAAATCAGGGTAGGATTTTTTGGTGATGATTTTCATACGTTTTATTATAAAGTCACTCAACTTAGGCTACAAGCCGAATCAACATCGATTTTGAATATTGCCCTGTACTTTTGCCGTATACAAAGTGGTGGTGATGAAATTTGTTTGGTGATAAGTATCGTCCGCTTACTGATTAAATCTATCCTATGAAGTCCAGACGGATCATGAAACCGCCTACTATTCTTGCTATAATCAAGATTGCCATATGAACAATTATTCAAACATCCTGTTCCCAGAAATAATCAATGAAGCATTTCCAATTCTCGACGATGCATCATATATTCGCCAGCTGGCGTCTCTCGTTCCGCTCTGTCCTGATACAGCGTTTCATCTGTTTACTCATAACGGGCAGTATTTTGCGTTGGTAATGACAGACCATCCTGACCCGTTTTATCAGAGCGAGGAGCTCAAGCAAATTTCTGGAGAATATGAATTTGAGTTCACCCATATTATCAAGCCTTATGCTAACGACCAGAGTATTGAAATTCGTCCGAACGAAGACATGGATGACAGTTTTTTCGTTTCAGACCCAAAGAGTTATTATCGGTATTATTTAGCTGCGGTTAGACAAGATAGCCGTTAACTGTAAGTCTCCTGTTTACTAATAAACTGTCAGGATTAACTTCCCGTCCACATATTCTCCCGAAAACACATCGCCATACGCCTTCAGCCCCTGCTTTTTCATTTCTTTCAGCAGCCATTTCTCATCCTTGCCAATTACATGCAAAATATCAGTCTGCAATTGTCCGTCAGTTATCAATGGGAATTTCGGATTTTCCTCCCCTTCATGAGTGATGATCGATTCGCCGTCTTGTTCCACCACAGCTCTTTTTACTTTTCTCGTTGAATAGATATGATGAGTCCGCAGTTTGAACGATACATCATGAGCGCTCAAGCCAACTTTTTTGCAATTTTCAATGTTGATTTTTCCATTATCAATAATTTTATCACTACTAGGATGAGTTCTGCCTACAAGCAATCATAATATTCAAAAAGTAAACAGAGCCTATTATAATAGATATCTGGAATCTATATTAAGCAATCCCCCGCCAAGTGGAAAGTAGCTAGTATTATTTGAGCTTCTTTTGTTAAAAGATAGAGGCAGCGAGCTACAGGAAGAATTAGCTGCGCTTTAAGTGTTTTATCAATATATTGTTCTCATGACGTATTATCAAATAGTTATACACCCATAAGAAAGGCCACCAAATGACCAAAAAACTATTAGAAATCGAACGCAAACGTCAATTAACCGGTGACGCAAAAGAATTAATCAAGCAGTTGCGAGAACTTGGTTTTGAGCTGCAGAGTAATCTCCACGAGATTGATACGTATTATTCTCGCCCCGATGTCGATTTCATGCAGACGGTCGAATGTTTGCGGATTCGCCAGCGCAATAGTTTTGCCGAGGTGACATATAAGCCTGCGACGACGACTGCGACACATACAGAGAATGATGTGATTATTAAGCCCGAGACAAACCTACCAATTCAACCCGGGGACGCGGCGACCGCCAAACAGCTACTGGCAAATCTCGGTATGGTGCAGCTCGTTGAAGTTAATAAATACCGGCGATCATTCCAATCCCCAGACTTTCCGCAGGCAACGGTGGCTATAGACGAAATCAAAGACGCTGGGACGTTCGTAGAAGTTGAAGTTTTATCAGATGATGAGACTGATGCACTGGCGATGATTAGCGAGATTGAGGCCAAACTCGGCCTCGAGTCGGCAGAAGTTGTCACGCGGCCTTATCGGGATATTTGTATGGGACTTTAACCAAACCTCACCACAAACCGCATACCCTGCCCGTGTGGCGTGAAGTCGTAGTCTAGACCTTTGGCGTCGAGTAGCATTTTCACGGTGTAGAGGCCGATGCCACTGCTATCAACATGTTGCTTTGTGGTGGCACTGCCCCGATAAAACGGGTCGAAGACGCGTTGGAGTTGTTGTTTAGTCAGTGGTTTGCAAGCGTTTTCGATGGCCAGCTCATGCTGGCTACAGGTGATTGTTATCACGCTGCCGGCGTCGCCGTGGCGTACCGCATTTGACACCAGGTTCGAGATGACGTGGCGCATCATGTCGCGGTTGGCACGAATGGTTGTTGGCTCTGTATTAACCATGAAAGTCATGCTGCGCGTTTTTGCTAGCAGTGTGTAGTCGGCAACCACCTCGGCGATTAACTTATCAATCCTCAGCCGTTTTTCTTGACGCAGAGCCTGCTCGGCCACACTCCCAGAGCGCAAGACATCATTCACCATCGCCGCCAAGCGGTCAACCTGCGCCACCGACTCCGCCAGGTACTGATCGCGATTTTTATACTCGCCGATGTTGAGTTGCATGTTTTCAAGCATGATCCGGAGGGCTGCTAGCGGCGTTTTTAGCTCGTGCGAGGCTGCACGTAAAAACGCCATTTTTTCCTTTTCTAACTGCGTGATCCGCTTATTTTCATGCTCCAGCGAGCGAATCGTTTGCCATAGATTTTGATATAATTCATTAATATTTCGCCCCAACACGCCGATTTCATCATGGCTATTTACCGGATAATGCGCGTCCTTTTCCAGCCGCTGCATGGTCGTAGTCACCGCCGCCATCTGGCGAATCGGCCGCGTCACAAAGCGGCTATAGATGTACGAAAACACGAGCGCCACGAGCAGCGAGCCGAGCATGGTATACGGTAATATGTGCAAGGTAGCGAGCTTGGCCTGAGTAACGGGCGCCACGTCAGCGAGTAGCTTGACCGCGATCGCTTGGCCTTGGCTATTCGCCACACTGCCCTGCCGTAAAATCACCGAACGCGGATCGACCGTTTGGCCATCAGCGATTTTCACCACACTAGTATCGACCGGTTTGCCACTGTCCGTCACGATGTTGATCGACTGAAACCCTTGAAAATACTGGTCGCGCCCGTCAATTGTCAGCGTGATATTAACATTTTTCATCTGAGCGAACTCCTGGCTGATTCGGCGCATTTCCTCAGTCGATTTACCGCGTAGTTCAGCCACGAGCGCCGTGAGATTGTCCGCCGCCTCGCGCTCTTTTTGTTGCAGATAAAATTGCGGCATCAAGGTGTAAACCAGCGCATGTACCAGGATGATCAACGCCGCAAACAGACCGATTGACACCAAAAATGTTTTGGGAAATAACTTAAGCCGCTTCATAGCGATAGCCCACTCCCTTCACCGTGATGATGCAGTCCAGGTGTAATTTTTTGCGCAAGTTTTTGATATAGACGTCAATCACCCGGTCAAACGGTACCTCATCGTCGCGCCACAACTTGTCGATGATAGCCTGCCGACTCCAGACCATGTTTGGATTATCCACCAGTAGCTTGAGTAGCTGCACTTCCTTGGGTTTGAGATGCGCGTCAGTGCCATCATAAAACCCTTGATATGCCATAAAATCTACCGAGGCTAGATCGCGCTGCCACAAGGTTTTTTTGACAGACTGCTGGCGGCGAAGTAGCGCCTTGATCCGCTTCTCTAAAATTACCAGCGAGAACGGCTTACTCATATAATCATCTGCTAGCTCATCAAAACTCGCAATTTGCGTCGGCTCATCATGCAGCGCTGTCAACATCAATACCGGCACGTCGCTGGTCTGGCGAATTTGGTGCAATACTTCAATGCCGCTCATCCCTGGTAGCATAATATCCAGGACAATCACATCTGCCCGAGTAAATTTCTTTAGCGCCTCCTCGCCACTGGTCGCTGTCACCACCGTAAAACCGCGCTGGCGGAGGAACTGCTCGGTGCCAGTGCGAACTGCCGGTTCGTCTTCAACAAGGAGGATGTTCACCGCTCGTACACCCGTACGTACATGTCGTACAGCTCTTTTTTGTATTGCTTCACAGACTTATCTCCCGGCCATATCAATTCATGACCAATGCCCATGTGTGCTGGCGTCGTTTCATTTGTAAACGTGGCGCCACTGTTTTTAGCCATCTTTTCTGCAATGTCCCTTGCCATGGCACCGTCAATCAAACGGTCCTCGCTACCGATGATCAAACCAACGTGCTTTAACCCTTGAGCTTTCAAATCGCTGCGATAATTCTGCTTGATGATGACATAATTTGCCAATGCCCGGTATGACAAAGCACCGTCAAAGAACTGATCTGGCAGCAGATGATTGCCATAGACATTGCGCAGCAGTGCCACTTGCCACTTTGGCACCTGAGAAGCATCCGGCTCATAGTACGGCGAAAGTAGCAGTACCCGCGAAAACAATCCATCACCATATTGCGCCAGCCACGTTGCCAACGTGCCACCACCCGAATGACCAATCACACCCAGCTCATCACCCAATCCACTAACCAACCCAGCACTATCACTCATAAACTTCACCAATTCACTGGCGCGAACTTTGCCGTGCTGCTTGCCATCTTTCAGGCCATGGTGCGGTGCTCGCGGCACGTAGACATTGTATCCCGCCTGATACAACCAATCCGCCAACTCTGCCATCGCCGACGGCTCACCGCTGACGCCATGAAGAATCATCACCGCCCGCGCAGTTTTCTTGCCGTGAGTTTTCAGAATTGGGCGAGATTCTGGACGCGCCTCACTATTAGCCGCATCATCAGCAATAACCTTTTGGATATCCTGCACTGACTGGTCATAATCACGCCGCTGAATATGAGCTTTTTGCAAATCAGCACTACGACTTGGACACAGAAAGACCCAAGCAACAGACGCTGTAGCCAATACCGCCACGACACCAGCTATTGTTATCATTAGCGCTTTACCACGTACTGCCATGAGACCTCCTCACTCCAATCAACGGATCGTTATTTTGCTTCCTGCGCTGCCAAAATCCGCGCCTGAATATCGTCCAGCTGAGCGTCATCCATTTTTGGACCATCAGCAGTCGTCAGCCAACCCGGATATTCCGCATAAAATGCCTGCTCGTGCGACACTGCCGAGCCAATTCCCTTCGCCAAATCGCCATGCAGCGGCACCAACTTGGCATGCACATGCGCCACGCCTGTGCCTTCAAAAATCAACGCCACTCGCGGTGTATCAAAGGCCTGCTCCAAAATATTGGCGACCTTTTTCACCGCCACCATCATCTCAGAATACAATTCATCATCCAAGGAAAATACGTAATCGCCTGGATTTTGTTTTGGTATCACCACAGTAAAGCCTGGCGTGCTTGGAAACGGCGTCAAAAATGCCAAAAACTTCTCGTCCTCCCAAACTTTCCAAGATTTCATGTTGCCCGATACGATGTCGTCGAAAATTGTGTGATTCATATATCCATTATACCATTCTCATATCCAGGTATAATCAGTCTCTCTGTGATATCCCGTTTCTGCACCTCATCGATAAACGCAGCCTGCATGGCTGTCACTGTTAATTTGCGTAATTGCTGCAGCGTGTAGCCAAATTCGTTCGACAAGACGCCCATTTCTCCGCTCATCGACGTACCAGACACCAGCCGATTGTCCGGATTTACTGTACAGGCAAACCCTAGCTTCTCCAATTGCGACAGCGGGTGTTCTGAGAGCTTAGTTACAGCACCAGTCTGTACATTCGACCTTGGGCAACATTCAAGTGCAACGCGCCCGTTGCGAACAGACTGCGCAACCATACCAAGTGTTCCATCACTCGCCACATCTTCAATGATACGCACACCATGCCCCAGCCGTTTTGCTCCTTGCGACACCGCACTTTTGATGGATTGTACACCATCAGCCTCGCCAGCATGAATCGTAAATGGTATAGCATTTTTTTGCAATATGCCAAACGCCGCAGCGTGGGTTTCTGGCGGATAGCCAGCTTCTGGACCAGCAATATCAAATCCTACAACTGTCGAATTAGTGCCATAATTATTAACCACCAGCTGGGCAATTTCTTCGCTACGGTTTCCATCACGCATGGCGCACAGTAAAAGCCGCACATGAATTTCCTTACCTTTCTGGCGGGCGATATCCTCTCCCTGGTGACATCCATCGATCACAGCGTCAACAATTGCCTGCAAACGAAGTCCTTGTCGTTGGTGTAATTCTGGCGCAAAGCGTAGCTCAGCATATATAACGTTATCTTCCGCCAGATCAATAACTGCTTCACGCGCTACTCGACCGAGTGCAGCGGTCGTCTGCATCACGCCAACGGTATGCTCAAATGTGGAAATGTATTGTGGCAATGACCCAGCATTAGCAGCATCAAAAAACCATCGTTTGAGTGCATCGGGATTATGCGTCGGTAAATTATCATAGCCGGCTGCTTCGGCAAGCTCAATGATGGTCGTTGGGCGCAAGCCGCCATCCAAATGGTCGTGTAGCACCACTTTTGGTATACGCCGTATCGCCTCCGTCATGTGTTTATTCACACGTTCTCCATAGTCCAGATTGCCTTGTCGAAAATTGTGTGATTCATAATCCTCCTTTATGCAAATAAATCGTTCAATGCCTCACTCACCGTTGGATGAGTGAATATTTGGTCACGTAGTACAGTATATGGCAGGTCATTATCCATTACAGTTTTGATGATATTAATGACTTCTGGTGAGTTATGACACAATAAACTAGCACCCAAAATTTGTTCAGTGCTTGCATCAATCACCGCACGCAGCAAGCCTGTTGTAGCATTATCAACATGCAGGCGTGGAATCGCCATAGCAGGCAACTCTTTTACAATAATTTCGCGCCCCGTCGCACGCGCCTCAGCCTCTGTCATACCCACCCGACCTAGCGGCGTTTGCATAAATACCGCGTACGGCAAGGTTTTTTGTTTGGCGCGAGTGTACAGACCATCACCCAGCAGCTGACTTCTCACAATCCGAAAATCATCCAGCGACGCATAGGTGAATTGTGGCCCGCCCGTTACATCGCCCATTGCCCAAATATGCGACCGACTAGTGCGAAGTGTTTCATCGACCACAATTGCCCCACGCTCATCCGTCGCTACACCAGCAGCTGGTAAATTCAAGCTCATCGTCGCCGGGCGACGGCCCGTAGCCATCAAAACCGCATCATAACCAGCGTAATCATCATGATTTGCTGTGCGAATCGTCGCAGTAGACTCACCCTCAATCGCTGTCACATCCACACTAAACACAATCTCGATACCCTGTGCCTGCAATGCTTCAGTAGCAGCCCGAGCAATTGCTGGATCTTCACGTGCAAGCAGAGCATCGCCCCTCTCAAATACTGTTACTTTTGTACCAAGTTTGGCATAAGTTGAGGCAAATTCTAACCCAATATAACCGCCACCAATGATAGCTAGCTGTTTTGGCTGCGTCATTTTATCCAGTAATTCAGTACTGGTATATACAAACGGCTTATCAACACCTGGAATATCTGGGATGATTGATTCCGCACCGGTGTTAATAAAAATCTGCGGTGCACTCACTATTAGCTCGTCGTCACCCGCCACAACCTTCACAGTACGATCATCTACGAACGATGCCTCACCCTCAATGACACTCACCATTTCACGATCCGCGAGCATGTGATAGTTCTTCTCATTCAACCGCGTCACTACCGTTGTCTTATGTGCCATGGCCTCATCAAAACTTTGATGATGCTCAGCCGCACTGACCAGCACCTTAGTAGGAATACAAGCAATATTAATACAGGTGCCGCCATACATCTTTGGTGTCCGCTCCACCAGCGCTACCTTTTTACCCGCATTCGCCAGCGTCACCGCCAATGTCTTGCCGGCTTTGCCAAAACCAATAATAAGTGCGTCAAATTGTTGTGTATCCATTTACCTCCTCCTATCTTTTTTAGTGATCTCTCTCGCTGCAACAATTTCTCTATCGGCACACAGAACTGCCTCTTTTATTACAAGTTTTTGAGATACTACTATTATCGTGTGCGCAATAGCTCCTTAAAACTGCTCCAAAAAGTCCAGCTTGCCACTCTCAAAATGCCGTACGTCCTCGATACCGTATTTCATCATCACCAGACGGTCGATGCCGCAGCCAAAGGCAAAACCAGTGTATTCGTTCGGATCGATATCAGCGGCTTTCAGCACATTCGGATGAATCATGCCGCAACCCAAGAGTTCAATCCAGCCTTCGCCCGAACAAACTTTACAATCCGGATTTTTACCCTCACAGAACGGGCAGCTCAGCGCAAATTCAAAGCTCGGTTCGGTGAACGGGAAATAAAATGGATTGACGCGCACGTCAAGTTTCTTGCCGTAATATTCCTGCAAAAACTCTTGCAAGGTGGCGATGAGATTACCGACATTGACACCCTTGGCAACATACACGCCTTCGACTTGGTAGAACGTGTGCTCGTGCCGCGCGTCCAAATCTTCGTTACGGAACACCCGGTCAGGTACAATGGCGGCGATTGCCTCGCCATTTTCTAGGTTACCGTGATATTTTTTCAGTACGCGGTTTTGCATAGTCGAGGTGTGCGCTGGGGCAATCAAACGGTCGCCATTAGTGTCAGTCTCTTTGGTCATAAAGGTATCATAATCATCACGCGCCGGGTGACCCTTCGGGAAGTTCAGGCTCTCAAACATATGAAATTGATCGTCGATTTCGCGCGACTCTTCCGTCACGAAACCCATGCGATTGAAAATGTCAGAAATGCGATCGATCTCGCGCATCAATGGGTGAATCGTACCCTGCTCGCTGGGCAGTAAATCAGGCTGCGGCGCATTAACATCCATCGGCGCCGTCACGTCAATTGACGGCAAGTCAACCTTTGACAGCTCAGCCTCACGAGCCGTGACCAACCGCTCCAATTCCTGTTTCAACTCATTAACTTTTTTACCAAATGACCCACGCTCTTCACTCGGCAACGTCGCGATGACGCCATATAGCTCCCGCAACTCCGTGCTCCGCAACACACTGCGTGGTTCAGCCGACTCGGCTACTCGTGATAATAATATTGATCGAACTTCATCTAACTTTTCCATATCATCGTCCTTGCATTAAAAACATACCGACAACTCCTGCCGCCATGATCACAATCAAAACCCACGCCCACGCCAATGTTGTCGTCTGTTTTGTGCCTTCCAGATATTTCACATCTTCCACGCCGTCCAAGCTAGCTTTCTCCTGCAAGCTCGACGTTTTCGCCTTTTCGCGCAGTTCCGCCGCAATGCGTTCTTGCAGTTTACTGCGCTGGTCGTTCTGACTTACAAATAATCCCATAACTACAGTATAGCAAATTATGCTATAATAGTCGTGATACTACTTTAAGGAGGGAATATGGCTACGAAGAAAACTTCAAAGAAAGCCCCGGTTAAAGCTACGGCAAAGAAAACTGCTGCAGCTAAGACCGAAACCAAAACGACCGTCAAACGAGTCGTCACCGAATCTGCTGCGGCCAAAAGCAAGCGCGCCAAATTGGGTTCTACATTACCAAGCAACTTAATCAACATCGTCATCGCAGAAATCATCGGTACGTTCATCTTGACGCTGACCGCACTGTTTGCATCGGACGTCCTGTCATCAATGTACGTTGGTTTTGCATTGATGCTCATCGTTACTGCTATCGGCGGTATTTCTGGCGCACACGTCAACCCAGCCGTTACTTTCGGTTTGTGGTCAATGCGCAAATTAAAAACCGCTTTGGTACCATTCTACTGGGGTGCACAATTCCTCGGTGCCATGGCAGCAGTCGTACTAATCGGCTCAATCACCAACAACGGTTTTGCGCTCAGCTTTAACCAATTCACTGCATTCTCATGGAGTGTCTTTGCGGTTGAACTGATCGGTGTTGCTGTCTTCATGTTCGGCGTCGCCGCAGCATTGAACCGCAAAGAAATCAGCACGACTGGCAAAGCCTTTGGTATTGGTCTGGCATTGATGATCGGTTTGGTCGTATCAGGCTCAATCACGTCATTTGTCCGTGCATCAGTCATAGCCAAAATCCAAGACAACCAAGTTGCAGCGCAATCAGAAAACAGTGAGCGTCCATACCCACGAGAAATTTACATCTCAGGCGCAACACTCAACCCAGCTGTTGCTTTGGCAGTCACAGAAAAGACTGACACTCAAGTGCGCAGCAATAGCCCATTCCCAGCTAAGAACGAGAAGAACTACTCTCGCTTTAGCCTGGAAGTAATTGTCGCAACACTCATCGGTGCAGCTCTGGGTGGTAACTTGTTCTTACTCATCAACTACCGTAACAAGGAAGAAGAGTAAATCATAGTTCTACTATAACGATATCCCGCCTGGTTTGGCGGGATATTTTTTATATTCAATCTTCCTGCGCTGGCCGATCGATCAGTTCTGGCTGCGTTTGATGATCACCACCAGCGATCCGCACCACGTCTTTATCAATCTTGCCCAGCTCCTTGTATGAATTATTATAATGCCCGACGGTGGTACTGAGGCTCTTACCCATCTTGGTCATTAGCTCGTCAAACTTTTTGATATGCACGCCCAGCTGACCGACACGCACCTGGATATCCTTGGCCTGCTCTTCAATTTGTAAACTCCTCAAACCCTGCAACACCGTCTGTAAATACGCCAAAAAGCTAGTCGGACTGACGATGATCACCCGCTTGTCACGAAAGGCATATTCAATCAAATCGCGGCTCGAACCGCCCGTACCAACATTATTAATGAGCAGGTCATAATATAGCGACTCTGATGGAATGAACATAAAGGCAAAATCCATAGTATGCTCCCGCGGGCGAATATATTTGCTGGTTTCGTCAATGCGCCCCTTTAGATCAACCTTCACCTTATTTAACCACAGCTCGCGCTCGGCTTTGGTCTCGGCGTTAATCATCCGGTTATAATTTTCCAGGCTAAATTTACTATCCACCGGCAAAATCTGCCCCTTGTCCAAAAAAATCACCGCATCAACAATCTCGCCATCCTTGAAGCGATATTGCATCTGGAACTGCTTGGCTGGCAGTACATTGTCCAGCACACTTTCTAAGTAAAACTCGCCGAACACGCCGCGCTGCTTCGGATTTTGCAGAACGTTCTGCAAAGTTTTTAGGTCAGTCGCCACGTCGACCACCCGCTTGTTCGTTTCATCCAACTTGGCCAGCCGCTGTGTCACGTCCGCCACCAATTTGGCACTTTCCGACAGCTGCTTTTGGACCGAAGTTTGCACTTGAGCATTGCTGCGCTCTAATTTGTCGCTAACTGATTCATTCAGCTTGGCGATGGTTCGCCCCAGCTCCACCACGTCAGTTTTGATGAGCTCAACTGATGACTGTTGCTTCAGCTCACTCAACCTCGACTGCAGCACAAACAGCATCGCACCCAAGCCCATAACGATAATACCTAAGAGAATAATGATAATGATTTCCATACCCTTAGTGTACAGGGATTACAGAGACAAGACAACTCGCGCCAAAATCACAAACACGATCATCAACAAAATTGCTGCGCCGTCGCCGCGAATCCTATTGAGCCATGTTAGGCTAGCGTATACCACCATATAGGTCAATGATGCAATCAACGCCGCTACAATAGTGTGCGCCTGCCAAAAATTGACACCCCACAAGGCAATCGTTGCCGCCAATACCACGACCAGCGGACGCTTGATACCAAACAATATCAACACTGGTACCAACATGATAGCCATGATGACTGTAGCGATATGCCCTGCCGTCATGGTGCTGTTGCCACACAACAACTGGTTGGCGCCGTCTTTACACACGATTGGCTCCAAGATAACTCGGTCAATGCCTGTCGCCACCAGCCACACCAACAATCCTGCCACTGCCGCAGTCAATAACAAACGGCCGAACACTGCTGCTCGCATATTGAACAAGTAATCTGATATTTCCTCTTTAAATATAGTTGAGAGAATTTTCATAATATTCTAATATTACATGAAAATTGCCAATAAAGCAAATGTAGATTATGAATATATTTATGCTAACGCTTTATCAATGGTTTGTACCAGATGATACCGATGCACGCTATCAATAAACCACCGGCAACATCAAGCGGTGTGTGTACCAGTGCCAATACCCGACCAATTCCAACCAGCAGTGTCAACACTAAACAAACGCTCGCTAGCAACTTATCGCGCGTACCAAACCACACCGCCAAGGTGATCGCCATAGTGAACAACGCATGGTCTGAAGGAAACCCAGGATTGTTGAGATAGGCTGCACCCGGTTCAACGCCCATCAGTTCAAACGGACGCAAGCTTTCTGGTTGATAGAATGTTCCCACCGTCTTGGCTACGACATACGCTGTCAAGCCCGCCATCAACACTCTGGCATATGTCTGATATTTTTTGTTGTTCGGCACTTTGCACAGCAATGCGTACGTACCAATCAAGACCACCGGTATAACCAAACCGTCTGCTACCAATTTGACAATTGCTTCCATGCAATCATTGTATCATCCGCCAGGCGACACATCCAGAGCTTGTAACACGCCATGTTTTGTAGTACAATCAAATACGCATTGGGGATTGGCCAAGCGGTAAGGCAGCGGGTTCTGGTCCCGTGATCGGGGGTTCGAATCCCTCATCCCCAGCCACATTGATTTTCACGATACATCGTTAGCGCGATGTATTTATTTTTTTGACGTTTTAATGGCGATGCCAAACAGTACCCACAACAGTCCCAGCCACACAAAGTCAATCATACTCGATTCTCGGGATAATATACTGAACAGTATAGAGATACCGCGCATATCGGCAAAAACCACCAAAACCGTCAGCAGCTGCAGCGCTATGATCAGACAGCAAAAGCTCAGCCGTAACACAGAAGCTCTCGCCCGTAGCCCGATCAACCAAGGTAGCGCCAGCACTTCCGTGTATACCAGTGCCACAGCGAGCACCACTGCCGTCGCTTCGGTAAATCCAGCGAGCTGCAATAACCCTGGAAACTTCTCAAAGGCAAACAATTGCATCAGCACCGTCAGCAGTAACGTTACGGCCAGCAATAAACTAGCCAGGCGGCCTAGACCAAGGTTTCTCATCTCTTTTTTCATTTGTTTGACTGACAGCTTTTTCATGCCTTTATTATAATGCGCAAGCTCTATAACCACAAGTTTGTTGTATTTTTCACTAAATTACTTGCAAAAAAACAAAAATATACGTACCATAAACATAAGCGAACTATACAAAAATAAACACCACAAATTACGTATCTTTCGCTCTACGACCATCCACCACAACAAAATACCGCTACTTTTCATGTAGCGGTATTTTCCGTTGACTCGGTATCATTCAGCTTTTTGCGAATGCGTTTTGCGCCACTCGGCGATCATGGCATGATTGCCACTCAGCAGGACCTCCGGAACCTGCAGGCCATTGAATTCAGCGGGACGTGTGTACTGCGGAAACTCCAAGGTCTCGCCGTCTGAAAAACTCTCGATGGCTGCCGATTGTTCACCGCCCAAAACCCCAGGTAGTAACCGAACGATAGAGTCGATGATAGTCATGGCTGGTAGCTCGCCGCCAGTCAACACATAATCCCCAACGCTTAACTCTAGATCTACTAGCTCCATAATTCGCTCATCGTACCCCTCATATCGTCCACAGATGAATATATAGCCGTGCTCTTTTTCGGAAAAATCTTGCGCCAGCGACTGCTTCCATCTGGTGCCACGTGGTGTCATGATGACTACTTTAGCAGTTGGATCCTGGCTCTTGGCGTGCGTCACCGCCTTCCATAGCGGCTCAATCATCAGCAGCATGCCGTCACCACCACCATACGGCGTGTCATCAACTTGCCGCCGCGGACCCAGGCCAAACTCACGCAAATCAATCGTCTCCAGGCTCACCAAACCTTCTTTCTGTGCTTTCCACATCATGGAACTGCCAAACACGCCCGTCAACATTTCTGGGAACAATGTAATCACTTGAAATTTTCTCATCTCTAAAATTTTAGCATACACTTGACTAAAAACTAATTTTAGTGTAAAATGATGTCTAACAATTTAAAGGAGTTTTTGTTATGAAGGAAACATTACCAAAATCTAGCTTTCTGCGCGATAAAGTCGCTAAGCCTGCCGCAGGATTAGCCATCGTTGGTACTAGTCTTGGTATTGGCGGCTGTTCACCAAAAGAATCATACCTCGTTGAATTATCAGTTGGAGTTCGCTGCAGTGAAGGTGTTGACGGAGCTAGCAAGCCTGCAGTGGAACAATATGTTAATAATATAAATGGCTCAGGAAAAGATGCCGTACTCGTTGCCTGCCACGTTCCTGAGGCCCTTATGCCATACACCGACAGTAGGCAAACTGACGCAGAGCCTATTGGTGACCCACAGGTAAAGACCGTCAAGGACGAGGGGAACCCCTATGATACAAAAATCTTTCTCGACGAACTTCATGAGACCAAAGAATCATACGATGTTGTCGTCCCGATTAAAAGCGAGAAGGGAGATGCAACATCAATTCCTCAGCTTGATAGTGTAGTCACCGGTACTTATGCCGAAGGGGATGGTATGTCAGGGGCGTTTTGGGTTACCTTTAACGATAAAACAGGTCAATATGATCTAAACACGAAAGCGCTCCCCGAGGGAATGTACACGCAAGATGGCAATTCTTGGGTGAGGCCTGACCGTCCTATAGAGGATGGTGGTGAACTCCTTATCCCTGGATCACGACGCTAGAACAAGCCATCTCAATATCCAAAAAACCGCCTCATCACGGGGCGGTTTTTTAGCACAAATAAGGCTCTCAATGGTTACCCATTGCTCGCATAGAGCTGTTCTCGCATGTTGTCTGTGCTTGAACTACGTTTATTATATATCAAGGTCGTCCAGTTCTGCAAGCTCTTTTCGAGCATTTTCTGCGTAGGAAGATTGACTTTCCACAGCTTCCTCTGTTGGCTTTTCCACAGCAGAACTAGAAGACGCACTACCTTCACTACTCTGCGCGCCAGTAAAGCCATCGTTGTTGACGATTTTCAAATTGTAACGTGCGTCATTTTTCGTGCCCAAAGCTCGCAACAAAGTACGAACACTTTGTGCAGTACCACCACGCTTACCAATCACTCGACCCAAGTCCTCAGGGTTGACAGTCAGCGTCAACAGTACACCTTTTTCATCAATCAACCGCTCAACGACAACATCATCTGGATGTTCTACAAGTGATTTAATGATGTATTCCACAAATTGCTGGTCAATCGTTGACATTCTGCCCCTCCTTCGGAATTAAACTGTATAGTTAGTATATCATAAACGTTTTAGCACGAGCAATAACAGAATCAGGCTCAAGCAGCGTTCTCTGGTCCATCATTGAGCCGCCGATATTCTGCCAACGCAGCCCGAGCCGCTGCTTGCTGGGCAACTTGTTTGGAAGGACCACTGCCCTGGCCCATCAAACGGTCACCGACAAACACACCCAACCTGAAAACTTTGTCGTGATCAGGCCCTTCTTCGCTCAGTACTTTGTAAACCGGCGTTTGCCCGTCCAGCCGCTGCGAAACCTCCTGCAAATGAGACTTCGGATCGCGCCAGCTACCAGTTTCCAAAATGTGATCTAGTTTGACGATGATGTGTTTATGGATAAAATCACGTGCGTCATCAAAGCCACGCTCCAGGTATATCGCACCGATGACCGCCTCAAACGCATTGGCCAAAATCTGCAAATGTGCCCGATCTGAGCCGTTCTTCTCGCCCTTTGACATGCGAATGAGCGGACCATAGCCCAACTTATCACCCGCATCACCGATGCTCTCTGTGCGCACCAGCGCCGCCCGCCACGCCGTCAAAATACCTTCTGGCTCAGAGAAATGAGCAAACAGATATTCGGTCACCGCCAATTCCAACACAGCGTCGCCCAAAAACTCCAGCCGCTCGTTATGCTCGTGAACTGATTTTCGGTGCTCGTTGACATAGCTGCGGTGCGTCAGCGCAGTGATCAAAAGATCCAACTTTGTAAACTCAAAACCCAGCTTTTCGCGCGCAAATTCTTGGTATGGCGCGGTGTTCATCCCACTCATCTACAAATTCTCCTGTCTGATACGTTTCATGGCGAGCAAAATCAATTTGCCGATATCTTCGTATTCAATTTCGTCCAAAGCTTCGTGAAATGAAAACCATTTGAGACCATTCATCCACGCTTCTTTTTGCAATTTTTCATTTGGATCAAGTGCCTTGACTAGATATACCTGTGTCGTCATCAACACCAGTTTATCAATCCGTCGGTAGCGAAAATTGACCTTGCCCAGCCAGCCGCAAACCTCAATCTTTTTCAGGCCGGTCTCTTCACCGATTTCTCGCCTGGCAGTTACCTGCGCCGTCTCACCTGGTTCAATGTGCCCCTTTGGGATGGTCCAGCGATCCCGCGCATCTTGATACAACAAAAACTCTGCTTCGCCCCTGCTGTTGCGGCGAAAGACAACGCCACCAGCTGTTGGTTCGCGCACGATTTCCTGAATTGATGGCTTTTTGTGCCCGCTAAAATATTTGCGTATTCCGCTAAAATTGTCCTTTGTCATCGGCATCCTCTTGGAGGGAGCGATATGCCGTACCCAGCACACCGTTGATAAATTTCCCTGAGTTATCCGAACCAAACGCTTTGGCTAATTCGACTGCTTCATTGATGACAACTTTTGGAGGCGCATCTTTTGCGTGATTGAGCTCATATAGTGCCAATCGCAAGACTGCCCGGTCAATTCGCGCAATCTGCTCGATTGGCCATTCGGGGGCTAACGGACGCAATTGCTCATCCAGTTCCTGCTGCACCGAGATCACACCGCGCACCAGCTTGTCTACAAAATCGACATCCTCGACTGATGATTTATATTTATCAAGATTTCTCTCAAGAATGTCTTTATATTCGACTGTTTCGTCTCCAACCTCACGGCGAAATTCATATTCATACAGTGTCTGAAGAGCGACGATTCGTCCTAAATGACGGTTTGAAGCCATGCGTAAAACGTTCCTGTTCGGGTTATATTACTACTATTTCGTTTTTTTGCCAGTTTCTCGCTTGGTAGTCCAGGCTTTAACTGGTGAAGAACCGTTTACACGGCGAGCTAATTTCAATACCAAGTGGCTGCGGCGCAGACCAGTTTTTCGCGGGCTGCTCTGTTTTTTAGGTTGTGCCATAATCTCTCCTTTATCAGTTTATATTAACACTTGGGCTTTATTATAACGGTTTTTACGATTTTTCTCAAGAGTATAGACTGGGATATTTCACAATATACTTGACTTTTTATACTACTTATGCTATTATACTAACCATGAATAACGAACGATTACCAGAAACAAGTTTTGCAAAAAAGGAAAAAATAGAGAACAGGCTTAGAAAAACTGTGGGGATGCTAGCCATAGGTGTCACTGGATTAGGCCTTGGCTTATATCCATGGGAAGGCAGGTCTAGCGCCGAAGCACCAGACAGCCCTGCTGCTGTCGCAGAACAAGGCGCCGTTGATTTTGTTAACGCGGCACACGAAAACCCATCACTGCTAGGACCGGAAAAAACTTTCTCTGTTGATTTACAGGATGGTGATTCGGTTAACTCTGCGGCACAGCGAGCCGCTGAAGAAGTCGGCGAACAAGAGGGGTGGTCTGCAGACCAGATCAACCTTAATATTGGTGTAGTCACAGAGGCTAGTCAGGAAGTCCTTGACAATTCAAAATACAAGATTCCTCCAAAAGAATTCACTGTTACTATGGTCGAGAAAGACACTAATGGCGATGGCAAGAAAGAAGTCTTTCCTGCAGACGCAAAACCTAAAGCTAAATAACAACGTTAAGTAGTTTACCCGGAACATAAACCATCTTTTTAGGTGGTTTATTGTTTGTGAATTTTTGAACATTGGCGTCAGCTAAAGCTGCTTCTTCAATACCCTGCTGGTCGATGTCGGCTGGCAGCTCCAGCTTTGATCGAAGCTTACCATTGACCTGGACGATGATGGTCATTACATCACTCACCAGATATTTCTCGTCCCACTTTGGCCAGTGATTGACGTGAATGGTATCAGTGTGGCCCAGTTCCTGCCACAACTCTTCGGTGATATGTGGCGCGAATGGCGCCAAAATCTGTAGCAGGCTCTCCAGAGTAAACTGCCACGTTTCTGTCGCTTGCATACCGTGTGCTTCTTTGAACTTGTATAGGCCGTTCACCATTTCCATCATTGCCGCCACCGCTGTATTGAACTTTTCGTCCTCAATGTCGCGAGTGACTTTTTTGATGGTTGAGTGCGTTAGGCGCAGAAGGGTGGCGGCGTCGCCCCCTCCGACAGAGGCTGTGGAGGGTTCGCGAGTAGCGGACGCTCCAGCCGAACGCTCGCGAGTAATCTCCTGTGGAGATTCGAGCGAAGAGTGTACTCTGGAGGAGGATGGCGCCGCCAAAAACTCCTGCACCACATTCCACACTCGATTGAGGAACCGATACGTCCCCGGCACGCCGCGCGGATCCCACGGTGCATCCATATCATACGGCGCGATAAACATCTCATAGACGCGCAGCGCATCAGCGCCATAGCCGCTGTCCATGATTTCCATCGGATCGATGACATTGCCCTTAGATTTGGACATTTTTTGGCCGTCCGGCGCCATGATGTAAGCGTTATACATCATCCGCTTGAATGGTTCTGGTGTCGGGACCAAGCCAAGTTTATAGAAAAATCGCATCCAAAAACGACTGTACAGCAGGTGTGCCACCGCGTGGTCAGCACCGTTATAATAATCCACCGGCATCCAGTGACTAATGCGCGCTGGATCCCACGCCTCGGCATCATTGTGCGGGTCAAGATAGCGTAGGAAATACCAACTCGAACAAGCATAGCCATCCAGCGTGTCAGTCTCGCGTCGGCCTTCACGCCAATTGTCGCCCGCCGGCTTTGGCTCAGTAATCGGCACGGTTTTACCCGTCTCGACGTCAACCCACACGCGCACCCAATCATCAACTTGCGCCAGGACCGACGTATTACCGCCCGTTGGTTTAAAGCTTTCGACCTCTGGTAGAATCACCGGCAAGCATTCATCCGCCACAGCAATTGGTGCAGAACCGTCGACATGGACCATCGGAATCGGCGCACCCCAGTACCGCTGGCGAGAAATTAACCAATCGCGCATTTTATAAGTGGTCTTGCCTCGACCAGAACCCTGCTGTTCCAGCCAGGCTACGATTTGTTCGCGGGCGTCCTCGCTGCGCGTGCCGTCAAATTGCCCAGAATTGATCAACTCACCTTCGCCAGTGTAGCAGCCGACGTCTGCCGAATCTTCAGGCTTATCAACCACCTGAACAATTGGCAAGTCAAATTTCTCAGCAAAGGTAAAGTCACGTTCATCATGCGCCGGTACCGCCATAACCGCACCCGTACCATAGCCACTCAGTACATAGTCGGCCACCCAGATTGGCAGCTTTTGGCCATTGACTGGGTTGATGACGTAGCTACCAGTAAAGACGCCGGATTTATCTTTGTTTTCCTGGCGCTCAACATCGGACTTCTGCTGCGCCGCTTGAATGTATGCTTCAACTTTGGGGCGCGTGTCGGCATTGACCAACTGAGAAACCAGTGGGTGTTCTGGCGCCAAAGCCACGTAGCTGGCGCCGAAAAGAGTGTCGGGGCGCGTGGTGAACACGGTGATTGGTGGTACATACTCGAAATCATAAACCGTGAATATATCCTCTAGTGAAACTTTTTCACCATAGAACTTTTTAAAACTCAACAATTTTTCATTATCATCGCTATAACGTTCATGTCCAGAAATATCGTTAGATATATCTCTTAGTGGAAGCTGGTGGATATTGACTATTTTTATATATCCAAATGAATATACTTTTTCTCCATCACGCACCATAGCATCAGCAATATCACCAACCTTCAGTTTTTTAGCTTCATACCTAATTGTATTGGTTTTTTCACCAGAAATAACTTTCTCTGCCAGATCAGGAGTAAATTTCAAAGAGTCAGATGCCGTTAAATTAAGGGTAAAGTCAACTTCCGCGCCAACCGACCGGCCAATCCAATTTTTCTGCATGGTCTTGACCATCTCCGTCCAGTCTAGGTCGTCAGTCGCCTCCAGCATCTCATCAGCATAGGCAGTGATGCGGAAAAACCACTGTTTGAGGTTGCGCTTGGTGACGGGGTTGCCACAGCGCCAACATTTGCCGCCCTCAACCTGCTCGTTAGCCAGTACCGTATTGTCGGTATCACACCACCACTGCGGCTGCTCCTTTTGGTACGCCAAATCGTGCTTGTACAGCTGCGTAAAAATCCACTGGGTCCACTTGTAATACTCAGGGTCGGCGGTAGAAATCTCCTTTGACCAATCATAGCTAAATCCGAGTCGCTTCAACTGAGCGATGAAATGAGCCTTGGCTTCGTCATGCGCCACTCGCGGCGTTTTACCGACCTTGATGGCGTAGTTCTCCACCGGTAGACCAAAACTATCCCAACCAATTGGATGATATACATTGTAGCCCTGCTGGCGCTTCAAGCGCGCTTTGATGTCAGCAAACTGAAACGTCCGACCGTGACCAATGTGAATACCAGCCCCGGTAATGCCAGGAAGCATACTCAAACTGTAGTATTTGGGACGGGTCGTATCACCAAGGTCAGTGACATAAGTGCCATCAGCCTCCCATTTATCTTGCCATTTTTTCTCAATTTCCGTCGGATTGTAGCGTTTCATATCTGTAATTATAGCACGAAAATCGCCCCACATGAGAGTGAGGCGATTGACCGTCAACGAAAGGCTAGTTACGCTTCGTCGGCGTCACTGGCTGAGTTTGTCGAAGTACTAGTTTTTGGAACAAAGCTAGACAGTGGGCTTGACTGGAGCTTTTTCATCACATCTTTCAAGTCTTTTGCGTCAGATGGTGCTTCAACCTTCTTGGCATCACCGTACATAACGCCTGTCTCGAGAGAGACCTTATTACCCTCAGATGAACCCTCAAATTCTACGCGGCGAACTTGTCTCTTTGAGTTGTCGATCCACAATTTCAGAGAAACATCTACCTTCTTGAAATCAAGTGCATCTGTGTCGAGTGCTTTTGAACTACCACCACCACATTCTTTGATCTTCTTGGCGTATGTTGTTTCGCTCAATGCTTTAGCAAAGTTTTTACGTTTCTCAAGAGTAGCGTCACTCAGATCAATCTCAAATCCACGCAGACCATCTTTTGTACCCAAGTCTTTTTTGATTTGTAGGAAATTATTGTCGCGGTATACTTGAGCGATTTCTTCGCGAACAGCAGCATCATCCTTAGCGCGGCGAACTGCATTCATCACACATTTTGCTTCTTCTGACTGCTCTAGGTCGTCTGAAGAGATCTTGATCCAGTGGCCGTCGATCTCATTGATGAGCGTCTCAAATTGTTTCAGCATCGTTTCTTTGAGTGATTTTGTCTGAGATCGGCCAGAAATCGCACCACCTGGCGAGGAAACGCTTTCCATGTAACGATCTATCGCTGTCTCGATTGAGCTACGAACATTATCCAGTTTAATATACGTTGCGTCTTCAGTATTGCGTACATTCACTTTTGGCAGAGAGAACTGGATTGACTTGTCAGAACCACCGGCGTTAACTGTTATATCAGCCTGCAGCTCTTGACTCTTCTCTGCGTCTGATGATTTGAGCTTGATGGTGACTTTTTGATTACCCTTGCCTTCAAAAGTCAGCCGTCCTTCAGTGACAGAGTTCTTCGACATGATCGCGTTAACAATTGACGCTTCCAGCGCGCGCTGTGGGTTATTAAATACCAACAGATACCACAACAGTCCTGCAATCAAGCCAATGGTAACTAACGACCCCACAACCAAACTAATAATCAACTTTTTGCGGTTTTTCTTTTTCGGTTTGTTGATCGCACCCATGATAGGCGGCTGTTCAGCCGGCGGCGTTGACTCAGCCGGTGCTGTTGTTGGCTGCTGTATGCTCATATACCCTCCAAATTACTACTATGTTATGTATTATATCAGCTAATCACTAAAACGAGAGAAAAATGCATTCTTTCTGGCTATCCACTCTGGCGTTTGACGAACTAATTTGTTTTCATCAACCGCTGTATGGAGGTTAATTTTGATGGCTTCCTCCAACCAAACGCCACCCGATGAGCCTTTAAACAGCGCAATGCCATCTTTTTTCAGTTTGTCGCGTACGAAACTACCAGCTTCAATGGCGTCTTTGCATTCTTTTACCTGGCAGCCACGCTGACGAGCCGATGGCGCCAAATACTGGTTGGCCATTTCTCCAACTGTCACTACCCAGTCAAGTTCATTGGGATTACACAGATAGCCTAGTTTAGACATTTCTTGTGGCATCGACTCTCTCAGACCGTTGATATTGCCTAGGACAGCGATTTTTTGGGGAGCGCTCAAACTATACAATGTCTGAATAGCCGCAGTTGTGGTTGATGGCGACGCGCTGTAACTGTCGTCCAGAAGCATAGTACCATCAGCACCGCGCAGCAGCTGCATTCGCCCTGGGATCGGGCGCAGCGCCTCCAAGCCTCGCTGAATTGAGCCAACATCCATACCTAACTTGACAGCCACAGCCATGGCAGCCACTGCTGGCCTGAGGTTGTGTTCGCCCAGCAGTTTCAACTGTGTTTGGATGCCCTCTGGATACTCCGGTGAAATCATAGCGCCAAAATGCCCTTCAGTGAGCGAAAAATCATGTTCATCAAAATAGTATTCTGCAACCCCACTGGTGCCATAAGTGGTTATGTTAGGATTTGTCACAAACGCCGCAAACCGACCTTCGATGTCATCGCGATTGATCAACGCCATCCGAGAGTTATTACCCAACGTAATCATTTCCTGAGCGACTTCTTCTATGGTATGTTCGACGCGCATGCGCCCCGTAGTAACGGAAGTGATGACGGCAATATCCGGTAAAATGACGGTTTTGAACCAATCATGAAAGCCAATGCTTTGCGGACTAAACTCCTGGACGATCACTTGCGCTTCTGGATGTTCAGCGCGAGCTCGTTTTTTGACAGCGCGGTACATATTGCGGCGTGCGAAGAATCCCCATTTTTTTTCAGGACCCTCAGGATAGCGTACTCCCATAATCTGCAGCAAGGTCTGCATGTGAGATTTTGGCTCCAGCTGCGGCATAGCGATAGCATAGCGCTGCGACAAAACCGTACCGATGGCGATCTTGGCGCTTGTCTTGCCAGTGCTGCCCGTCACCGCTATCAATTTGACATCCGCGTGCGAAGCAAAAAACTCACGCACTAACAATGGAATTTTCTTTTCAAATGATCGTCGAAACATATACTCATCATACCATAAGCGACTTGCCGAAACCAACGCAAGTCGCCGAAATAGCAAAGCGGAGCTGCTACGCGCCCACCCGGGGCATGTTGAAAATGTGTTTGTCTTTCAATTGGCAAGCATAGGAGATGCCCCTATGCGTACCAGCTCACTTGTGATTATGCACCAATTGCCATAAAAACACAAGCACTATTTTTGCTTTGTGTATTCTGGCAATACTTTTCCGGCGAGCGCCACTGCCATCAGCACTGCAAAACCGCACATAATCGACGGAATGCCAGTGATGGTTGATGGATCAATGATATTGACAAATGTCGTTGGCGCAATGAACAGCACGTAGCCGACGATCAATGACCACAATGAGCGGCGAATGTGTTTTTTGGCGTTTTTGCCACGGGTGTAGGCGTAGGCAATCGCTACGAACAACAAGCCGTAGTAGTATAGCCCATACCATTCACTGATGCCTGGCTGATTTTCAAAAATGACATAGTTTCCCAAGCAAACGCCAGCGCTAACACCGTTTACGGCTAGCAAAAAGTAGCTAATGAACACGACCGCTAAGGTATACCCCAGCACTGGAATCCAACGTCGTTTGTCGGCAGAAATTTGATAGACCAGATGAATGCCAAGAGGCGGCAACATGGTGATCGCCACGTAGCCAAGCTTCGCCCAGCCCACGCTATCAAACAGCACCGTGCCTTCACAAACGTTGTATTCGGCCCACTGAAACAGCGCTAGACAAACGAGCAGCGCCACGACGATCCTCGTCACGGGAGTTAGCTTGTAACGCCACACTGTATGAATTGCTAAAATGATCTCAATAGCCAAGGTTGCCAGCATCACAGGCGGCGAAAAACAGTAGAGCTTCGGTGTTCTGAATTTATCCATATAGTGCATTATACACTAGTCTTGGTCGGTCTTGATGTGGTGCTTTCGGTAGAACAGCTTGGCGAACTGCTCAATCTCCCGATGGCGGGCCTTGCCGCGAACGTCAATATCCAGATGCGTACAGACGATATCTCCAGTCACCATAATCTTCACACCCGCCTCACGTAGCCGATGCGCCAAGTCTTGCCCTTCGTGATAACGAAACACTGCGTCATAGCCGCCAACCTGTATAAAATCATCAATCAGCAGTGCAAAACTTCCCTCGGCAACCCAGTCAACTTGACGATCCGTTGCAACCCGCTCGCCCCAAATCCATGGATAATCCCAGCCTTGCTGTTGCAACATTTGGCGGTCGTCTGCCTGAGTTGCCCGCGTAAATTGCCAGTCGTGCTGCGGGTGCATTTCATGACCATAATTCCAGGCCATCGGCTGACCGTTTGCGTAGAGGATGGTACTACCAAGCATAATATGATTTTCGCCAGCAAACTTTTGACGCAATATATCAGCAACATTCTCTGTCTCAACGCGCATGTCACAATCGATAAACCATACAATGCCTGTGTTATGTAAGTCCAAGAAACGATTACGATTCGCGCCCGCACCAATATTTTTCTCACCAAAGATAAAATTGACTGCCGGAAACTCACGAGCGACGTCTTGCAGTACTTGCTGGTCAGTAGAGTGATCATCAAGCACCGTGATACTATCAAACTCCTGTTCTGTTAGCTGCACCAAAAGATTTCTCAAAGCCCGAGGAGCGTTATAGTGTGGGATGGCAACGTGAACTTGCATATTATTTACCCAGTTAGCGGACTAGTCGCCAAGCTCCTGTCCTTCACTATCTACTGTTTCCTCACGATACTTCTCTGGCTGGGCACGGAAAATTTCTACCCATTTACTATCATCAACCAGGTCGTTATATTCAATATAATGCCGATTATCAAAGCCGCCCTTTTTCTGCTTTTTGCGCGCCATTTCTTCTTGGACTTGCTCTATAGAAAAGCCAAAATCTTGGCGCAGCGCATCAACAACTTCTTGCAAATCGGCTAGCTCCTTGAGCGCCTCATCCTGCTGATCGTCACCGAGTGGTATTTCCTCCGTTTCCTCGTGAATTTTACGCACTAACTCGCGGCGAAATTCCTGGCTGTCCAATTCACGGTATTCCGTATGCAGCACTTCTGGGTCATCCAAACAATTTGGCACCACTCTATCACGCACTAGTTTTTGTAAGTAAAATCGGACCATCTCATTACCTCCGTTGGGTTACTGTTTCAACGCCGTCTTCATACACCAAGTCGCCAATCTCAACTTCGTAAATATGTTTATCGTCACGAAACGCAAAAAATCGGACGGTTTTATGTTGCTGCCAGGCTTGAACTATTTCCGCCCGCACGCCATCAGCGATGTCACCAAACACCCACAGCTCATCAGCGCGCGCCACCAGCGTATTATTGGCGCGCCGTACGGTGTCACGCTCCACCGCATCGAGCAAAAAATAGTCAAAACTGGTGAATGAGTTAATCGGCACAACGCCTTGCTCAAGCGCAAATTTCGTGACGAACAATCTCATGTAAAAATACTTTTTCGACATGGCAGTAAATACAACCGTGTCGGCGGGTTTGATAGCAAGGGCGCGATGTGATTGCTGTGTCATGGTTATACCTCCGTTATCGTATAAGCTCTAATAATGTTTGCTCGTCAATAATTTTGGTGCCGTATTGTTCGGCTTTTTTCAATTTACTGGCGCCAACTTTACCGCCGGCTACCAAATATGTTGTATCTTTTGCAACAGCAGTTTGGAAGGTGCCACCAAGATCACGGATTTTTTCAGCAGCAACGTCGCGGCCCATCGACTGCAGGGTGCCGGTGATGACAAAACTTTGGCCAGCCAGACGGTCGGATTTTTGGCTAAACTGTGGCGCCACGCCCAAGTCAGCAAATTTTTTGAGCAGCATCACGTTATCTTCATCAGCAAACCACGCCACGATCGACTCGGCGACAATTTCGCCCACTCCGTCTACTTCGCGTAGCTCATCAATAGTCGCTTGGCTGAGCTTCTCAACACTTTCAAAGTGATTTGTGAGATCAATCGCTGTCTGCGCGCCAACATGCCGAATACCGAGACCAAATAAAAACCGCTCCAAGGCTGGCTGTTTCTTAGCAGCAATGGCATCAATGAGCTTTTGCGCAGAAATCTCAGCAAAGCGCTCCAGCTGCAGCAAATCATCTTTCGTCAACCGGTAAATATCCGCCAAATCGTTAACTAGCCCAGCCTCGACCAGCGCCTCGACATTTTTCTCGCCCAGCGTATCAATGTCCAGCGCACCTTTGGAGGCAAAGTGCGCTAGGGACCGCTTCAAAATCAGCGGACCGCTCAAACCTTTAACGCGGTACACCGCCTCGCCTGCTGGCCGTATAAATTCTAGCTCCGGATATTGGCGCGCCAATTCCGCCGGGTAATCAATTGGCTTGGTACCTGCTGGTCGCAATTCTTTCAAAACACTCTCAACCTGCGGGATGATATCGCCCGCCTTGAAAATCACCACCGTGTCGCCGCGCCGCACATCCAGCCGAGCAATTTCGTCAGCGTTATGCAGGCTAGCATGCTGCACCGTCGTACCGGCCACCACCACGGGGTCAAACACCGCTACTGGCGTGGCCGCACCGGTTCGACCGATGGAGATAACGATATCACGGACGATGGTCGTAGCTTCTTCGGCGGCAAATTTATACGCCACTGCCGCTCGCGGTGTCTTGCCAACGATGCCGAGCTCGGCAAACTGTCGCCGGTCGTTGAGCTTGATGACCGCTCCGTCGGTGTTAAACTGCAGTGACTGACGCACTTCATCCAGATGATCAACATAGCTCATCACTTCATCCAAGCCATAGACAATTTGTGTCTGCCGACTAGTGGTGATACCCAGCTCGTTCATCATTTGATAGCCAAAGGCAATCGTCGGCGTGTCCTCAAGGTTGTCGCGAATAATGTCATAGCCAACAAAATTGAGCGGACGCTCTGCCACCAGTTTTGGATCAAGCTGGCGAATCGTCCCCGCCGCCAAGTTACGCGGATTAGCAAATTCTGGCTGACCGGCCGCTCGCCGACGCTGGTTTAATGCTGCAAAGTCAGCCTTGTGCATCACAATTTCACCACGAATTTCCGTTCGACCACGCAAAAAATGAGCAAATCGTTGATTGGCGCGTAGTGTCAGCGGCACATTCTGAATCGTCCGCACATTCATGGTCACATCTTCACCAACTAGTCCGTCGCCCCGCGTCACGGCCCGTGTCAGCACACCGTCCTCATAAATCAGCGCACACGCCAAGCCGTCCATTTTGATATCACACAAAAATTCTTCAGTGATATCACTACGCACTTTGTGCATACGCTCTATCCACGCCGCAACTTCCGCCCTGTCAAACACATCCTGCAGTGAAATCATCCGCGTCTGGTGCTGAACCTTGGTAAATTTACTGAGCGCTTTTCCTGCCACCCGCTGGGTTGGGCTGTCTGGCGTGATAAGTTCCGGAAATTGCTCTTCCAGCTGCGACAGTTCATGTTTCAGGCTATCAGCCGCCGCCTCGCTCATGATCGATTCGTCAAGCACATGATAATGATAGCGATAATCATTGATCAGATCTCGCAGTTTGACAATTCGTTGCTCGGCCGCCTGCCGGTCAAGCTGGCGCGCTGTCATCGGCGACGACCTTTCGGTAGAATAAGTAGGTATAGGTAGCTGAAAATACGACAGAAAATGACGCCACCAACAGCACCATGATTGGCACCAATGGGAATGAAGCGGTTTGATCAATCCAACCCGTCATGAAGGCGTCAAATTTAATGGTCGGGATGAGGATAATCACCCAAAGCAACGTTAGCATGATAGCCAGCCACAACATCCGTAACAAAATGCGGATACGACGACCAACCACGATGTCGCCAGCCATACGTACAGCCCGCATTGGGTAGGTGCCTGGCAGCGTAACAATGATCATGGCAAAAGCCGTGGAGGTGAGCCAATACAGCGATAGCACTCCCAGCAGCCCCGTGATTGCTGCAGCGATCATCAACAGTGGTGTCTGGCTTAAGATGTCGGCTGTTTGCAGCGTCGTATAGAGAATGACGCCGCCAGCAGCTGGCAATATTTGGCACAGGACAATGAACAATAGCACAATGAACGCGACCAGCGGCGCCCCAGCTCGGTACAAACCATCGCGGATGGTCGGTGAATTGCCAGAGCTAACGGCTCTTAACAACCAAATGGTAGTCAGCCATACCATGATCAGTGCCAACACGCCCAATATTTGCTGCAGGGCGTTGTTTGGCTGATTGGTCAATTGACCGTACACCACACCTCCGAAAATCGAGAACGTCGCAAACAAATCACTCACTGCCCCCTGCTCGACTGTACCTTCGGCCAATGCTTTAATCTTTTTGTACGTCTCTTGATCCATCAATCCCGCCAGTACAAACACCACCAGCGCATACACCAGCGCCAAGCCAAAAAACAGACGTTTATTTGACCAAATCATTTTGACCGCTTGGGTAGTCAGAGACCAATAACCCGGGATGTGCAGTGACCTGACATAGTCCCTACGTCGCGTCAGGCGAAAACTACGATGCGGTCGACGCTTCAAAAAATGAACCCTCCGAGTTTTCAGCTGCTGCCAGATCTTTTTGCAATGATTCTTGCACCGCAAATAATAACCAGAGGCAAGTTTTTGGTTTGCTCGTGAGCGACTGGTTGTTACTTTCTTTTTGGAGACAGATGTACGTTGCTTACTCATGGTCAGGAATCCTTACATTTTTGTCGCATTGTTTCGCAGACGAGCAATACGATCCTCCAACGGTGGATGGGTACTAAATAATTTTGAGAAAAAGCCGGGGCGCAGCGGATTATTCATAAATAAATTGGCTGTCGATGTGCTTTGGCGCTCCATAGGTCGGCCATATTCTTGCAATTTGCCCAGTGCACTCGCCAAACCCTCTGAGTCTCGAGTTAACAACGCGCCAGAAGCGTCGGCCAAATATTCTCGCTGCCGGCTAACTGCTAACTGTGTGATGGTTGCCAAAATCGGTGCCAAAATCACTACTACCAAACCCAATATATATACCGCTGGGTGAACATCACGGTCATCGTCGCCACCAAAGAACATCATGCGCAGCGCCAAGTCCGCCAATAGTCCAATAGCACTCACTAAACCAAAAGCAATCATACTAACGCGAATATCATAGTTACGCACATGACTCATCTCATGCGCCATCACCGCCTCCAGTTCACGCTTATCCATAATTTCTAACAGCCCTGTCGTCGCACCGACGATGGCGTGCTTGGGGTCGCGACCAGTTGCAAAGGCGTTCGGCGCCGGGTCATCAATGATGTAGACTTTTGGCATCGGCATGCCAGAAGTAATCGCCAAATTCTCAACTACTCGCCACAGTTCAGGCGCATCTTTTTTCTCAATCTCTTGGGCGCCAGTCATGGCCATGGCTAATTTTCCAGCCAGATAATATTGAAGCCAGGCGTACAGCATCGAACAACCAAACACAATCCACGCCAGCGAATAGTTCTTAACCGCCATGCCGATGAAGACACCGATAACACCAATGATAGCTACGAACACTGCCATGATGATGACGGTGTTACGTTTATTTTGAGAAATCGCACTATACATAGTAGCTATTATAGCAAAAACCGCCCGCCAACGGTAGGCGAGCGGCTGCGCGTTTTATGCGAAATATTAGAATTTGACCTCTACTGGGTTCTCAACAGACGCACGGTCTTCAACCTCAAAGAATTCCTTGGCTTGGAAATTGAACATACCGGCAACAATGTTTGCTGGGAATGTCTGAATCTTGGTGTTCAAGTCGCGAACACCACCGTTGTAGAAACGGCGAGAAGCTTGGATTTTGTCTTCAGTGTCAACCAATTCCTGCTGCAACTGCATAAAGTTTTGGTTAGCTTTCAAATCTGGGTAAGCCTCAGCTACTGCAAACAGACTCTTCAAGGCGCCTTCCAGCATGTTCTCTGCCTCAGCAGTATCCTTAACACCCTTCGCATCCATGATGGCTGAACGCGCTTCGGTAACCTTTTCAAATACTTCTTTTTCGTGTGTCGCGTAACCCTTCACAGAGTTAACGAGATTTGGAATCAAGTCAGTTCGACGCTTCAATTGAACCGTGATGTCGCTCCATGCTTCTTCAACGCGGTTGCGTAGAGTCACCAAACCATTATAGGTGGCGACGATGAAGCCGATAGCGAGAACCAGGACAACGCCAACGACTATAAGTGCTATGATGATTGAGCTCATTGAATATTCTCCTTATCAATTTATGCTAACCCCTTCATTATACCACAGACGTTTTGCTTGTGGTTAGGTTTTTGGGTGATAAAAATGACTTTAAACATCAAGAAATGCGCCATATCTATAGAGGCTAAAATGCTGACCAGAATAACACTCCAAGCCCAAGATGGTATAATTAGCTACATGAAGACAGTTTTAATTACCGGCGCAAGCGATGGTCTGGGTTTTGCCACCGCACAACTACTGCTTGAAAAGGGCTACAATGTTTATTCTCTTTCTCGCTCAAAACCAACAGATAACAGAATCAGGCACATTACGCTTGATTTGACAGATGAGATGTCCATCAAGAATGCCGCTCAGCAAATCTTAGAGCTTGATGATCAAATCATGGCACTCGTTAACTGTGCTGGTATTATGTCTAGGTTTGATCGTACGGATGAAAAACTATTTAGCGATATTATAAAGGTATATTCCACAAATATCATGGGTGTAATTTATCTCACTAACTTCTTGATGGACAGGATCGTCAAAGATGAAGCGGACATCATCAATGTCGCTTCTACAGCCGGCACTAAAGGTTCTGCGAACGAGCCAGTGTACACCAGTAGCAAATGGGCAATGCGTGGCTATAGCAAATCACTGCAAATGTTTTTCAAGGGCAAAAGGTCGCGAGCAATTAGCTTCTGTCCAGGTGGTATGCGCAATAGAATGCTTGAGAAAATTACTGGCGAGCAGCTACCAGACCCTGAAAACTGGATGCCAGTTGAGATAGTTGCAAAGACACTAGTGAACGTCATCGAGACACCAAAGCAAGCAGAAATTAGCGAAATTGTCATCAATAGAAAATAACAAGACCATAAGCTTATCACCATATCACTAACAACTTCCATTTACCGTGGACTGTTACCGGAACTAGAAAAGCCACCAAAACAGGTGACTTTTCTTTTAGCTGCAATTTGGTGCGCAAGGCGGGAATCGAACCCGCACGACTTTTGGTCAAGGGATTTTAAGTCCCTCGCGTCTACCAATTCCGCCACTCGCGCCCATATTCTGCACTAATGACCGCCCGATGTCCATGTCTACTGACATTTGACACGGTCTGCCATTTGCGCTGGTTTGTATTATACTATATTTATGAAGCAAATTGTACATATTCACGGCGGATCACCTTTTGATTCCTATGAGCGCTACCTCTCCGCGCTGCGCAACACTCCACTCAAGTATGAGAATCTTCTTCACAAAACAAAATGGCGCGACTGGCTCGCTGTGACAATGACAGATTTTGACGTGCTCCTGCCTACCATGCCCAACAAGCAAAACGCGCGGTATTCCGAATGGAAAATCTACTTTGAAAAGATATTGCCATTCTTGGGCGATGATGTACAGCTCATTGGTAGTAGCCTTGGGGCAATATTCTTAGCAAAGTATTTGCACGAAAATCCTCTCAGCACGCCAGTTACTCGACTAATCTTAATTGCTGCTCCATATGATGATGCAACTCACGAAGACTTGGGCGATTTTATATTACCAAGTGCAACTGAGCTCGAAAAATCCGCCAAAGAAATTCACCTATTCCACAGTAAAGACGATGCCGTGGTGCCGTTTACTGAGCTAGCAAAGTTTCAGTCTGATCTACCAAGCGCAAAAAGCCATATATTTGTTGACCGAGGCCACTTCCAACAGCCAACCTTCCCTGAGCTAAAAGAACTACTAGAGCAAAAATAGCCCCAGATCTGGAGCTATCATAATTCTGGAGGCACGTACGAGAGTCGAACTCGTCTAAAAGGTTTTGCAGACCTCTGCGTAACCGCTCCGCCAACGCGCCACTTCACTCATTATATCAAATTACAGCTGCTCTTTGAACATCTCGTAAAATTCGCCGCGTTTAGCAATCAATTCGTTGCACGCTCCCTGCTCGACAATTCGACCATCTTTCATAAAGTAAATTACATCAGCTTTTTTCACGGTGCTCAGGCGATGGCTGATAGCGATGATGGTTTTGTCTTTTTGCTTAAACAAGTGGCGAAAAATTCGCGCCTCAGCCGCCGCATCAACAGCGCTCGTCGGCTCATCCAAAATAACGATTGGCGCATCACGGTAAAAATTGCGTGCCAGAGCCAGCCGCTGCCATTGCCCACCCGACAGATCGACACCCTTGTCATCACTATCATCCGTCATCCATTTGTCAACATAGCTATCCCCACCCTTTGGCAATTTCTTCACGAAGTCATCAGCTTCCGCCTGCTTAAGTGCAGCCGCCAGCCTGTCTCGGTCTAACTCACGAGAAACATCACCGTACCACACATTTTCATAAGCTGTCGCAAAATCATAGCGAATGAAGCTTTGACTCAGGACAGCCAATTGTTGGTGCCAAGCCGTCGCATCTACCTCGCCGATATCCTGTCCATCAATCAAAATCTCGCCACTAGTCGGCTGATACAGCCCCGTCAATAATTTCACCAGCGTGGTTTTACCTGCACCGTTCTCACCGACGATCGCCACATGCTGGCCGTGCTTAATCTCCAGCGACAAGCCCTTGAGCACCAGAGTTTCGCTACCTGGATATTGGAACTTGACATTACCCACCGTAATTGACTTGCTCATGTTAAGCGTTAGGCTTGGCTTAGCATCAGCTACTGGCAACTCCATGAACCGCTGATAATCGACCATATTTGCCACCTCCTCGTCAATAGAATTATACGTCGAAATCAAGCTATCGACGCTGCCGAGTACTCGGCTCACCATTTGTTGCACCAACACAAACTGGCCGATTGGCTGACGATGCGCGATAATTTCTAGCGTTACCCACACCAGCGCCGCCACTTCTGCGGCCGCCTGCAGCATCTCGCCACCAAAGCGCTTAGCCATAAAGCGGCGCTCATATTTAATCATCTGTAATTGGTCTTTGTCGCGCAAAGTAGCCCGCTCCGTTAACAGATGCTTGATAAGGCCATAAAGTCTCATTTCGGCGATATTCTCAGGTTTACTAATCGCATATTCAATCCACCACATTCGCCGTCTAACATTAGTATTTTTGCGCCAATACTTTGACGTCAAACGAGACAACCGAAATTGGACAACACCGCTAGGAATGATAGCCACGACAAGTAACAGCCCCAGCCACCAACTGACTGACGAGATGATCCATAACCCAACCACTAACGAGACGATATTCGTCACAATGCTAGTCAACCGCGAAAACAGATATGAAAACGAGCCAGCAAACCGCCTCGCTCGATCAAACATATCGATTGTCGCTGGGTCGTCATAACGCCAAAAATCTAGACCATGCAGCCGAGCAAACATCTGGTCGTTAATGCTTGATTCCAGCTGGTAGCGCATCAACTGCTCAAAATAGGCCTGCACAATTCCCCAAAAACTCATCATCACACCCAGCACCACCGTAATAATCACATACAGGAGTAGTTGGCGTGAGTCGCCGCTGCCAGTATATGCCTCTGTCAGTGCGGTGGTCGTTAACGCTGCAAAATATGTTGTTGCAAGCGGCAAGGATGCCGTTAACACCGCACCGATCGCTTGAATAATAATAGTCCGTGGCGATGTCCGCCAAACTGTTACGAGAACGCTGGCAAGTGTCTTAACAATATGGCGAACTTGAGGTTTATCATTTTGTGACAAATTTGTCATAGTAAAAATCAAATAATTCCATTTGGTGCGAGCGAGAAGACTTGAACTTCCACGAACCTAAGTTCACTAGCCCCTCAAGCTAGCGCGTCTACCAATTCCGCCACGCCCGCACGACTGTCATCATTATACCTGACACTACGGTGTTTTGTAAACTGAATCTTGGCGAACTGTCCAATATATCACGTCAGCAAATCGATCAGTTGGCGAAACCAGTCGAGTATTTTGCGTTACAGCCTGGACTGATGGTAGTTTGATGTATTCAACTGTTGGACGATAGAGCGGCAGTGACGCAGCAGATGCTTGCCAGCGTCGTACGAATGATTGATAATAATCCGCGCGTTGTTTTGGAGAACGCTTACCACGGCCGCCGACCAATGCGTCATCTGAAATAGCGTCATTGTAGTTTGCAAAATTCAGACCTCGTTGATCGCGTTGGTCTTGTGACGAGTGCCAATACGCATAGACGTCTGGGTCACCGCCAAGCACCAACTCATATATCAAGACATCAAAATTACGTGGTTGCAGCACTGATCTGAGAACATCCTGATTAGCATCTGTTGCATCAACAATCTTGACTTCCACCTCAGCATTGAGCTCATTTCGCCATGTCTCAGCCAACGAATTAGCTGCATTTTCATATTTAGAACCCTGCAAGGAAACAACTGACAGTTTCAGTGACTGATCGCCCTTTTTACGCACACCGCCAGACACCGTCCAACCTTCTGCGTCCAGTAGCTTTTTGGCAGCTTCTACATCACGAGCCAACGGCCTTTCCAGTTCTGCTTCCGTGTGTTCCGGCAAAATCGGTCCTGTCAATTCGCCTGTTTGTTGTGGCATCTTTTTGCGAAGCGCGGTGATGTCGACTGACTGCACCAAAGCTTTGCGAATGGATGGAGATTGAAGAATCGGACTCTTGCTGTTGAACAATGCATACACCCCGTTATGGGTTTCATAAGCTTTCATGTCATACATTTTCTTGACGTTTTCTGGCTGAGAAGCATAGGTCAGCTCTGGCGTGGCCATAATTTCACTGGTTCTCAAGCCCTTTGTGATCTCATCCAGTGAGGCATATGCGTACAGCTGGAAACGGTCTAGCTTTGGCTTACCAAAGTGATATGCCTCATTTGCCGTCATATGGACAGCTTTTCTGCCACTTTCCCGGTTATCTGTCTGCAAAAGTCGGAATTTGAATGGTCCGCTCGTGACAGGTGAACGTCCAAATGAGTGATCACGCAGAGCAGCTGGCGCTACATGTTCCAATACGTGTTTTGGAACAACTGGGAACGTCAATGTATGCAAAAATGGCGCATAGGTGGATGGTGTTACAAATGTTACAGTATTGTCGGCAGTTTTCCGAACTTTGATAGATGCCCAACCGTCAGTTGAAGCGCCAACCTTGGAGTTTTTTAGAAGATTAACCGTAAATATGACGTCATCGACCGTCAATGAGTGGCCATCAGACCAGTGAAGATTGTCTTTTAGGGTAATCGTATATTCGGTTTCCGTGCCATTAATGGCGATTGATTTTGCTAGATCCCCCTTGAGGTGTCCAGTATTGTCGTATTGATAGAGGCTGGCGAACATTAGCCTCGCAGCAGACCGTTCTGCATTAGAACGTGCAAACAAGGGGTTGAGGGTTTCCAGCGATCCTAAAACTCCCTCTGAATATGTGCCACCTCCCTGAGGCGCATCCTTCGTGTAGGCTGCACGAAAAATAGTCCATTGCCCTGCACTCAGGCCAACCAATATCATCAATAGCACTGCCCAACCGATAACTTCTCGGCGGACCTCTGTCAATCTGTCGAGACGGGATGTCACGAACTTATGTGCGTGCTTGATGACGCCCTTTTCGATCTTCACAGCTCGACGATTTAAGCTTTTCCCAGAAGCGCTCATTTTTTGGAACCGCTTCCAAGACGGCTTGCCTCCAGCCTCTGTCATGACGACAACCTAGCCTTTAAGCCCCGGCAAGACCAAACTAGCCAAGATTGATAGCACAAAAACTACAGCCAGAACGATGGTAACGTCAAACAAATTCTTGTCAAAACCACGGCGTGTCGTAAACAATTCACCAGAAGATCCGAACCCTGCGCCAAGTGAGGCGCCACGCTGTTGCAACAAAATGGTAATAATCATCAAAAATGCTGATCCTAATGTGATATATGGTAAAAGTTGTTCCAAATTCATCTAACTCTCCTGTTCTTTTTGCGCAGTCCGTAAATCAACCACACTACTTACTATATAGTTTACCAAACTAAGGATGATGCCGGCAATAATTGCGTCACCAAATGTGATGGAAACGTTTGGAGCGAGTACAATGGCAAGATAGACCATGAGACCATTGATAATCAGCGTAAATAGACCAAGGGTCAACAGAATTGCCGGCAGTGACAAGATGATAATGATCGGTTTGAGCATACTGTTGATGACGGAAAATATCAAACCAGCCAGCAGAAACGTCAACAAGCCACCATCCGACATGGTACCTAAAAGTCGCAACGATATCCAGATGCCAAATGAGTTCATAGCCCATCTGAATAGAAATACAAAAAATTGCCGTTTCATCACACTGCTACTTATTATAATAATCTGTTTGCATTTTCACAATAGCTAGACGTCACGAACAGCCGCCATCACTCACATTCGAACTCTTGCTGGTGATGTGCATTTTCTGAGAGCCACGCGTTGCTTCAATACAAAATTCTTTACCGTCAGCACCCTGAATATATACATGAACAGGGCCGCCGTTATAGTTTGGTATTGATGCGCCAGCGGGTAGCGTTGGATAGGCATTGTGAAAATTGCGGTATTGCTCCATAGCCTGCGCTGCACTTTTGAGGTCAGCCGTGATAGCATCGCGCAATGACTTCTGGCGCCAATTGCCGTAACTAATGATTCCGATAGTGGTCAAAATGGCTATGACCGATATCATAACAAGCACTTCTATAATAGTAAAACCGCGTTTCATATTGTTAGTATAGCACAAGCGTTTTAATTATTGGTACGCTGCGCCGCAACATATTTGTGGACGATTTGAGCACGCGACTGGCCAATCACCGACGCTAGGTCATCTTCTGTGGCACTGACAACATTACGGAAGCTACCAAATTTTTTCAGCAATTTAGCGCGAGTTTTTGGCCCAATGCCAGGAATTTCCTCTAGCTGATTTTTCGTTTGCTGCTGACGCTTCAGTGCTGTGTGGTAGCTCACCGCAAAACGATGCGACTCGTCGCGGATGCGCTGAAACAGTTTAACGATGTCGGTTGCCGCAAGGGTATTCTCGTCCGCCGTCGGGCGTTCGTTGCGAGTTTGCTCCATACTAGCTCGTAAGTTTTTTGAGTGCGAGCCGGCGTTACGCTGGTCTGGGTGTAAATTCACCACGTAGACGTCACCATCTTCATGAATAGTGACGTCCGCTCGCGGCTGCGACCGCAGTTGCTCAATGAACGTCGTGTTAATCTGCGAACCAGTTTTATGCACCAGCAATTCTTCCTCGCGCTTAGCGATGCTGACGATCGGCATGGCGACGCCACGCTCATCACGAGCTTTGATGGCCGCCGCCAGCTGGCCTTTACCGCCGTCAATAAGCAGCAGATTGGGACAACCCCAGCTTTTCAGATGACGCTCGCTCAGCCGACGAAAAATCGTCTGATGGATATTACCCGTGTCATCATTTTTCTCACTGACTTTGAATTTGCGGTACTCCGCCCGGTCGCTGGCACCATTCGTAAACACTACCATGCTAGAGACGACTTGCCGCCCGCTCATATGCGAAATGTCATAGCCCTCGATGCGCACTGGGGTATCTTTTAGACCCAACAATTTCGCCAAATCAGCCAGTGCCTTGTCCTTCGAAATATCCAAAAATTCTTTGTCGCCAAAACAAACCCGCCGCTGCAACTCCTGCATAGCGCGTAGTTTATTGCGAAGATCTGCCGCCCGCTCAAAATCATGCAGTCCAGCCGCCGTTTTCATATCGCGTTCCAGCTCGGCAGCGATGGCTTTACGATTACCCTTGATGTAGCTGATGAGTTTGCGTAAATTAGCTTTATAGGCAACCGACCCGTCACTCAGTCGCGGGCTCAAACCTAAATCTTCATCCAATTTCGACTGCCCCGGCCGTCGCTGCCTGGTCAAATAGGGAAACACCCGCCGCAAATATCGCAAAGCTTTTTTCAAAGCAAAGCCATTATAAAACGGGCCAATGTATTCCGCGCCGTCATCAGCTGGATTGCGCGTAAAACTGACGGTCGGCCACTCACTTTTCATGTCGATTCGTACGTACATCTGCGATTTATCATCACGCAGCAGCACGTTGTATCGCGGCATATAGCGCTTGACCATCTCGCTTTCCAGAAACAAGGCATCAACTTCGCTTTCAGTCTCAATCCAATCCGTATCAGCGATTTCCGCCACCAACGCCATGGTTTTATTGTCCCGCCCGCGCGAATCTTGAAAATACTGACGCACGCGGTTTTTCAGCACCGCCGCCTTGCCCACATAAATAATCTCGCCGCTGGCTGACTTATGAAAATAAACGCCAGAAGTGCGCGGTAGAGTTTTGAGCTTGGCTTGCAATGTTTGATTCACTAGATATATTACAGTCTAAAAATCATATTTATGCAAGTATTCTTCCAGAAACTCGCTCCACTCCGGCACATTCTTCTCGCGGAAATAATGGCGTAAGAAATCAACCATAATTTGCTGGCGGTTTTCTGCTTCTGCTCGTCCTGGTAGCGTCAGCATCAAGCCTTTTAGTTTCAGCAGCTTTTCAAAGAAATGATTGATGAAGCCGTCGGTATCATGTGTATTGCCGTCAGCATTATACTCATGCGCTGCCAGATTAACATTTGGCCAAACCGCGGGATCAAAAATCCGCCCACCATGATGGCAAGCATAAACCAGCGCCCGCTCAATCCCAACTACACCAATAGCGTCACACGTGTCGGCGTCAGACACAATTTGACCCGCCAGCCGCTACGGTTGCCTGCCGTTCAGCCGTTTACTATAACCAATCGCTGCAATGTTTCCCAGCACCGCCTGGCTTAGTCCGTCAAACACTTTTGCCTGCGTCATAATATTTACTGCGTTCGTTAATTTCTCTGCCTGCGCCTTGCCGACCAATTTGTAATCATCAACGTCATGCAGCCAAGCCGTCAACAGCACTTCTTGCAAATCCACTGGCTCGCTGCACTCGCTAGCAAAACGCTCTGCCAGCAGCGCCAGAACCGGCGTGGGTATTGAACGGAATGATTGTTTTGCCGACAAAGTCATACTTTTCTAAAAAAGTATTGATGATCATCAGCGGCTCGCCCCACCAAATCGGATAGCCCAAGAAAATAGTATCATGAGCAGACAAATCTACCTTGCCCTGGAATGCTGGCCGCGCGTTTTCGGCTTTTTCACGCTTGGCAACTTCAGTACATTCTTGATAATTATCCGGATACGGATTCACCGGTTCCAGCTTGAAAACGTCGATTTTATCGCCGAAATAATCCTTGATATAACCAGCAATTACCTCCGTATTGCCAACTTCAGTGTCATCAACACCGTAATTTCGCCCGCCCGCGAGAAAATGTTAGTAGCATATTATACCTCCTTACGTAACCATTATAGCACTACGTAGTGTGAGGCACGAATCACCGCTCTAACCACTGCTGCAGCACTACCGCCTGATTATGCTCGATATCTTTAGCACTGTATAACAGCGTAACAACTGGATGTTTTTGCCATTGTTGTTTAAGAGTGGCGGCTACAGAACTAGCATCCAGCTCTTCGGTATAACGCGACATAAACCCTACAAATTTTTCCGGATCATGACCGAACCATTGGCGCAACTCGTTAGTCGGTGCGATATCTTTTGCCCATTCGTCTAGCGCTGCTCGTTCTTTACTGATACCGCGCGGCCATAATCGGTCAACTAGCACGCGGTAGCCATCGTCCGATTCTGGCGATTCGTAAATTCGTTTAATTTTATAAACTGTCATGACAGCACCTCCTTAACTATAGTTTGTAGAACTGGAATGACATCCGATTCAAACCAGGGATTACGTTTGCGCCAGCCAATATTGAGCGGAGATGGATGAACCAATGGGAAATAATCTGGCAAATACATATTAAAGTCCGCCACAGTTGCTGTCAAATTCTGCTTGGCGCAGCGATCAAGATAATATTTTTGCGCATACGAACCAACCAAAATTGTCAATCGTACATTCGGCATCTGCGCTAGCAAACGCGGGTGCCATTTCCTAGCAAAGTCCAAGCGCGGCGGCAAATCACCGTGCGCTCCCCTGCCTGGATAATAAAAATCTATCGGCATCAACGCAAAGAGTTCAGGATTGTAAAACTGCTCGTCCGTTACGTTCAGCCATCGCCGAAGCAAGCGACCACTTGCATCATTCCACGGCTTTAGCGTCTGCTGGGCAATTCGGCCTGGCGCCTGCCCAACCAGTACAATTCGCGAACTTGACGAAGCAGAATACACAGGCAACCAACCTCTATTAGCAAAATCATCATTCATCGGATCGGCTGCAATCTGATCATATAAAAGCGGTTTAGCCTGCAATGTAATATACTTTCGTTTATAATCCGAGTTAATAACTATTCTGTCGTCACACCATCAAAATCTTCTTCGTTGACTTCCGCTTCTTCGCGTGTCGCCCGAACAATGCCATCTTTGTGGTGTGCTGGACTATAAATCGTGTAGAGCTTAAGTGGCTCTTCGCCAGTATTTATCACATTATGCTCAGCACCTGCTGGCACGATAATAGCACTACCGTCAGACACAGCATACTCATTACCATCAATCAAGACCTTACCCTGACCTGCTTCAAATCGGAAAAATTGATCATTCTCCTCATGAACTTCCGCGCCAATCTCCCCACCAACTGGCAGACTCATCAATACCAATTGACAGTGCTTCGCCGTATAAAGCACCTGACGAAAATTATTATTCTGCACCGTCAATTCTTCAATATTTCCATTAAAACCCTTCATAAAAATCCTCCTTTTAACTTAATTTCTACTTTGCGGCTTTCTCTAAAGCATCAATCAGCGTCTGCTTTGGTTTCATACCAATCAGCTCAGCAACTTCCTCGCCATCAGCGATAATCTTCATGTTTGGAATACCCTGCACACGATAGTCCATAGCCAACTGTGCGTTCTCTTGACTGGCTTCAGTATCAACTTTGACGACATCAAACTCAGTTTCTTCAGCAATTTGGTGTAAAATTGGCGCCATCGCTCGGCACGGCGGGCACCATGGCGCCCAAAAATCAACCAGCACTGGCTTGTCGCTTTTTAGCACTTTCTCTTCAAATTCTTGTTTTGTTGTAATCTCATATAACGCCATTATTTTCCTCCTTTACTCATATTCTATTATACAGCAGCTACACGCCAAATGAACAAAATCTTATCACATCAACCACTATATGTGCACCTATGGCCGAACTAACATCGCGCTTTCGTTGCATGACGGCAAACGGCAGACCAAACAATAGCGCCAACGCCAGGACGCTACCCAGCGCAAAATTAGCTGTATTAAAATGAAGCAAGACGTGAGGCAATATCATAACGAGATAGCACAAAAAATTATCTAATTTTGACAGTAATCTATCCTTAATGAAATAGATGCACGTAGCAAAGAAAAAGAAGCGGAAAATAATTTCTTCCGAAATACCAGCACGCATGGCGTTTAAGAACCATTCTGGCTTGAGCGAAAAAGCAATATTCCAAGAAATTTTTGCCAGGAGAATATTGACGGTTCCCAGCGCCAATCCTACCAATAGAGCAAGGCAAATTGTTTTTAGTATTTCTTTTTTGTTGACCATTTTACAGAGGACAATTGCATGCTTACTTTTCTTGAGCACACTAACACCTCCAACATACGCAACAGCAGAGCACACTCCCATGAACATACTGGATGGTGCAGCCAGACAGCCTAAAATTACAGCAATGATAACATCAGTTCTAGAAACATTTTTGTTCCTTACGATAAATAAAACTGCCAATAAAACAACAACCAAAAACCACAGGATGTTAAGCTTTTGTGGATTTAGTAACGTTATCGACCACAGCGCCACAAAAAAGAGGTTGATACCGAGCAGTACTCGTGTTGAAGATCGGTGTAAAACTACAGCACGTTCTTGACTCATGACATAACTATATCATATACTTACCTAACATGTATGAACTTGTCTGAGGCGAGTTCCTCTAAATCCTCACGTTCGCAATAGTTAACTTACCAGCGAACCACTGAATACAGAAACTAACCAAAGGAGTATTTACGTTGACAAAAGTATCAAACAAAGAAATATTAGGTCTGTTCTGGCGCATATCACGCCCCTATAAACATCGACGAAATTTGACCATCTTTTTTGCAATCATCACCCTGGCTATAACAATTTTTGTCGGCCCACTGATTATTGCTGAATTACTCAATATCATCCAAAATGGGCAACTAGACAATGCAGAAAAACTATGGAAATTAGTCGCGCTCTACGGCATGAGCGAATTATGGTCAAATGTTATCGGCTGGCGCTTAGTCCTGTACCTCGCATGGACATTTGAAACCGCCCTGCAGCGCGATTTGTATGCACAGTGTTTTAGCAAACTAACCAACCAAACGATGTTTTTTCATGCCAATAAATTTGGCGGCTCACTTGTCAGCCAAACCAACAAATTAAACGGCGCGGTTGAGCGTTTTTGGGACACCATCATTTGGTCAATTTTGCCGTTGGTAATTTCCCTGGTTGGCTCGATCATAATTTTGTCAACTCTGCTGTGGCAATACGCCGTATTTCTCCTACTATTCTCAATCATATTTAGCATTGTTGTCTACTTTGGTTCTCGACCGATGGCCAAACTGAACGAGAAAGAAGCCAAAGCCAGCAACAAAGTGAGCGGACAATTAGCCGATGCTGTTTCAAATATTTTGGCAGTAAAATCATCTGGTGCCGAGGTGCTGGAACAGCAACGCTTCGCAAAGACTGTTACATCATGGCGTGGCGCCAGCCTGGGTACCATGCGCGGGCTCCTAAAAGTCAGTACTGTGTATTCAACCATCAATATAACGATAAAAATTGGCGCTATCGCCTTTGCGATATACGCCACCCAACATAATATCGTATCAGTAGCGGCAGTTTACCTCATCATCACTTACACTGGCAGTGTGGCACATGAATTATGGAATATGAACAGCATTATGCGTAGTTATAACCGTATCCTTGGTGACGCTCACGATATGGTAGAAATTCTTACCACGCCGACGACACTGGTCGATCAAAGTGATGCAAAGCTTGCTGTTACGCGCGGCAGTATCACCATGGACAACGTGACCTTTACTCATGATGAGGGCGCAGGTGACACGCTGTTTCATGATTTTTCTCTTCGCATTCAGCCGGGTGAAAAAATTGGTTTGGTTGGATCGAGTGGATCTGGCAAAACTACCCTGACCAAATTATTGCTACGATTTGCCGACATTGACTCAGGAGAGATTGCTATTGACGCACAAAATATTGCCGAAGTTACTCAGGCAAGCCTGCGCGAGCAAATCGCTTACGTGCCGCAAGAGCCACTACTGTTCCACCGTTCGGTTCGTGAGAATATCGCTTACGGTCGACCTGACGCGACTGATGCTGAAATTGAAAAAGCTGCCAAGAAAGCTGGCGCCTATGATTTCATCATCAAATTACACGATGGCTTTGACACCATGGTCGGTGAGCGCGGCGTGAAACTATCAGGCGGACAACGACAGCGCATCGCCATCGCCCGAGCCATTTTGAAAGATGCACCAATCCTGATTCTTGATGAAGCAACCTCAGCCTTGGACTCAGAGTCAGAAGCGCTAATCCAACAGTCACTGGAGACATTGATGAAAAATCGCACTTCAATCGTCATCGCCCACCGTCTGTCGACCATCGCCAAACTGGATCGCATCATTGTTCTAGAAAATGGACGCATCGTCGAAGACGGTTCACACGAGCAGTTGCTTGCCAAAAAACGTGGCGTTTATGCCAAACTGTGGGCACGACAGTCCGGCGGATTTATCGAAGATTAACATAAAAAGCGGCTAATGAGATAGCCGCTTTATTGTTGAGCCGTGTGACAGCTGGTTTAGCGTCGGCGTTTGATGATGATCCAGGCGCCAGTAGCAACGACCGCGATGGAACCGAGAGCGATTACGATGGCGTTACTACCCGTGTCAGCTAGTGCATTTGATACTTTCTTCGCAATCTTAGCAACTGGGTTGTTGCCGCCACTATTGGCATTTTGGTTACCATTCTGAGTAGCGTCCTCTTCTTCGTAAACACCAACTGGGTCGATGATAGTGCCGTTTGCTATACCGTCACTGTCACCAAAGCCGCCGTCAGTCAAATCATAAGCAATAGTGGTGTATTTGCCATCTGGCGTATTACCAAAGGTAACTCGGCTGGTGATGTCTTGATATACTCGACCATTCATTATCTTACCAATTGTCAGACGGTTCGTGTTAGCATAGCGACGACTTAATGTTAAGGTTACGCGAGCTGTAAAGCCAACCGCAGGAGCTTGGTTGTTACAGTTAATCGTGAAGTCCACTCCTTCGCGAAGCACACGGTTATTGTAACGATCCGGTGTTGAAGCCGTCTGTGCTGTCGCTAGGTTGTAACAAGAGTTTCCAGACGTTTCTACTGTCAAAGAGCGGTGATGTGGCTGCGCAACAGTCATCTTATTTCTTGGAGATTGAGGCCCTGGGATGACAATTGCATTCAACCGATTTTCCAGTGCAGTTCTCTTAGCGGTATCCTGTACGTTTGCCACCAAAGCTCTTGCGGCATTCACTGCAGCTTGAGTTTTGCTACTTTCAGCCTGAGCAACTGCTTGTTCAGCGGCTGTCTGGGCGTCTGCTTCTTTCTTCTTGGCGTTAGTTACTGCCGTGTTGAGGTCGTTGGCTGCTTTCTGGATGGCAGTAGCAGTTGGGTTTGGTTGCTTCTCTACTTCTTTGGCTTTGGCGAGAGCTTGCTTGACGGTCGCGTCATTGGTAATGTAGGCCGGTTCTTTCTCGGCGTTGGCGATGGCGGTGCGGAGGGCAGACAGGTCAGGACGGAGGGCGTCAAGTTTTGCTTGCAGTGCTGCCTTGGCAGCGTTGAGTTCGGCAACAGAAGCACCGGCGTTGGCGGCGACCTGCTCTGCTTGGGTGACTTGTGCAGCTACGGCGTCCTTGGTTTCTTGGGACATACCGGCAGTGGTTGCTGGGTCTTTGGCCTTGGTTATCAGGGCGGAGAGAGCGTTGCGAGCAGCGGTGACGTTAGCGGTTACCTGGTTGAGGCGATCCTGGAAGGCTTGCTTCTTAGCTGGGTCTTGGACGGCAGCTACCTTAGCGTTGGCGCTGGTGACGTCGTCTGGATCCTGGTTGTGTTCAGCCTGAGCAACTGCTTGTTCAGCGGCTGTCTGGGCGTCTGCTTCTTTCTTC